>NZ_JARXUZ010000001.1:2400000-3000000 GCF_029893365.1 Cryobacterium sp. CG_9.6 | reverse complement strand
GCGACGCACCCCGAAGCGACGCTGCCCCGACCGAGAGTGCTCGCCAGGCCGACGACACGGCCGTTGTCGCGCCGCTGATTTTGCCGCCTGCCGCGCGCGAGGCCACCCCGGCCGTCATAGCGGAGGCCACTGCACAGCCCGTTGCCGCCAGCTCCGTGGTCGAGCCGGCCTACGTGCCCGTGCCAGTTGCGGAAACAGGGCCAGTTGCGGAAACAGGGCCAGTCGCTGAAACGATACCGGTCGCTGCTCCCGTTGCCCCCACACCTATTTATGTGCAGGCACCGCAGAAGCCCGTGTATCGCAGCAACCGTGGTGGAGGAATCCTTATTGCTCTTCTCGCCACGGCGGTCTTTACTGTGCTCTACTCGATTGCCATCTTCGTGATCGCCGGTGTCACCAGTACCACCCTCTCGGTGGCAGCCACCACGTTCACCGAGTTCGCGGTGCGCCCGGTGTTCTACATTCCGGTCATCTTCTTCTTCCTTGCTCTCTCCATTTTGGTCGCCATCGTGAACCGCGGAGGCTGGTGGGCGTACGTGCTCTTCGGGTTCCTCGTGGCCGTCGTGGTCTACTTCTCCTACATCGGAGGAGCGCTCCTCACCGTGCAGGCCTGGAACCTCTCGCCGGCCGAGGCCGCACGATTTGTCTCGACCCAGTGGCTGAACCCCGGCGCAATCGCTGCCGCGGTCATTGCCCGTGAGGTTCCCATCTGGACTGGTGCCTGGATTGCCCGGCGCGGCAAGAGCGTCACCAAGCGCAACACGGAGGCGCGTGCAGAGTACGATCGCCTGTTGGCTGAAGGCCCACACCTCTCCAAGTAGCACCAGATAGACTCGCGGCGAGGTCGCGGTCGGTACGGGGCCGAACCGAAGGAGACGTCGTGCGCGAGTACCAAAAGTACGCCATCACGCTCAGCATCTTTGCCGCCGTGCTTTTCGCGGCGCTGATCGTGGCGGTTTTCGGGGTGGGCAGTTTGCTCACCAACCGGGAGGTGATTGCCGATCCGCAGGCTGGTCCTCTCGTGGGCCCGAGCATCGTGGTCGTGGTTGTGGTGTTCGTGCTCCTCCGCATGGTGCTGATCGGTATACGCACCCGGCCCGAGAAGCAGCGCGTCATGCTTGGCTACTCAGCAGTCACGGGCATCGCGACCTGGGGTGTTTTTGTGATCGCCGGCGCATTTTTTTTGCTCCTCGCAACGGGTGACACCCGGAGTGCAACCGCGCTCGGTTTTGAGATCCTCTTCGGGCCCTTTGCCGGTGTCACGGGGGTCTTCGCCTTCGCCGTCACCCTCATGTACTCCTGGTTGCTTGCGGCGCAGGTGGGTTCCGGCGGCCGGCCGCTGTGGCCGTGGGAACGACCGGGCGCGTAACACTGTTTTCGCGTATCCTTAGCATCATGGAGCGGTCCGTAGAGGCGCGGGTCAGCCACGAGGTTGATAACTGGTTGCGTTGGCTGCCGCGGTGGCGGCCAGGAACTCATCGCAGTCGCGCCCGCTTATGCCGGCAATGCTTCGGTTCGCCCGTCATTGCCGCCGCCGGCCTCAACGAAGATGTTCCGCACGCGGTGCAGCACGCACTGGCGATGCGCATGAAAATTGTGGTGGACGCATCCGTTGATGAGTACACGGAGAAGAACCTTCCCCTGCTCGCCCATGAACTGCGCCTGGACGAGGCACGACGTGCGCGTCGGCTGTACCGCCCCACCGACGGACTCGAGCCCGAATACACCGGTCTCGAGATTGATCCGCCCACCGTTCCCGGCGCACCGTACCTGTTCACGTTTGGTGAACTTGCTGCGTGGCCGGACGCCGACGAGACCGAGCCGGACCCCGAGCCGGAAGCACCTGCCCCGCCCCTGACCGCGCAACAGAAGGCCGCTATTTTGGCCGAGGTTGCGCTGGCTGACAAGTTCGCCGCCGAGGCTGGACGCCGGTTGTGCGCCGAGCTCGCCGGGCATCGAGAGCGGATGCGTGCGGCCGTCGCCGAGTTCGTCGAACCTCAGGTTCAGGCGCTGCTCGCCGACCTTGAGAACACGATCAACTCGCCGCTGTGGCCCAGTGGTTTCTGAGTCCGCGAGCACGGTTTGCTCTATTTGACCGCGGGGCATCGGCAGGTTACTGTTGCAAGGTGTGCGCTTTGTCGTGCGCCTGAAGTGTGCCTCGATTTACTGCGAACGTGAGTAATGAAGACATGTAGACAGTCGCGGCAGCCACACTGCAGGGTTTGCTCACCGAGCAGCCCCCACGGCATACCCAGCGAACTGTTCAGATGAAAATCTGTGTGGCGCGACGGGTCCAGATGAACTCGATGTTCCGGAGACGGCACGTCGAATGCTAACCATCACAACGCTGTCACCGTGCAGCAATAACAAGGAGTAATTAGTGCCCACCATTCAGCAGTTGGTCAGAAAGGGCCGTAGCCCCAAGGTCACCAAGACCAAGGCTCCCGCCCTGAAGTCCAACCCCCAGCAGCGCGGCGTTTGCACCCGCGTCTACACGACCACCCCGAAGAAGCCGAACTCGGCTCTGCGTAAGGTCGCCCGTGTCAAGCTGTCCAACGGCACCGAGGTCACCGCCTACATTCCCGGCGAGGGCCACAACCTGCAGGAGCACTCGATGGTGCTCGTGCGCGGAGGTCGTGTTAAGGACCTTCCCGGTGTGCGTTACAAGATCATTCGCGGCGCACTGGACACCCAGGCCGTCAAGAACCGCAAGCAGGCTCGTAGCCGCTACGGCGCAAAGATGGAGAAGAAGTAATGCCTCGTAAAGGTCCCGCTCCTAAGCGCCCCGTAGTAGCAGATCCGGTTTACGGTGCCCCCATCGTCAGCCAGCTGGTCAACAAGATTCTTCTCGACGGCAAGAAGGGTCTTGCCGAGCGCATCGTTTACGACGCACTCGCCGGCGTTTCCGCCAAGAACGAGCTGGATGCCGTTGTCACGCTGAAGAAGGCACTCGACAACGTGCGCCCGACCCTCGAGGTGCGTTCGCGCCGCGTTGGTGGCTCCACGTACCAGGTGCCCGTTGAAGTGAAGCCGCACCGCGCCAACACCCTGGCGCTTCGTTGGTTGACCAGCTACGCCAAGGCGCGTCGCGAGAAGACCATGACCGAGCGTCTCACGAACGAGATTCTCGACGCGAGCAACGGCCTGGGTGCCGCTGTGAAGCGTCGTGAAGACACTCACAAAATGGCCGAGGCGAACAAGGCCTTCGCTCACTACCGCTGGTAGTCATCTTCGTTGGTTGATCGTGTCGACACCTTCTGGTCTCGACACGATCAACCGACGAGGGCTTTGTTCCACTCTTTCCACCCCTACCCTTCCGGAGGACCCCTGTGGCACTTGACGTGCTCACCGACCTGAGTAAGGTCCGCAATATCGGCATCATGGCTCACATTGATGCTGGCAAGACCACCACGACTGAGCGCATCCTGTTCTACACGGGTGTCAACCACAAGATCGGTGAGACCCACGACGGCGCCTCCACGATGGACTGGATGGCACAGGAGCAGGAACGTGGCATCACGATCACCTCCGCTGCGACGACGTGTTTCTGGGACAACAACCAGATCAACATCATCGACACCCCGGGTCACGTTGACTTCACGGTTGAGGTGGAGCGTTCGCTCCGCGTCCTCGACGGTGCTGTTGCCGTATTCGACGGCAAGGAGGGCGTTGAGCCCCAGTCCGAAACCGTGTGGCGTCAGGCCGACAAGTACGACGTTCCCCGCATTTGCTTCGTCAACAAGATGGACAAGCTCGGCGCCGACTTCTACTTCACGGTTGACACCATCATCAAGCGCCTCGGCGCCAAGCCGCTGGTCATTCAGCTGCCGATCGGTGAAGAGTCAAGCTTCGAGGGTGTTGTCGACCTCGTTCAGATGCGTGCACTCACCTGGCGCGGAGACTCCAAGGGTGACGTGGAGATGGGCTCGAAGTACGCCATCGAAGAAATCCCCGCCGACCTCGTGGAGAAGGCTGCAGAGTACCGCAAGCTCCTCCTCGAGACCGTTGCCGAGACCGACGATGCCCTCATGGAGCGTTACTTCGCCGGTGAAGAGCTGACTGTCGCCGAGATCAAGGGCGCCATTCGCAAGCTCACCATCAACAGCGAGATCTACCCGGTTCTCTGTGGTTCTGCATTCAAGAACCGCGGCGTTCAGCCGATGCTCGATGCTGTTATCGACTACCTTCCGACCCCGCTCGACGTGCCTGCCATTGAGGCACACGACCCGCGCGACGAGGAAAAGGTCATCATGCGTCACCCGGATGCCGAGGAGCCCTTCACGGCCCTCGCATTCAAGGTTGCGGTGCACCCGTTCTTCGGTCGCCTCACCTACGTGCGCGTGTACTCCGGCCGCCTCGACAGCGGAGCTCAGGTCATCAACTCGACCAAGGGCAAGAAGGAGCGCATCGGCAAGATCTTCCAGATGCACGCCAACAAGGAGAACCCGGTCGGTTTCGTTACCGCCGGTCACATCTACGCGGTCATCGGCCTCAAGGACACCACCACCGGCGACACCCTGTGCGACCCGAACCAGCAGGTCGTACTCGAGTCGATGACGTTCCCTGACCCGGTTATCGAGGTTGCCATCGAGCCGAAGACCAAGCAGGACCAGGAAAAGCTGGGCCTTGCTATTCAGAAGCTTGCTGAAGAAGACCCCACCTTCCGTACCGAGCAGAACCAGGAAACTGGCCAGACGGTAATCAAGGGAATGGGTGAACTTCACCTCGACATCCTCGTCGACCGCATGAAGCGTGAGTTCAACGTGGAAGCAAACGTGGGTAAGCCCCAGGTTGCGTACCGCGAGACGATCCGTAAGGCCGTCGAGCGTCACGACTACACGCACAAGAAGCAGACCGGTGGATCCGGCCAGTTCGCGAAGATTCAGATCGCGATCGAGCCGATGGAAATCACTGCTGAGAAGTCGTACGAGTTCCTGAACAAGGTCACCGGTGGACGTATCCCGCGTGAGTACATCCCCTCCGTGGATGCCGGAATCCAGGACGCCCTGCGCGTGGGTATCCTTGCCGGTTACCCCATGGTCGGCGTTCGGGCGAGCCTGCTCGACGGTGCCGCACACGACGTTGACTCCTCGGAGATGGCGTTCAAGATTGCCGGCTCGATGGGCTTCAAAGAAGCCGTTCGTAAGGCAAACCCCGTTCTGCTCGAGCCGCTGATGAGCGTCGAAGTACGTACCCCTGAGGAATACATGGGTGACGTTATTGGAGACCTCAACTCGCGTCGTGGGCAGATTCAGACCATGGAGGACGCACAGGGCGTGAAGGTAATTCGCGCACACGTCCCCCTCTCCGAGATGTTCGGATACATCGGTGACCTGCGGTCGAAGACCTCAGGCCGTGCCGTGTACTCGATGACTTTCGAGAGCTATGCGGAGGTCCCGAAGGCTGTAGCCGACGAGATCATCAACAAGAACAAGGGCGAATAGCCTTTACGGTGGCCCTCGGGCCGAATCGCTTAGGCCACCTGGCCCGAGTAACATAAGTAGACACATCCAGCGCATCCTCCGATTGTTCACAAAAACAGTCGAGTATTTGCACGCGAGTCCTGAGGAGGACCCACAGTGGCCAAGGCCAAGTTCGAGCGGACAAAGCCGCACGTAAACATCGGAACGATCGGTCACGTTGACCACGGAAAGACCACGCTGACTGCAGCGATCTCCAAGGTTCTTGCCGATAAGTTCCCGTCCAAGATCAACGTTCAGCGCGACTTCGCGTCGATTGACTCGGCTCCCGAGGAACGCCAGCGCGGCATCACGATCAACATCTCGCATGTTGAGTACGAGACCGACAAACGCCACTACGCGCACGTCGATGCTCCGGGCCACGCTGACTACATCAAGAACATGATCACCGGTGCTGCTCAGATGGACGGCGCAATCCTCGTGGTTGCCGCTACTGACGGCCCGATGGCTCAGACCCGTGAGCACGTTCTGCTCGCCAAGCAGGTTGGCGTCCCCACCCTGCTCGTCGCGCTGAACAAGGCCGACATGGTTGACGACGAAGAGATCATGGAGCTCGTTGAGCTCGAAGTTCGCGAGTTGCTTTCCAGCCAGGGCTTCGATGGCGACAACGCTCCCGTTGTTGCTGTGTCCGCACTCAAGGCGCTCGAGGGCGACGAGAAGTGGACCGAGAACATCCTCACGCTGATGCAGGCCGTTGATGACTTCATCCCCGACCCCATCCGCGACAAGGACAAGCCGTTCTTGATGCCGATCGAGGACGTCTTCACGATCACCGGCCGTGGAACCGTTGTTACGGGCCGCGCCGAGCGTGGAACGCTCAAGATCAACTCCGAGGTCGAGATCGTTGGCATCCGTGCCACGCAGAAGACCACGGTTACTGGTGTCGAGATGTTCCACAAGCAGCTCGACGAGGCTTGGGCCGGCGAGAACTGTGGACTTCTTCTTCGTGGCACGAAGCGCGAAGACGTTGAGCGCGGCCAGGTTGTCGTCAAGCCGGGTTCGGTTACGCCGCACACCGACTTCGAGGGCACCGCGTACATCCTCAGCAAGAACGAGGGTGGACGTCACAACCCGTTCTACGCGAACTACCGCCCGCAGTTCTACTTCCGCACCACCGACGTCACCGGCGTCATCACGTTGCCTGAGGGCACCGAGATGGTCATGCCTGGCGACACCACCGACATGAACGTCGCGCTGATTCAGCCGATCGCCATGGAAGAGGGCCTCGGCTTCGCTATCCGTGAAGGTGGCCGCACCGTCGGCGCCGGAACCGTGACGAAGATCCTCAAGTAACACCCCTTTCTGCCGGCTCGCTCGTCGAGCCAGTGTGAAGTAAGAAAAGGGCCGCATCCTTCGGGATGTGGCCCTTTTTTGTGCCTGGACATAGGAAAGGGCGCGATCTACCGATTCCGACACGCGCGGGTTGCATGCGGCCCCGGTATGTGGCAGAATCATCTAGTTCAGTATTTTCGGGCGTCGCGTCCGCGCGGCCCGGAATCACTACCAGGCAGTGCATAGCCGCGTCTCGTTCCCTTCACCGGGAGATGGGGGCTCAGGTTAGGCCGTGGGTAGCAGAACGCAGCCTAAATCAACGTTCTGAGCGGTGTGATTTTCATGCCGTTCCCCAGGTTCTGCTCTGGGAGTCGGCGGTGATCGGCTCGGGTCAATTTATTGGCGTGGGTCGAAATTGACATATGAACAGTGGTGCGATCAGCAGCAGTGCTACTACGGCGTCCAATGCAACCTCTGCACATCCTGCAGTTGTATGTAAGACGCCTCAACAGAGAGAGAGTTCGACATGGCGGGACAGAAGATCCGCATTCGACTTAAGTCGTATGACCACGAGGTCATCGACATTTCGGCGCGCAAGATCGTCGACACAGTGACCCGTGCGGGCGCTACGGTCGTCGGCCCGGTGCCGCTTCCGACCGAGAAGAACGTGGTGTGTGTTATCCGTTCTCCGCACAAGTACAAGGACAGCCGGGAGCACTTTGAAATGCGCACCCACAAGCGTCTGATCGACATCATTGACCCGACTCCGAAGGCCGTTGACTCGCTTATGCGCCTCGACCTTCCGGCCGACGTCAACATCGAGATCAAGCTCTAGGGCCCGCGATGTCTTACTCCGATACCAAGACCACCAAGGGTCTCCTCGGCAAGAAGCTCGGCATGACCCAGGTGTGGGACGAGAACAACAAGCTTGTTCCCGTGACCGTCATCGAGATCGCGCCGAACGTTGTCACGCAGATTCGCACCAAGGCCGTCGACGGCTACAACGGCGTTCAGATCGCCGCCGGTGCCATCGACCCGCGCAAGGTCAATAAGCCCCTTGCCGGTCACTTTGACAAGGCTGGCGTCACGCCTCGCCGTCACATCACCGAGCTCCGCACCGCGGATGCCGCTGACTACTCCCTGGGACAGGAGCTCACCGTTGACGGTGTGTTCGCTGCCGGTACCAAGGTTGATGTCATGGGCACCAGCAAGGGTAAGGGTTTCGCCGGTGTTATGAAGCGTCACAACTTCAAGGGTGTCTCCTCCTCTCACGGTTCGCACCGCAACCACCGTAAGCCCGGTTCCATCGGTGCTTCGTCGACCCCCAGCCGTGTCTTCAAGGGCATGCGCATGGCCGGTCGTATGGGTGGCGAACGCGTTACCGTGCTGAACCTCAAGGTGTACTCGGTTGACGCCGACAAGGGCGTCATGCTCGTCAAGGGCGCCGTTCCCGGTGCTCGTGGCCGACTCGTATTCGTCCGCAACGCAGTGAAGGGAGCTTAGTTAATATGACTACTGCACTCGACATCCTCGACGCCAAGGGCGCGAAGGCCGGCTCTGCTGAGCTGCCCGCCGAACTCTTTGACGTCGCGGCCAACATTCCGCTCATCCACCAGGTCGTTGTTGCGCAGCTCGCTGCCGCACGTCAGGGAACCTCCAAGGTCAAGCGCCGTGGAGAAGTTTCCGGTGCTGGTCGCAAGCCGTTCAAGCAGAAAGGAACCGGTCGCGCTCGTCAGGGCTCGATCCGTGCTCCTCAGATGACCGGTGGTGGCATCGTCCACGGACCGACGCCTCGCAGCTACGACCAGCGCACCCCGAAAAAGATGATCGCCGCAGCCCTCAAGGGTGCACTGTCCGACCGCGCACGTGGCGGCCGCCTGCACATCGTTGAGTCGCTCTTCACGGGCGAGACTCCCCACACCAAGACCGCTCAGGCCCTGCTCACGCAGATCGCCAGCACCAAGCACGTTCTTGTTGTTCTCGAGCGCACCGACGAGATGACGCTGCGAAGCATTCGCAACCTCCCGACGGTTCACATCCTCTCGTGGGACCAGCTCAACGCCTATGACGTTCTCGTCAGCGACGACATCGTCTTCACCAAGGGCGCCTTCGACGCGTTCGTGGCGAGCAAGACCAAGAAGGAAGAGGTGTCCGCATAATGGCTACCGCGATTAACAAGGACCCCCGCGACATCATCATCGCTCCGGTCGTCTCTGAGAAGAGCTACGGCCTGATCGACGAGGGTAAGTACACCTTCATCGTTGATCCCCGTTCGAACAAGACGGAGATCAAGCTCGCGATCGAGTCCATCTTCAAGGTAGAGGTCGCTTCGATCAACACCCTGAACCGCGTGGGCAAGACCCGTCGCACCAAGTTCGGAATGGGCAAGCGCAAGGACACCAAGCGTGCCATTGTCACGCTCAAGTCCGGCTCCATCGACATCTTCACGGCCGTCGGCTAAGCGGCGCGGACAAGAGGAACAGAAATGGCTATTCGTAAGTACAAGCCCACGACCCCGGGTCGTCGCGGTTCATCCGTTGCCGACTTCGCGGAAATCACTCGCTCCACCCCGGAGAAGTCGCTTCTGCGGCCGCTCTCCAAGACCGGTGGACGTAACAACCAGGGGCGCATCACGACGCGTCACATTGGTGGTGGCCACAAGCGCCAGTACCGTGTGATCGACTTCAAGCGCAACGACAAGGATGGCGTCAACGCTCGCGTTGCCGAAATCGAGTACGACCCGAACCGCACGGCGCGCATTGCGCTGTTGCACTTCGTTGACGGCACGAAGCGTTACATCATCGCGCCGAACAAGCTCAGCCAGGGCGACATCATCGAGTCGGGAGCCGGGGCTGACATCAAGCCCGGTAACAACCTGCCGTTGAAGAACATCCCCACCGGTACCATCATTCACGCGATCGAGCTGCGTCCGGGTGGTGGCGCCAAGATGGCCCGCTCCGCTGGTTCGTCGGTTCGTCTCGTCGCGAAGGAGGGTGTTTACGCCCAGCTTCGTCTGCCGTCCGGAGAAATCCGTAACGTCGACGCACGCTGCCGCGCAACGATCGGCGAGGTCGGCAACGCCGAGCAGTCGAACATCAACTGGGGCAAGGCCGGCCGTATGCGCTGGAAAGGTGTTCGCCCGACAGTTCGTGGTGTAGCCATGAACCCGGTCGACCACCCGCACGGTGGTGGAGAGGGTAAGACGTCCGGTGGACGTCACCCGGTCACCCCGTGGGGCCAGAAGGAAGGGCGCACCCGCCACCCGAACAAGGAAAGCGACAAGCTCATCGTTCGTCGCCGCACCGTCGGCAAGAAGCGTAAGTAGGAGTAGACGATGCCACGCAGTCTTAAGAAAGGCCCATTCGTTGACGACCACCTGCTCCGCAAGGTTGTCACGGCGAACGAGGCCAAGAGCAAGAACGTAATCAAGACCTGGTCGCGCCGCTCGATGATTATCCCCGACATGCTCGGACACACCATCGCAGTGCACGACGGTCGCAAGCACATCCCGGTGTTCGTCACCGAGAGCATGGTTGGGCACAAACTCGGTGAGTTCGCCCCCACGCGCACCTTCCGTGGACACGTGAAGGACGACAAGAAGGGCCGTCGCCGCTAGCGCGGTGACGTGAAGGAGGAGAAGAAATGGTGGAGTCGATCGCACGCGTGCGTCACATCCGCGTTACCCCCCAGAAGGCTCGTCGCGTTGTCAACTTGATTCGCGGCAAGCAGGCGCACGAAGCGCTGGGCATTCTGAAGTTCGCACCCCAGGGTGCGTCCGATCCGGTATACAAGCTGGTGGCCTCGGCCATCGCCAACGCCCGGGTCAAGGCAGATGCTGCGAACACGTATCTGGACGAGCAGGACCTGTTCATCAGCCGGGCATTCGTTGACGAGGGTACGACCCTCAAGCGCTTCCAGGCTCGTGCACAGGGTCGCGCTTTCGAAATCAAGAAGCGCACCAGCCACATCACGGTTGTGCTCACCACTCCTGAGGAGGGTACGAAGTAATGGGTCAGAAAGTAAATCCCTATGGCTTCCGTCTGGGAATCACCACCGACCACGTGTCGCGTTGGTTCTCCGACAGCACGAAGCCGGGCCAGCGTTACAGCGACTTCGTCGCTGAAGACGTCAAGATCCGCAGCCTGTTGAGCACCAGCCTCGACCGTGCCGGCGTTTCTCGCATTGAGATCGAGCGCACTCGCGATCGTGTCCGTGTTGACATTCACACCGCCCGTCCGGGCATCGTGATTGGTCGTCGCGGCGCCGAAGCCGAGCGCATCCGCTCTGACCTCGAAAAGCTCACCGCCAAGCAGATCCAGCTGAACATCCTCGAGGTCAAGAACCCCGAGCAGGATGCACAGCTTGTTGCTCAGGGCATTGCCGAGCAGCTCTCCGCTCGTGTGGCTTTCCGCCGCGCGATGCGTAAGGGCCTGCAGGGTGCCCAGCGCGCCGGAGCCAAGGGTGTTCGCATCCAGGTTTCCGGTCGTCTCGGTGGCGCTGAGATGAGCCGTTCGGAGTTCTACCGCGAAGGACGTGTGCCTCTGCACACGCTTCGCGCGAACATCGACTATGGCTTCTACGAGGCCAAGACCACCTTCGGCCGTATCGGCGTGAAGGTCTGGATCTACAAGGGCGACATCACCAACAAGGAACTCGCTCGCGAGCAGGCCAACGCTAAGTCGTCCCGCCCCGAGCGTCGTGACGACCGACCACGTCGTGCTCCTCGCGCTGAGGCGCCGGCGGCAGCGGCAGCGGCTCCGGCCGCAGCAGGAGTTGAGGCATAACCATGTTGATTCCACGTAGAGTCAAGCACCGCAAGCAGCACCACCCCGGCCGTACCGGCCACGCAACCGGTGGCACCACGGTGTCGTTCGGTGAGTACGGTATCCAGGCGATGACCCCCGCTTATGTGACCAACCGTCAGATCGAGTCCGCTCGTATCGCCATGACGCGTCACATCAAGCGTGGCGGAAAGGTGTGGATCAACATCTACCCTGACCGTCCGCTTACGAAGAAGCCGGCCGAAACCCGCATGGGTTCCGGTAAGGGTTCTGTCGAGTGGTGGGTTGCCAACGTCAAGCCGGGTCGCGTTCTTTTCGAGCTGAGCGGTGTCACTGACGCCGTTGCTCGCGAGGCACTGACCCGCGCTATTCACAAGCTGCCCCTCAAGGCACGCATCATCAAGCGCGAGGAGGGCGACGCATAATGGCGATCGGCACCAAGGAGCTCGCCCCAGTCGAGCTCGATACTTTTGAAAATGAGCGACTGTTCGAAGAGCTGAAGAAGGCCAAGGAAGAGCTGTTCAACCTGCGCTTCCAGTCGGCCACCGGCCAGCTCGAAAGCCACGGCCGCCTGCGCGCCGTGAAGCGCGACATCGCTCGCATCTACACCGTTCTCCGCGAACGTGAGCTGGGCATTCGTGCCACTCCCGTTGCAGTCGAGGCTCCGGCCAAGGCTGAAAAGGCTGAGAAGAAGACCAAGAAGGCCAAGGCAGCAGTGGAGTCCACCGACGACGCCGCCGCCGAGACCGTCGACACGAAGGAGGCCTAGTCATGGCGAAGACTGACGATAAGGTCGTCGCAGCCGAGACTGAAGCTCTCGTTCGCGGTTACCGCAAGACGCTGCGTGGCTACGTGACCAGCGACAAGATGAATAAAACCATCATTGTCGTGGTCGAAGACCGCGTGAAGCACCCGCTGTACGGCAAGGTCATCCGCCGTACGTCCAAGCTGAAGGCTCACGATGAGGCGAACACCGCCGGCATCGGTGACCTGGTCCTGATCAGTGAGACCCGTCCGCTGAGCGCCTCCAAGCGCTGGCGCCTGGTCGAGATTCTTGAGAAGGCCAAGTAAGCCTCGCGCTTACTTGACTACAGAGGAGTAACAAAATGCTTCAGCAAGAATCACGCGTCAAGGTTGCCGACAACACCGGTGCCAAGGAACTCCTGACCATCCGCGTTCTCGGAGGCTCCGGCCGTCGTTACGCCGGACTGGGCGACGTCATTGTCGCCACGGTCAAGGACGCCATCCCGGGCGGCAACGTCAAGAAGGGTGACATCGTCAAAGCTGTCATCGTTCGCACCAAGAAGGAGACGCGTCGTCCAGACGGCTCCTACATCAAGTTCGATGAGAACGCTGCAGTGATCTTGAAGGCTGACGGTGACCCTCGTGGCACCCGAATCTTCGGACCGGTCGGTCGCGAGCTTCGCGACAAGAAGTTCATGAAGATCATTTCACTGGCACCGGAGGTTATTTAATCATGGCCAGAATCAAAAAGGGCGACCTCGTCCAGGTCATCACCGGCCGTAGCCAGGCTCGCGGCGGAGACCGTGGCAAGCAGGGCAAGATCATCTCTGTTGACGTCGAGAAGAACCGTGTCCTCGTTGAGGGCATCAACTTCGTGACCAAGCACGTTCGCGTTGGCCAGACCCAGCGCGGCACCAAGACCGGCGGCATCGAGACGTTCGAGGCACCCATTCACGTGTCCAACGTTGCGATCGTTGACCCGGAGACCAAGAAGCCGACACGCGTTGGCTTCCGCACCGAAGAGGTAACGCAGAACGGCGTCGCTAAGACTGTCCGCATTCGTTACGCAAAGAAGTCGGGTAAGGACCTCTAATGACTGACTCCGCAGTAGCAACAGAAGCTGCGGCTCCGGCTGGCAAAATCCAGCCGCGGCTCAAGCAGAAGTACACGAGCGAGATTCGCGCTCAGCTTTCCGCTGACCTTGGATTCACGAACGTTCACCGCATCCCCACGCTGACAAAGATTGTTGTCAACATGGGTGTCGGAGAAGCAGCTCGCGACGGCAAGGTGATGGATGGTGCGGTTTCTGACCTCACCAAGATCACCGGCCAGAAGCCGCAGGTCACCAAGGCTCGCAAGTCCATTGCGCAGTTCAAACTGCGTGAGGGCCAGCCCATTGGCGCGCACGTCACCCTTCGTGGCGACCGCATGTGGGAGTTCCTGGATCGCTTGCTGAGCCTCGCTCTTCCGCGTATCCGCGACTTCCGCGGCCTGTCGGACAAGCAGTTCGATGGCGCGGGAAACTACACGTTCGGTCTCACGGAGCAGGTTATGTTCCACGAGATCGACCAGGACCGTATCGACCGTGTTCGCGGAATGGACATCACTGTTGTGACGACCGCCCAGAACAACGACGAGGGTCGCGCGCTGCTCAAGGCGCTCGGCTTCCCGTTCAAGACGGCCGAAACCAAGTAGTCAACAAACCAGTCGTCAAATTCGACTAGTGTTGGGAGCTTGCGCTTAGTAAGGATCTCAACTTGTTGAGGACTTCAGGTCCAGCGTAATAACTTCACCTCGGGGGCCGGTCATCCGACCGGCCCCCTCACCACCACAGGTCGTCATCCGTGTAACGGGTGAACGAAACCAGGCGAGAAAGGCACCACAAATGACAATGACAGATCCGGTCGCAGACATGCTGACCAGACTGCGCAACGCTAACTCGGCGTACCACGACACCGTGTCGATGCCGAACAGCAAATTGAAAGCGCACATCGCTGACATCCTCAAGGCACAGGGCTACATTTCAGCCTGGACCGTAACGGACGCTCGCGTTGGCCAGACCCTCACCCTCGACCTTAAGTTCGGTCCGAACCGTGAGCGCTCCATCGTGGGCATCAAGCGGGTTTCCAAGCCCGGGCTGCGCGTGTACGCAAAGTCGACTGAGATCCCCACGGTTCTCGGCGGCCTCGGCGTTGCCATCCTGTCCACCTCCAGCGGTCTGCTCACCGACCGCCAGGCTGAGAAGAAGGGCGTAGGCGGAGAAGTTCTCGCCTACGTGTGGTAACCCGCAATGTCACGTATTGGAAGACTCCCCATCCCGATCCCCGCTGGGGTCACGGTTGTGGCTGACGGCCAGGCCGTCTCCGTCAAGGGCCCGAAGGGTGAGCTTGCGCTCGTCGTCGCCAAGCCCATCGAGGTCAAGATCGAGGACGGTCACGTTCTCGTCACCCGTCCGAACGACGAGCGCGTCTCGCGTTCGCTGCACGGTCTGACTCGCACCCTGATCAACAACCAGATCATTGGTGTCACCGTTGGTTACACCAAGGGCCTCGAAATCGTTGGTACCGGTTACCGTGCAGCCCAGAAGGGCACCTCTGTTGAGTTCGCCCTCGGCTTCTCGCACCCGGTCGTCGTCGAACCCCCCGTGGGAATCGTTTTGACCGTTGAGAGCGTCAACAAGCTCACGGTCAGCGGTATCGACAAGCAGGCTGTCGGCGAGGTCGCCGCCAACATTCGTAAGATTCGCAAGCCTGAGCCTTACAAGGGCAAGGGTGTGCGTTACGCCGGCGAGATTGTTCGCCGCAAGGCCGGAAAGAGCGGTAAGTAGCCATGGGACTGGGAACTAGAGGCAAGAGCAAGTCTGCTGCCCGCGGACGCAGGCACACACGTCTTCGCAAGAAGGTCGAGGGAACGGCGCTTCGCCCGCGCCTCGTAGTCACGCGTTCGGCACGTCACGTATTCGTTCAGGTCGTTGACGACAGCAAGGGTTTCACCCTCGCGTCGGCATCCACTCTTGAGACTGACATGCGCACCTTCGATGGTGACAAGACCGCCAAGGCCCGCAAGGTCGGCGAACTTGTTGCTGAGCGCGCGAAAGCCGCCGGGATCGAGTCCGTTGTATTTGACCGTGGTGGCAGCAAGTACGCGGGTCGCGTCGCAGCCATCGCTGATGGAGCTCGAGAGGGTGGATTGAACCTGTGAGCACTGAAACCAGCAAGACTGAAACCACTGCACCCGCTGCAGTCGCCGAAGCACCGGTGGAAACCGCTGCTTCCACGGCACCCGCACAGAACGAGCCCCGCGAGGCTCGTCGTGGTGGCCGTGAGCGCAACCCGAACAAGGACCGCGGAAGCCGCGATGCCGACAAGAGCCAGTTCCTGGAGCGCGTCGTCACCATCAACCGCGTGTCAAAGGTCGTCAAGGGTGGTCGTCGCTTTAGCTTCACCGCACTCGTCGTCGTTGGCGACGGTAATGGCCTAGTCGGCGTTGGATACGGTAAGGCCCGCGAGGTCCCGACCGCTATCTCCAAGGGCGTCGAAGAAGCGAAGAAGAACTTCTTCCGCGTTCCGCGCGTTGGCCTGACCATCCCGCACCCCGTGCAGGGTGAGGCCGCAGCCGGCGTTGTTCTGCTTCGTCCGGCCGCAGCAGGTACCGGCGTTATCGCCGGTGGCCCGGTTCGCGCCGTACTGGAGTGCGCTGGCATCCACGACGTGCTGAGCAAGTCGCTCGGTTCGTCGAACACCATCAACATCGTGCACGCCACCGTTGCAGCACTGCACCAGCTCGAAGAGCCGCGTGCGGTTGCCGCTCGTCGTGGCCTCGCATACGAGGACGTGGCCCCGGCCCGTTTCCTCCGTGCCGATGCCGCCGCAGCAGCTGCTGCAGCAACAGCAAAGGCAGGTGCCTGATGGCTCAGCTGAAGATCACACAGATCAAGTCCAAAATTAGTGAGAAGCAGAACCAGCGCGACACGCTTCGCAGCCTGGGTCTTCGACGCATTGGCGCCGTCACAATCCGCGAGGACAACTCGCAGAACCGTGGCTACGTCAACACCGTCGCTCACCTCGTGAAGGTCGAGGAGATTGACTAATGGCTGACGAGAAGGAAGCTACCAAGACGGTAGCCGACAAGCCCGCCACGAAGAAGGCAGCAGCTCCTAAGGCTGCCGCTAAGAAGGCCCCCGCTGCTGCTGCAGTGAAGGCCGAGCCGACGGAACCCCGTGAGCACGTGCTGAAGGTACACCACCTTCGCCCGGCTCCCGGAGCCAAGAAGGCCCGCCAGCGCGTGGGCCGTGGTGAAGGATCCAAGGGTAAGACCGCGGGTCGTGGAACCAAGGGTACGAAGGCACGCTACAACGTGCGCATCGGCTTCGAGGGTGGGCAGATGCCTCTGCACATGCGCACCCCGAAACTGCGTGGATTCAAGAACCCGTTCCGGGTGGAGTACCAGGTTGTAAACCTGGGCCGTCTGGAAGAGTTGTACCCGACCGGAGGAGATGTCACCATCGCCGACCTGGTTGCCAAGGGTGCAGTCCGCGACAACGAAAAGGTAAAGGTTCTCGGCGACGGGGACATTACAGTCAAGCTGACCGTATCGGTCGACAAGGTCTCTGGCTCAGCACTGCAGAAGATCGTCGCCGCTGGTGGATCTGTAAAGTAATTCCTTAGTCACACCAGTCGAGCCTGTCGGAGCTACCAATCGAAAATCATTGGTGGATCGCGGCAGGCTCGATCTGCGTTAAGCTCGATTTACGTTACAAACTGGAGGCCTTCGTTGTTTAGCGCCATTGCGCGGATTTTCCGCACGCCTGACCTTCGCAAGAAGATCGGCTTCACACTGGGCATTATTGCCTTGTTCCGTCTGGGCTCGTTCATCCCCGCCCCCTTCGTGGACTTCGGTAATGTGCAGGCTTGTCTTGCAGCCAACCAGGGAGCCAGCGGCCTCTACGAGCTGGTGAACCTCTTCAGCGGTGGCGCGCTGCTCCAACTTTCGGTGTTCGCACTCGGCATCATGCCGTACATCACCGCATCGATCATCGTGCAGCTCCTGCGCGTGGTCATCCCACACTTTGACACCCTCTATAAAGAGGGTGCCTCGGGCCAGAGCACTCTGACCCAGTACACGCGTTACCTCACCATTGCGCTCGGTATTTTGCAGTCGACCACGCTGATTACCGTGGCCAGGAGCGGCGCCCTCTTCGGGACATCCGCTAGCGCCGAGTGCACGCAGCTCATCACCAACGACGCCTGGTACGCCATCATGCTCATGGTGATCACCATGACGGCCGGAACCGGCGTCATCATGTGGATGGGCGAGCTCGTCACCGAGCGCGGCGTGGGCAACGGAATGTCGCTGTTGATCTTCACGTCCATCGCGGCACTCTTCCCCACCTCGCTTGCCTCCATCGGTAGCACGCAGGGCCTCGACGTCCTCCTCATCGTGATTGCGGTCGGATTGCTGGTCGTGGCCGCGGTGGTGTTCGTGGAGCAATCGCAGCGCCGCATCCCGGTGCAGTATGCCAAGCGGATGGTAGGACGCCGCACCTACGGCGGCAACAACACGTACATTCCGATCAAGGTCAACATGGCCGGCGTTATCCCGGTGATCTTTGCGTCGTCGCTGCTGTACCTGCCCGCGCTGATCGCTCAGTTCAACCAGCCGGCAGCCGGCACCGAGCCCATCCCGTGGGTGGTGTGGATCTCCAACAACCTCACTGGTGGCGACCAGCCGCTGTACATGGCCATGTACTTCCTCTTGATCATCGGCTTCACCTACTTCTATGTGGCAATTACCTTCAACCCCGAAGAAGTTGCCGACAACATGAAGAAGTACGGCGGATTCATTCCGGGTATTCGCGCCGGTCGCCCCACCGCGGAATACCTCGATTTCGTCCTGACCCGCATCACGCTCCCGGGCGCGATCTACCTCGGACTTATCGCGCTTCTTCCTCTCATTGCTTTCTCGGTAATCGGGGCAGATCAGAACTTCCCCTTCGGCGGCGCGAGCATTCTGATCGTGGTCGGCGTGGGGCTCGAGACGGTCAAGCAGATCGACTCGCAACTGCAACAGCGACATTATGAGGGACTCCTTAAATGACCCGACTGCTCTTGATCGGTCCGCCCGGTGCAGGAAAAGGTACGCAGGCCACTCGCCTGGCTGAAGCCTTTGCTGTTCCCGCGGTCTCCACCGGCGACATCTTTCGTTTCAACGTGAAGAATGAAACCGCACTCGGACTGCAGGTGAAGGCCTTCATCGACGCCGGTGCGTACGTTCCGGATTCGTTGACCAATGCCATCGTGAAGGATCGCCTCGAGGAAGCGGATGCCGCCGCCGGTTTTTTGCTCGACGGCTATCCGCGCACCACGGATCAGGTTGCCGAGCTGGATCGTCTGCTTGAGGCGGAGGGTACAAAGCTTGATGCCGTCGTGCTCATCACCGCGGACACCGACGAGGTCGTTTCTCGCCTGCTGAAGCGCGCCGAGGAGCAGGGCCGCGCCGATGACACTGCCGACGTGATTCGTCACCGCATGGGCGTCTACGCGGAGCAGACCGCTCCGCTGATCGATATATACAGTGCTCGCGGTGTCGTTGTCACCATTGACGGCCTCGGTGCCGTGGACGTTGTCACCGACCGGATCCTCGCGGCGCTTGCCGACCGCGGATTGCACGCTTCCAACACCATCGAAAAGGCTGCGAACGCTTCGTAGCTAGTCTGTAGGAATTCTGTGAGCTTTCGTCGCTCAATTTACAAAAACCCGGCGCAACTGCGCCTCATGGTCGCACCCGGTCTGGCCACGGCGGCGTCGCTCGCTGCGGCCCGGGCCGCAGCGGTCCCCGGCGCCACCACCCTCGACCTGGATGCAGCGGCCGAAGCCGCGATCGTGGCTCTGGGCGGACTGCCCAACTTCAAGCTTGAAGAGGGTTACCACCACACGGTGTGTGCCTCCGTCAATGATGAGGTCGTTCATGGTATCCCGACCGGCCGGGTGCTGCTGGCCGGCGACATCGTCTCCATTGACAGCGGAGCCATTATTGACGGGTGGAACGGCGATGCCGCGTTCACCGTTGTGATCCCCGACGCATCCCGGCCCGACGTGGTGGCCGAGCGTCAGAAGCTCTCTGACGTCACGGAGCAGTCTCTGTGGCACGGCATCGCCGTGCTGGCAACCGGCCGCTGGCTCAATGAAGTGGGCGACGCGATTGAAGACTACGTGGAGAGCCAGGGTTCCTACGGGATCCTGACGGACTACGTGGGTCACGGCATCGGCCGCTCGATGCATGAAAACCCGCCGGTGTTCAACTACCGGGTGAGTTCTCGCGGCCCGCAGATCAAGCCGGGACTTGTGGTGGCCATTGAGCCTATGGTGGTGATGGGATCCATCGAAACGAACGTGCGTCCCGATGACTGGACCGTCGCCACGGCGGACGGCATGGCCGCGGCGCACTGGGAGCACAGCATTGCCGTGCACAATGACGGCATCTGGGTGCTCACTGCCGAAGACGGCGGAGCAGCCGGTCTCGCGCAGTTCGGCATTGTGCCCGTCCCCATTCCGTAAATCGCGTCCGCCGCACCGCAGCCCGGGCACAAACCGTCGCGGCACTCGTTTGGTCGCGCGGCACCTGTTCACACACGGGCCGCGCGGCCAAACGAGTGGCGCGAGGCGGATGTCGGCCCGACGGTACCTATTTGTCCATGAGCTGCACGAGCGCGTCGATGAAGGACGGAAAGTCCACAGACCGCTTGATCAGCTGCTGCACGTCGGCGCGCTCAGTGAAAACCTCCACGAACTGGTCGAAGACAGCCTGGAATGAGGCTCGTCCGTCGGCGCTGAACGCAATCAGCGCCACGACGGTGACGCGGCTGTCACCCCAGTCCATGGGGGAGTCGTTCACGACGATGGCGATCGACGTGCGCTCTGCGGTCATGGCCATGGCGTGGGGAACGGCGAGATTGTCGGTGAATGCCGTGGACGACATCCGCTCCCGTTCGAGCGCGCCGTTCACGTAGGCCTGGTCGATCACCCCGTGCTGCACCATGCGCGCGCCCAGATGACGAATCATGGACTCTTCGTCGGGCGCGGAAAAGTTGCGGAGGAACAGTGATTCGTGGAAGAACTGCAGCAGGTCATCTCTGATCTGGGCTCGGCGGCGCAGTCGACGTACGCGAATGGCCGCCTGCCGAATGCGGTCAATGTCGCCCTCGGTGAGGAACGGCTGAATGACGATGACACCCTCGCCCGGCACCGGCGGTTCGATGGTGGTGAGCACGAGGTCTGCGCGCAGGTCTTTCCAGTGCACGTCGCTGCGGGTGATCTGCGCAATAACCACGAGGTCGTCACCCAGCACCCGCTCGATGCGCTGGCGTAGTTGCACGTGCATCGTGTAATAGTTCGGGCACACGATGATGCAGGAGAGGCGCTCGGCGGTGTGCGACTGCTGTTCCAGATGCGCCCCCACATGCATGGCGATGTAGGCAATCTCGTCATCGTTGATGAGGATCTGCTCCTGCCGCTGCAGCTCACTGGCAATGAACACGGCGAGCTCATACGTCATCGGGTAGGAGGTCTTGATCGATCGCGTCAGCGGATTGCGTGCAAACTCGCTCACCTGGGCCCGGTCAATGAGGTTGCGCACGTGCAGGGTGAGGCGGGTGATGAAGTCCTCGTCATCGAGTTCGACGAGATATTCCTCGCTCGCCTGGCTCACAATGCGACGCACAACGGCCAGGTCATCGGGACGGGCGAACGTTTGTGCCAGCACGTCGGCAACGTGATCGTTTCCCGGAGTGACCACCCGGGTCTTCAGCAGCGCCACCAGATACGCGATGTCGGGCGCGCCCAGCACCACCGCAAAGTGGGTGTCAATAAGCTCCGCGAGAGCTGTGTGCATGGTGGCGGAGAGTGTCGAAGCGGATGCGTCGTGAGCGTCACTCGCACGCCCCACCTCGGGCGCGCCCGGTGCCACACCGCCGGCGGTGCGCTTGCCCACCCGATCCACGGCGATGGCAACATGCAGCAGCACGTTGTTCGTGCCGAACTCGTTGACGAAATATCCCTGAGTGTCGAGCATCTCGATGAGATCGGTCTTGAACGCTTCCAGGCTCGTGGACGCGAATTCGCGCTGAATTTCCGCGAGTTCAAGAAGACCCCGTTTGCTCTCCTCGCGAAACATGCGGCTGAGGAGGCGGCGGCGATCGGTCTCCGACCCCACGAGGGACACGACGCTCCCGTGCCGAGTGAGGCTGAGCCCGGAGTCGGGCAGAAGCGCGCGAACACGACCGAGGTCCGCTTCGATGGTGGAGTCGCTCACAAACATGTCCGCCGCGAGCTCGTAGACGTCGAGCCCGGTGGCCGCGTCGGTGAGTCGCCGAATGAGTTGGTACTGCCGATTCTGCGGCGTATCGCTGTCCACCGGCTGACCCGGTGTCGCTGCACGAAAAGCGGAGTATGCCTCGCGATTGAGCAGATATCCGGCGGGACCCGAGTCAATCAGGGGGAGTGGGTGCGCTGCCGCCTTCACGTTGGTGACGTAGCTGCGCACGCTCCGCGGAGTGACGCCCAGGTGGTCGGCGAGCTCGCCGGCCGTGACCCAGCCGGGGGAGCGCTGCAGATAGTCGAGCATGCGCGATTGCTTGCTACTCATGCTGGCGCCCCGCAGTTTTCGCACTCACGGCTGTTTCCTGCGAGTTCCATAAGTTTGATCGTACCCACCTCGGCTGCGCCTTTATGGTGTGCCCGCGTGCAGTTGCCCCCGTTTCCGGGGGAGCGGAAAAGTGTCTGGTGGCCCTCGAAAACGACCGGGCGCACACTGTAAGAAGCCTAAAGCGAGCCGAGGAAGGGCGAATCGATGAGGATTCATGTTGTGTGTGGTGCCGGTGCCTCCAGCACCTTCGTGGCACTACGACTTCGGCGCAGCGCTGCTCAGCGTGGCGTTGTCGTCACGGTCACGGCGGGAAGCGAATCAGACCTTGAGACCACCCTGCCCGTGACCGACGTGCTGCTCGTCGGTCCGCACCTGGCCGCACAGTTCGCGGCCATGTCGGAGCAGGCGCGCGCGGAGGGAGTCACAGCGCGGCTCCTGCCGGACACCGTCTTCGCTGTCCGCGATGGTGACGCCGTGCTTGACCTTGTACTCGCCACCACCCTTGACCAGGACTCAGATTCACTGCACGACACGAAAGGCTTCACCATGCTCGAACGAACGGTCCAGATCGGTTCCACCCACGGACTGCACGCCCGCCCCGCCAAACTCTTCAGCCAGGCCGCCGCGGCCGCCGGCACGCCCGTGACCCTCTCGAAGTCCGGTGGCAAGACCGTGAACGCCGCCAGCATTCTGGGCGTCATCTCCCTCGGAATCAACCACGGTGACGAGGTGACTCTCGCCGCCCAGGGGGAGAACGCCGAGACCATTCTTGACGAGCTCTCCGCCCTGCTGCTGACCGACCACGACGCCTAGAGCACCGATGCGCGCACTCACCGACATTCAGGGAATCGGCATTGGCCGCGGCATCGCGGTTGGCCGCGTTGTTCGCATGACCGAGCCGCTTCCCGAACCTGCCACCACGCCGAGCACGCGTACGCCACAGGAGGAGGGCGCCCGCATGACCGGTGCCCTGCAGAGCGTTGCCGCTGACCTCGTGGCGCGTGCCGAGCGAGCCGGTGGCACGGCCGGTGAGGTGCTCGAGGCTCAGGCCATGATGGCTGAGGATCCCACTCTCGTCGACGATGTTACGGACCGCCTCGCAGCCGGGGTCACGGCCGAGCGCGCCGTGTTCGAAGCCTTTGCCGCTTTCCGCGACATGCTCACCGACCTCGGCGGCTACATGGCCGAGCGCGCGGGCGACCTCGACGACGTGTCCCAGCGGGTTATCGCGAGCCTCTCGGGCGTGGCCGCACCCGGAGTGCCCGACCCGGGGCATCCATTCATTCTGGTTGCCCGTGATCTGGCTCCGGCCGACACGGCAACCCTCGACCTGAACCACGTGCTGGGCCTCGTGACCATCGACGGTGGCCCCACCTCGCACACCGCCATTCTGGCGCGGGAGAAATCGATCGTGGCACTCGTGGGTGCCACGCTCGCCGCCGACCTTTTCGAGGGTACCGAGGTGATTCTCGACGCGGCGAACGGTGTGGTCATCGCCTCGCCCACCGCCGAGCAGCTCGCCGAAGCGCACGCGCGGATCGCCGCCCGTGCAGCATGTGCCGAGGCGCCCGTTTTGCCCGGTCAACTGGCCGACGGCACCCCCGTTCCCCTGCTGGTGAACCTCGGTTCGGCCGACGGTGCCGAGCAGGCCGTGGCTCTGGGTGCCGAGGGCGTGGGCCTGTTCCGCACCGAATTTCTCTTTCTCGACTCCGTGACAGCCCCCACCGTGGGCGAGCAGGCCACCGAATATGAGCGGATGCTCCGCGCCTTCCCCGGCAAAAAGGTGGTCGTTCGTGCCCTCGACGCCGGTGCTGACAAGCCACTCGCCTTTCTGAACAGCGCCCGCGAAGAAAACCCCGCGCTCGGACTTCGCGGGCTGCGGGCTCTGCGGGCGTCCGAGGCGATTCTCCGCGACCAGCTCACCGCTCTGGCCCAGGCGGATGCCGCCACCGACGCCGACCTGTGGGTGATGGCCCCGATGGTGGCCACCGTGGAGGAGACCCGGTACTTCGTGACGCTCGCCCGCGAGCTCGGCCTGCGCACCGCCGGGGTGATGGTGGAGGTTCCCGCCGCAGCCCTGCTGGCGGACCGAATTCTCGCTCACGCCGATTTTGCCTCGATCGGTACGAACGACCTCACGCAGTACACGCTGGCTGCCGATCGCATGCTCGGCACGGTGGCCGCCTACCAGGACCCGTGGAACCCCGCGGTTCTCCACCTGGTGGGCGAGGTGGGTGCCGCCGGCGCCGCCCTCGCCAAGCCCGTGGGCGTGTGCGGGGAGGCCGCGGCGGACCCGCTGCTCGCCGTGGTACTCGTGGGGCTCGGCGCCACGAGCCTGTCCATGTCGGCCTCCGCTCTCGCCGATGTGCGGGCCAGTCTCGGTCTTTTCACCCGGGATCAGGCCCACGCCCTCGCGCGCCTTGCCCTCACAGCGGATGACGCCACATCCGCTCGCCTGCTTGTCACCACTGCCGCAGCCCGGCTCACCGAACTTCACCCGTCTGACACCACCACGACACCCCTCGCAGAAACCCCAGCAGAACACCCTAGAAAGGTCCTGAAATGACGACGACGTCAACCGATGCCCCACGCGCGGGCACTCGCGTGCACGTGCAACGCTTTGGAACATTCCTCAGCGGCATGGTCATGCCCAACATCCCCGCCTTCATTGCGTGGGGACTGATCACCGCCCTCTTCATCCCCACCGGGTGGACTCCAAACGCCACCTTCGAAACGCTCGTCGGCCCGATGATCGTGTACTTACTACCCCTGCTGATCGCCAACACCGGTGGCCGCATGGTCTACGACGCCCGCGGTGGTGTGATCGGAACCATCGCCACCATGGGTGTGATTGTCGGTAGTGACATCCCCATGTTCATCGGCGCCATGATCGTGGGCCCGCTGGCCGCCTACCTGCTGAAGAAGGTCGACAGCATCTGGGATGGCAAGATCAAGGCCGGCTTCGAGATGCTCGTGAACAACTTCACGGCCGGTATTCTCGGCGCCATCCTCGCCCTCGGTGCGTTCCTCGGCATCGCGCCGCTCGTGACCGCCCTCAGCAACGCCCTCGAAGCCGGTGTGGACTTTCTCATCAGCAACGGCCTGCTGCCCCTCGCGAGCATCCTGATCGAGCCCGGCAAGATCCTCTTCCTCAACAACGCCATCAACTTCGGCGTTTTGACCCCGCTGGGTATCGGCCAGGCCGAATCCACCGGCAAGTCGATTCTCTTCCTGCTTGAGGCTAACCCTGGCCCCGGACTCGGTATCCTCCTCGCGTACACCTTCTTCGGTGTGGGCATTGCCCGTGCCAGCGCTCCCGGCGCCATTGTCATTCAGTTCCTCGGCGGTATTCACGAGATCTACTTCCCGTACGTGCTCATGAAGCCGATCCTCGTTCTTGCTGCCATCGGTGGCGGTATGACCGGTGTGGCCATCAACGTGGCGTTCAACACCGGCCTGCGTGCCCCCGCCTCGCCGGGCAGCATCTTCGCCGTGCTCTTTCAGACGGCGCCCGGCAGCTACGTGGGCGTGATCCTTTCGGTCATCGGCGCGGCCGGTGTGTCATTCTTCATCACTGCCCTCATTTTGCGGGCCAGCCGCAAGCGCGACCTCGCTGCCGGCGCCGACCTGGACCTCATCGCCGCCGTCGCCAAGACCGAAGCCAACAAGGGTAAGTCCAGCTCGGTTCTCGGTGGCCTCCTCGGTTCCTCCGAAGCGGATGCCGCGGCGCCCGTTCGCCCGCTGTCCAACATCGTCTTTGCCTGCGACGCGGGCATGGGTTCCAGCGCCATGGGTGCCTCCGTTCTGCGGAACAAGATCAAGAAGGCCGGTATCGAGGGCATCACGGTGACCAACCAGGCCATCGCGAACCTCGACGGTTCAGCTGATCTCGTGATCACGCACCAGGACCTCACGGCTCGGGCCCGGGCTAAGTCCCCGGCATCCGAGCACGTATCGGTGGATAATTTCATGAATAGCCCCAAGTATGACGAGGTCGTGGGCATGCTTGCGGCCCAGGCCCAAGAAGGAGTCACTCGATGAGCCAGATCCTCGAACCCCGCAACCTTATTCACGAGGGAACCGCCCGCACCCGGGACGACGCCATCCGTGAAGCCGGTGCGCTTCTGGTGGAGTCCGGCTCGGTGAGCGCAGACTACGTGGCGTCAATGTTCGAGCGGGAGGCATCCGTTTCCACCTATATGGGAAACTTTCTGGCCATTCCGCACGGCACCAACGACGCGAAAGAGTCGATCCTGCGCTCGGCGCTCTCGCTGGTGCGGTACGCCGAACCAATCGACTGGAACGGTCAGCCGGTGCGTTTCGCGGTGGGAATCGCGGGGCTGAACAACGAGCACCTCGAGATTCTCTCGAAGATCGCCATCGTGTTCTCCGACGAAGACGAGGTTGCCAAGCTGATTGACGCGGGTTCGGCCGAGGAAATCTTCGCCCTGCTCGAGGAGGTCAACGCAGAATGAAGGCTATTCACTTCGGCGCAGGCAACATCGGACGTGGCTTCGTCGGACTCCTGCTCCATGAGGCCGGGTACGAGGTTGTCTTCGCCGACGTGAATTCGGCCCTCATTGAGTCGCTGCAGACCGCGGCAACCTACGAGGTACGCGAACAGGGCGAAGGTGCACGCGTGCATGTCGTCGACAATTTTCGGGCCATCAACAGCGCCACCGACACGGAGACGCTGATTGACGAGATTGCCACAGCCCAGGTGGTCACCACGGCGGTGGGACCCAACGTGCTGAAGTTCGTGGCACCGGTGATTGCGGCCGGGCTCGCCCGCCGGTTGGCCGAGTTGCCCCCACTCTCGGTCATCGCCTGCGAAAATGCGATCAACGCCACCGATCTGCTGGCCGAGCACGTGCACAGCCACGTGACGGAGGCCGACTGGCCGCACATTGCCGCCCGCGCGGCGTTCGCCAACACGGCCGTTGACCGGATCGTGCCCAACCAGGCTGCCGATGCCGGCACCTCGGTGACGGTGGAGGCCTTCTACGAGTGGGTGATCGAACGCGGTGCCTTCGCCGGCGCCGAACCGATCATTCCCGGCGCAACCTTTGTCGACAATCTCGGCCCCTACATTGAGCGCAAGCTCTTCACGGTGAACACGGGCCACGCCACCATCGCCTATCTGGGCCAGCAAGCCGGCGCAACGAGCATCGCTGAGGCTCTGCAGATTCCGGCGGTCGTGGCTGCCGCCCGCAGCGTGCTCGAGGAGACGTCCGCCCTGCTGGTGAGCAAGCACGGACTCGACGAGGCCGCCCAGCGCGCGTATCGCGAGAAGATTCTCACCCGGTTCAGCAACCCCGCGCTGCTGGACACCACCCTGCGCGTGGGGCGCGAGCCGCTGCGCAAGCTCAGCCGTAACGAGCGTTTCATTGGACCGGCAGCCGAAATTGCCGAGTCGGGAACCACGCCCGTGGCGTTGCTGGCCGCGATTGGTGCCGCGCTGCGCTTCGCGGTTCCTGCCGATGAGCAGAGCGTAGAATTGCAGCGCCTGCTGCGGGCAGAGAGCGCCGAGCACGTGGTGCAGCAGGTCTGCGGGCTTGCGTCAGGGCATCCGCTCTATGCCCACGTGGTGCACGAAGTCCGCGCCGCGCAGGGATTATAGGACGGAATTGGCAAAAAGCAATTACGTACCATAGGATAGACCCTTGGTGTGCGGTAGCGTCTTTTGCGGCGTGTCCGAACATCACATCCACGCATGACCAGCAATCAATACAAAGAGCGACAGTGAGGCTATGGCCAAAAAAGACGGTGTCATCGAAATCGAGGGCGCGGTAGTCGAAGCTCTGCCCAACGCGATGTTTCGCGTTGAGCTGTCCAACGGCCACAGAGTTCTTGCCCACATCTCGGGCAAGATGCGTCAGCACTACATCCGCATCCTTCCAGAGGACCGCGTGATCGTTGAGTTGAGCCCTTACGATCTGACCCGAGGCCGGATCGTCTACCGCTACAAGTAACGGATGCTGTAAGTAACGGCTTCCGGCATCCCGGGGGTACGAAGACAGCGAGAACAAGGAATCACCATGAAGGTTAAGCCCAGCGTCAAGAAGATCTGTGACAAGTGCAAGGTCATCCGCCGTAATGGCAATGTGATGGTCATCTGCGAGAACCCTCGTCACAAGCAGCGCCAGGGTTAGTCTCAGCGGACTCGCAAGAGTCCGTTGATGTTCTGCCTCAGTAACTAAATATCGATAGCAGGTCCGGGAACCCGTGAGGGTGACACCATCGGTTGGAGGCCGGTGTACAGGAGCTGCTACAGACCTCCAATCACTAACAGGAGACACAATGGCACGTCTAGCCGGCGTCGACATCCCGCGCGATAAGCGCGTGGAAGTTGCATTGACTTACATTTACGGTGTTGGCCGCACGAGGGCTATCAAGACCCTCGCCGACACCGCCATCGACGGAAACATCCGAGTCAAGGATTTGAGCGACGACCAGCTCGTCCTTCTCCGTGACTACATCGAGGGAACCTTCAAGGTTGAGGGTGACCTCCGCCGTGAGGTTGCCGCTGACATCCGCCGCAAGGTCGAAATTGGCAGCTACGAGGGAATCCGTCACCGCAAGGGCCTGCCCGTGCGTGGACAGCGCACCAAAACCAACGCT
This sequence comes from Cryobacterium sp. CG_9.6, assembly GCF_029893365.1. NCBI lineage: Bacteria > Bacillati > Actinomycetota > Actinomycetes > Micrococcales > Microbacteriaceae > Cryobacterium > Cryobacterium sp. CG_9.6. Next base: position 2,971,460 of record NZ_JARXUZ010000001.1, on the reverse strand, counting down.
CGCACCCGCAAGGGCCCGAAGCGCACCGTAGCCGGCAAGAAGAAGGCGCGCTAGGCCTCGGCCTAGTTCGCTAACGCCTTTAGGATTCAGGAGAAATTCATGGCACAACCCAAGTCGGCCGTACGGAAGCCGCGTAAGAAAGAGAAGAAGAACGTTGCTGTGGGCCAGGCCCACATCAAGAGCACCTTCAACAACACGATCGTTTCGATCACCGACACCACTGGTGCCGTTATCAGCTGGGCCTCGTCGGGCCAGGTTGGCTTCAAGGGTTCACGTAAGTCGACCCCGTTCGCCGCGCAGCTCGCTGCCGAGTCGGCCGCGCGCCAGGCTCAGGAGCACGGCATGAAGAAGGTTGACGTCTTCGTCAAGGGCCCCGGATCGGGACGCGAAACTGCGATCCGTTCACTTCAGGCCGCTGGCCTCGAGGTGGGTTCGATCAACGACGTCACTCCTCAGGCGCACAATGGTTGCCGCCCGCCGAAGCGCCGCCGCGTTTAATTCCTTGTGCTGATGGGGCTTGTCGTTCGTCGATGAGGCCCATCAACCTCAGGCCGGGCGCCAGGTGAAAACCTGACGCCCGGCTTCGACCCTTTCAGAATTTGTAACCACGTCATTGCAAGTGTCATATAGCGGACACTTAGCCGAAAGGAATTAACAGTGCTTATTGCACAGCGTCCCACGCTCACCGAAGAGAACATCTCGGAGTTCCGGTCCCGGTTCATCATCGAGCCGCTCGAACCTGGCTTCGGTTACACCCTCGGGAACTCACTTCGCCGCACCCTGCTCTCCTCGATCCCGGGAGCTGCTGTAACCAGCATCCGTATCGATGGCGTGCTGCACGAGTTCAGCACCGTTCCCGGTGTTAAAGAAGATGTCACCGAAATCATCCTCAACATCAAGGGCCTCGTTGTCTCCAGCGAGCACGACGAGCCCATCACCGCGTACCTGCGCAAGCAGGGTGCCGGTCAGGTTACCGCCGCGGACATTTCGGCTCCGGCCGGGGTCGAGATTCACAACCCCGAGCTGGTTATCGCAACCCTCAACGACAGTGCCAAGTTCGAACTTGAACTGACCATTGAGCGTGGCCGTGGTTACGTGTCCAGCGCCCAGAACCGCAACGAGTTCTCCGAGGCCGGCCAGATTCCGGTCGACTCGATCTACTCGCCCGTTCTCAAGGTGACCTACCGCGTCGAGGCAACTCGTGCCGGTGAGCGTACCGACTTCGACCGCCTCGTCGTTGACGTGGAAACCAAGTCGGCCATCTCGCCTCGCGACGCCATCGCATCGTCCGGTCGCACGCTGACCGAACTGTTCGGTCTGGCCCGCGAGTTGAACACCGCAGCCGAGGGCATCGAGATCGGCCCCGCGCCGGTTGACGCCGTGCTCTCGACCGAGTTGTCGATTCCGATCGAGGACCTGGACCTGTCGGTTCGTTCGTACAACTGCCTCAAGCGCGAAGGCATCAACAACGTCAGTGAACTGGTCGCCCTCTCGGAGACCCAGCTGATGAACATCCGTAACTTCGGACAGAAGTCGGTTGACGAGGTGAAGGACAAGCTCGTTGAGCTCGGCCTGTCCCTGAAGGATTCGGTTCCCGGATTCGACGGAGCGCACTTCTACAGCGGCTACGAAGAAGAGACCAACTAAGGCTCGTCTTCGCGACTGCCTTTCGATTTTTGATACTGGAGAATAACAATGCCTAAGCCCACAAAGGGGCCCCGTCTCGGTGGCGGCCCGGCGCACGAGCGCCTCATGCTTGCGAACCTGGCTGCTGCCCTGTTCACGCACAAGTCGATCAAGACGACCGAGACCCGTGCCAAGCGCCTGCGTCCGCTCGCCGAGCGCATGGTGCAGTTCGCCAAGCGCGGCGACCTGCACGCCCGTCGTCGCGTTCTCGCGACGATCACCGACAAGTCCGTTGTGCACGAGCTGTTCACGGTCATCGCCCCGCAGGTCAACGAGCGTCAGGGCGGTTACACCCGCATCACGAAGCTCGGTTTCCGTAAGGGTGACAACGCATCCATGGTTCAGATGGAGCTCGTTCTTGAGCCCCTGACGCCCAAGGTCAAGCACTCCAAGACCTCCACGGTGACGGCTGAGAAGCCCGTCGTTGAAGAGGTTGTTGTTGCTGACGCCGCTGTGGACGAGCCCGTTGAGGCTCCCGCCGAGGTTGCTGCCGACGCAGCCGCCGAGACGGACGCCAAGTAGTTAGAACCACCCGCACCACCCGCAGTACATGAAGGGCCCGACTTCGGTCGGGCCTTTCGTGCGTGTGGGGTCATCGCGCATAGGCTTGTTTCATGACTGAGACCCTGCGACCCCTGAACGAACGCGTTCTCGCTCCCGCGTCGCTCGCCCTGCCGATCCACCCCGATGTGGCCGAATGGCGCCCGGCCACCGAGAGTGACATCGACGGCATCTGGCAGTTGCGTGAAGCCATGGGCCGCCTCGATCACCCGAACTACCTCACCACCCGCGGCGCAATTGCCGCGGACTTCGGCTACTCACACGTAAGCGCCGAACGGGATTCCCTCGTGGGTCTCGACTCCGACGGTCGCATTGTCGCCAACGGCATGGTGCTCTGCCCGCCGCGCCAGGAAACACTCGTGCGGTCCATTCTGATTGGCGGCGTGCATCCCGAGCTTCGCGCCAGGGGAATCGGCCGTCAGCTACTCGCGTGGCAGGTGGGACGGGCGAAGCAGCAGCTGGCCGCGTCGACAAAACGTCTGCCGGGCTGGATCTTCGCCTACGCCGACGAGCGTGCGCCGCAGAGTGCGCGCCTGTTCGACCGAGGCGGGCTGGGCCTGGCCCGGTACTTCCTGTCGCTGGAGCGGCCGCTGACCGAGCCGATTCGGTCTGTTGAGCCGGCCGCCGGCATCCGCCTCTCTGCCTTTACGGTCGACGACTCGGAGCGGGTGCACGCGGCGCGCGACGACGCCTTCATGGACCACTGGGCGAGCCAACCGATGAGCGACGAGAACTGGGCAGCCTTTGTGAACGGCCGCTGGTTTCGACCCGACCTGTCTTTTGTGGCCTACGGCACGGACAGCGCCGGTGTGGAGCAGGTCGTGGGCTTTGTCTTGTCGACCGCAAACGAGAACGTGTGGCAGACGCAGGGGTTCACGGGAAGCTACATTGACCTCGTGGGTGTCACAAGCGGATGGCGCGGCCGTCACATTGCGCAGGCACTCCTGGCCGCCCAGCTGGAGGCCGGGCGCGCACTCGGACACGACCGCGTGACTCTGGCGGTGGACTCGGATAGCCCCACGGGAGCCGTGGGTCTCTACACCGGCATGGGCTTCGTACCGAGCCACCGCAAGATGGCGTACACGCTCGAGTTCTAGGCGCTACCGCGAGGACGGGCGGCGAGTGGGCAGGTTGGCGAGACGCTGCACGGCCGCGGTAACGGCATCCGTGTAGAGCTGGCCGCCGTCCGTGCCGGGGTGCACGCCATCGCCCGCGAGCAGGTCGGTGCGCGGTGCAATGGCATCATGCCAGTTGGCCAGTTCAACGAGACGGTTGCTCGCAGCGAAGGAGGCGAGCGATGCGTTCACGCCCTCGGTCCAGTCCCTGTCGGCGTATGCATTCACGAGAATGAGCTTGCGGGTGGGGCCGATGGCGCTTTTCACCGCATCCAGCTCCGCCGCCGTGATCGGGCCATTGGTGCCGAGGCCCACAACGACCACCGGTCGCAGCGTGCCGGCTTGATTGAGCTCCTGTAATATTCCGGCAGCGGAATGCATGCCGCGGGATACCGCAGCATCGATGGAGATGCCGGGAAATGCGGTCTGCAGCTCCGGCGCCGACGCCAGCATGACGGAGTCGCCGACCGCGGTGATCGTTGCGCCCTCGGGGAGGGCAGCAGGTGCGGCGGCGGCCACACGCGCGGCAGCAGCCTCGGCACGGGCCGCTGCTTTCGCGGCGGCATCAATCGCACGTTGACCACGTGCAATCTCGATCTCGGCGGTGGTGAGAACGGGGGCGGTGACCAGGGCGGCCGCTGTCCCGCCGGACGTCAGAACGAGAACCGCGACGAGGGCGACCACAAGCGAGCGTCGTCGCAGGGGTAACCGCCAGACGGTCATCAGGCGGCTGATGGTGCCGCGAACGCCGTCGCGCCGCACGGGAGTCTCCAGCCAGCGATAGGACGCCACTGACGCACCGAGCGTGATCGCAGCAGCGAGCACACCAAGGAGCAGCACGTGCCACACGGACGGTGTTCCCGGCAGCCCCACCTGGAGCAGCACGAGAACCGGCCAGTGCCAGAGGTAGATGCCGTAGGAGCGCTCACCGACGTATCGCAGGGGCGTGGCGTCGAGGAGTTCGCCGAACCGACCGCCGCGCACGCCGGCCCAGATGGCCACGGCGGTGAGGACGCTGACGAGTGCCAGGCCACCACGGTAGGTCGCGGCTCCGTCTTCCGGCAACCACAGTGCTGCCGCCGCAATGCCGAGCAGCGCGGCACCGCCCAGCCACGGACGCAGGCGGGGGAGCTCATTACGGGCACCTGCGGGTCGCCGCAATAACAGGGCGAGACTGGCGCCGGTAAACAGGCCGAAACTGTGGGTGTCAGAGCCGTAGTAGGCGCGGGTGGGGTCCACGCCCGGCTGATAGAGGCCCGCCATCCACAGCATCGACGCCACAGCCAGGGCGGCTACGAGCGCCAGCCGCATCCACGGTTTGCGCAGCAGCAAGATGGCGAGGAGGAGCAGGGGCCAAATCACATAAAACTGCTCCTCAACCGCCAGCGACCAGAGGTTTCGAAACAGCTCAGGCTGATCAACGGCAAAGTAGCTCGCGTCATTGGCAATGGAGACCCAGTTGTACCCGAAGGTCACGGCCCCGAGGAGCTGAGCGCCGATGCCCACCAGAACATCGCCGCCGATCAGCCACGCTGCGGTGCTGCACGCAAGGAGCAACGGCACGAGCGGCGGCACCAGACGGCGGGCTCGACGCTGCCAGAAGTTGCGCAGCGACACCCGACCGGTGCGGGTGTGCTCGGACACCAGTAGCCCGGTGATCAGAAAGCCACTGATCACAAAGAACACGTCGACACCGATGAAACCGCCCGGCAGCACATCGGGAAAGAAGTGGTAGATCACCACGGCGACCACGGCGATGGCGCGCAGGCCGTCGAGTCCCGACAAGCGACCGCTGACCCGCGGTGAGTGTGGAGCGGTGGCCACGGGGGGAGAGGCGACCAGACTGGTCTGCGATGTTTGCGTTGGCTTCATAATTGCTCGGTGATTCGGAGCTAACCGAACAACAAAGATAACCCTACCCAGCCGCCTAGGCTGGTAACTGTGAATCTCTTAGCGCCTCGTGTCGGCCCACCCTGGCCCGCGGCCACGCGCATCCGCCTCGACATCGCCTATGACGGCACAGATTTCGCGGGTTGGGCGAGCCAGCCCGGCTTCCGAACCGTGCAGGCCCAGATCGAAGAGGGCCTCGCGACCATTCTGCGCCGGTTCCCGCCGCACCCCACCCTGATTGTGGCCGGCAGAACGGATGCCGGTGTGCACGCGCGCGGGCAGGTCGCCCACTTCGATCTCACGCCCGAACAGGCCGACGCGCTCGTGCGGGCTAAGCGGGGCACCGGCGATCGCCCGCCCCTTCCGCTCGCCGTCGCGGTGCAGCGCCGTCTCAGCGGTGTGCTCGTGACGCAACCCGACATTGTGCTGCGCCGGGCCACCGTGGTTCCCACCAGTTTCGATGCCCGGTTCTCTGCGCTGTGGCGACGGTACGAGTACCGCATCTCCGATCTGCATGCACTGCGTGACCCGCAACAGCGTCTGCGCACCACGTGGCATCCGGGAAAGCTTGATGTCGACCTGATGGATGCCGGTGCGGCCAACCTGGTGGGACTGCACGACTTTGCCGCGTACTGCAAACCCCGGCCCGGTGCCACGACCATTCGAACGCTGCAGGATTTTCAGTGGCGTCGAGACGACGACGGGGTGCTCATTGCCACCCTCACAGCGGATGCCTTTTGCCACAGCATGGTGCGCGCCCTCGTGGGTGCGTGCGTGTCGGTGGGGGAGGGCAAGCTCGACGCCGCACGACTCGTGAATCTGCACATTGAGCGGGCACGCATCACGGAGTTCAAGGTGATGCCCCCCGAAGGCCTCACGCTGATGGACGTGGGCTACCCCGAGGACGCAGCCCTCGGCATCCGCTCGCTGGAGACCCGTAATCGGCGCGCGCTTCCCACCCTCTGAGCGTCGACTTGCACTAGGTTCGGCGGGCGCGTAGTGTTGACCCTTGATGTCTGCGCGTTGCAGCGCGACATACGAACGTGAGCCCTCCATCGACAGTGTTTTCATCACGAAAACACGCCCGGAGCGGGATTCACGAACACCTCCGTTCGAAAAGAAGAAAGCAGCACAATAGTGACGCGCACTTACACCCCCAAGGCAAGCGAACTCCAGCACGACTGGGTTGTCATCGATGCCACCGATATCGTTCTCGGACGTCTGGCCAGCCACGCGGCAATTCTGCTGCGCGGCAAGCACAAGGCAACCTTCTCCCCGCACATGGATGGTGGCGACTTCGTCATCATCGTGAACGCGGACAAGATTGCATTGACCGGCAAGAAGCTCGACCTCAAGATCGCCTACCGCCACTCCGGTTACCCGGGCGGCCTCACGGCAACCAACTACTCCGAGATGCTCGAGAAGCACCCCACGCGTGCGGTTGAAAAGGCGATTCGCGGCATGCTGCCGAAGAACTCGCTCGGCCGTGCACAGCTGACGAAGCTCAAGGTCTACGCCGGCCCCGAGCACCCGCACTCCGCTCAGCAGCCCAAGCCGTACACCCTCGGCCAGGTCGCGCAGTAGCGCTGACCGACCAGACTTCTCGACTCTAGAAAAAGGATTCAACCCATCGTGGCGCAGATCGCAGACCAGATTGACGCAACTCCCGAGAGCTACTCGACCGAGACTCCCGCGGAGACTGTAACCAAGGCGCCTCGCGCCGTCCTCAACGTTCCCGGCGCAGCCGTGGGCCGTCGCAAGCAGGCCATTGCCCGCGTGCGTATCGTCCCCGGCTCCGGAACCATCGTTGTGAACGGCCGCGAGTTCGCCGATTACTTCCCCAACAAGCTGCACCAGCAGCTCATCAACGACCCGTTCAAGGTTCTTGACCTTCTCGGCTCGTACGATGTCATCGCTCGCATCACCGGTGGTGGCCCCTCCGGCCAGGCTGGCGCGCTTCGCCTCGGCATTGCTCGCTCGCTCAACCTGATCGACGAAGAGAACAACCGCGCCATCCTGAAGAAGAACGGCTTCCTGAGCCGCGACGCTCGCGTCAAGGAGCGTAAGAAGGCTGGACTCAAGAAGGCCCGCAAGGCGCCTCAGTTCTCTAAGCGCTAACCCCCACGTCGGATACCCAGACTCTATGTCTCGACTATTCGGCACGGACGGCGTTCGGGGCCTGGCCAACCGTGATCTCACGGCTGGCCTGGCCCTGAGCCTTGCCCAGGCCAGCGCAGCAGTATTGACCACCGGTCGTCGTGCCACCGCACGCCTCGCCGAGGGTCGCCGCCCGGTAGCAGTGGTCGCCCGCGACCCCCGCATCTCCGGAGAATTTCTGACGGCCGCAGTCTCGGCCGGACTTGCCAGCAGTGGCGTCGATGTTCTCGACGCCGGGGTCATCCCCACCCCTGCCGCAGCCTTTCTGATCGCCGACATCGGCGCCGACTTTGGTGTGATGATTTCCGCCTCACACAATGCGGCCCCCGACAACGGCATCAAGATCTTCGCCTATGGCGGAACCAAACTTCCCGACGATGTCGAGGACCGCATTGAGTCCTACATCGGCCGCGACACGCTTATGCCCATCGGTGGCGATGTCGGCCGCGTGCGCCGGTTCGCCGACGCCGAGGACCGCTACGTCGTGCATCTGCTCGGCACCCTGCCGAACCCGCTTGCTGGCATTCACGTGGTGCTCGACTGTGCTCACGGCGCCGCTGCCGGAGTGTCACCCCAGGTTTTCACCGATGCCGGCGCTCGCCTCACGGTGATCGGCGCCGACCCCGACGGCCTCAATATCAACGACGGCGTGGGTTCGACTCACCTCGACAACCTCGCCAGGGCCGTGCTTGAACACGGGGCAGACATCGGCATCGCCCACGACGGCGACGCGGACCGCTGCCTCGCCGTTGACCGCGAGGGCAACATCATCGATGGTGACCAGATCATGGCCATTCTCGCCGTGTCCATGGCTGAGCGTGGAGTGCTGAAAGACCGCACCCTCGTCGCCACGGTCATGAGCAACCTCGGCCTGCGTAAGGCCATGGCCGAGAACGACATCCGTGTCGTGCAGACCAAGGTCGGCGACCGGTACGTGCTCGAGGAACTCAACGCACACGGCTATTCCCTGGGCGGCGAGCAGTCCGGACACGTCATCATGACGGAGTTCGCCACGACCGGCGATGGCATTCTCACCGGGCTGCACCTCGTTGCCGAAATGGCGCGCACCGGCAAAACAATTGCCGAGCTCGCCTCGGTGATGACTGTCTACCCGCAGATTCTCGTGAATGTGCGTGGCGTCGACCGTTCGGCTCTCGTGTCGGACGACGTGATTGCCGCGGCCGTCGTTGCCGCCGAGGCGGAACTCGGCGACACCGGACGTGTGCTGCTTCGGCCCTCGGGCACCGAGCCCATGGTTCGCGTCATGGTTGAGGCTGCCGATCAGCCCACCGCGGACCGCCTTGCGCAGCAGCTGGCCGCGCTCGTTCTCGAGCGCCTCGCGAACTAGCTCTGCCCGGCTGCTCGCCTCCCGCCGTTACTGGGCGTTTTCAGCGGCGTCTGTGTCGCTAGTTCAGGAGATCCGAGTGCTTTTGGCTGGGGGCTCCCGGAAACACGCGGGAGCCCGCCGGTGTTCTGCCGGTTCTCCTGAACTAGCAGCCGGGCACCCGAGCCACCGGCGGTCGTGAGCCGGCGTGGCGCTGCGTCTCGTCGCGCCGAGTGGATGCGTCGCCTGGCGCTCGGGCACGATCAGTCTGCGGCGGTGTCTGTCGCTAGTTCAGGAGATCCGAGTGCTTTTGGCTGGGGGCTCCCGGAAACACGGGGGAGCCCGCCGGTGTTCTACCGGTTCTCCTGAACTAGCAACGGGGTGCCCGAGCCACCGGCGGGTATGAGCCTCCGCCGAGGACGGCCGGGCCGGGCTGACATCGAGCCGAGGCTTCGCGTGGCCCGTGGCATCTGGAGCAGTGCAGTCTGCGGCGGTGTCTGTCGCTACTTCAGGAGATCCGGGTGCTTTCGGCTGGGGGCTCCCGGAAAGACAGGGGAGTCCGCCGGTCTTCTACCGGATCTCCTGAACTAACAACGGGGCACCCGAGCCACCTGCGGGCACGAGCCTCCGCCGAGCCGGGCCGGGCGCGGCATCCACCTGTGCTGTCTCGACGCTTCCCGACCACCTGCGCTTTCCGGCGACTCCGAGCCGCTCAAATAGCAGATGGTCGCCGCTGGGCGCGAAGTACCGCGTCGTGGATGGTCGTGGGCGCACCGTCAGTGCCGACGACAGTGCGTGCACGGGCGTCGGTCACAAGAATCTCCCACTGCGCCGGGTCGAGGGTCTCGGCGATGCTCTCCGGGGTGAAAAATAGGTCGGCGCGCGGTGGGCGATGCACCCCGGACTCCATGTCCGACGGATGATGGCCCACGATCAGCAGAGTGCCGCCCGGCGCAACGGCTGCAGCCAGGCGTGCGAACAGGACCACTCGTTGAGCGCTCGGCAGATGCATGAACTGCGAGGTGATGAGATCGAATGTGGCCGGGGGTGGCGTCCAGTCCACGATGTCCTGTTGCAACCACTCGATGCGAGCAGCGATGTCCGGGTCCGCGGCGCGCGCTCGGTCGGCGGCGCGATCGAGGGCGACATTGGAAATGTCGACGGCGGTGGTGGCCCAGCCTCGGGCGGCGAGCCAGATGGCATCCGCTCCCTCGCCGCTGCCGATGTCGAGGGCCCGACCGGGCGCGAGTTCGGCGGCCTCACTCACGAGGACGGGGTTCGGGTTGCCACTCCACACCGAGGTGCTGTCGCGGTAACGGGTGTCCCAGTAGGCGGCATCGAAGGCGGGCTCATCCATGTGGTGTTCAGTCATAATGTGCTCATACTCCATCGTGGATCATGTCGGCCCCGATTGCCAAGCTGCGGGCGCGACCGGGCTGCGCGCAGGAGCTCGTGTGCTCTCGCTACCCGGAGCGTTGGGCCGCAGCGCCGTGCAGCTGGGAGCTTGGCTGACCGCCCGGTCTTTGTTGGGCCGCCGGTTGCTAGTTCAGGACATTGCCGGTTGGAGCGGGGGCGGGCCGCGTGTTTCCGGGGGTGAGCGGATGCCAGGGGGCCGGATCTCCTGAAGTAGCAACACGCGAGTGCGCGCACCAGGCCAGGGCACTGGATAAGCGCACCGGGCGGGCAGGTGTTTGTGCCCTGGGACGAGCTGGGCCGTGTCGCGGGCCGCCGGTTGCTAGTTCAGGACATTGCCGGTTGGAGCGGGGGCGGGCCGCGTGTTTCCGGGGGTGAGCGGATGCCAGGAGGCCGGATCTCCTGAAGTAGCAACACGCGAGTGCGGGCACCGGGCGGGCACCGGGCGGGCACCGATCGCGCACCGCGCGGGGACGGCGGGCAGGTGCGTCTGGCAGTATGACGTCATGGACCTCAAAATCGCAGGCAAGACCGCACTCGTCACCGGTGGCACTAAGCCTCGATCCACCGGTCGAGTTAGGGTCGTAGCGGCGCGTTAAACAGAGAATGCCACTCGGATCAGGAAAAATAGAACTTACTTAGGGTTCATTTCAACCGATTCGAGAGGCATCTCGTAGATGCAACTTTTCCACAGTTCCAGCCGCTTGTCAGCCACCTTCGACGACACGAATCTCGTGTCGTCCGCGGGGCTTGTCCCCGCGATGGCGTTGGCGGTGAAAACCGGCCTCAGCGACCTCGCCGATGCATGGCTGACCTTGCCGGGGTACTTCGGCGCGAACTCGGGGTTGAAAGTCACCGCGTTGGTCGCGGGGATGCTCGCTGGTGCCGATTCGATTGATGACATGGCGTTGCTGCGGCACGGCGGGATGAAGAAACTCTTCGTCGGGACGTATGCCCCGTCGACGTTGGGGTCGTTCCTGCGGTCGTTCACGTTTGGTCACGTCCGTCAGTTGGACGCCGTCGCTTGGCGGTGGCTGGTCAACGTCGCCGCACACACCCCGATCGTGGCGGGCATCGACGACTATGCCCTTGTGGACATCGACGACACGATCAAGGAAGTCCACGGATATCAGAAGCAAGGCTCCGGTTACGGCTACTCCGGAGTGCGCGGCTTGAACGCTCTGATCGGCATCGTCTCCACACCCCAGGCGGCACCGATCATCGTCGGCTCCCGGCTGCGGAAAGGCGCGGCCGGTTCCCCGCGCGGCGCGGGAAAGTTCGTCGGGGATGTCCTCGCCACCGTGAAACGCCTCCGCAGCCAGACGGCCACCGGCCTCGTGCTGCTGCGCGCGGACAGCGCGTTCTATGGGCACGCGGTCGTCGCCGCCGCGCACCGGGCTGGCGCAAAAGTGTCCATCACGGCACGCATGGACCCGGCCGTTAAGCGCGCCATCGGCACGATCACCGATGACCAATGGACGACCATCAACTACACCGATGCGATCCGGGACGAGGCCACCGGCGCGTGGATATCGTCCGCCGAGGTCGCGGAAGTCGTGTTCACCGCGTTCAGCTCGCGCAAGAAGGCCGAACGCATCGTGGGGCGCCTGGTCGTGCGCCGGATCCCGGAACTGAATCAGAAGGCGACCGAAGGGCAGCCGACCCTGTTTGACACGCATCGGTTTCATGCGTTCTTCACCACCAGCGACCTGGACACTGTCACCGCGGACCAGACCCACCGGCAGCACGCCATCATCGAGCAGATTAACGCCGACCTTAAGGACAGCGCGCTGGCGCACCTGCCATCAGGTGTGTTCACGGCCAACGCGGCCTGGCTCGTGCTGGCCACGATCGCCTTCAACCTTTCGCGCGCCGTTGGTTCGCTGGCCGGCAGCGATCTCGGCAAGGCACGCAGCGGCACCATTCGTCGCAAACTCATCAGCATCCCCGCCCGCATCTCCACCTCGGCACGCAGGATCACCCTGCACCTCCCCGCAAACCGCCGCCACCTAACCACCAGCCACCCGGCGAACGAAGACTTGGAACACCACCGGCAGCAAGGTCGGCAGCCTCGCCCTGCCCGCCACCAAAAACCACGATCTGAATTCAGTGACGCCGATCAGTCAAGGCAGACCGGTGGATCGAGGCTAAGGGAATCGGCCGAGCCATTGTGAATACGTTCGTGGCCGAGGGCGCGAACGTGGCATTTTGCGCACGGAGTGCCGAGGAGGTGGCGGCCGTTGAGGCGATCTTCGCCGACAGCCCCAGCACCGTGATCGGGTCCGTGCTGAATGTGCGCGACGCCGTCGCTCTCACGGCCTGGGTGGACGCCTCCGCGCAAAAATTCGGCGGCGTCGACGTGATTGTGGCCAACGTCAGCGCGCTGGCCATTCCCGACACAGCCGAGAACTGGGTCGACTCGTTCGAGGTTGACGTGATGGGAACCGTCAATCTCGTGAAGGCGGCCCTGCCGTACCTCGAGAAGAGCGACGCGCCCTCCATCGTGGCCATCTCCAGTGTGTCGGGGCGCGAGGCCGACTTCGCGTCGGGTCCCTATGGCACGGCCAAGACGGCGATCATCGGCTACATCGGAGGCCTGGCGCTGCAGCTGGCCCCGACCGGAATTCGGGCCAACACGGTGTCGCCGGGCAACACCTACGAGCCCGGCGGCGTGTGGTCGAGCATCGAGACCGGCAACCCGGACCTGTATTCCCTCGCCCTCGGCTTGAACCCCACCGGCCGGATGGGCACGGCCCAAGAAATCGCCTCCGGTGTCGTCTTTCTCTCCAGCCCCGTGTCGAGCCGCACCACGGGCACGAACCTGCTGATCGACGGCGCGCTCACCCGCGGCATTCAGTTCTAAACAGCGAGAGAAAGGGTCACGACATGGACATGATCGAGTTCACCCCGGAACGCTCGCAGTTCGTCTACACCTTTGGTGGTGCCGAGCCGGTAATGCGCGTGCACCCGGGAACCGCCCTCGCCCTGTGGTCAGAGGATGCCTACAACCACGCCCTCCGCTCGGTCGACGACCTCGCGAGCAAGAATCTCGACGTGCGGTATCTCAACCCGCAGACCGGCCCGTTCTATATTGTGGGAGCGGAACCGGGAGACACCCTCGCCGTGCATATCGTGAGTCTCACGCCCGCTCGTAGCTGGGGCGCATCGGCGACGATTCCGTTCTTTGGCGGCATGACCAGCACCGACCGCACGGCCATGCTGCAGCCGGCCCTGCCGGAAGCCACCTGGATCTATGAGGTGGACTCCGTCGCCGGAACCGTGGGCTTTCAGTCGCGCTTCGGCAATTTTGAGGTGGCCCTGCCGCTGGCCCCCATGCTCGGAACCGTGGGCGTGGCACCCGCGGGCGGCGAGGTGCGCTCGTCCCTCGTTCCCGAGCGGTTTGGCGGCAACATGGACACGCCCGAAATGCGCGCGGGAACCACCGCCTATTTCGGCGTCAACGTGGAGGGCGCGCTGCTCTCCATCGGCGATGGTCACTACCGGCAGGGTGAGGGCGAGGCCTGCGGCACCGCCGTGGAGGGCGCCATGAACTCGGTGATTGTGGTCGAGCTGATCAAGGGGCACGCGCCACTGTGGCCGCGGCTCGAAAACGACGACTACTGGATGGTCGTTGGGTCGTCGCGCCCGATGGAGGATTCGTGGCGCATTGCTCAGCTAGAAATGATCCGCTGGCTCTCCGAAATGTTTGACCTCCACGAAATGGATGCCTACCAGCTGCTCAGCCAGACCTCCGAGTCTCCCATCGCGAACGTCGTTGATCCGAACTACAGCGTCGTGGTGAAGGTGCGGAAGTCGTACTTCACCACCGGCACGGCCTTTGACGGTTTGCACCAGGAACTGCGCTCCCGCGCGAAAACCCTTCGGTGAGATCAGCTCACTCCGCCTGCTGAGTCGCGGCACGGACGGTGCCGTGGCAGCACTCGACCTGAACGCTCTGTTGTGGGTAACCGGCGGCAGTGTGATCCTGAACCGGTCACCGCTGTACTGTCGGCCCCGGCATGTTCGGTCTCAGTGTGCTCGGCTTTAGTGTGCTCGGCTTCAACGTACTCAGGTCGTTCAGGAAGCGGATGACCACCTCACGTTCGGCAGGTGTCAGCCGGGCGACCGCATCGAAACGCTGGGCATGGTTCCGGCCGATTGTTTCTCGCACCTGCTTGTGTGTGCGTTTGGTGACGGTGATCATCAGAGCCCGCCGGTCTGAGGGGTGTGGTGAGCGCTCAATGTGGCCGCCCGCGGCCAATCGATCTAAGAGCTTGGTCGTCGACGCCGTGGAAATAGTGAGGTGCTCAGCCAGTGCGCCGGGGGTGACAGTGACATCATGTTTCTGCGACACCACGAGAAAGCGGAGCGCTCGCATGTCGGTCTCATTGAGTTGCATCAGGCTTCGCGACTGAACGCTCAGGCTCTGCTCCGAGTCGCGCCAGTGGCGGATGCCGAGCAGAACACGAGTGACCTGTGCGATCTCCGCGTCGTCCATAGTGGAGTAGTCCGCGAGGTGCTGATGCGGGTCATTGACCCGCGGCTGCAGCGAGACATCAGTAACCAGTTCAGGCCTGGGTCGCGGCGCGGGCATAGTGTCATCGTAGAACCTCTCACATCTCTTTCCAATCTATTTACTTGCTAAGATCATTGAAGTTATTAAAGGAGGTGCGGTGGCAAAGGTGACCGACGTAGAAGAGGTCGTTTTGCTCAGTACCGATGGTCAGCCGATCGGCGTTGCGCCGAAGGCTACCGTGCATGACACTCAGACTCCGCTCCATCTGGCGTTCTCCTGTCACGTGCTGAACGACGCCGGGGAAGTGCTCGTTACGCGTCGTGCCCTGTCGAAGCGCGCCTGGCCGGGGGTCTGGACGAATTCCTTCTGTGGCCACCCGCAGCCCGGCGAATCGAGCATGTCCGCGGTCAGCCGTCGTGCCGACTTCGAGCTCGGTCTGACCCTGGCCGACCTCACCCTCTCGCTTCCCGACTTTCGCTATCGGGCCGTTGATGCCTCGGGTGTTGTGGAGAATGAGATCTGCCCGGTTTACCTGGCAACAGCTGCGAGCCCCATTCGCGCACATCCGGACGAGGTGATGGACCATGCCTGGGTGGATGCCGCCAAGCTGGGTGAGTCGATTCGGTTGTCTCCGTGGGCTTTCAGCCCGTGGTTGGTGCTGCAGGCGCAGGAGCTCCCCCTTCTGGGCGGCGTACCGGTGTCACGTGAGGACGTACTGCGATGACCGAAAAAGTATCGCTGTTCAACGTTTCCACGTCTGTGGCCGAGGTCACGACGCGCATGACGGAATTCTTTGACGAGAAGGAACGACTGGCGGCCTCGCTGAGCGGTCAGTATGCCGAGCTCTGGGCGGCAGCACGCCAATCGAGTGCGGGAGGGAAGAAATTCCGTCCGGCCCTGGTGGTCAACTCCTATCAGGCTCTCGGCGGCACTGACCATAACGCTGCCGTTGTGGTCGCCACCGCTTTTGAGCTTCTGCACACGGCTTTTCTCCTGCACGACGATGTCATCGACGGCGACACCATGCGGCGCGGGCAACCGAACCTCGCGGGGTCATTCTCGGCGCAGGCTGCCGTTCGCGGCGTTCGGGCGGGTTCAGCAGCCACGTGGGGTGAGGCATCCGCTATTTTGGCTGGTGACCTGCTTATTTACGCGGCTCAGTCCCAGGTAGCCCGACTGAATGTGGCAGAGCCCATTCGGGTGGCCCTGCTGGATCTGCTGGAGGAGTGCCTGTTCGTCACGGCAGCGGGTGAGCTGGCCGACGTGTCGTTCAGTACCAGTGTGCAGTTCCCCGAGCTCTCCGAGATCGTGTCCATGACCCAGTGGAAGACGGCCCACTATTCCTTCCAGGCTCCCTTGCAAGCCGGCGCGATTCTTGCCGGGGCCGATCATGAGACGATGCGTGCCCTGAGCGAGTACGGTCGCAACATTGGAATCGCTTTTCAGTTGCGTGACGACATTCTGGGGGTCTTCGGAACAGAGGACGTCACCGGAAAAAGTGCCATGAGCGACCTGCGAGAGGGAAAGATCACCCTCCTCATGGGTTACGCGCTTCAGCGCAGCGGTACCGACGAGCTTCGTGAGGTCCTCACTCGCGAGCATGTCACCGAGTCCGACGCTCACCGGGTGCGGGAGCTGCTCGACAGCACCGGCGCACGGGATTTCATTGAGAATCTGATTTCGGACTACGCGCTTTCTGCCCTGGCCGCACTTGAATTGCCTTCCATCCCCTCCAGCTTGCGTGAGCAACTGACGGAAGTGGCGAACAAGGCCTGTGAACGTTCCGCATGACCATTTCCCACAACGACGCCGCTGACGATCTGCGGCTGTACACGCTTGCGGCGCACAAAAGCTCAGCCGGAATCATCCGCGAGTATTCCACGTCGTTTGGGATGGCCACCCGACTACTCGGTCGAGCCATCAGACCGCATGTGGAGAACATCTACGGACTGGTCCGAATCGCCGACGAGGTTGTGGACGGGGCCGCCGGTGCGGCGGGACTGGATGTGGCCGCCCAGCGTGCTCTGCTCGATGACCTCGAGGCCGAAACCGAACGTACCCTGGCGAATGGGTACAGCACCAACCTCACCGTTCACTCATTTGCTATGACGGCGCGAGCCGTGGGCTTCGGAACGGAGTTGACGCGCCCGTTCTTCGCGTCGATGCGACGCGACCTTGATCCGTCGGACTTCACGGTGGAGCAGGTTCGCGACTATATTTATGGATCTGCCGAAGTCATTGGACTCATGTGTCTGAGCGTCTTCCTGCACGGCGTGCCGTGTTCTCCCGAGCAGCGTGCTCGGCTTGAGGCTGGTGCCCAGCGACTTGGCTCGGCCTTTCAGAAGATCAACTTTCTGCGAGACCTCAGCGTTGACTGGCACGAGCTTCATCGCAACTACTTTCCCACCATCGATCCCGATCGTCTCACCGAGCTGCAGAAGCGTGAACTCGTTGCCGACATCGAGCTAGACCTTGACGCTGCTGTGGCGGTCATCCCCGAATTACCTCAGAACTGCCGCGTCGCAGTTGCCGCTGCACATGGCCTGTTCGCCGCGCTCACCGACCGCGTGCGGGCAACTCCGGCATCAGACCTGCTCGCGATACGCATCCGCGTGCCCAATGCAGGAAAACTTCGTATTGTAATGGCGGCGACGACCCGCAGACGGGTGCGCTGAACTCATGACCGAACACAAGAAGACTGCCGTTGTCATTGGTGGCGGCATTGCGGGTCTGGCCACCGCAGCACTTCTGGCTAGGGACGGACTCTCCGTCACTCTGCTGGAGGCCAACGCCGACCTGGGCGGTCGCGCGGGAAGCTGGGAAAAAGACGGTTTTCGCTTCGACACCGGACCGTCCTGGTACCTCATGCCGGAGGTCTTCGAGCACTTTTACCGCCTGCTGGGAACCAGTAGTGCCGAGCAGCTCACGCTGTCCCGGTTGGACCCCGGCTACCGCGTCTTCTTCGAGAAGCACTCGGAATCCGTGGATATCGCGGCTGACCGTGCCACCAACCTGCGCACCTTCGAGCGCATCGAACCCGGCGCCGGCGCGGCACTCGAAAAATATCTGCAGTCAGCTAAAGACACCTACACCGTGGCGGTGCGGCGCTTCCTCTACAGCACATTCGAGTCATTCCGCACGCTCCTGGTAGCCGATGTGCTGCAGCGCGTTGCCCGTCTGGCTCGGCTGCTGTTGCAGCCGCTCGATCGTTTTGTCGCTAAGAGGTTCACCGACAACCGCCTGCGGCAGATTCTCGGGTATCCCGCCGTCTTCCTCGGTTCGGCTCCGTCGCTGACCCCGAGCATGTACCACCTGATGAGCCACCTCGACATGGATGACGGTGTCTACTATCCCGATGGCGGTTTCACCGAGGTCATTGCCACGTTTGCGCGGCTCGCCGAGAAGGAGGGCGTAACGATTGTCACCGGGGCACGCGCCACGCAGATCTCCACGAGCGTCACCGACGGTCGCGCGAGTGTGAGCGGTGTTCGGTACACGTCCACAAACGGCGTCACGGGGCACGCGCCCGCCGACGTGGTGGTCTCCGCTGCCGATCTGCACCACACCGAAACCGAGCTCCTGCCCGAGGAGTTACGCACCTATCCGGAGAAGTGGTGGACCACCAAGGTCGCTGGCCCCGGAGCTGTTTTGGTGTACCTCGGTGTGAGCGGCGCGCTTCCCGAGCTCACCCATCACAGCCTGTTCTTCACCGAGGACTGGGCCGATAACTTCGGTCGCATCTTCAGCAAGCCCACCAGCATCCCTGACCCCGCATCAATCTACGTCTGCCGTCCGAGCGCCACCGACGCCAACGTGGCGCCCGCCGGGCATGAGAATCTCTTCATCCTCGTGCCGGTACCGGCGGATCCCACCATCGGTTCCGGTGGCGTGGATGGTGCCGGCGATGCCGTCGTCGAGGGTGTTGCAGACACCGTCATTGCGCAGATCGCCACCTGGGCAAAAATCCCGGACCTCGCGGAACGCATTGTCGTGCGCCGCACGCTGGGCCCGGCCGACTTCGAGCGCGACCTCAACTCGTGGAAGGGCAGTGCCCTTGGCCCCGCCCACACGCTTCGCCAGAGCGCGTTCCTCCGTGGCAAGAATGTGTCCGCAAAGGTTGACGGTTTGTTCTACGCCGGCGGCACGACGGTTCCCGGGATCGGGCTCCCCATGTGCCTGATCAGTGCTGAGCTGGTCATCAAGCGACTGCACGGTGACACCACAACAGAGGCGCTGCCGGAGCCCTTGTGAGCGTCAGTTATCTGCTGATTCTTCTGGTCGTGATCGGCTGCATGGCCCTGATCGATCGAAAGTTTCGGTTGTTTTTCTGGAAGGATCCGCGGCGCGCGTCGATTGTCATGGCGGTGGGCCTGGTGTTTTTTATCGCCTGGGACCTGCTCGGAATCTACCTCGGGATCTTTTTTCGCGGTGAAACGTCGTACATGACAGGCATTCTGCTGGCCCGGGAACTGCCACTCGAGGAGCCGTTCTTCCTCGTGTTTTTGAGTTACCTGATCATGGTGCTCATCACCGGCATCGAACTGACCATGCGTCGAGTGCGGGAGCGCCGTTCATGACCTACACGTGGTTGAGTCTGATTTTTCTGGCCATTGCGGCCGGGGTACTCGTTGTGGCGCTGGTGTCGTGGCGTGCGCCACGCGGAGAGCTGCTGGCCCGCTGGCGGTTTCCGGTGATGGGGGCCGGTATCGTGGTGATGGTGTTGACGGCAGCCTTTGACAACGTGATGATTCAGAGTGGTCTCGTGGACTACTCCTCCGAAAACATTTCCGGACTGTATGTGGGGGTGGCGCCCGTGGAAGACTTCACGTACCCGCTCGCCGGGCTGATGCTGCTCCCCGCGCTGTGGCTGCTGCTCGGAAGGCGTGGTGCGAATGAAAACTAGCAGCCCTCGCCAAAAAGTCGGCGCACTCTTCCTCGCCTCTCGCCCGGTCAGCTGGATCAACACCGCATTCCCCTTCGCTGCCGCCTACCTTCTCACGGGCCAGCAGGTTGATGCCGCCCTCGTGGTGGGCACACTGTTCTTTCTGGTTCCCTACAACCTGGCGATGTACGGCATCAACGATGTGTTCGACTACGAGTCTGACCTCGCGAACCCTCGCAAGGGTGGCCTCGAGGGTGCCATCCTGCAGCGCTCCGACCACCGCATGGTTCTCACCATTGCTGTGCTGAGCACCGTGCCCTTCATCATCGCCCTGGTCATCCTGGGCAATCCACTGTCGTGGTTGGTTCTGGCCGTTAGTCTATTTGCGGTCGCCGCGTACTCCGTTCCCGGGTTGCGGTTCAAAGAGAGACCGTTTCTCGACTCGATCACAAGCAGTACGCACTTCGTTTCTCCGGCCGTGTATGGTCTCGTCCTCGCCGGTGCGACCATCACACCGCAGCTGCTCTCGCTCCTGATCGGTTTCTTCCTGTGGGGGGTGGCCAGCCACGCTTTCGGAGCCGTGCAAGACGTGATTCCGGATCGGGCCGGCAACATTCACTCCATTGCCACCGTCATGGGTGCACGGTGGACGGTGCGCTTCGCCATGTTGATGTGGATTGTTGCGGGAATTCTGATGCTCTCCACCACCTGGCCAGGACCGTTGGCCGCCGTGTTGGTGCTGCCGTACGTTGCAGCCGCCTTCCCGTTCCGGTCCATTTCAGACGACGATTCCGAGCAGGCCAATCGCGGTTGGAAACGGTTCCTGTGGATCAATTACACCGTGGGTGCTTTCGTGACCATGCTGATGATCTCCTACGCCATGACCCACACCTGACGCTGAACGTCGGTCAGTGCCCGGACACAGGCTCGGCCTGAGATCGGGCCCGATCACACCTTCCGCAGCAGCACCGTGGAGACGAGGTGGGTCGGGTCCTTGCGCAGCACCAGCGTGGCACGGGATCGGGTCGGGCGAATGTTCTGCAGCAGGTTCGGCTCGTTGATGCTCGTCCAGATGCTGCGTGCCTTTGCGCGGGCCTCATCCGGGGTGAGCGAGGCGTAGCGGTGAAAATACGACTTCGGGTTGGCGAAGGCACCGCGCTGAAGCTTCAGGAACCGGTCCTCGTACCAGCGGGCAATGTCCTGCGTGCGGGCATCCACGTAAATGGTGAAGTCAAACAGGTCGCTCACTGCCAGACCGTGGCCAGCCCCGGGCGGTTGCAGCACATTGAGTCCTTCGACGATGAGGATGTCGGGTTGCCGCACGACAATTTGTGCGTCGGGAACGATGTCGTAGCTGAGGTGTGAATAGAACGGCGCGCGCACCTCGGCGGCCCCGCTCTTGATGGCGCTGACAAAGCGCAACAGCGCCCGGCGGTCGTACGACTCGGGAAAACCTTTGCGATCCATGATGCCGCGGCGGGCGAGTTCGGCGTTCGGAAACAGAAAGCCGTCGGTGGTGACGAGTTCCACCCGGGGAGTGTCGTCCCAGCGAGCCAACATTTCACGCAGCAGGCGAGCCACCGTGGATTTACCCACCGCCACCGAGCCGGCAACACCGATGACGAACGGGGTTCGCTGGGCCCGTTCGCCCAGAAAGTCGCTCGTGGCCCGGTGAAGTTGGCGTGCTCCGCCGGCGTAAAGGTTGAGGAGCCTGCTCAGCGGGAGGTAGACATCCGTTACCTCGGTCACGTCCAGCGGCTCGCCGAGCCCGCGCAATTGCACGAGTTCGGTTTCTTTCAGCGGCAGTTTGGTGGTGGGCGCGAGGGCCGCCCAGTCGGCCCGATCAAGCTCCACGAAGGGGGTTGCGTGACCGGTATTGCGCACGCTGAACATCGGGTCGGACATTCCCCCAAGCTTAGTCCGACTAAAATCAAGCCCATGTGCGGAATCGTAGGTTATGTCGGTAACAGTAAAAGCGTCGAGGTCCTTATGGGCGGTCTGCGCAGACTCGAGTATCGGGGGTATGACTCAGCAGGCATCGCGGTTATTGACGATGACGGTGCGCTCACCACGGTGAAGCGCGCCGGCAAGCTCAAGGTTCTCGCCGACGAACTCGCGGCGCACCCGATCACCAACGGTGCCACCGGCATCGGCCACACCCGTTGGGCCACGCACGGTGGCCCCACCGACGAGAACGCTCACCCGCACCTCGGCGACAACGGCAAGCTTGCCCTCATTCACAACGGCATCATTGAGAACTTCGCGCCGCTGCGCGACGAGCTTTTGGCCGAGGGATACACCTTCCTGAGCGAAACCGACACCGAGGTGGCCGCCGTCCTGCTCGGCCGCGAATACCAGCGCGTCGGCGACCTGGGCGAGGCCTTCCGCGCCATCGTTAACCGCCTTGACGGTGCCTTCACACTTCTTGCCGTGCACCAGGACCAGCCCGGCGTCGTCGTGGGTGCCCGCCGTAACTCCCCGCTGGTGATCGGCCTCGGCGACGGCGAGAACTTCCTCGGCTCCGACGTTGCAGCGTTTGTCGAGTACACCCGCCGCGCCGTGGCCATCGGCCAGGACCAGATCGTCACCATCACAGCGGATGCCGTGACCGTGACCGACTTCGACGGCGTGAGTGTCGAAACCGAAGAGTTCGACATTGCCTGGGACGCCTCCGCGTCAGACAAGGGCGGCTGGTCCAGCTTCATGGCCAAGGAAGTCTCCGAGCAGCCCGACGCTGTGGCCAACACGCTGCGCGGTCGCATCCACGAGGGCCACGTGGTGGTTCCCGAACTCGTTGCTTTCGGGGACGACGTGCTGGCGGGCATCCGCCGTATCGTCATCATCGCCTGCGGAACGGCCGCCTACGCCGGACAGACCGCCAAGTACGCCATTGAGAAGTGGGCGCAGGTTCCGGTGGATGTGGAACTCAGCCACGAATTCCGCTACCGCGACCCGGTGCTCTCCGCGGACACGCTCGTGATCTCGATCAGCCAGAGCGGCGAGACCATGGACACGCTGATGGCCGTGAAATATGCCATGTCCCTCGGCGCCAAGACCATCTCCATCTGCAACACGCAGGGCGCCACCATTCCGCGCGAGTCCGATGCCGTGATCTACACGCACGCCGGCCCCGAGGTGGCCGTGGCGTCGACAAAGGCCTTCGTGGCTCAGATCTCGGCGCTCTACCTCTTCGCGCTGCACCTGGCGCGCGTTCGTGGCACGCTGAGTGACGCGGAGCAGCAGGAGCAGGTTGCCGAGCTGCAGGCCATTCCGGAGAAGATTGCCACCACCCTGCTCGCCGAGGACGCCGTTCGCCAGCTGGCCCGCTACATGTCCGACACCCGAGCGGTGCTCTTCCTCGGTCGCCACGTGGGCTTCCCGATCGCCCTCGAGGGTGCGCTGAAGCTCAAGGAACTGGCCTACATTCACGCCGAGGGCTTCGCTGCCGGCGAGCTCAAGCACGGCCCGATCGCTCTGATCGAGCCCGGCCAGCCGGTGTTCGTGGTGGTGCCGAGCCCCCGTGGCTCTGCGCACCTGCACCCGAAGGTGGTCTCCAATATTCAGGAGATTCGTGCCCGCGGCGCCCGCATCATCGCCATCGCCGAGGTGGGCGACGCCGCGGTGCTGCCCTTCGCCGACACCGTGATTCACATTCCGCTCGCGGCACCGCTGTTCGAGCCGCTGCTCGCCGTTGTTCCGCTGCAGATGTTCGCCATGGAACTGGCCATCGCGAAGGGCCTTGACGTGGACCAGCCGCGCAACCTGGCGAAGTCCGTCACGGTCGAATAGCACGAACGGATGATCCGGGGTATTGGTGTCGACATCGTCGACCTGGCGCGATTCACGCGTCAGGTCGAGCGCACCCCCGGGCTCATCCCGCGACTGTTCACCGAGGCCGAGCGTGGTCTGCCCGTGCACTCTCTGGCGGCGCGTTTCGCTGCCAAGGAGGCGCTCATCAAAGCCCTCGGTGGAAGTGCCGGCACCACCTGGCAAGAGATGGAGATCGTCTCCGATGATCTGGGCAACCCGGGTTTCGTGGTGCACGGCGCACTCGCGCTGCTGCTGGCGGCCCGGAATATCACCAGCGTGCACGTCACGATGACGCACGATGCGGGCGTGGCGTGCGCCTTCGTGGTGGCCGAGGGCGCATGAGCGAGCACAGGGTTGCAACCCCGGAAGAGATGCACCGGTTCGGACTCGACCTCGCCACGCACCTGCAGGCCGGTGACCTGGTGGTACTGACCGGCCCGCTCGGAGCCGGTAAGACCACTCTCACGCGTGGGCTCGGTGCGGGGCTAGCGGTGCGCGGGGCGGTGACGAGCCCCACGTTTGTGCTGGCACGCACTCACCCCAGCACCGTGGGTGGCCCACCGCTCGTGCACGTGGACGCCTATCGGCTCGGCAGCGCACTGGAACTCGACGACCTCGACATCGATTTTGCCCGGTCTATTGTGGTGGTCGAATGGGGTCGCGGCATGCTGGACGGAATCACTGATTCCTGGCTGGACATTGAGATCGAGCGACCCACGGGCGCATCTGCTGTGGAGTCGGCTCTCGGTGCGGCGTCGCCCGCAACCGACACGGATCTCGATCTTGATCTTGATCTCGACGAGCCCCGCACAGTGACACTCACCGGCCACGGGCCGAGGTGGCGCGCCGCAGGGTGGCCCGCACCTTAGGCTGAACGAATGGCTGACGACACTGCATCGATAGATTCCGTGAAACCCCGCAGGGGTGCACGCTACTGGATTGCGCTCGCGATCATCGGTGTGATCGGGGGGCTGCTATCCGGCGCTTTCGGTGTGGGTGGCGGTATCATCATGGTTCCGCTGCTCATCACCTTCGTGCACATGGATCAGCGCCGGGCCGGTGCCACCTCTCTCGTGGCCATCATTCCCACCGCCCTCGTGGGATCTCTCACCTACTACTACAACGATCAGATCGACCTCGCGGCCGCCGGCATCATTGCCGCCGGTGCCGTTGTCGGCGCGGTAATCGGCAGCATGCTGCTGCGTCGCATTCCTCTGGTGTGGCTGCGTTGGATGTTCATCGTGCTCATGCTCCTCGTGGCCGTTCGCATGGTGCTCCTCGTTCCCGAGCGTGGTGCCGAGGTAGACCTGAGCGTACCCGTCATCTTCGGCTACATTGCCCTGGGCCTCATCATGGGTATCGCCTCCGGCCTCTTTGGTATCGGCGGTGGCGTGATTGCCGTGCCGGCCCTGGTGGCCATCTTCGGGGTCAGTGACCTCATCGCCAAGGGCACGTCCCTCCTCGTACTGATCCCCACCGGGATCGTGGGCACCATCGCCAATCTGCGCGGCCACGTGGTGGATCTCCGTGCCGGCGTCGTGGTGGGTATCGCTGCTGTCGCGGCATCCGTTCCCGGTGTTCAGCTCGCGCTTCTCATGTCGCCGCGCGTGTCCAGCATTCTGTTTGCCGCGCTGCTCCTGGTGGCTGCACTCCAGCTCTCGGTGAAGGCTGTGAAAGCGCAGCGCAAGGATCGCGCCCCGCGCGAGAAGCGCGCCCGACGCCAGAAGCGCACCGCACGCACTCCACGTGTGAAGGGCTAGCAGTGCTTCTGGCCATTGATACCTCTGCCGGCACGAGTGTGGCCGTCGTTGACCTCGATCGCGGGGTGATCAGCGAACGCCGTGAGGCTGACACCATGCGCCACGCCGAGGTGATCGGTGGCATGATTCGAGAATGCCTCGACGAGGCGGGGATCACGGCCCACGACCTCTCCGGTGTGGTGGGTGGCATGGGCCCCGGCCCTTTCACGGGCCTCCGCGTGGGCATTGCCGCCGCTCGCGTTTTTGCACTTGGCGCCGGTAAACCCCTGGTGCCAGTGGTCAGTCACGATGCCGTCGCCTTCGGCGCCTATCACAGCGGCCATCAGGGTCCTCTTCTCGTGGTCACCGATGCGCGCCGGCGTGAGGTGTACTGGTCGGCCTACAGTGAAGCGGATGCTCACGGTGTGCCTCGTCGCATCGGCGCACCCGGTCTCGCCAAGCCTGCTGAGCTGCTCGAGACGTCTTTTGAGCACGTGGCTCTGGCGCGTCTGGACGCGGCAACGGTCTCGGCCGGTGACCTCGGTATGGTCGCTGAGTTCTCCTTCGCCGCCGGGCTACCCTTCGCGGCCGACGCCCCGCTGTACCTCCGGTCGCCCGATGTCACCATGCCCAACGGGCGCAAGCGGGTGAGCTGAGTGACCTGGCAACTGCGCCGAGCGACCGAAGCGGATGTTGACGCGATCATGGTGCTCGAAACGGGCATCTTCGACAACGATGCCTGGTCAACGGAGATGATGGCCCGGGATGTTGCCGACCCCGCCTGCTACTACCTGGTTGCGTTTCCCCCCGACGAACCCACGAACATTCAGGCCTATGCGGGTCTGCTCGCACCGCGGGGCGCCACCGAGGGTGATATTCAGACCATCGGGGTGTCCGCCGCGGTGCGCGGGCGTGGCCTCGGTCGCGTTCTCATGCTGCGCCTCATTGCCGAGGCGCATGCGCGCGGCTCCCGGCAGGTCTTTCTTGAGGTGCGAGCCGATAACCCCTCCGCTCAGGGGCTGTATCGGTCCCTGGGGTTTGAGGAGCTCGGCATCCGCCGCGGGTACTACCAGCCCGACAACGTGGACGCCCTTGTGATGCGTCTGCAGATCCCCGAGCCCACCGCTGCGCTCGCCACAACCGACATCAGCGAGGTCTGATATGAACCGCACCGAACCCCTCGTGCTCGGCATCGAAACGTCCTGCGATGAGACCGGCATCGGCATTGTGCGCGGCACGCGTTTGCTCTCCAACACCATCGCGAGTTCCATGGACGAACACGCCCGCTACGGCGGTGTTGTTCCCGAGGTCGCTGCCCGGGCGCACCTCGACGAGCTCGTTCCGGCCATCACCGCGGCGGTCGCCGAGGCCGGAATTCGCCTCGAAGACGTGGACGCCATCGCCGTCACGAGCGGTCCAGGGCTCTCCGGGGCGCTCATGGTGGGCGTCGGCGCCGCGAAGGCCCTCGCCCTGGCCCTCGACAAGCCTATTTACGCCGTCAACCACCTCGTGGGTCACGTGGGCGCCGATCTGCTGCGCACCGGGGCCGACGACGCCGAGGAACCCCTCGAATACCCCACCATTGCCCTGCTCGTCTCCGGCGGCCATACCTCGCTGCTGCTCGTGCGTGACCTCACGAGTGATGTCGAACTGCTGGGGGAGACCATCGACGACGCCGCGGGGGAGGCCTTCGACAAGGTGGCCCGCATCCTCGGCATGCCCTATCCCGGCGGCCCGCACATCGATGCCGCCGCCCTCACGGGTGACCCCACCGCCATCCGCTTTCCGCGGGGACTCAGCAAGCAGAAAGACATGGCGGAGCACCGTTACGACTTCTCTTTCTCGGGGCTCAAGACATCCGTTGCGCGTTGGGTTGAACAGCACGAGGATGCCGGACAGCCGGTACCCATCAACGATGTGGCGGCAAGTTTTCGGGAGGCCGTCGTGGACATTCTGCTCACCAAGGCCGTGGCGGCGTGCGTGGCCTACGACGTGCCTCGTCTGTTGCTCGGGGGTGGCGTGATCGCCAACCGGCGTTTGCGCGAGGTCGCCACCGAACGAACGGATGCCGCGGGCATCGTGCTGCGCATCCCGCCCCTCTCGCTGTGCACCGACAACGGCGCCATGATCGCGGC
Organism: Cryobacterium sp. CG_9.6; assembly: GCF_029893365.1. Lineage (NCBI taxonomy): Bacteria > Bacillati > Actinomycetota > Actinomycetes > Micrococcales > Microbacteriaceae > Cryobacterium > Cryobacterium sp. CG_9.6. The sequence continues at coordinate 2,944,232 of NZ_JARXUZ010000001.1, read as the reverse complement.
GCTCGGAGCCCAGCTCATCATGGCCGGACACGAACCGTCATCGCTGGATTTCGGGGCGGATTCCACGCTTCCGGTGAGCGAAATCCAAGCATAAATGGCGTCTCACCGAGCTAAATTCTGCAGAGCGCGATATTCTGGGACAGCTTCTACGTGTCTTTTTTCTGAGGAGGTCTCACATGTCTGATCCCACCAACAGCGTTCCCCCGGCCAACCCGCTGGGTTCGCCAGCGGCGCCCGTCAGTGCGCAGCCCGTACCCGGGTATGCCCCGCCGCGTCCGGTCTCCGGTCAGCCGGCAGGGCCCGGCCCCGACACCTTCAATGTGCTGGCGATCGTGTCGTTTGTCAGTGCCTTTGTGGTCTCGCTCGCGGCCATTATCTGCGGCCACATTGCGCTGTCGCAGATCAAGAAGACCGGGGAGAAGGGGCGTGGCCTTGCGATCGCCGGCTTGGTGCTCGGCTATGTCGGATTAATCGGTGGCATCATCGCGGGCATCATCCTCACACTGTCCTTCCTGGCTCTGGCGTCGAACCCGGAGATGCGCCCGCCGGGCTTGTAGTCATCCGGCTGCCGCAGCACCCGCACCATCAGCTCCCGCACCAAGTGAAAAGGAACCAACGCCATGAGTGACCCCACGACCCCGCAGGTCCCCGACGTTCCCCAGTTGCCCGAGGTGCCTCAGGTCCCCGACGTGCCCCAAGTCCCCGAGGTGCCGCCCGTCGCGCCACCTGCTGCCGCCTACGGAGCGCCGGCCACTCCTTATCAGTCACAGCCATACGCGGGGGCGGCCCTGAAGAAGTCGCCGATACTGAGCATCCTGGCTCTGATCGCTGGTGTCATCGGCGTGATCGGTTCGCCCATCGCCATCATTCCCTTTGTTGGCGGATTCCTCGGGCTACTGTTCCCGGTGGCCGGAATCGTGTTGGGCTTCCTCGGCAAGAAGCGAGAGACCGCAGCGAAAGGCTTCTGGCTCACCGGAATCATCACCGGTTTCATTGGTGTGGGGCTCATGATTGTGAGTTTTGTGCTGTGGGGGCTGCTCTTTTCCCTCGGCAGCGCGTACGACTACGACAACTTTTGATTCACGCACGAGGCACCACGGAGGACTGCAATGAACGGAGCTCACCGCGACGCTGACGCGGTCGACGACGATTACCGGGTTGACCACACGCGCAGGCCGGCACCGTCCGGCGGTGAACTCGCGTGGGAATCCACGATGACCGCGCCCACGGAGTGGGTGCCCTACGTCTTCACCGACGCGGAAGTGCACACGCACACCACCCGTCGACGGCTCTCCCTCACGTCGCTGGTGTGTGGGCTCGTGGGTCTGCTGCTCGGAATCATCGGCGTCTGGGGCATCTTCGTCTCGGTGGCCGCCATCATTCTGGCCCTGATCGCGCGCACTCTGGAGTACCGCGCCAAGGTGCTGTGGATGAGCGGTCTTGTGGCCGGTGTTGTGGGTACCGTGCTCGCCGTCGGCTGGTTTCTCTACGTCACCCAGGTGGTTCTGGCCTGACCTAGGCAAACAGGTCTAGCGCACGCGCTCCACGAGCAGCGCAACACGGTGGCCGGCGGCGCGGGTAAGAATGAGGGTGGCCGATTCCGGTCCCTTGAGCTTCAGGCGGGTGCGCAGCGTGGCCGGGTCCACGTCCACACCGCGTTTCTTGATCTCCAGCGTGCCGATGCGTCGCTCCTGCAACGCCAGCCGGAGCTTCTTCTCGTCCACCGGGAGCGCCTCCAGCACGCGAAACGCGCTCGCAAACGGTGTGTGCACCAGCGTTGGGGCCGTGAGGTACGCAATTCCCTCGCTCAGCATCTCCGCCCCCAGCGTGCGAGCCAGATCGCCGATCAACCGAGCTCGAATGACGGCGCCGTCCGGCTCGTAGACATAGTTGCCGAGTTCGCCCACCGGGGCATCATCACTGTCCGCCGTTGCGGTCATTTCCACGGCTCCCGTGGCGGTGAGGAGCAGGGCCGACCGACGGATGCCGTCGCGAGCGAGAGCGCCGAACCAGAGGCCCATCTCCACGAGTTGGCCCTCCACCGACACCCACTGCGCCTCGGCTTCCACCGGGATGAGATCGCGATCGTGACCCGGCCCGAGTTTCACGCCCACGGGCATCCGTGTGGCTAGGCCAAAGGCCCAGTCCAGGGAGGGGGAGTAGTCCTCGGGGCGGGTGATGCGGGAGGTGTTGGTGTGGCCACCAGTGCGGCGGGCCGGGTCGAGCCAGGCGGCGTCAAAATCGTCGAGAGAGACCTCTTCGGCGGGGGAGTGCTGCACGCTCGCTTGCGGGAACGGAGCCAGGTTGTAGCTGGCCACGGTGGCGGTAACCTCGTCGGCATCAACGGCCGTCACGTCGAGATCGATTGCGGCCATGGCCATGGCGTCGCCGCCGATACCGCAGCCGAGGTCCACGATGCGGGGTGCCCGGCCGAGACCCGGGCGCAGGGCGGCAAACCGGCCGGCGTGCAGGGCCGCGACGCGCAGGCGAGTGGCCTGCTCAAGCCCGGCCTCGGTGAAGAGCATGCGGCTGGCAAACTCGCCAAACTTGGCACCGGCCTTCGCGCGCAACCGGGACTGACTGAGTGCTGCCGCCACGAGACCCGGTGCATGGCCCGCCTTGCGCAGCTCGCTCACCACACGCACGACGTCGATGGTGTCATAGGGCGGAAGGGAGTCCAGCAGGCGTAATCCTTCGGGCGAAAGCAGCTCGACGAGCTCGGTGCGTTCCATTGAATAAACCTATCAATTGCGCTCGGGTCTGGCACTCACGTTGCGTGAGTGCCAGAAGCGCCCTAAGCTCGATTTAGCACTCTCGTTGTGAGTCTGCTAACCCAATCTTCGTAAAGAAAGAGGTCAACCGTGTCGGTCTCCATCAAGCCGCTCGAGGATCGCATCGTCATCAAGCAGGTCGACGCAGAGCAGACGACCGCGTCAGGTCTCGTTATTCCTGACACCGCCAAAGAAAAGCCCCAGGAGGGCGAAGTTGTTGCTGTCGGCCCCGGCCGCATCGACGACAAGGGCAACCGCGTCCCCCTTGACATCGCCGTCGGCGACAAGGTGCTCTACTCCAAGTACGGCGGAACCGAGGTCAAGTTCGGTGGCGACGACCTGCTCGTTCTGTCGGCTCGCGACGTTCTCGCGGTCGTTGTTCGCTAGGTAGCTTTTCGCGCGTGCTCCACCAGTACAACGAACTCCCGAATGGCCTCGCCGTTCGGGAGTTTTCTGTACCCCGTGTGTGTTGCACTTCATATTGCACACTTGCGACTGGCTTGACGGCGCTGTAGACAGGACATTGTTATGACGGATGCTGCACCCACCCCCACGCTGTCGGCTCCCGCCGTCGCCCCGGGCCGATCCGAAAACAGTCGCGGACTGCTCTACGGGTTTCTTGCCTACGGTCTCTGGGGAGTTCTTCCCCTCTACTTTCTGCTGCTGGCCCCCACCGGTGCCGTCGAGGTCGTGGCGTGGCGGGTGCTGTTCTCGCTGGTCTTCTGCCTGCTCCTGATCACCTTCACTCGCAAGTGGGGCGCGCTGCGGCACGTGCTCGGTCAGCGCCGGGTCATGCTCACCATGGGCTTGGCCGGCCTGCTCATCTTTGTGAACTGGCAGACCTACGTGTTCGCCGCGATGACCGGTCACGTGGTGGAAGCAGCGCTCGGCTACTTCATTAACCCGATCGTCACCGTGCTGCTGGGAGTGTTGGTGCTGCGTGAACGGCTGCGGCGCATCCAGTGGATTGCTCTAGCCATCACCGTCGTTGCCGTGATCGTTCTCACGGTGGGCTACGGCACACTGCCGTGGATATCGCTGGTTTTGGCCTTCTCCTTCGGGTTCTATGGCCTCATGAAGAAGCGGGTGGGCACCAGCGTTGACGCCGTCACCGGGCTCACGCTGGAGACGGCCTGGCTTGCACCCGTTGCCATCATTCAACTCGTGGTGGTGGCCAGCCTGTCGGGCCTCACGTTCGGTACGGTATCCACGATTCACACACTGGGGCTGCTCGCGGCTGGTGTGGTGACGGCCGTTCCGCTTTTGCTGTTTGCTGCCGCGGCGCGTCGTCTCCCACTGACTGTGCTCGGGCTTATTCAATTTGCGGCACCCGTGCTGCAGTTTCTGGTGGGTGTCTTCATTTTGAACGAGCCGATGCCCGCGGAGCGCTGGGTGGGGTTCGCCCTCGTGTGGGTGGCGCTGATCATCCTCACGATTGACATGGTTGCCGCGGGCAGGGTTGCACGGCGAGCGTCCCTCGAACCGGTCTGATCCCCCAGTACGCTCGGGGAAGATGTCTAGAGAGGACTTCGATGCCCCGCGCCGTCTTTTTTGCTGCCCTCGTGGCCGCAGTGATTGTCACCGCACTCGCCGGTTGTTCCGCGCCCGAACCGGTGATGCCGTCTGCAACCGCCACGCCCGCGGCCACGGTGCCCACCGGTGACGGTCTGCTGCGTATCGGTACGCTCTTTCCGCTGACCGGTGATCAGTCCGAAAGTGGCGCGGCTCAGGTGGCCGGCGCCGAGGTGGCAGCGCGTGAAATCGACGCGCAGGGTGGGGTTTTGGGCCAACCGATTCAACTGATCCATCGCAATTCCGCCGGGGATGAGGCCGCAGCCCTCGAAAGCCTCGCCGGCCGGGCAGTGGACGCGGTTCTCTGGAACGCGCAGACAGCGGCGCGGGCCGAGCTCGGGGCATCCGTTGCTCCGGCAGCCCTGTTGTCGTTGAACGACCTGGTCAACGGTGGCACACCGCTGGCCGTGAACGAGGACTTCGCCCAGCGGCTGAAGACGGCCGATCCGGGGCTCCGTGACACGGCTGGAGCGGCCGAAGCCTACGACGCCGTGATCGCCACGGCTCTGGCAGCCGTCGTCACCGGTGACGACGGTGCTGCGTCCTTGGAATCCGGCTGGGTCGCCGTGCTGCAGGGGCCGGCGGTGTGCACCTCGTGGGGGGAATGCCTGCTCGCGCTGCAGGAGGGGCAAACAATCGAATATCAGGGCCTCACGGGCAGTCAATCGTAACGATTTGGTCGCTTTACGCAGTTGTAACACGTAATTCATGGAACAAGTCTCCCGGACTGTTTATGGTGTCATAACGGCAGTCACCCGTCTGCCATCAGTACTTCTTTCACATACCCTTACTCCCAAGGAGCAACATGAGTGTTTTCGCGAAGGCACCAGCCTCACGCTCACTTCGTGCCGTATTTACTGGAATTGCCATGGTTGGTGTGAGCGCTTTGATGCTCACTGGATGCGCCTCGGGTGCGAGCACCACTCCCACCGATACGGCGACCACCGCTGAGAGCGGTGACGCCAAGACCGTTGAGGCTGGCACCCGTGACCTCACCCTCAAGATCGGTACCTTGCTTCCACAGAGTGGTGGCCTCGCTTTCCTCGGCCCGCCCGAAGAAGCCGGTGTGCAGCTGGCCGTGAACGACATCAACGACTCCGACCTCGGCATCACCGTTGAGGTCATCAAGCGTGACTCCGGCGACACCACGACGGACACCGCCACCACATCGGTGACCGACCTGCTCTCGCAGGACGTAACCGCGATTGTGGGAGCAGCATCCTCCGGTGTCTCCAAGACCGTCATCGACCAGATCACGGGCGCAGGCGTTGTGCACTTCTCGCCGGCGAACACGTCGGCCGACTTCACCACCTACGCGGACAAGGGCCTGTACTTCCGTACGGCGCCGTCCGACATCCTGCAGGGTGAAGTTCTCGGCACGCAGATCGCCGAGGACGGCAGAAGCACCCTCGGCCTGATTGTTCTCAACGACGCGTACGGAACCGGCCTGGCCGACACCGTTACGAAGACGTTCGAAGAAGCGGGCGGATCCGTCGTTGCGACCTCCCTGTTCAACGAGGGAGAGACCAACTTCACCTCCCAGATCTCCGAGGTCACCGCCGCCAACCCCGACGCGATCGCACTGATCACGTTCGACCAGGCCAAGATCATCACTCCGGCACTCGTGGGCTCCGGTTTCTCGGGCGAGAACCTGTACTTCGTTGACGGTAACCTGTCTGACTACTCCGGTATCTTCGCTGAGGGCCTGGTCACCGGATCCAAGGGCACGCTGCCCGGACTCGACGTGGCCAAGCTCGGTGACTTCACCACGCGCCTCCTCGAGGTGGACCCGTCGCTGAAGGACTTCAGCTACGCGGCCGAGTCGTATGACGCCGTCATCCTGATTGCCCTCGCTGCGTACGCGGCGAACGACACATCAGGTCAGTCGATTGCCGACTACCTCCGCCAGGTTTCCGGTGGAACCGGTGATGGCACCACGGTCACCGACTTCGCAGCCGGTGCTGCCGACCTCACTGAAGGTACGCAGGTCGACTACGACGGCTTCTCCGGTCCGGTCACGTTCGACGAGAACGGCGACCCGACCGAGGCCACCATCGGCGTGTACGAGTACAACGCCGACAACACGTACAAGCGCATCAACTAACATCCGCTCGAACACAAGGGCCTCGGCATTCGCCGGGGCCCTTGTGCGTGCCCTCAGCGCATCGCGAACGCCGTGCGCGCATGACCGCGCCGCAAATGGGTGGCCGCTACGACCGTTACCGTGGCGCCCACCGATGTGGGGGGCGCCGGTCCGCGAGTACCGTAGCGCCTACCGACAACGGGCGCGGTGGTGCTGGGAAGCTCGCGTGTTCGGCGGTTACTGCGTCGCGGAGGTGATGTCCGGCGCTTCGAGCCGCACGCGGTCGGCCGATTCGTCGTCGGGCTGCTGCTGCGACGCCCGCTCCGCAGCCACACGGGTGAGGTAGAACGTGATCTCCCGTTCCACCTGCGCCTCGTCCCAGCCGAGGACGCCCGCCATCAGCCGAGCCGCAACCGGGGCTGCCGAGACGCCGCGGTCCCACGCCTCAATGGAGATTCGGGTGCGCCTGGCGAGAACGTCATCGAGGTGCAGGGCGCCCTCATGCGAGGCGGCGTACACCACCTCGGCACCGATGTAGTCGTCGGCACCCGGTAGGGCCTCGGCGAGTGAGGCATCCGCTCGAATGAGATCGAGCAGCTCGTCGGTGAGGGTGCCGTAGCGGTTGAGCAGGTGCTCCACGCGCACGGTATGCAGGCCGAAGGCACGCGCGATTTTGCGTCGCTTGTTCCACGCTGCCTGGTATCCCTCCGCGCCGAGCAAGGGGATGTCGTGGGTTGCCGACGCCGGAATCTTGCCGTCGAGCGCATCCACGGCCGCATCGACCGCGTCCTTGGCCATGATGCGATACGTCGTCCACTTGCCGCCCGCGATCACCACGAGGCCGGGCACCGAGTGTCCTACGAGGTGCTCGCGCGAGAGCTTGGACGTCTGGTCGGATTCCCCGGCCAGCAACGGCCGCAGCCCCGCATACACGCCCTCCACGTCTTCACGGGTGAGCGGAACGGTGAGCACCGAGTTCACGTGCTCGAGAATGTAGTCGATGTCGGCCGCTGTCGCGGCGGGGTGAGCCTTGTCGAGGTGCCAGTCGGTGTCGGTCGTGCCGATCAGCCAGTGCCGACCCCACGGAATCACAAAGAGCACGCTCTTCTCGGTGCGCAGCAGCAGACCCATGGCTGACTGAAAGCGGTCGCGGGGAACCAGCAGGTGAACGCCCTTGGATGCGCGTACCTTGAACGTGCCACGCTCACCCACCATGCGCTGGGTGTCGTCGGTCCACACGCCCGTGGCGTTCACCACCTGCTTGGCGCGCACGTCGAAGCGCTCACCGGTCTGCAGGTCGTGAGCATGCACGCCCACCACACGTTCGCCCACCTTGATAAAGCCCTCCACGCGCACCCGACTTGCGGCGTGGGCACCATAGAACGAGGCCGTGCGCACGAGGGCGGCCGCGTACCGGGCGTCGTCAACCTGCGCGTCGTAGTAGGTGATCCCGCCGATCAGGGCGTCGTGGGCGAGGCTCGGCATGAGCTTTTGCACCTGCCCCTTCGACAAGTGACGGTGGTGCGGCACACCGGGTGAGCGCCCGCCGGTGTACGAAAAAATATCGTAGAGCAGCATGCCCGCGCCAATGTAGACCCGCTCGGTGACCCGCTTCTTCAGCGGGTAGAGAAAACGCACGGGCTTTACCAGGTGCGGAGCGAGCCGCTGCAGCAGCAGGCCACGCTCGGTGAGTGCTTCGCGTACGAGGCGAAAGTCGAGCTGTTCCAAATAGCGGATGCCGCCGTGCACGAGTTTGGACGACCGGCTGGACGTTCCCGATGCCCAGTCTCGGGCTTCCAGAATTCCGACGCTGAGCCCGCGGGTCACCGCGTCCATGGAGCAGCCCACGCCCACAATGCCCCCGCCCACGACCAGGATGTCAAGCTCTTTGGTCTTCAGCTTCTCGAGGGCGGCCTCGCGCTCCTCGGGACCCAGTTTCGTGGACCGTGTGACTGAATTGCGTGGGACCGATTTCTGCGAGGCCATGTGCGACTCCCTGTCTACCGAAGCGGTGCGTGACTCCTGTGTCACACCGACACTGTGTGTGGACAGTGTCGGTTCCCCTTCGACGTTACTTTACTCCTGCCCTTATTTCACCGGGTAGGGCGCAACAACTACCTCGACGCGCTGGAATTCCTTCAGGTCGGAGTAGCCGGTGGTGGCCATGGAGCGTTTGAGAGCCCCAATAAGGTTGGCCGTTCCGTCGGCTGCCGGAGCCGGTCCGTAGAGGATCTCTTCGAGCGGCGCTACGGTGCCCACCTCGACGCGCTTGCCGCGCGGAAGCTGGGGGTGGTGCGCCTCGGCGCCCCAGTGGAATCCGCCACCGGGGGCATCCGTTGCGCGCGCCAGAGCGGTACCGAGCATGACGGCGTCGGCGCCGCACGCGATGGCCTTGACGATGTCGCCGGAAGTACCCAGACCACCGTCGGCGATGACGTGCACATAGCGGCCACCGGACTCGTCCATGTAGTCGCGGCGGGCACCGGCCACGTCGGCAACAGCGGTGGCCATGGGGGCGTGGATGCCGAGGGTCGCGCGGGTGGTGGAGGCTGCGCCGCCACCGAAGCCCACGAGTACACCGGCCGCGCCGGTGCGCATGAGGTGCAGCGCGGCGGTGTAGGTGGCAGCGCCACCCACGATCACCGGAACGTCGAGTTCGTAGATGAATTTCTTGAGGTTGAGCGGTTCCTGGTTCTGAGACACGTGTTCGGCGGAGACCGTGGTGCCACGAATCACAAAGAGGTCGACACCGGCGGCGACAACGGTTTCGTAGAGTTCCTGGGTGCGCTGCGGCGACAGGGCGCCGGCCACGGTGACCCCACCGGCGCGAATTTCGGCCAGGCGTGCGGTCACGAGCTCGGGCTTGATCGGGGCGGAGTACATCTCCTGCAGGCGGGCGGTGGCCTTGGCCTCCGGGAGCTTGCGGATCTCAGCCAGTAGCGGCTCGGGGTCGTCGTGACGGGTCCAGAGGCCTTCGAGGTCGAGAACACCCACGCCACCGAGCTGACCCATCATGATGGCCGTCGTGGGGGATACCACGGAGTCCATTGGTGCGGCCAGCACGGGAATAGCAAACTGGTACGCATCGATCGACCAGGAGACGGAGACGTCTTCCGGGTCTCGGGTGCGCCGACTAGGCACCACCGCAATGTCGTCGAAGGCGTACACGCGGCGGGCGCGCTTGGAACGGCCGATCTCGATTTCCATACTCACACAATCAGTTTAGGTGCAGCCACCGACACGTGGTGCCCCGCCCGAGCTATTGATACGACTCGGGCGGGGCACCAGCGAAACCGGCTTAGCGTCGGTAGTTCGGGGCTTCCACCACGATTTGCACGTCGTGCGGGTGAGACTCCTTGAGCCCGGCAGACGTGATGCGCACAAACTTGCCCTGCTGCTTCAATTCGGCAATCGTGCGGGCACCCACGTAGAACATCGACTGGCGCAGGCCACCGATGAGCTGGTATGCCACCGCCGACAGGGATCCGCGATACGGAACCTGCCCCTCAATACCCTCAGGAATGAGCTTGTCGTCGGTGGGAACGTCGGACTGAAAGTAGCGGTCCTTCGAGTACGAGGTCTTCGACCCGCGAGTCTGCAGGGCACCGAGGGACCCCATGCCGCGGTAGGCCTTGAACTGTTTGCCGTTGACAAACACGAGGTCGCCCGGGCTTTCGTCACAGCCGGCCAGGAGGGAACCGAGCATGACGGTGTCGGCGCCGGCCACCAGAGCCTTGGCAATGTCACCCGAGTACTGCAGTCCACCGTCAGCGATCACCGGCACGCCGGTCTCCCGGGCGGCGAGGGACGCCTGGTAAACGGCCGTGATCTGCGGCACGCCCACGCCGGCCACGATGCGGGTGGTGCAAATCGAGCCGGGGCCCACGCCCACCTTGATCGCGTCGGCACCAGCGTCGATGAGTGCCTGAGCGCCCGAACGTGTGGCCACGTTTCCGCCGATCACGTCGACATCGGCAAAGGCCTTGTCACTCTTCAGGCGGCGGATGATCTCCAGCACGCCGGCACTATCGCCGTTAGCGGTATCGACAACGAGAACATCGACACCCGCCTCGAGCAGTGCGGTTGCCCGCTGCCACGCGTCACCGAAGAATCCAATGGCCGCACCCACGCGCAGACGCCCGGTGTCGTCCTTGGTGGCGAGGGGGTATTCCTCGCTCTTGTCAAAGTCTTTCACCGTGATGAGCCCGGTGAGCTTGCCCGCGGCATCCACGAGGGGAAGTTTTTCGATCTTGTGCTTGGCGAAGATGGCCAATGCGTCTTCGGGCGGCATGCCCACTTTGCCGGTGATGAGTGTGGAGGTGGTCATGACGTCGCGCACCCGTGTGGTGTGCTTGTCGGCCTTGGGCACAAACCGCATGTCGCGGTTGGTGATGATGCCTACCAGCACGCCCTCGTCGTTGATGACCGGCAGTCCACTCACGCGGAACTGCCCGCAGAGGGCGTCAACCTCGGCAACGGTGGCATCGGGCGAAGTTGTTACCGGATTGGTAATCATGCCGGATTCGCTGCGCTTGACGAGGTCAACCTGTTCGGCCTGGTCTGCAATGGACAGGTTGCGGTGCAGAATACCGAGCCCACCCTCCCGGGCCATGGCGATGGCCATGCGGGTCTCGGTGACGGTGTCCATGGCGCTTGACAGCAGGGGAGTGGCAACGTTGATTCGCTTCGTGAGACGCGACATTGTCACTGCCTCACTGGGAATCACGTCGGTATGGCCCGGCAGGAGCAGAACGTCGTCGTAGGTAAGCCCGATGAATCCGAACGGATCTGGCTGATCCATAAAACCCCTTACTCGTGTGTACACGTATTACTCGTAGCGAAAATGACCCCGCCGGCACGCGGCACTGGGCTTAAAGCGGTCCTTCAATGTTAAGCGAGATTGGGCGTCGCGCATTCCGTTTGGGGCGGTCTCGAAATAAACTTGGTGTGCCGGTGATTAGTTACGAAACATATAGGACATAATCGGCAAGTACTGTCAACAACGGTGTTGGCCGTTAGGCCCGGCGCCCGCCCCTCATAACGCAGCGGGTGTCACCATGGAGGTCCAGTGAAGCCCATAGCTACGGCTCGCCAACGCATACCCAGAATGATCATCATTCTGTTCAGTTTGCTTTTCGCAGCCCTCAGTCTGTCCACACTCTCAGCGAGTCCCGCACATGCAGATGAGGTGGGAACAGAGTACGACTACAAGATCTCCGGCAACGTGAAATACAACGGTGATCCGCTCGACGGCGTGAGTATCAGCGTCAAGGGTGGTGGATACACCGCCGATGTGGAAACGGGTGCCGACGGCAAGTGGTCGATCGGCGTTCCCGAAGCGGACACGTACGAGGTCACCCTCGACGAATCCACCCTCCCCGACGGTGTCATCGTCGCCGAGGGCGGTAACGTGCTCGAGACCACATTCGGCGCCACCAAGGTGAAGTCGGTCAACTTCTTCCTCGGTCAGGGGGAACGCGTCACAGTGAGCTTCCTCGACCAGTTCATCAACCGGTTCGTGAATGGGCTCAACTTCGGTCTGCTGCTTGCCCTCGCGGCGATCGGGCTGTCGCTCATCTTCGGAACCACGGGCCTGAGCAACTTCGCCCACGCGGAAATGATCACCTTTGGTGCCTTGATGACCCTCGTGTTCGGAGTCAACTTCGGGCTTCCCATTTGGCTGGCCATCCTCATCGCCATCGCGTTGAGTGCTGGCCTGGGGTACAGCCTCGATGCGGTCATCTGGAAACCGCTGCGCCGCAAGGGTGTGGCGCTGGTTCCACTGATGATTGTGAGCATCGGGCTCTCGCTGGCGTTGCGCTACCTGTACCAATTCTTCTTTGGTGGCAGCACGATGCAGCTTCCCGGAGCTGGCATGGCGAAGATGCGCTTCGGTCCGATCGCGCTGTCGCCCATCGACCTCGCGAGCATGGGCATCAGCATCGTTGTTCTCCTCGCTGTGGCCTACTTCCTGTTGCGCACCCGCATCGGTAAGGCCACCCGAGCGGTGTCTGACAACCCGAGCCTGGCATCGGCGAGTGGTATCGATGTGGACAACGTCATCCGCATCGTTTGGGTCGCCGGTGGCGCATTGGCCGGACTGAGCGGGATCCTCTGGGCCTACTTCCGCCCCGGCGTGAGCTGGGACATGGGGTTCCAGATGCTGCTCCTCGTTTTCGCAGCCGTCACCCTCGGTGGCCTCGGTACCGCGTTCGGCGCTCTGATCGGTTCGATCATCGTTGGCCTCTTCGTTGAACTGTCAACGCTGTGGCTTCCTTCCGACATGAAATATGTCGGTGCACTTGTCGTTTTGATCCTGGTACTGCTGCTTCGGCCGCAGGGCATCATGGGTCGCAAAGAGAGAATTGGCTAGGGGCGACCATGATCGACTGGGGAGCAATCTTTAGTAACGCAGCCGTCGAGCTCATTAGCCCGACCACCGCGGCCTATGCCCTTGCGGCACTGGGCCTCGCGGTTCACTTCGGTTACACCGGACTTTTGAACTTCGGCCAAGCCGGATTCATGGCGCTCGGCGCCTACGGGTACGCCATCTCCATCCTCACGTTTGGGTTCCCCGTGTGGGGCGCCTTCCTCGTGGGTGTCGGGGCATCCGTTGTCTTCGCTCTGATCCTGGGCATTCCTACCCTGCGCTTGCGGGCGGATTACCTGGCCATTGTGACGATCGCGGCGGCCGAAATTGTGCGACTGCTGTTCACAACGAACACCTTTGCCGCGGTCACCGGATCGGCCAACGGGCTGAGCGGCTACAAGAACGAGTTCGCGGCGCTCAACCCGATTCCGCCGGGAACCTACGGCTTCGGTCCGTTCACCAACAATGAGTACGACTGGTGGCTGCGCATTGTGGCCTGGTCGATCGTGATTCTCGCTTGCCTGCTCATATGGAGCATCATGCGCAGCCCCTGGGGCCGCGTCATCAAGGGAATCCGTGAAGACGAGGATGCCGTGCGTGCGCTCGGCAAGAACGTGTACGCGTACAAGATGCAGTCACTTATTCTCGGTGGCGTGTTCGGCACGATTGCCGGAATGATTTTCGCGCTTCCGCGGGCCGTGGTGCCGTCGAACTACATGACGACACTCACCTTCTTCATCTACGCCATTCTGTTGCTCGGTGGCGCCGCGACGATTCTTGGACCGGTCATCGGTTCGATGATCTTCTGGGTGCTGCTGTCGTTCTTCAGTGGATTCATTGCCCGTGCGGTGGAAGCGGGATGGTTCCCGTTTATGACCAGCATTCAAGCTGGCCAGGTGCGTTTCATCCTGGTAGGAGTCGCGATTATGCTCATAGTCATATTTAGACCGCAGGGCATCTTCGGAAACAAGAAGGAGTTGGCCTTTGTCCAGTAGCGAAAGCCTCAACATTCCGGCCGGATCCGCCGCACCAGCTGCACCGGTCGTTCCGACTGGGAAGCCGATCAAGAGCGTTGATCTGCATATCGGAGCTGCAGAACCCGGTTGCAAGAAGCGCGACCCGATTCTGGTTGTCGACAAGGTGAGTCGCACCTTCGGCGGTCTCACCGCCGTTGACGTGGATCACATCGAGATTCCCCGCGGCGCAATCACGGCTCTGATCGGGCCCAACGGTGCCGGCAAGACGACGCTGTTCAACCTGCTCACCGGCTTCGATAAGCCCGACACGGGCAAGTGGACCTTTGACGGTCGTCCCGTGGCCGGGGTTCCGGCCTACCGGGTGGCACGGATGGGACAGATTCGCACGTTCCAGCTCACGAAGGCTCTCGGGCTGCTCACGGTGATGGACAACATGCTGCTCGGTGCCAAGGGTCAGATCGGCGAGAACATGCTTCGCGCCATGGTTCCCTTCCTCTGGCGTAAGCAGGAGATCGAGAACGAGGCAAAGGCTCTCGATCTCCTCACCCGGTTCAAACTCGACGCCAAGAAAGACGACTACGCCGCCAGCCTGTCCGGCGGACAGCGCAAGCTGCTCGAAATGGCACGGGCGCTGATGAGTGACCCCACGCTCGTGATGCTTGACGAGCCGATGGCCGGGGTCAACCCCGCTCTGACACAGTCGCTTCTCGATCACGTGCTGGGCCTCAAGGAGCAGGGCATGACCGTGCTGTTCGTGGAGCACGATATGCACATGGTGCGTCACATCGCCGACTGGGTGATCGTGATGGCCGAGGGTCGTGTGGTCGCCGAGGGTGACCCGCACGAGGTCATGCGCAACCCCGCTGTGATCGACGCCTATCTGGGCCAGCACCACGATGAAGACCTCGGCGAGGACCTCTCGGCCGAGACAGAGCATGTTTCAGCGATCAAGGAGTTGCTCGATGACGAACGCTAGCCCCCTCGCCGAGCCGGTGGCGGTTCCCACCCGGGAGGCCGTCGTCGAGGTGAAGAACGTCACCGCCGGGTACGTCCCCGGGGTGAACATTCTGAACTCCTGCTCCCTCACCGCCTATGATGGCGAACTGATCGGAATTATCGGTCCGAACGGCGCCGGCAAGTCGACGCTGCTGAAGTCGATCTTCGGGCAGGTCAAGGTTCGCGACGGTGAGATTCTGCTCCGTGGCGCCAACATCACGAACCTCAAGGCCAACAAGCTGGTCTCACAGGGCGTCGGTTTTGTTCCGCAGAACAACAACGTGTTCCCCACGCTGACTATTCGGGAGAACCTCGAAATGGGGATCTTCCAGAAGCCCAAGGGGCTTGTGGAGCGGCTCGAGTTCGTCACGGAGATCTTCCCGGAGTTGGCCAAGCGGATGTCTCAGCGTGCCGGTTCGCTCTCCGGTGGGGAACGCCAGATGGTGGCCATGAGCCGGGCCCTGATGATGGGCCCGCACGTGCTCCTGCTCGATGAGCCGTCTGCAGGACTGTCCCCGGTGCGGCAGGACGAAGCGTTCCTGCGCGTGAAGGAGATCAACAAGGCGGGTGTGACCACGATCATGGTGGAGCAGAACGCCCGTCGCTGCCTGCAGATTTGTGACCGCGGATATGTGCTCGACCAGGGACGGGACGCCTACACGGGTACCGGCCGCGAGCTGCTGAATGACCCCAAGGTCATCGGCCTGTACCTGGGAACGCTCGGTCAGGACTAACGACCGTTGGCCTGTCGAGGCCTGCACAGAAGCGGCGTCCGGCCTCAAGCCGGGCGCCGCTTCTGCGTCCCTGCTCCGCCGCGCCCGCGCCCGAAACGGGCCGGGGCTACGGTACCCGGCCGCCGCCGCCACTCAAATGGGAGCGCGCTAAGGTAACCGGCGTAGCGGTCACCGAAACCGGGTGCGCCCACGCCGTCAGCGGGCCCGGGGGACACCCTCGGCGTGCAGGAAGGCCCCGAAAGCGGTCAGATCTCGGGCCAGCGGCCAGTCCCAGCGGCTGAAGGTTGGACCGCACGCTCGGATTCGGTCCTCGCGGCGCTTCTCGTTCATCACGATTTCTGCGATCGACAGCCCCTGGGTGAACTCCTCTTTCAGGTACTTGCCCAGTCCATCGAACTCACCCGCCCGGTTGATGCGCCGCCAAAAGAAGTCCACGAACCCGATCAGCCCGTGCGCGTCGTCGAACCGCACCTGTAGTTCCGGGGCCATGAAGCCCAGAAGAAAAATGTGCGCACGGCTCACAGATTCTCCACCTGAATCGGACTGTGTGCAGGCGAACTCAGCGGCTCGCTGGGCTTTTGTGCGGCCCACAAGGCGCCGCGGACCCCGGAGAGCGTCGAGCGCGCACTCGAGGTCGTCGCGTGTCGTGAGGGCTGGCCCGCGACGCGGTACGTGAATGGATTTATCCATCATGGCCACAGCATCGGGGAAGGAGAGGATTCTGGCCATGGCGACAGCGGTGTGTGCCACCGGCGTCACCTGGAGTCCCTCGTGGGTCACGATGGTGCCCGGCGTGGCGGAAGGGTGACGCACGATGCCGTGGCGAGAACGACCGCCGGGTGCTGCCGGAGTCTGCACGTGGACATCTGCTGGCCAGGTGGACGGTCGAGGCAGGCCCCAAATGGCTGCCGCCGAGTAGTGGGAGAAGACAGGAGGCGCGGCGCTCACCGCGGCGAAGGCGCGAATTCGGCAGAGGTAACGGGCGTCAAGGTCGAGGTCCGCCCACTCGCGCGCATTCATGTACACGCCGTGACGCAGCCGGATGATGCGCTTCTGGTCGAAGGCTGTGCGCAGCTCCTGCTCGAGGCCCAGAGCGGCGGCTTCCGATCGTAGGAGGAGGCCGTCGGGGCGCCGGAGCGCCTGGACGAAGGTGTTATCGGGTGCCGGTGGTGAGATCATGCAGTGAGGATGTCACCGCCCGGCCTTCAGAAACGTCCCGGGGAACGATCGGTGGATAACTTTTCGGGCAGCAGGCGCTGAGCGCGCCCCATATTGGTGGGCGCTACGGGAAACGCGCGCCGCCGCCACTCAAATGGGAGCGCGCCACGGTAACCGGCGTAGCGGTCACCGAAAGCGGGCGCGGCGACAGGCGCGCACCAGCAGAGGTGGCCGTGCCGCGCAGCAGGCCCGATCGCGGGCGGCGTTCAGGCGCGCGCCGATAGAATAGCAACACCATCTTTTAGCCTCAGGAGTCGTGACAATGGTTGATGTTCGACGGGTCAAACTTCCCGGCGTCGGTGTGCTGCACACCTTCATCACGGATGACGGCGGCAAGGTGGGCGTCATTGCCCACCGCTCCGGTCACAGTGATCTCATCACCTTCGCGGACGATGAGGGCGGCCCCGATGCCGACAAGGTCTCGCTGCGCCTCAGTGAAGACGAAGCGCACACCCTGGCCGAACTGCTCGGTGGCACGCAGATCACTGAATCACTCAGTGCGCTCGACCAGATTCCCGGCCTGAGCATCGACTGGTTCTCGGTCGACTACGAAGACCATATCGCCGGGCAGCCCCTCGGGAACCCCGCCGATCGCGGTATCGCCGGACTCACCGTCGTGGCCGTCGTGCGCGGAGAATCAGCCAATCCGGCACCCGCTGCCGACTTCAAGGTCTTCCCCGGCGACACCCTCGTCGTGGCCGGTTCACCGGAGAAGGTTGCGAAGGCCTTCGCCTTTTTCCGTACCGGAGAGGTCGCATCCAGGACCGTCACCGCCCCGCCCGGAGGCTAGCCAATGCACCTGGGCGAAGACCTCATCACTCTCGGCATTCTGCTCGTCGTTGCATACATCTTTGGTCGGCTGGGCAAACTCATTGGCCTGCCTTCGATCCCGATTTACATGATCGTCGGGCTGCTCGCGAGCCCCTACAGTAACTTCTTCCCGCTTGACTTTGAATCCGGCGACATTGAGCTCATCGCCGTCTTTGGACTGATCCTGCTCCTGTTCAGCCTAGGCCTCGAGTTCGACCAGGAGGAGTTCTTCGGCAACGCCAAGACCCTGCTGATTTCGGGTGGTTCGTGGGTGCTCATCAACATGGGAGCCGGGTACGTCTTCGGCCTGCTCGTGGGGTGGGGGCCACGGGAGGCCCTAGTGATTGCCGGCATGACCGGCACGTCCTCCAGCGCAATCATTACGAAGCTCTTGATTGAGCTGCGCCGCCTGGCCAACAAGGAAACGCCGATGATCCTCGGCGTGACCGTGGTGGGTGACATCTTCATCGCCGTGTACCTCTCTATCGTCTCGGTAGTACTCAGCGGCAAGACCGAGGTCTGGCCCATCGTGCTCCAGTTGTCGATCGCCTTCCTCTTTCTCGTGGTCATGTTCTCGCTGGCGCGCTGGGGTGGACGGGTCGTGTCCCGGCTGGTGCGAACCAAAGACGACGAACTGTTCACAATTTTGTTCTTCGGCCTCGTTATTCTCTTCGCCGGCATTGGTGAGATTATCGGGGTAACGGATGCCATCGGTGCGTTCCTCATCGGCGTCGTGCTCGGTGCCAGCAGTTACCGCTCCAAGATTGAGCGTGTTGCCGTCCCGCTCCGGGATATCTTCGCCGCCTTCTTTTTTCTCAACTTCGGACTTGCGCTCAACGTGGCCGAGTTCGGCTCGGTCCTGCAGATCGTGGTCATCGCGGTGATCATGACCTTCGTGCTGAGTCTCGGTTCCGGAGCCCTGCTGGCCTGGCTGCACAAGATGGGCGTGCGGGAAGGAGTGAACACGGCGGCGATCTTCGTGAACCGCGGTGAGTTCACGCTGATTCTGGCGACCCTCAGCGTGAGCGCCGGACTCGATCCGCGCCTCCAGCCCTTCGCCGGGCTGTACGTACTCACCATGGCTATTTTGGGTCCGTTGTTTGCGGCCAACTCGGAGAAGATCGGCGCACTGCTGAGCCGGAAACTGCCGGGGAGGCCCAAACGGCCGCACGATGCCATGCTGAATGAGGAGATTGCGCTCGTTGAGGCGGCGACCAAAGAACAGGCCGCGGAAGCGCACGAGCGTGGACGTCGGCGTGCGTCCGACGACACCGCGACTACGGTGGCCAAGTACGCAGGTGCCACGGGCCGCACCGCCAAGCCGGGTGCGCGCGACGACGACACCGCGGGAGGCACGGGCACTCAAGCCGGCTCAGCGGGTGAGCAGGCGAAGACGCGCGGTGCCGACGAGGCCGAGGCCGAGGCATCCGCCCCCAACGCCGTGGACGCGGCAATGATCGCCATGCTCGAGTTCGCGAAGGACCGGCCGGACCCTCGTCGATCGCCGCCAAAACGGCCTGCGCCCGACCCGGATTCAGACAAACCTGCACCAAAACCACGAACGGGTGACTACACGTGATTGAGATGATGAGACGCCCACGGTGGGTGCTCGCGCTACTGCTCGCACTGGCGATTGCCGCGGCCTTCGCCGTGTTGGGGCATTGGCAGCTGGCGCGGGCCATTGAATCCGGCGTCGTCGTGGAGCGCTCGACCGAGGTGGTGCTGCCCCTCACCGACATTGCCCAGCCCGACGTTCCGTCGACCCAGATCGCGACCGGGCAGATGGTGAGCTTCGCGGCCACGGTTGTGCCCGGCGACGAGCAGATGATCAGCCAGCGGTTCAACGGGGGAATCCTCGGGTTCTGGGTGGTGAGTCACTACATCACGGATGAGGGTGCACACATTGCGGTGGCGCGCGGCTGGTCGGCCGACGAGGCCGGGGCGCGTGCCGTGATGGACGATCTCGCACAGGATGCCGCCGCGCCCGTGACCATAACCGGTCGCTTTCTGCCGGGTGAGGCCCCGGAGCTGCCCGATGAGGACGGCCCCTCCACCGTGCAGACGACGGTCGCGCCGTCCGCGCTCATCAACCTGTGGGCTAATTTCACCGACCAGTCCGTGTTCACCGGCTACATTGTCGATGGCGTGGCTCCGGCCGGCCTCGATGTCATTGACTCCCCGATTCCCGAGATCGGTGCCTCGCTCAACTGGCTCAATATCTTCTACGCCATCGAGTGGGTCGTTTTCGCGGGATTCGCCGTGTTCCTCTGGTATCGCCTCGTGCGCGACGCCGTGGAGCGTGAGGCGGAAGACGCCGAGCAGGCCGAGAAAGCGGCTGCGGACGCTCTCACCTCCGGCAGTTAGAATTAGCGCATGACCCGTTTACCCAAGCCCGCCGATATTCCCAAAATTCCCGGTGCGCTCCGGCTTTACCAGGTGTCGTCCATCATTACGGGTGTGTTCCTGCTCCTCCTGTGCGCCGAGGTGGTGGCCAAGTTCATCTACGGCTACGAGGTCGAGATGAACGGCACGAACGGTTTTCTCGCGCTCGTTCCCACCGGAACGGTGGCCGCGATCAACGTGAGCACCGCCATCCTCATCATGCACGGCTGGTTCTACGTGCTTTACCTGTTCGCTGACTTCCGCCTGTGGAGCATGATGCGCTGGCCCATCCCGCATTTCGCCCTCATCGCCCTCGGCGGAATCATCCCCACTCTGTCGTTCTTCCTGGAAGGCCCGTACACCCGCAAGGTTCGCCGCTTCCTCGCCGAGAATGACGCAAAGACCGCGGCCGCAGCTGCCGAGAAGGCCGAGGCTGCTTCGTGAGCACCCAGAAGAACGTGACAGCGGATGCCGCGGTGCCGGTCAACCCGTCGGGCATCGACCGTCCCGTGCTCGTGGTGGACTTCGGTGCGCAGTACGCGCAGCTGATCGCTCGTCGCGTGCGTGAGGCATCCGTTTACTCGGAGATCGTGGCACACACCATCACGGCGGCCGAGATCAAGGCAAAGAACCCGCTGGGCATTGTGCTGAGCGGTGGCCCGTCCAGTGTGTACGCCGAGGGTGCTCCCGCCTTCGATGCCGAGATCTTCGACCTCGGCATTCCCGTGCTCGGAATTTGCTACGGCTTCCAGGTGATGGCAACCGCTCTCGGCGGCACCGTGGCTCACACCGGTGCCCGGGAATACGGCTCCACCCCGGTGAGCGTAAGCGACCCCGACAACGTGCTGCTCGCTAACCAGCCCTTCGACCAGACGGTGTGGATGAGCCACGGCGACTCGGTCGCCACGGCCCCCGCCGGCTTCACGGTGCTCGCGTCGTCAAGCTCGACACCCGTGGCCGCGTTCGCAAATGACGAACGCCGGCTGTACGGGGTGCAGTGGCACCCCGAGGTGAAGCACTCCGAAAATGGCCAGCACGTGCTCGAGAATTTCCTGCATCGTGCCGCCGGAATTCCCGCCGACTGGAACAGTGGCAACGTCATTGCCGAGCAGGTGGCCAAGATCCGCGCCCAGGTGGGTACCGGAAAGGTGATCTGCGGCCTCTCCGGCGGAGTCGACTCCGCTGTGGCCGCGGCGCTCGTGCACAAGGCCATCGGCGACCAGCTCGTGTGCGTGTTCGTTGACCACGGTCTGCTGCGCGAAGATGAGCGTCGCCAAGTGGAGGAAGACTACGTCAAGGCCACCGGCATCCGCCTGGTCACCGTCGACGTGCGCGAGCAGTTCCTCACCGCGCTCGAGGGCGTGAGTGACCCGGAAACGAAGCGCAAGATCATTGGCCGCGAATTCATTCGCACCTTCGAGCAGGCTCAGGCCGAGCTCATCAAGGAATCCGCCGAGATCGATGGCGACCCGATTCGTTTCCTCGTGCAGGGCACCCTCTACCCCGACGTCGTCGAGTCGGGTGGCGGCAGCGGTACGGCCAACATTAAGAGCCACCACAACGTGGGCGGGCTGCCGGACGACCTGCAGTTCGAGCTCGTGGAACCGCTGCGTACCCTGTTCAAGGACGAGGTCCGCGCCATTGGTGCGGAGCTGGGTTTGCCGCCGGAAATCGTGCAGCGTCAGCCGTTCCCAGGACCCGGCCTCGGCATCCGCATTGTGGGTTCGATCAACCAGGAGCGTCTCGACCTGCTTCGCCAAGCGGATGCGATCGTGCGCTTCGAGCTCACGGCCGCCGGTCTTGACCGCGAGATTTGGCAGTGCCCGGTGGTTCTGCTGGCCGACGTGCGCTCGGTGGGCGTGCAGGGTGACGGACGCACCTACGGTCACCCGATCGTGCTGCGACCGGTATCGAGCGAGGACGCCATGACGGCCGACTGGACTCGCCTGCCGTACGATCTGCTCGCCAAGATCTCGAACCGCATCACTAACGAAGTGGATGGTGTGAACCGCGTCGTTCTCGACGTCACGTCGAAGCCGCCGGGCACGATCGAGTGGGAGTAGCACCGCGCTGACGCGCCCCTGGGCGCGACCACTTGCTGGTCGCGCCCGAGTGACGGTCGTGGCACGTGTTTGCGCGGCTGGCACTCCTTTTCCCGAGTGCCGTGCGCTCAAACGAGTGCCGCGCAGCCGGGAATGGGCGAGCTGGCCTCGCGGTCGTGCCGACTCACGGGTGCGCCTCAGTCGCTGGTTGAGCCCCTGTGACGGGCGTGGCACGTGTTTGCTCGGGTGGCACGTGTCGCAACGAGTGCCGTGCGCTCAAACGAGTGCCGCGAGCCGCAGCAGAGGCAGCGCGCGAGGGCGAGGGCGCGAGAGCGAGCTAGTCCTTGGGCGCCTTGAAGTAGCGACGCAGGGCAATGAAGACGATGCCGGCGAGAGCCGCCAGGGTGACAACGGCGCTGACGACATAACCGACGGTGCCCGTGCTGGGCCCCTCGGCGAGGAGAAGTGCGGGGAGTTCCATGAAGCTCATACCTCTATTTCACCACCGTTCGTCGTCGGCGCGACACCACGGGCGCATCCGGCGCACACAAAAGGCCGGCCCCGAAGGACCGGCCGATGCGTCAACGCCGAGGTTTAGTCGCCGCGCAGGATAGAGAAGATGCGCAGGAGCTCGATGTAGAGCCAGACAACGGTGAGGATGATGCCGAACGCGGCGCTCCAGCCATACTTGCTCGGGATGCCATTGTTGACGCCCTTCTGCACGAAGTCGAAGTCGAGCACCAGCGAGTAGGCGGCCATCACGACGGCGAGCAGGCCGATCGCGACACCGACCCAGCCGCTGCGCATCGTGTCGGCGCCGGTGAAGACCACCAGACCGAGGTTAATCAGCTGGAAGACGCCGTAGCCCACCATGGCGATGATGAAGATCTTGGTGGCTTTCTTGGAGGCCCGAATCTTGCCGCTGCGGAACAGGGCCAGGGTGACGCCGACAACCACAAGCGTGGCCAGCACGGCCTGCACGACAATACCTTCGGACTGGGTGTTGAAGATGTTCGAGATGCCACCGACGAAGAGTCCCTGGGCGGCCGCGAACAGCAGAATGAGCGGAGCGGACGGCTCCTTCTTGAACGTGTTGACCAGGCCCAGAACGAGGCCGGCAACGACACCTGGAATTATAAGGATGGGGAACATCCAGCCGATGGCGGCCGTCACGAGCAGCACGGCGAAGCCGATGCCGGTCTTGGTGATGGTGTCTTCGTAGGTCATGCGATCGGTGTTCTTCGAGCCGGCCGAAGGCTGGTCGTACATCGCCTGAAGTTCGGTGTTGGAAAGAGCCTTCGACGACGCTACTGCGCCCGGAGCGCCGAAAGCGGCGTTGCGGGAGAAAGCGGGGTTGGAGGTTGCCATGGGGTGAGCACTCGCAATCAGCTGTTGTGTGTAAGCGGCCCCGGAAGGGGATGTGCATTAAAGCTATCCGAAAGCAGCATGGAATGTGCTGAGGATCAGCGGCTTTACGCTGTGACCACCCGCGCCGTGGCGCGATCGTGCAGCAAGAGCTGACCCCACGCCGCCAGCCACGCTCCGGCAACGGTGGCGATCGTGCCGATGACGAGCGCCAGCAGGTTTTGCTCATAGTTTCCGAGCAGGATCTTCACGCCCACACTGGCCGCGATGGGCAGCAGCAGAACGACATACGTCAGGGTGGGTCGGCCCCGCACCAGCAGCCATCCGGCGAGCAGCACGGCGAAGGCACCTACAAACTCCACGCCACTCAGCAGGACCACTCCGGCTAACAGGCAGGGAAGAAGCACCACCAGACGACGCCACAACGCGCTGGGCAGCATCAGCCAGCCAATTCCCTGCAGCAGAGGGCCGATTGCCAGAAACCACAGGCTGTAGGTGCTGGACAGGCTTGTTGCGCCCACGCCCACGCACACCACGAGCAGCCCGATCGACAGCCGTTCCGGCGCGCGACGCCAGCCGTACCGCGGCGGTATGAGGGTATCGGTGGCTAGGTTCACGCACTGAGTCTGACAGGTGCGGTTAGCCTTGAGTCATGCAGACGTTGGTCATCGGGCATCGCGGGGCCAGTGGCTACCGTCCCGAACACACTCGGGCGGCGTACGACCTCGCGTTTCGGCTTGGTGCCGACGCCGTGGAACCTGACATCGTCGCCACCCGGGATGGGGTGCTGGTGGTGCGCCACGAGAATGAGATCTCGGGCACAACGGATGTCGCCTCCCGGCCCGAATTTACCGGTCGCCGCACCACAAAACTCATCGACGGCGCCCACCTCACCGGCTGGTTCACCGAAGACTTCACGTGGGAGGAACTGCGCACCCTGCGCACGCGGGAGCGGATGCCGAAGACGCGGCAGGCCAACACCACTTTCGATGGTGCGCAGCCGATGCTCCGTCTGCGTGATGTGTTTGCGCTGGTGGATGACGCCGCCGACGCCGCGCCGGGCACACGCGCCGGACGTCCGCTCGGGGTCGTCGCGGAGATTAAACATGCCACCTACTTCGCCTCGATCGGGCTGCCCCTCGACGAACTGTTCGCCGCCGAGGTACAGGCCGCCGGGTGGAATGACGGCCGGCTCGTGACGGAGAGTTTCGAGCTCGGGGTGCTGAGCCAGCTGGCCGCGCGCGGCATCCGCGGTGACCGTGTCTTTCTGCTCGAGAACGAGGGCCAGCCGCACGATGAAATTGCCCGCCACGGCACGGCGGCCGCCCATTTCACGCAGTACCTCACGCCCGCGGGGCTGGCCGCGCTCGCCGGGGTGGTGCAGGGAGTCAGCGTGCACAAGTCACGCATTGTGAAAACGGATGCCTCCGGTACCGTCGTGGGGTCCACGACCCTGGTTGACGAGGTTCATGCGGCGGGGCTGACCGCTTTCTGCTGGACCCTGCGGCCCGAGAACCGTTTTCTGGAGCCAAGCCTGCGGCGTGGTCGGCACGCGCCGCACTGGGGCCACTGGCAAAAGGAGTTCCGCACGATTCTCGCGAGCGGCATCGACGGTGTGTTCGCCGATCATCCGGACCTCGCCGTGCACCTCCGAGACACGCCCCTCGCGGCACAGGGCTGAGCGCGGGTCGTCACGCATCAGGCGCCCATTCCGGCGTCGCGTCGGGGGCATCGCCTAGAATTACAACTGATATGACGACGCCTTCCCCGATCCCCACGCCTTCGTCCACGCCGATCATCGTGGGCGGCCCCGGCCACCCCGCGCTGCGCGACGGTGACGGTGCGGAACGCACCAGCCCCCTGCTCGATGGGCTCAACCCCGAGCAGCGCGAGGCCGTGGAATTCCGGGGGCAGGCCCTGCTCATCATTGCCGGTGCCGGTTCCGGCAAAACGAGCGTGCTCACCCGCCGCGTGGCGAGCCTGCTCGAAACCCGCGACGCGTGGCCGAGCCAGATTCTGGCCATCACCTTCACGAACAAGGCTGCCGCCGAAATGCGCGAACGGGTGCAGGCCATTCTGGGTCAGGGCTCCGAGGGCATGTGGATCTCCACGTTCCACTCCTCCTGCGTGCGCATTCTGCGCCGCGAAGCCGAGAGCGTAGGCCTGTCGAAGACCTTCAGCATCTACGACTCCGCCGACACCAAGGTGACGCTCAAGCGCATCATCAAGTCGCTGAACGCCGACACCCTCGGCTTCACCCCCGGCAACGCCTCCGCCAAGATCTCCAAGTATAAAAACGAGTTAGCGGATGCCGACTCCTACGCCCGCAACGCCAACATGAGCGACCCGCAAGAGGTCATGTTCGTGGAGATCTTTCGGCAGTACACCAGCCGGCTGCGGGCCGCGAGCGCGCTGGACTTCGATGATCTCATCGGCGAGACCGTGTTTTTGTTCCGGGCCTTCCCTAAGGTTGCCGCGCTCTACCGGCGCCGGTTTCGGCATCTGCTCGTGGACGAGTACCAGGACACGAACCACGCCCAGTACGCGCTTATTCGCGAGCTCACCCGCCCGGTGAACTCCGAGCTGGCCGAGGAAATGGACCGCGACGGCGTGCACGTGCGTGGTCTGCGCGACGCGACCGGCGGCATCCCGGGGGCATCGCTTACCGTCGTGGGTGACTCCGACCAGTCCATCTACGCCTTCCGCGGCGCGGACACCCGCAACATCAGCGGCTTCGAACAGGACTTTCCCGGCGCCAAGGTGATTTTGCTGGAGCAGAACTACCGCTCCACGCAGAACATTCTGAGCGCGGCGAACGCCGTCATTGGCCACAACTTCGACCGCAAGGAGAAGAAACTGTGGAGCGCCGGCGGTGACGGCGAGAAGATCACCGGCTACACCGCGTATTCCGGGCACGACGAAGCCCAGTTTGTGTCGGATGAGATCGAGGCGCTGCACTCGGCCGGCATGGCGTACCGTGACATGGCCGTGTTCTACCGCACCAATGCGCAGACCCGCGCGCTGGAAGAAATTCTCGTGCGCTCGGCCACCCCGTACCGGGTGGTGGGTGGAACCAAGTTCTACGAACGAGCCGAGATTAAAGACGCCCTCGCGTACCTCATCTCGGTGGCGAACCCGGTGGACGAGCTGGCCCTGCGCCGCATTCTCAACACTCCCAAGCGCGGGATTGGCCCGGCCACCGAAACGGCCATCGCCAGCTTTGCCGAGGACAACAGCCTCACCTTCCGTCAGGCCATGCGCAACTGCAGCGCGCTGGGCCTGGGCCCCAAGGTGACGAACGCCATTCTGCAGCTGTCGGAACTGCTCGACTCCGCCGCGCTCACCCTCGATCCCGAGAACCCCGCCGGTCAGTCGAACGTGTCCGAGGTGCTGGAGTTTCTGCTCGAGGGCAGCGGGCTGCTGTCGGTGCTGCGCCAGAGCCGGGATCCCCAAGACGAAGCGCGCGCCGAAAACGTGGAGGAGCTCGTGGCCCAGACCAAGGACTTCAACAAGGAGAACCCCGACGGCGGACTCGTGGACTTTCTCACCCAGGTGTCGCTGGTGGCGGCCGCCGATGACCTCGACGACGTGTCGGGAACCGTGTCCCTGATGACCCTGCACACGGCGAAGGGCCTCGAATACGACGCGGTGTTCCTCACCGGCGTCGAGGAGGGGCTGCTGCCGCACCAGATGTCCGCCAACGAGCCGGGAGGCCCGGCCGAAGAACGCCGGCTCTTCTACGTGGGCATCACCCGTGCCCGTAAACGCCTCTACCTGTCCCTCGCCATGACGCGCGCGCAGTTCGGTGACATCAACGTGGCGATGCCGAGTCGGTACCTGCAGGAGATCCCGGCCGAACTCATCGACTGGAAGCAGTCCCCGGGCATGGCCAACAGCCGCGGCGGTACCCAGCCCCGCGCGCTCAACGCCCGCCGCGACGGCTACGGCGGAGGCTTCGGGGGTCGAAGCAAGGAACAGGCCGGTCTTCCGCCGGCCCCTCCCAAGCCGAAGACCGCCTGGCCCAATGGGATCGCGACCGTGCGCGACAACGGTGGCCTGGAGCTGGCCGCGGGCGACCGCATCCGTCACCATGACTTTGGTGAGGGGCGCGTGAATCAGGTCACCGGCGAGGGTACCAAGCGCATCGCCCACGTACAGTTCGACACCGCAGGGGCAAAGAAGCTGCTGATCAAGATCGCGCCCATCGAGAAGATCTAGGCGTGCACCCGGTTGCGCCTCCGGACGGCGACAGCGCGCAGCGCTCGGCCCCGGAGACCCTCGCCCAGTGGGCCCGGTCGCTGCGCGCGTTTCACTTTGAGGTGGCATCGCGTGCGGCGCTCGCCGTGGCACTGCCGCTGATCATCCTGTTGCTCACGGACCATCTTGACTGGGCCGCCTACGCCGCGTTCGGTGCGATGACCTCCCTTTTTGGTCGCAACGAACCCTACCGAGTGCGGATGCGCACGGTCACGGTGGCCGCCCTGCTGATGCTGGCCTTCATCATGTGCGGTCTCGTGCTGGCGGTCGTTCAGGCGTCGCTCGTGGGGCTCACGGTGGGCCTCGTCATCGTGCTCGCGGTCAGCATGGTCATGGCGTCAACGGCCGGCCTGTTTCCGGCGACGCCGGTGTTCTTCGTCTTTGGCTACGCCGTGGTGGCGCAGCTGCCCACTCCGGAGGCGGAGCTCTGGCCGCGTTTTTTCGTGGCGGTGGCCGCGGCGGGTTTCGCGTGGGCGCTGACAATGTCGGGCTGGCTGCTCCGTCGCCTCGCGGGGGAGCGGTCCGACGCGCTGTTCAAGAACCTGTTGCGCGGGGCTCTCGTGCGGCCCACCGCCTACCGGGACCGGCAGGTGTGGTTTTCTGTGCTGCAGAACGTGCTGGGTGCCCTCGTGGCCGGCGGCCTGGCCATGGTGGCCGGCATCGGGCATCCGTATTGGGCCGTGGTGAGTGTCGTGGCCGTGTTGCCGCCGCCGGGAGCCGCGCACTCCGTATCGCGAGCGTTCCATCGCATCATCGGCACCGCGGTGGGTGTGGTGATCGCCGCTGTCGTGCTCCTGCCCGGGCCGCCGGTGGTCGTGCTCATTCTGGTGATCGCCATCTGTCAGTTTGGAGCCGAAATGCTCATTGGGCGCCACTACGGTGCTGCGCTCCTGTTCGTCACCCCGCTGGCACTCACCGTGGTGCATCTCACGAGTCCGGTAGCGGTGAACACGCTGCTCGTCGATCGCGTGATTGAGACCACCCTCGGCGCCGGAATCGCCTTGGTCATTGTTCTTCTCGTGCAGGCTGGGGCCCGCCGCCGAGAGCTGCGCGCGCTGCAATTCTGAGTTTTTCGGTCGTCGACACCACACTGTTCTGCACATCCGAAAAGCCCCTTGTCTACGGGCAACGGCCGGGGTAGCGTAGCCCGCGCGAGGGTGGCTCGCGGCGGAGGAGGTACGACGGTGAGTGATCACGACGCATTCTGGAGTGACGACGATCGCGTTGTCGATGACATGGGAGCGGCGGTGGATGATCTCGAGTTCACCGTTGTCGACCTCGATGAGGAGGGCTTCGACGCCGACGAACGTGAAGTGGGCCTCGAGCCCGACGCTGACGAGTACTAGCGTTCTCGCGACGACGACGACGACGTACGTGCGTCAGTCGAGGCCGAGCAGGTGGTGATCAGGGTCGAGGGTGCTCAGCATGCGAGAGCAGATGTCGCTGAGTTGCACAACCTGGTCGGCCGTGAGCGGGTCGAATACCACCGATCGCACCTCCTCGACGTGACCGGGCGCACTGGCAACCACTTTGGCCCACCCGGTCTCGGTGAGGGTGGCCACGGAGGCACGGGCATCCGTCGCTGACGCCGAACGGGCGAGAAAGCCCTGGTGTTCGAGGCGGGCCAATACGTGGGAGAGGCGGGATAGCGACGCGTTCGTGCGTGCGGCCAGTGCGGTGAGGGGGAGCGATCGGGCGACGTTCTCGGAGATCATGGCCAGCACGTAGTACTCAAAGTGGCTGAGGCCCGCATCACGCTTGAGTTCTGATTCCAACCGGTTCGGCAAGAGCATGGTCACGGCGATCAGACGCAACCAGGCGGTGCGCTCATCGTCGGTCAACCAGCGGGGTTCGGCGGCAGAAGCGTCGGGCATGACTGCAATCTACCATTTAACTTGACGATTCAAGTAAGACGCTGGAAGTGGCTCAGACCGTCTGCGCGCGTGACCGCGAGCGCTGCACGAGGGCAGCGACGGCTCGCCAGCCGAGCAGGAACACCCCGAGCACAATCGTCGTCACGATCATAAAGCTCAGCTGCACTCCCTGACCGCTCGCCACCCGAAGCAGCAGGCCGATCACGACCGTTGACACCCAAATGCCGAGGCCGGTGAAGCGGATGCGTTGCGGGCTGCGCCACGCGCGCAGCCCCAGCCAACCGAGAACGAGTCCGGCGAGGAACGGCCAGTAGGTGATGAGGGTGCCGAGCACGCCCTCGTTGTGGCTGGCCCGCCCAATGATGACAAAGAGCAGGACAAGGAGGGCGTCGACGAGGAAGGTCAGGGTGGAGCGACGTGTCAGCATCCGCTTAGCCTAAACGGTGCCGCCGATGAGGGCGCCGATGACGTACGTTACCGCGAGGGCGAGAATGCCACCGATAACGATGCGTGCAATGGCGCGGGGCTTCGGGCTATTGCCGAGATAGGCGCTGAGCCAGCCCGTGATGACGAGGGCCACGAAGACGGCGAAGAAGGTGGCCGCGATCCGCATGCTCGACGGGGTCAACAGCACCGCTAACAGGGGAAGTGCCGCACCGACAGTGAACGCGATCGCGGAGGCGTAGGCCGCATGCCACGGGTTCGACACGTCTTCGGCGGTGATGTGCAGTTCAACTTCGAGGTGCGCCGCGAGGGCGTCGTGCTGCGTGAGCTCAATGGCCACGCGCTCCGCGGTTGCCGCGGACAAACCCTTGGCCTGGTAAAATCCGGCGAGTTCGGCGAGCTCCTCCTCGGGCTGGTTCTCAAGCTCCCACGTTTCCTTGGCGATCAGGGCACGCTCGGAGTCGCGCTGGCTGCTGACCGACACGTACTCACCCAGTGCCATTGAGATGGCGCCGGCAAGAAGGCTGGCGACACCGGCAATCAGGATCACGTGCGCATCGGTGGTGGCGGCGGCGACACCGACCACGAGGGCGGCGACCGAGACGATGCCGTCATTGGCGCCCAAAACACCGGCGCGCAGCCAGTTGAGTCGGGAGGCCAGTCCGGCCGCGTGGGGCTCCACCCCTTGATGCAGATTAGTCATAGGAATAGATAAGCACGCACGGGCGTCGCTAGCCAGCAAGGTGTGGCTAGCCTTTCACCGATTCTTCTCCCGGACCAACGTATGCAGGGGAGGGGGTGGGAGTCGTCGCCGAGACGCGATAGAGTTTCAGATGGTCAGTATGTCTTGATGTCGAGCTACTTTGCGACGGACTGCTGTCACCATCACCCTCAACACCAGCGTGATTGCTGAGACGCGGATTGGAAGAGCAGCGTGGATCTTTACGAATACCAAGCCAGAGACCTCTTTGAGGAATATGGTGTGCCGGTTCTGCCGGGCATCATTGCGGACACCCCCGCAGAAGTCCGCGCAGCGGCCGAGAAGCTGGGCGGCGTTGTTGTCGTCAAGGCTCAGGTAAAGGTAGGTGGCCGCGGTAAGGCCGGCGGCGTCAAGGTTGCCAAGACCCCCGATGACGCTGAGGCTGCTGGCCGCGACATCCTGGGCCTCGACATCAAGGGCCACACCGTGGGGCGCGTCATGGTCGCCGGTGGCGCCCGCATCAAGCAGGAGTTCTACTTCTCCGTGCTGCTCGACCGCTCGAACCGGTCGTACCTCTCCCTCGCCAGCTACGAGGGCGGCGTGGAGATCGAAGTTCTCGCCGTAGAAAAGCCCGAAGCGCTCGCCTACACGGCCGTTGACCCCGCCGTCGGAATCACCCTCGCGGTCGCGACGCAGATCGCCATCGACGCTAAGTTCCCCGCCGAGCTCGTCGACAAGGTGGCCCCGGTCTTCGTCAAGCTTTACAACGTCTTTACGGGTGAGGACGCCACCCTCGTGGAGGTCAACCCACTCGTGCTCACCGAAGAGGGCGACATTATCGCCCTGGACGGCAAGGTCACGATCGACGAGAACGCCGACTTCCGTCACCCCAACCACGCGCTGCTCGAAGATGCCGCCGCGGCCGACCCGCTCGAGGCCAAGGCCAAGCTGGCCGGCCTCAACTACGTGAAGCTCGACGGCGAAGTGGGCATCATCGGAAACGGTGCCGGCCTGGTCATGTCGACGCTCGATGTTGTCGCCTACGCCGGCGAAAACTTCGGCAATGTGAAGCCGGCCAACTTCCTCGACATTGGAGGCGGAGCATCCGCTGAGGTTATGGCCGCCGGGCTCGACGTCATTCTGGGCGACCCTCAGGTGAAATCGGTGTTCGTCAACGTGTTCGGTGGCATCACCGCGTGTGACGCCGTCGCCACCGGCATCGTGGGTGCGCTCGACGCACTCGGCGCCTCCGCCAACAAGCCTCTCGTCGTTCGCCTCGATGGCAACAACGTTGACGAGGGCCGTCGCATTCTGGCTGAGGCCAACCACCCGCTCGTCACCCTGGCCGCCACGATGGACGAGGGTGCCGCCAAGGCTGCCGAACTCGCCCACGCCGCCGTCTAATCGCGGTCGAGAAGAAGGACTAGAACACAATGTCAATTTTCCTCAACAAGGACTCCAAGGTCATCGTTCAGGGCATCACCGGAGGTGAGGGCACCAAGCACACCGCCCTCATGCTCAAGGCCGGTACCCAGGTTGTCGGTGGCGTCAACGCACGCAAGGCCGGAACCACGGTCGTGCACGGCGATGTCGAGCTGCCCGTTTTTGGAACGGTCGCCGAGGCCGTCGCCCAGACCGGCGCCGACGTATCGATCATCTTCGTGCCGCCGGTGTTCACCAAGGACGCCGTCATCGAAGCGATCGACGCCGAGATTCCCCTCCTCGTCATCATCACCGAGGGCGTTCCCGTGCAGGACTCGGCTGAGTTCTGGGCCTACGCCAAGGCCAAGGGCAACAAGACCCGCATCATCGGTCCGAACTGCCCCGGCATCATCACGCCCGGCGAAGCACTCGTGGGCATCACCCCCGCGAACATCACGGTGAAGGGACCGGTCGGCCTCGTATCGAAGTCGGGCACCCTCACGTACCAGATGATGTACGAGCTGCGCGACCTGGGCTTCTCCACCGCGATCGGCATTGGTGGCGACCCCATCATCGGGACCACGCACATCGACGCCCTGGCCGCGTTCGAGGCTGACCCCGAAACCCTCGCGATCGTCATGATCGGCGAGATCGGTGGCGACGCCGAGGAGAAGGCCGCCGAGTACATCAAGGCGCACGTCACGAAGCCGGTCATCGGTTACGTGGCCGGCTTCACGGCCCCCGAGGGTAAGACCATGGGCCACGCCGGCGCCATCGTCTCCGACGGAGCCGGAACCGCCCAGGGCAAGAAGGAGGCCCTCGAGGCCGCCGGAGTGCAGGTTGGCAAGACGCCCAGCGAGGCGGCAACCCTGTTGCGCAAGGCGCTCGCCGAGCTCACCGTCTCCGCCTAGGACACCGTTTCGCAGGGAGGACCCGTCGCAGTCGCGGCGGGTCCTCCCGTGTAAGCGGATGCCCGCCGCTCTTCGCGCCCCGGATCGGTGGGCGCTACGGTAACCGGCGTAGCGGCCACCGATCTGGGGTGCGCCCACAGCGCGGGGGCGGTTTTTCACCCGGGGGTGAGGCGCGGCCATGATGCGGGGGCGTGGGAAGGTAGGCTCGAAAACCGGATGAACCGTTCAACTACTGCCCTGCTCGCGGCCCTTGAGGCTCTACTGGTCGTGGCCATCGGCGTGAGCATTGCCCTCGTGCCCCTGACCGTGCTGTGGGCTGCCCATTTCGGGTTGTCCATTGAATGGTTCGTGTTCTGGCGCGCCGCCGTCGACATCTGGTTGCTCGGCAATGGTGTGAATCTCAGCGTGCAGCTCAGCCCCGAGATGGTTGCCACGCTGGGTCTTCCCGGAGCGGATGTCCCGTTCCTCCTCACCCTGGCACCCCTCGGATTCGCGGTGGTCACCGTGCTCTTCGGAATCCTCACCGGGCGGCGCGCCGCCGAGACCCCGCACCGCTGGACCGGCGTGATCTCGGCCGTGCTGGTCTACGGGCTGATGGCCACCATTGTGACTCTCTCTGCCGCCAACGACACGGTGCTGCCCTCCACTATTCAGGGGATGCTGTTTCCCACCCTCGTGTACGCCGCCGGTGTGGTTTTCGGCGCGGAGGGCGCGCGCCTCCGCAGTAGCCGGGTGGCCAAGACCGCGGCACGAGTGGAT
This sequence comes from Cryobacterium sp. CG_9.6, assembly GCF_029893365.1. Taxonomy (NCBI): domain Bacteria; kingdom Bacillati; phylum Actinomycetota; class Actinomycetes; order Micrococcales; family Microbacteriaceae; genus Cryobacterium; species Cryobacterium sp. CG_9.6. Next base: position 2,910,545 of record NZ_JARXUZ010000001.1, on the reverse strand, counting down.
GCCGGCGCGCTCACGGCGCGGGGTGCCGGCTCGACCACGGGGGCGACGAAAGACCGCCTCGATCCGGTGAGCCGGGGCATCCGTGATCGATATCGACGGTTGCATCAGACCGAGCGTGCCGTGATCTCGGGTGCCCTGCGCGGGGGAGCGGCTGCGAGCGCCGCTGTCATCATGGTGTCGGCCCTCACGTTTTTCGTGCTCATCGTCGTGAACTACGCCACCATCATTGGCCTCTATGAGGCGATTCAGGCCGGGATCGTGGGCGGTGCCACCATCACCCTCGCGCAAATTGCGTTCATTCCGAACCTTGTGATCTGGACCATGGCCTGGTTTGTGGGGCCGGGAATTGCGGTCGGTGTGGGCAGCAACATTTCGCCCGCCGGAACCCTCCTGGGCCCCGTTCCCGGCCTGCCCATTCTGGGGGTGCTCCCGCAGGGATCGCTCGCCTGGGGTTTTCTGGGGCTGCTCGTGCCCATCCTGATCGGGTTCGTCTGCGCGGTCATTGTGCGCCAGCGCCTCGACGGCGAGAAAGTGCCCGAGCGCACCGTCTGGCAGCACGTGCTCAGCGGACTGGGCATGGGCGTCATTGCCGGCCTCATTTTGGGGCTGCTGGCCTGGTGGTCGTCAGGGTCGATCGGCCCGGGCCGGCTGTCGGAGGTGGGCCCGAATCCGCTGCTCGTGGGTGCGCTCGCGGCCGCCGAGATTGGCGTCGCGGCGGTGCTCGGCCTGCTGGTGGGTGCCCGCGTGCGAATCCCGCGCGTGCGGGTTCCGCGGGTGCGAGTACCCCGCGTTGCGCTACCACGCCTTCGTCGCAAGCCCGGTGTCTGAGCCTTCGGAGAACGGAGGCCCGCAGCTCGTGGCCCACAGCAGCGCGCCCGGCGCGCCCAAACGGTAGGATCGAGCCTGTGCTGTCATTGGTCGTATTGATCTCCGGCGGGGGATCCAACCTGCGTTCCCTGCTCGAGGTGTCAAAGGACGCTGAATATCCGGCGAGGATCGTGGCCATTGGTGCCGATCGCGACGCCGATGGGCTTGACCTCGGCGAGGAATTCGGCATTCCCACCTTCTCCGTTCCGTTCACCTCCTTCCCTGATCGCGCGGCCTGGGGTGATGAGCTGCTGGCTCAGATTCAGCAGTGGAACCCCGACCTCGTGGTGCTCAGCGGCCTGATGCGCCTGCTGCCACCACGTGTGGTCGCCGCGCTGTCCCCGAATCTGATCAACACGCATCCGGCTTACCTCCCCGAGTTTCCCGGAGCCCATGGCGTGCGTGACGCACTTGCCGCCGGGGTCACGCAAACCGGTGCGAGCATCATTGTGGTTGACAACGGTGTCGACGACGGACCGATCATTGCGCAGGAACGGGTCGCGGTTCACCCCGGCGACACGGAAGGTGCCCTGCACGATCGCATCAAAATCGTCGAGCGGCGCCTGCTGGTGCAAGCGGTGCTCGATATCGCTAATGGACACGTCAACCTCAAGGAGCACCCCACAGCATGAGCGGCCACACCGATAAGAGCAACCACGCGGCATCCGCTGAGAGCCTGTACCGCGAACGTGATCAGATCACCGTTCAGCGTGCGCTCATCTCCGTGAGTGACAAGACCGGCCTGCTGGAATTGGCGGCCACCCTCGTCGCCTCCGGCGTGGAGATTGTCTCCACCGGCTCCACCGCCGCCACCATTCGCGAGGCCGGCCACGCCGTCACCGACGTCTCCACTGTCACCGGGTTCCCCGAGTCCCTCGACGGCCGCGTGAAGACCCTGCACCCGGGCGTGCACGCCGGCATCCTCGCCGACCTGCGTCTCGAATCACACGAGGCGCAGCTGAACGACCTGGGCATTGCCGCGTTCCAGCTTGTGGTTGTGAACCTCTACCCGTTCGTGGAGACGGTGGAATCGGGCGCCAAGCCGGCCGACGTCATTGAGCAGATCGACATTGGCGGCCCCGCACTCGTGCGTGCCGCGGCGAAGAACCACGCCAACGTGGCCATTGTGGTGGACCCTACCAACTACGCCGAACTCATCGCTGCGGTGGAAGCCGGCGGCACCACCCTCACCCTGCGGCAGAAGTTCGCCTCGCTCGCCTTCGAGCACACGGCCGACTATGACCTCAGCGTCTCCGCTTGGTTCACCGACAACGTGTACGACCAGTGGCAGGACGACACCGAGTTCCTCGATGGCGACCCGCTTGACGACGACGCCAGCGACGAGCCCGAGGACGACGAAATCCTCGACTCGCCCTTCCCCGATGGGGTCTTCATCGAGGCCGAGCGCAACGCCATCCTCCGCTACGGCGAGAACTCGCACCAGGCTGCCGCGCTCTACGTGGGCGAGGGCGGTCAGGGTATTGCCCAGGCCCTGCAGTTGCACGGCAAAGAGATGTCGTACAACAACTACGTCGACGCGGATGCCGCGGTGCGCGCCGCGTATGACTTCACCGAGCCGGCCGTGGCCATCGTCAAACACTCCAACCCCTGTGGCATTGCCATCGCCGGAGCGAAGACGCCCGATTCCATCGCCTCGGCGCACCGCCGCGCGCACGACTGCGACCCCATGAGTGCATTCGGCGGCGTCATTGCCGCGAACCGCACGGTGACCCTGGCCATGGCCGAAACGGTCAGCCACATCTTCACCGAGGTGCTCGTTGCCCCCGGATTTGAGCCCGAGGCTCTGGCCGTACTCACGGCCAAGAAAAACATCCGATTGCTTGAGCTTCCGGCCGATTACGAACGGTCGTCGCTGGAGTTGAGGCAGATCTCGGGCGGCCTGCTCGTGCAGGAGACCGACACCTTCGAGGAGTTCAGCTCCGAGGGGTGGACGCTCGTGGCCGGCCCCGAAGCGGATGCCGCCACCCGCGCCGACCTCGAATTCGCGTGGAAAGCCTGCCGTTCCGTGAAATCGAACGCAATTCTGCTGGCGCACGCCGGGGCATCCGTGGGCGTGGGAATGGGACAGGTGAACCGCGTGGACTCGTGCCACCTCGCCGTCAACCGGGCTGGCGAGCGTGCCGCGGGTTCGGTGGCCGCCTCGGACGCGTTCTTCCCGTTCGCGGATGGACTGCAGGTTCTGCTCGACGCCGGGGTAACTGCCGTGGTGCAGCCCGGTGGATCGGTTCGTGACGAAGAGGTCATCGCCGCGGCGGCCGCGGCTGGCGTCTCGATGTACTTCACCGGCGAGCGTCACTTCTTCCACTAGGTCTGGGTCTCCAGACGCCGGGTGACTGGCGTCAATCGCACCTTCCCCCGCGCGGGGAGGGTGCGATTGGCGCCACCCCGGGTTCGTGAACGGATGCCGCCAGCGGCATAGCCGGACCCGCCTGTGGAACGTGCTACCTCTTCGCCGCACCCGGCGTTAGTCTTGTCGTTGCGCGCAACACACCTGCGTGCACCGCAACCGGCTCACAAGGCCCGGTCTCAAGGAGAACCACAGATGACACTCACGCACCCATCATCGTCGCTGGAAGCGCTTGCCAGTATTCCGTTTACCCATGAGCGAGTGCTCATCACCACCGGACAACGCTCCGGCCTCGTGATCACGGTTGCCGTGCACTCCACCAAGCTGGGCCAGGCTCTCGGTGGCGCGCGCATGTGGCAGTACCCCGACTGGACCGACGCTGTCGCCGATGCGCTGCGCCTCTCCTCGGCCATGACGCTGAAGAACGCGGCCGCCGGCCTGAACCGCGGAGGCGGCAAGGCCGTCATTCAGCTGCCACTCGGAGTCGTGTTGACCGACGCGGAGAAGCGCGATGCCATGCTCGACCTGGGTGACGCCGTCGAAAGCCTCAACGGCGCGTACATGACCGCCGAAGACGTGGGCACGAGCGCCGACCTCATGGCCATCGTCAACGAGCGCACCAACCATGTTTGTGGGCTCCCGGCCTCGAGCGGCGGCGTGGGCGAACCCGCCGATGCCACGGCGGCCGGCGTCTACGCGAGCATCCTCGCCACCCTCGACGCCCTGTACGGCAGCCGCGACGTCACCGGCCGTCACCTCGTCATCTCCGGCCTCGGCCAGGTGGGGGGTCGCCTCGCAATCGCCCTCGCTGCCGCCGGTGCCACCCTCACGGTCACCGACATCAACCCGGCCAAGCGTGAACTCGCCGACGAGCTCGGTGCCGAGTGGGTTCCGGTGGCTGGTGCCCACCGCATTCAGGCCGACCTGTTCGTACCCTGTGGCCTCGGCGGCGTGCTCACCTCCACCGTAATCGGCGAGCTCAACGTGCTCGGTGTAGTGGGTGCCGCCAATAACCAGCTCGAAAATCCGGCCGGAGCCGCCGAACTCGACGCTCGCGGTATTTTGTGGGCCCCCGATTTCGTCGTGAACGCCGGCGGTGTGGTCTACCTGTCCATGGCCAGCGAGCCCGACGCCGATCTGGCAAGCATCACCACTCGCGTCGATGCCATCTCCGATGTGGTGACAAAGATCTTCGCGGATGCCCATGAGCAGTCGATCACCACCCTCGCCGCTGCCGAAATGCTGGCCGCGGCCCGCCTCAACGCCGCCCGCTAACCCCGTCTCCGCGCCGCGTGCGTGCCACCTGCTGTGTGGTCTCGTGCGGGTGGTGTCGCTAGTTCAGGAGATCCGGCCGGATGCCGCTGCTCGCCCGCGTGTTTCCGGGGTGGCCGGGTGCTGCGGTGACGGATCTCCTGAAGTAGCAACGGCGAGCCGGCGTGGCGAGGCTTGGTCGGTGCCGCTTCGTCGCAACGCAGCCCGGTAGCCAGCCGGCCTGCCGTGTGGCGTGGTCTCGTGCGGGTGGTGTCGCTAGTTCAGGAGATCCGGCCGGATGTCGCTGCTCGCCCGCGTGTTTCCGGGGCTGCCGGGTGCTGCGGTGACGGATCTCCTGAAGTAGCAACGGCCAGGGGTGTAGACCGCTCGTGCGGGCCTCGGATCCGGTCGCCCGGCAGCCGACCCCGTAGGCTGGGCGCGACGAGGAGGTCGTATGCACAATCGTGAACACCTGGTGCGCGCACTGTGGACGCTGTTCGAGCCCATCCATGCCGTTACCTATTTCGCCCCGCAGGCCCGCGAACACTTCGCGGCCGTGGGCTTCCCGCGCTACTGGGACGGCTACTTCGCCGGCCGCGCGGCTCCGCTTGGGGCCGTTACGGCGGCTCCCGTGACTGCCCTGTTCAGCGGCTTCGCCCCGGCCCTCGTTGAGCGAGCGCTGCCAGCCGCGTGGTCGGTCGCGTCGCCCGAGCGTGTGCTGGAGGCGCGCTCACTCGGTGCATCCCAGACCCTGCGAGACCTGATGCCCGACGAGCTGGTCGTAGCGGATGCCGCGGCCGCCCTCACCCCCATCGCCAACGCTGTTGATACCACCGGTCGTCCGCTCGCTGCGGCTAACCGCGCGCTTCCCGACGAAGCCGACCCTTATCGTCAGCTGTGGCAGGCCGCCGCAACCCTGCGCGAACACCGTGGGGACGGCCATGTGCTGGCACTCGTGGCAGAGAATATTGCGGGACTGTCCACCATCGTGCTGCGCAGTGCCCTCGACCTTGACCCGGTTGCTATGAAGCGCGGCCGCGGCTGGACCGAGGAACAGTGGGGTGCCGAGGAGGAACGGCTGCGGGAGCGTGGACTGTTGACTGCCGACGGGGCGCTGAGCCTCTTGGGTGCTGCGGCGCTGAACCGCGCCGAGGATCTCACCAACAGGTTGGCCCTTCAGCCGTGGAGCCACCTCGATGAGACTGCCGTGTGCGACGTGGCCCGGCTACTCGCGCCTGTTGCGGTCGCCTGCGGTGCCGTCTTCCCCTTCCCGAACCCGATTGGTATGCCACAGCCGTGGGATCCGACGGCGGATCCACGGGCATCCGCGATACCCGTGGCACTGGTCTGAGCGCATGTGGCGCCGACTCGCCCAGTACGGCCGGAATGACGCGGCGGCCCGGTGCTGGGCCAATGTGGCGCGCTCTTGTGCGGGTGGTGTCGCTAGTTCAGGAGATGCGGCAGAAAGTGGCCGGGAGCCCGCGTGTTTCCGGGGCGGGCCGGTGCTGCGGGGACGGATCTCCTGAACTAGCAACGGCGGGGCCGGGCGGCGCGGGGCAGCTCGAGGCCGGAGCGCGGCGCGGGGTGTCACGCCGATGTTGTGTGGTGTCGCGCCCAGATTGCGCGCTCTCGTGCGGGTGGTGTCGCTAGTTCAGGAGATGCGGCAGGAAGCGGCCGGGAGCCCGCGTGTTTACGGGGCGTGCCGGTGCTGCGGGCGCGGATCTCCTGAAGTAGCAACAGAGGACGGCGGAGAACGCCCCGAGTGCGGGCCTGCGCGCGGGCGGTGCCTACTCGCGCAGTTCGGCCGGGATGACAGCGGCGGGCACGGGAGCCTGGCCACGTGACTTGCGGCTGGCCAGTGCGGCCTTCGCGAGCTCGGTGAGGATGGGGAGGCCCGACAGCAGGATGATCCCGATGATGAAGTACTCGGAGTAAGCGGCAACGAACGCGATCTGCCCGAGGAAGAAGCCCACGAGCGTGAGGCCAACGCCCCACGCGAACGCGCCGATCACGTTGAAGGTGACGAACGTGGTGTATTTCATCTTGCCCACACCGGCTGCAACCGGAACGAAGGCGCGGAATACCGGAAGGAAGCGGGCCATGATGATGGCCTTGCCGCCGTGCTTCTCGAAGAACGCGTTGGTGCGCGCCACATTTTTGGGGTTGAAGAACCGGTTCTGCTCGCGGGAAAACACGGCTGGGCCGGCCTTGCGCCCGATGTAATAGGCGAGCTGGTCGCCGGCAAACGCCGCGATGAACACCACGAGGCACGTGATCCAGATGGGGAACGGCACCGCCCCCGTTGCCGTGAGCAGGCCCACGGTGAACAGCAGGGAGTCACCCGGCAGGAACGACAACACGATGAAACCGGTTTCGACGAAGACTACGGTGGCCACACCGATCAGCACGAACGACCCAAACCAGCCAATCAGCCACTCGGAGTCGAGAAAGCTGATGCCAAAAAGCATGGGATGCATGACGGTCCTTCCGTTGAGCCGGCAGACGCGCCAGAACCCGCCTCCCAGAGTAGTTCACGCGCCTTAACGGTTCGTGCAGGGCTCACTCACACAGCGGATGCCCCGCCTCGCACCTTCCACCGGCCCGCCTCAAAGAAATGCTTGCGTTCTGCCCAGAGCCTCCCGTATTCTGGAAGGCTGCCTGATCAGGGGGGCACCACGTAGTACCACGCGCTCAGGAGGCCGACATGACCACGACAGCCCAATTCACGCTCGCACGCGTTGCGACCTGGGGCACCCTGGCCGTCTTCACCCCTGATGCCGGCCGTGCGCAGCCGGTGCGGTAGCGCCCGGGCACATCGACCAGAGCTGTTCGACCCAGAGCTGTTCGACCAGAGCTGTTCGACCCAGAGCTGTTCGACCCAGATCGTTCGGCCCCGAGCCGCTCGATCCCGACCGGTGGCGCACCTCAGCCGTCGCCTCGCCGCCGAGACGGACGCCACCACGCCTCGTCCCCACCGTTCACAGCCGGCGCGTCGTTCCCTAACGTCAGCGCCGACACCCACGAGAAGTGACTCGACTTCCCGCATCCGTCGACCTCGGTCGATCAGTATTCGCAGCACCGCGGCACAGCAGTCGCGATAACCAGGACTCACGATGACCACAACTTCTTCTCCGCCCCCATCACCTCTTCAGCACACGACCCGCACGAGTACGTTCGGCTCGCTGCGCCGGCTCTACCCCTATGCCAAGCCCGCGCTGCCGCGCATCGGGCTCGGCATGGTTGCCGCCCTGCTGGCCGGCCTCGTTGCGCTGGCGATCCCGCAGGTTCTGCAACGGCTCGTCGACGGCCCGCTGTCGAACCGTGACCCCAGCCAAATCTGGCCGGCGGTCTCCATTGTGCTCGCACTCGGCGTTCTTGAAGCCATCATGATTGCGCTGCGTCGCTGGTTCGTGCTCACCCCGGGCACGCACATTGAGGCGCGGATGCGTAACGGCCTCTACGCCCGGTTGCAGGATCTGCCGGTCACCTTCCATGACCGTTGGCCGAGCGGGCAGCTTTTGTCGCGCGCGGTGAGTGACCTGAACCTCATTCGACGCTGGGTGTCGTTCGGGCTCGTGCTGATCGTGGTCAACCTGCTCACCATTGTTATCGGTGTGGTCATTCTCGTGTCGATGAGCTGGATCCTCGGCGTGATCTTCGTGGTGTGCTCGATTCCGCTGTTCATCTACGGCTACGTGTTCGAGAACAAGTACTCCTCCATCGCCCGGCGCAGCCAGGACCAAGCCGGAGACCTCGCCACCGCGGTTGAGGAATCCGTGCACGGTATTCGCGTGCTCAAGGCTTTCGGCCGCGGCAGCTTCGCGCTCAAAAACTTCACCACCCAGGCGGAAACGCTGCGCGGCACCGAGATCGCGAAGGCCCGGGCCATTGCGGGCATCTGGCTGTGGTTGCTCCTCATTCCCGATGTAGCCTTTGCGCTTGGCCTCGTGGCCGGCGTCTGGCTCACCAGCCAGGGGCAGCTGAGCGCCGGGGAACTCGTGGCGTTCTTCGCTACGGCAACCGTGCTGCGGTTCCCGGTGGAATCGATCGGCTTCCTGCTTTCCATGACCTTCGATGCCCGCACCGCCACCGATCGGTTCTTCGACGTGATGGACTCCCCGAACTCCATCACCGACCCGGACGAACCGGTGTCTCTCGAGGCACCCCAGGGCCGTCTGGTCTTCGACGACGTGCACTTTCGCTACCCCGATTCGCCCGAGCGGTTCCCCGACCTGCTCAACGGTGTCAATCTCACGTTGGAGCCGGGGGAGACCATGGCTCTGGTGGGTCTCACCGGCTCGGGCAAGTCCACACTGACGGCGCTCACCACGCGCCTCTATGACGTCACCGGCGGTCGGGTCACCCTCGACGGTGTCGACGTGCGCGATCTGTCCCGGCAGGGCTTGCGCCGCCACCTCGCGATGGCCTTCGAAGATGCCACGCTGTTTTCGGCATCCGTTCGAGACAACGTTTTGCTGGGTCGAAACGACGGTGACGAGTCGCCCGAAAGAGCGGATGCCGCCCTCGAGCAAGCCCTGCAAATCGCGCAGGCCGGTTTTGTGCACGACCTGCCCGAGGGTGTGGACACGCTCGTGGGCGAGGAGGGGATGAGCCTGTCCGGTGGCCAGCGCCAGCGGGTGGCGCTGGCGCGGGCCGTCGCGGCCAAACCCGCCGTGCTCATTCTCGACGACCCGCTCTCCGCGCTCGACGTGAACACGGAGTCTCTCGTGGAGACGGCGCTGCGGGAGGTGCTGGTGTCAACAACCGCGCTGATCGTGGCGCACCGGCCGTCCACGGTGATGCTCGCCGACCGCGTGGCGCTGCTCGAAGACGGGCGTATCACGGCCGTGGGAACACACGCTGAGCTGCTGCGGACCAGCCCGCACTACACCTTCGTCATCTCCAGCCTGGAAGACGAAGAACGACGAGAGACTAAGAGAGCGGAAGCACTACTGTGAGCGTAAGCGGTGTGGCGGGAGAAGAACGCCACGATTTCACCAAGGCCGAAAGCACACGTTTGCGGCGGCGTTCGCTGCGGCTGCTCGGCTCTTTGCTGTTTCCGGTCCGCGGCCAGGTGGTGCTCGCGATGCTCGTGGTCGTCATCTCCACGGCGTCCCAGGTGGCCGGTCCGGCGCTCATCGCCTACGGCATCGATAAGGGCCTCCCGGCGGTTCTCGACGAGAACTGGGTGCCGCTGGGTGTGACCGGAGCCATTTACCTGATCACAGGCATTCTGGGCGCGGTCCTTATCGCCTGGTACACCATTCTGTCGGCGCGGGTGAGTCAGGCCGTGCTCATCGACCTGCGCAAGCGGGTGTTCCTGCACACGCAGAAGCTCAGCCTCGAGTTTCATGAGTCCTACACCTCGGGTCGCATTATTTCGAGGCAGACGAGCGACCTGGATGCCATTCGGGAGCTGCTCGATTCGGGCATCAACCAGCTCGTGCAGGGTCTGCTCTACATGACCTTCACGGCGGTGGCACTGTTTCTGCTCGACGGCACGAGCGGCCTCGTGCTCTTTGGCGCCCTGGTGCCGCTGGCCCTGCTCACACGCTGGTTCCAGGTGCGCTCGCAGACTCTGTTCCGCCAGTCACGCACCGCGTCGGCGACCCTCATCGTGCAGTTTGTGGAGACGATGACCGGCATTCGCGCCGTGAAGGCGTTCCGCAAGGAGAAGCGCAACGAGGAGCAGTTTGGTGGCCTCGTGGAGCAGTATCGCTCCGTGAACGCGCGCGTCATTCAGCTCTTCGGTGTGTTCGACCCGGGGCTCGTGCTCATCGGTAACGTCACGGTGGCCGCCGTTCTTCTGGTCGGCGGCTTTCGGGTGGTCGACGGCAGCCTGGCCATCGGTGCGCTCCTCGCGACGCTGCTCTACACGCGGCGCTTCTTCGACCCGATGGAGGAGATGGCGATGTTCTACAACTCCTATCAGTCGGCCGCCGCGGCCCTGGAGAAGATCTCCGGCGTGCTCGAGGAACGCCCGGGTGTGCCCGACCCCATCTCGCCGATCGATCTGCGCGAGGCATCCGGTCAGGTGCACTTCGATGGGGTGACGTTTGCGTACAAGAGCGACCGGGTGATTCTGCCGCGGTTCGACCTGCAGATTCCGGCGGGACAGACCATCGCGCTCGTGGGCTCCACGGGCGCCGGCAAATCCACGCTCGCCAAGCTGATGAGTCGCTTTTACGACCCGAGCGAGGGTCGGGTGCTGCTCGACGGCATCGACCTGCGCAACCTGCATCCGAAAGATCTGCGCCGGGCCATTGTCATGGTCACTCAGGAGGCCTATCTCTTCAGCGGTTCGGTCGCCGACAACATCGCCATTGGCAAACCGGATGCGTCCCCCAGCGAAATCGCCGCCGCGGCGCAGGCCGTGGGCGCTCACGACTTCATCGAGTCGCTGCCCAACGGCTACGACACCGATGTGAATAAGCGTGGCGGGCGGGTATCGGCGGGGCAGCGGCAGCTCATCTCCTTCGCGCGCGCGTTTTTGGCCAACCCGGCCGTGCTCATTCTGGACGAGGCCACCTCGAGCCTGGATATCCCCAGCGAACGCCTGGTGCAGGAGGCGCTGCAGACGCTGCTGAGTGACCGCACGGCCGTGATCATTGCGCACCGCCTGTCGACGGTGGCTATCGCCGATCGGGTGCTCGTGATGGAGCACGGAATCATCGTGGAGGACGGCACTCCCGCTGACCTCATTTCGGGCACAGGCCGTTTCGCCCGGCTGCACGCGGCCTGGCGCGAGTCGCTCGTGTAGAGCTGCCCGCCGGCCGCGCTCGCCGCGCCCCATATCGGTGGCCGCTACGGTAACCGCTCGTGGCCGCGCCCCAGCTCGGTGGCCGCTACGGTAATCGGCGTAGCGGCCACCGATTTACGTGGCGCGAACACCTCAGGCCCAGCGGATGTCGGGGGGCCGGGTCGCGCTCTAGGCGGGCGACCACCGGGCGGCCGCGTAGTCAACCCGGTAGGTCTGCACGCCGGCCCGGGACACCAGGGGCGTGCCCTCGGCGAGGTAGTGCTCCCGCGCCTCGTCTTCGTGCGCGGTGGGTGGATGCCCGCCGGCGCGAATCACCCGCCACCACGGTAGGTCTGAGCCGTAGTGCGCCATGATCTGGCCCACCCCGCGGGCGGCTCGAGACCCGAGCACGGCCGCGACATCGCCGTAGGTCATGACCCGGCCCGGCGGAATGGCCTCGACGATGCTGAGCACGTGGGACACAAAGTCGTCACTGTCCGCAAAGCCGGAGGACACGGGAATCTGACCGCGATAATTACAGCTTGAGCGCGCCGATAACCTCGCCGTACTGGGTCTGGCCAATGTCGGTGAAGCCGAGGCGGTGGAAGAACGCCTCGGGGCCCTCTTGGCCGGACTCCCAGATCACCGTGATGTGCTCGAAGCCGCGGCCGCGAGCCTCCTCGGCCAGTGCGTCGGCGGCGAACTTGCCTACCCCCTGACCCTGCGCGTTGGCGTCAACGTTGATGCGCCAGATGCAGGCCCGAAACTCTTCGTGCTCCGACTCCGGGTCGAAATTGCCGTGAATAAACCCGGCAACCTGGCCGTCGAGCAGAACAACGCGCTGCCACGATGTGGCCGGATTGATAACGGATGCCCCCGCGGAGTACGACACGGGCGCAATGAATTGCTCCTGGCCGGGCTTCAGGCTCAGATTATTAGCCGCAACGATATTGCGTGCGGACAGTTCTTCCAGTCTTAACTCACCCATGTGATCAGGCTAACGTCTGTGCGACACCTCTGGTAGACGCCCGATGAAATGTGGGGGTATTCCAGACGTGTGCGCGGCGCCAATATATCTCGATGTCAAGATAATTGCTGGAATCTACTAAGCTGGTCGATGGCCATCATGGCCACCGATTTTTCAAGGGAGAGTTAATTGTCGAAGATCAAGGTTGAGGGAACTGTTGTCGAGCTTGACGGCGACGAGATGACCCGCATCATCTGGCACGCCATCAAGGACACGCTCATTCACCCGTACCTCGATATTGACCTCGAGTACTACGACCTGTCGATCCAGAAGCGCGACGAGACGAACGACCAGATCACGATTGACGCGGCCCACGCCATCCAGAAGCACGGTGTTGGTGTCAAGTGCGCCACCATCACGCCCGACGAGGCACGCGTTGAGGAATTTGGCCTCAAGAAGATGTGGCTCTCGCCCAACGGAACCATCCGCAACATTCTGGGCGGCACGATCTTCCGCGAGCCGATCGTCATCTCCAACATCCCGCGCCTCGTGCCGGGCTGGAACAAGCCGATCATCATCAGCCGCCACGCCTACGGCGACCAGTACAAGGCCACCAACTTCCGCTTCAAGGGCAAGGGCACGCTCAGCATGACCTTCACCCCGGAAGATGGCAGTGAGCCGTCAACGTTCGAGGTGTTCGAGGCTCCCGGCGACGGTGTTGCCATGGGTATGTACAACCTCGACTCGTCGATCACCGACTTTGCCCGTGCCACGCTGGCCTACGGCCTCGAGCGCAACGTGCCGGTCTACCTGTCGACCAAGAACACCATCCTGAAGGCCTACGACGGTCGCTTCAAGGACATCTTCCAGGACATCTTTGACACCGAGTTCAAGACCGCGTACGAAGCGGCCGGACTCACCTACGAGCACCGCCTGATTGACGACATGGTCGCATCCGCTATGAAGTGGGAGGGCGGCTACCTCTGGGCCTGCAAGAACTACGACGGTGACGTTCAGTCCGACACAGTGGCCCAGGGCTTCGGCTCGCTCGGCCTGATGACCAGCGTGCTCTCCACCCCCGATGGCAAGATCGTCGAGGCGGAAGCTGCTCACGGTACCGTGACCCGTCACTACCGCCAGCACCAGCTGGGTAAGCCCACCTCCACCAACCCGATCGCGTCGATCTACGCGTGGACCCGTGGCCTGTCACACCGTGCCAAGCTCGACAACAACCCGGCCCTGGCCGAGTTCGCGTTGACCCTCGAAGACGTGGTCATCAAGACCGTTGAGAGCGGCAAGATGACCAAGGACCTCGCCCTGCTCGTGGGCCCGGACCAGGGTTACCAGACCACCGAAGAGTTCCTGGCGTCGCTGGCCGAGAACCTCCAGACCCGCCTGGCGTAACTCACACACCGAACGGCCCCGACCTGCTGGTCGGGGCCGTTTGTGCATCAGGCAGAAGGTGACGCCGCGCTGGCGCTCAGGGCCGTTCAGCGCCAGAATCTGAGCATGAAGAGCATCCTGGCGTCGTCTCGCCGCTACCCCCTCGTGATCGCGACGGTTGTGGTCGGCGTGCTGGGCGCGGCCCTGTGGTGGGGCGGGGCCGCTCAGTCCGTGCAGTGGCTTTTCAGCGCATTCGGTCTCGTCGTTGCCGGAATCTCCCTCGCGGGAATGATTCGCAAACTCCGCCACGGGGCCGTGGGTCTCGATCTTCTCGCCATCATGGCCATCCTCGCCACAATTGCGGTGGGGGAGTACGTGGCCACGCTCATCATTGTGCTCATGCTCAGCGGCGGCGCGGCCCTCGAAGATTATGCGGCCGGGCGCGCCACCCGCGAACTCAACGCTCTGCTCGAGCGTGCCCCGCAAATCGCGCACCGCCTGAGCAGTATCGAAGCGGATGTCGCAGACATTCCGGCCACCGAGGTGGTGGTGAACGACCTGCTGCTCGTGCGACCGGCCGAGATCGTGCCCGTTGATGGCGTGTTGCAATCGGCGGAGGCCTCCTTTGACGAGTCGTCCCTCACCGGTGAGAGCCTCCCGGTTGAGCGGCACGCCGGCGAGAGTGTGCTGAGCGGTTCGGTCAATGGACAGGAGGCCATCACGCTGCGGGCCACTGCGAATGCCGCAGACAGTCAATACCAACGCATCATCGCGCTCGTGGAGGAGGCTGCAGGCAGCAAGGCCCCGGTGGTCAGGCTCGCCGACCGCTACGCCGTGCCGTTCACCGTGCTGTCACTGGGTCTTGCCGGTGTCGCCTGGGCGCTCTCCGGTGACCCGGTGCGATTCGCCGAGGTGCTCGTGGTGGCCACACCGTGCCCGCTGCTCCTGGCGGCACCGGTTGCCTTTCTGGGGGGCATGAGCCGGGCTGCCCGCAACGGGATCATCGTGAAGGGAGCGGGGGTGCTCGAGACCCTGGCGCGGGCCCGCACGGTGGTCTTCGACAAGACCGGAACTCTCACTCAGGGCACCCCCGTGATTGCCGAGGTTCGGCCCCAGCCCGGTGTCGATGAGGGCGAGTTGCTGGCCCTCGCGGCGTCGGCTGAGCAATACTCGTCCCACGTGCTCGCGGCATCCGTTGTCAGTGCGGCGCACAGCCGCCAGTTAGCGCTCACCGTGGCCGACTCGGCACGCGAGGTGGCCACCCACGGCGTGACCGCGCAGTTTGGTACCCGCGAGGTGATCGTGGGCAAGCTCTCCTTCGTGCGCGACCATGCACGAGATGCCGTGCCCGCAAGGCTGCGCGGCGGCGAGCTGGCCATGTACGTGTCGATCGGTGGGCGTTTTGCGGGCACGCTCGTGGCGCGCGACGTTGTGCGGGACAACGCCCGACACACCATTGAACGGCTGGCGCAGCTGGGCGTGAGCGAGACGCTCATGCTCACGGGTGATGCGCCGGAGACCGCCGACCACATCGCCTCGCAGGTAGGGATCACGCGGGTGCAGGCCGACTGTCTGCCCAGCGACAAGGTACAGGCGGTGCGCACCCTCACGGCGCGGCCGGTGATCATGGTGGGCGACGGCGTCAACGACGCACCGGTTCTAGCGGCGGCCGACGTGGGCATCGCCATGGGGGCGCGCGGTTCCACGGCCGCGAGCGAGTCCGCCGACGTGGTCATTCTGCTCGATGACATATCGCGCACCGCTCGCGCCGTCGCCATCGGTCAGTACACGGTACGGGTGGCCCTGCAGAGCATTTGGCTGGGAATGGGGCTGAGCATCATCCTGATGGTGATCGCCGCGTTCGGCGTGATCCCGGCCACGGTCGGGGCGCTCAGCCAGGAAGTTGTGGACCTCGTCACGATCCTCAACGCACTGCGTGCCATCGGTGGGCGAGCGGATGCGGCGGTGCGCGGCCCCGCGCGAACGGCGGCGGTTACGCAGTTTTCTCCCTCCTGAACCTCCGTTAGCGCCACCCCTCGAAGACGGGGCGACAGGAATGTTCAGTGCATCCCCGATATGCGGACACCAGCCGGTCTGTCCCCCCTTTCACATTAAAATGTCTGGTCAGATGCCAAATCTTGCGATACGTTCGAAGAACGTTGTGTCCCGTGTCGGGACGTGACCGTCCGCGCAAGCTATTGATTGGACACCCTCGTGAGCTCTCGTTTTTGGCCACCCACGTCTCACCCCACCCCGGGCAGACGTCTTCGCGGCATCACCGCGGTCGGCCTCACTGCCGTACTCGTTTCTGCGGCATCGCTGGTCGCCGCCGGCGGCGCCGTCGCCGTTCCCCTGCAATCCGCACTCGGGGCGAAAGTGGGCGCCGGGCTTTCCCAGCCCATCACCGACCTCACCGCCGGTCGCTACATTGTTACTCTGGCCGACGACGCGGTGGCCACGTATGACGGTGGCGTCGATGGGTTCTCGGCAACGAAGCCGGACACCGGAAAGAAGTTGAACACGCAAAGTCGCGCGTCACAGTCGTATGCGCAATACCTCGGGGGTAAGCAGAAGGATGCCGCGGCATCCGTTGACGCCGATATCGCGTACTCCTACACGCTGGCCCTCAACGGTTTTGCGGCTGATCTGAGTGCGGAGCAGGCGGTGAAGCTGTCGGCCGAGAAAAACGTGGTGTCGATGACTCGTGACGAGCTACGTCAGATCACGGCCACCTCCTCCACTGATTTTCTGGGGTTGAGCGGCGACAACGGCGTCTGGAACAGCATCGGCGGTGCCGACCAGGCCGGACAGGGTGTTGTGGTGGGTATCCTCGACACTGGTATTGCACCGGAAAACCCCTCGTTCGCCGGTTCCGCCCTCGGAACCACAGCAGGCACCGACCCCTACCTTGACGGCAGCACCATTCGCTTCGACAAGGCCGATGGCGGCGTCTTCACAGGCTCCTGTATCACCGGCATTCAGTTCACCGCCACAGACTGCAACACCAAGGTTGTGAGCGCGCGCTATTTCGTGGACGGTTTCGGTGCCTCCCGCATCGGCAGCACCTCCGTGGGCGAATATCTCTCTCCCCGTGACGGCGATGGTCACGGTTCGCACACCGCGAGCACGGCGGCCGGTAACTACAACGTTCCCGTTGCGATCAACGGACTCGACTACGGAGTCATCTCCGGAGTGGCACCGGCGGCCAAAGTTGCCGCCTACAAGGTGTGCTGGTCCGGCCCCGATGCCGTGGGCTCGGGTGACGACGGATGTGCGACCTCCGACATGATCGCCGCCATCGATCAGTCGGTAGCCGACGGCGTTGACGTGCTGAACTTCTCGATCGGTGGCGGCGCAGCCACCACCACGGTCTCACCCACCGACGTGGCGTTCCTCGGAGCGGCCTCGGCCGGTATCTTCGTGGCCGCCTCGGCGGGTAACTCCGGCCCCGGTTCCTCCACACTCGACAACGCATCACCGTGGATCACTACTGTTGCCGCGAGCACCATCCCCGGTTACGAGGCCACGGCCACGTTCGGTGATGGACAGGCTTACGCCGGAGCATCCATCAGCGTCGACCGCACCGTGGGGGCAACGCCGGTGAGCGGACCCCTCGTGCGCGCCGACCTCGTGGCGGCTGCCGGCCAGCCGGCCGCCGATGCGCTCCTGTGTGCACCGAACTCGCTCGATCCCGCCAAGGTGGCGGGCACGATCGTGTTCTGCCAGCGTGGGGTGTACGACCGTGTCGCCAAGTCGGCCGAGGTTCTGCGCGCCGGTGGTATCGGCATGCTCCTCGTGAACCGCACGTCAAGTTCCATTGACTCCGACGCACACTCCGTTCCCACCGTGCACCTCGATGGACCGTACTGGGATGCCAGCTACGCCTATGCGGCCACCGCCGGTGCCACGGTCACGTTCACGCCGGATAACTCCACCAGCTACACCCCGCCCACCCCGGTGGTTGCCGGATTCTCCTCACGGGGACCGGTTCTCGCCGACGGCAGTGACATTCTGAAGCCCGACATCAGCGCACCCGGCGTTGCCATTCTCGCCGACGGTGCGAACCCGGCTGGGGGAGCGCCCACCTGGCAGTTCCTCTCGGGAACCTCCATGTCCTCGCCGCACATTGCCGGCCTTGCCGCTCTGTACCTAGGGGAACGCCCTCTCGCCTCTCCGGCCGAGATCAAGTCCGCCATGATGACGAGTGCCTACAACACGGTCGATTCCGCGGGTAACCCCGTGACCGACCCGTTCACGCAGGGTGCAGGACACGTGGATCCCACGAAGTTCTTCGACCCGGGGCTGCTCTACCTCAGCGGAACTGCCGATTGGTACGGTTTCATTCAGGGCATCGGCTATGACGTGGGTGTGCCCGCGATTGATCCGAGCAACCTCAACCTCCCCTCGATTGCCATCGGTGCCCTCACCGCACCGGAGACCATCACCCGCACGGTCACGTCCACGCGCGGTGGCGAGTTCACGGCTCAGCCCGTGTCACTCCCCGGTATGGACGCGGTTGTCTCACCCTCGACGCTGTCCTTCGGCGCAGCCGGAGAGACGCAGAGCTACACGGTGACCTTCAGCCGAACGGATGCCCCGCTCGACCAGTTCTCCACCGGCTCGCTTGATTGGGTCACGGGTTCGGGAACCGACCGCGTTGTGGTTCACACCCCGATCGCCGTTCAGCCCATCACACTGAGTGCTCCGGCCACCGCCGAGGGCACCGGAATCGACGGGTCCACCGACGTGACGATCACGCCCGGGTCCACCGGCGATCTCGCGTTGAACCTCAGCGGACTCGCTGCCGGCCTTCGTCAGCCGAATGTGACCGACCCCACGAGTGCCAACACGGGCTCGGGAGCGGCGGGCGACGAGTTCAGCTACGAAGTTCAGGTACCGGAAGGCACCCAGCTGGCTCGGTTTGACCTCGATGCGATCGACAACACGAGCGACCTAGATCTCGTGGTCTACCGCCTCGATGGCCCCGGCGGCGTGCCGGTGGCTGGCTGGCAGTCGGCAACCGGTGCGGCCGATGAGCGAGTGGATCTGGCTAACCCCAGCGCCGGCTCTTATCAGGTGCTCGCCATCGTTTATTCCGGAACCACTGCGTTTGACGTCACCACGTTCTCGGTGCTCGCCGGTGCCGGAGACGGTGGCTTCGCGGCTGCGCCCCCGGTTGTTCCTGGTGAGCAGGGCGTTCCGGTGAGCTACACGCTTTCCTGGGCCGGCCTGACGCCTGACACGAGCTACCTCGGCCTCGTGGGCTACGGCGACACGGCGGTCACCACCGCCCTGTCGGTGAAGTCCGGTGCGGCCCCGGTGGCGAACAGTCCTGTGAACACGGTGTTGCCCTCCATTACGGGTAACCCCACTGCGGGTTCCACGCTGAGCGCCGAGCACGGTGACTGGACCCCGGACGGCCTGACGTACACCTACCAGTGGCAGGCCGACGGAGCCGACATTCGCAAGGCCACCTCGGCCGAGTACAAGGTTGGCAAGAAGGACGTAGGCAAGACGCTCACCGTGGTGGTGACGGCAGCTGCGACGGGACTCGACTCTGCTTCGGCCACCTCGGCCGGAGTTGTTGTGAAGGGCACGTCATCGACGAAACTCTCACTTGAGAAGTCCAGCATCCGCTCCTCGCAGAGCGTGGGATTGTCCGTTGAAGTGACGACCGACGGTGCCGCTGCTGACATGGTGACGGTGACAGTGGGTACCACCACGTACCCGGTGACGCTTGATCAGAAGGGCAAGGGGCAGCTCACGCTGTCCGGCCTGAAGCCGGGTAGCTATGAGATCTCGGCGGCGTATGCCGGCACCGATCTTGTGGCCGGGTCAACGAGTAAGACGGCGTCCCTGCGGGTAACCCGCTAGGCCCCGCTCTCTGCGCCCCGCGCCCCAATCTCGCGGGGTCTCGCTCGGTTGTCGAGCCTGCCGAGACACGACCAGCGGGATGGGGCCGTACCCGAGTTCAGGTCACGACCACCCCTTCCGCTGGTCGAGCAGTGCCCGCTAGGGCGCGTGTCGAGACCTCGTGAGACGACCTGCGGAGCTCACCTCGGTGGATTGTCTCGCGGGGTCTCGACAGGCTCGACCAGCGGAGGGGGGCACGACCAGCGGAATGGGGGCGTACCCGAGATCAAGTCACGACCACCCCCCAATCTCGCTGGTCGAGCAGTGCCCGCTAGGGCGCGTGTCGAGACCTCGTGAGACGACCTGTGGAGCTCACCTCGGTGGATTGTCTCGCGGGGTCTCGACAGGCTCGACCAGCGGAAGGGGGCTGGACCAGCGGGATGGGGGCGTACCCGAGATCAGGTCCGACCACCCCCTTCCGCTGGTCGAGCAGTGCCCGCTAGGGCGCGTGTCGAGACCCGGTGAGACGACCTGTGGAGCTCACCTCGGTGGATTGTCTCGCGGGGTCTCGACAGGCACGACCAGCGGAGAGGGGCACGACCAGCGGAGAGGGGCTCGACCAGCGGAGGGGGGCTCGACCAGCGGAGGGAGAGGCCCGAGGAGCGGGCGGGGGCGTTTGCGGACGTCACCGGTATTACGCTTGAAGGATGCGACCGGGCCGTTTGACACGTGGCGCCCAGGATGCTGGTGCGCTGCCTCGCCCTCGACTCTCCCGCGATGTGATTGTGCTCGGCGTCATCGCCTTCTTCGTGATGGTGGGCTTCGGTGTTGTCGTCCCCGTGCTCCCCGTCTACGTGCGCAGCTTCGGCGTGAACTACGTGGCTGTGGGTGCCGTCGTCTCCGCGTTCGCGCTGATGCGTCTCGTCACGAGCCCGTTCTGCGGTCGGCTTATCGACTGGGCGGGTGAACGCACCATCCTTTCCGTGGGCATCGGCATCGTGGCCGTGTCGAGCGGCCTCGTGGGTATCGCCGACAGCTATCCCCAACTCCTCCTGCTTCGCGGCCTGGGCGGTGTCGGATCCGCTCTCTTCTCCGTCTCGGCCATGACGCTGCTGCTCGGCTCCACCCCCGCGCCTATCCGCGCGCGAGCCATCGGCTTCTACCAGGGTGGTTTTCTCATCGGCGGCATGGCGGGACCCGCCATCGGTGGCCTCCTCTCCACCATCTCCCTCACGGCGCCGTTCTTCTTCTACGCCGGCACCCTCGGCGTGGCCGGTGTCATCGGTATCGTGCTGCTTCGCTCCACGACACCCAACGCAGCGGATGCCGCAGCCGAGACCGCCCAGCGCACCCCGTTTCGCGTCGTGCTGCGTGACACCCGGTTTCGGGCCGCCTGCCTCGCGAACTTTGCGCAGGGCTGGACCTCGCTGGGTATTCGCGGAGCTCTCGTGCCCGTCCTCGTCGTCGAGGTGTTGCGCGGACCCACGAGCTGGACCGGCATTGCGTTTGCCTGCGCGGCCGTGGCCCAGACGCTCACTCTCGCCCCGGCCGCCCGCTTCATCGACACGGTCGGGCGTCGGCCAGCGATCATCGGGGCGTTCGCGCTCGCCGCGGTAACCATCATGGCCGTGCCGTTCGCGCCGAACATCTGGGTGCTCGGCGCCCTACTGTGCCTCTACGGTGTGGCTGCGGCGTTCATGGGAACTGCCCCGGCGGCCGCTCTCGGCGATGCGGCGGGCGCCAAGGGTGGGCGACCCGTGGCCGTGTTCTCCATGTTCTCCGACGCCGGCGCTATTGCGGGTCCACTCGTGGCCGGACTGCTCGTGGACTTGGTGTCGCTCCCGGTCGCGTTCCTGGTGGGTGCCCTGTTCCTGCTGGCGACATCCGCTTACGCGTTCCGGATGCCGCGCACCAGCATCACCGCGTAGGTCGCGCGATACGCGGCTCGCGGCATCCGCTGGCTGGGGCGATCTAGTCGGCGAGTTCCTTGCGACCCGAAATGACGCCACTGATGGTGGCGAGAATGGCGAAGACCACCGTGATGATGGGCTGGCCAAGGTCCCACCAGGTGATCGCGGCCGCGCCGAAGACGCAAATCTCGATAAAGGCCTTACCGAACGGGTCAAGCTTGAAGACGGCCTTGGGGGAGCGGAAGAGCGCCCACAGCAAGATGGCGAAGGCGGGTGCGCCGATGCCGATCAGGACGCCCGGCCACGGGAGGGGCCAGGCGACAAAACCCCAGATTCCGAGGGTGACGAAGGCGAAGAGTTCGAGTACGAGGCGGAGAATATCGTTGGGGCCAGCCGTGGGCTGGGCGGGAGAATCTGACACTCCTCAAGTGTACCGGCGGCCCCTGTGCGCGGTGCCGCCGCCGTTACCGGAAGATGATGGTTCGAGCGCCGTCGAGCAGCACGCGATTCTCGGCAAACCACTTCACCGCCTGGGTGAGGGTGCGGCTCTCCTCGTCCTGGCCGATCGCCACGAGTTCGGCAGGGGTGCGCGAATGGTCCACGCGCACCACGTTCTGTTCAATGATCGGACCCTCATCGAGGTCGCCGGTCACGAAGTGAGCGGTGGCTCCGATCAGCTTCACGCCGCGTGCGTGCGCCTGACGGTAGGGATTCGCCCCCTTGAAGCCGGGCAGGAACGAGTGGTGAATGTTGATCATGCGCCCGGCCAACCGCTCACAGAGCTCGGGGGAGAGAATCTGCATGTAGCGGGCGAGCACGACCAGCTCGATGTCGAGTTCGTCGACCGCCTCGATCACCCGGGCCTCAAAGGCGGCTTTGCTGGCGGCATCCGTAATGGGTCGGGACTCGAACGGCACACCGTAAAAACCCACGAGGTCCCGCAGCGTGCCGTGATTGCTGAGCACGAGGGGGATCTCCACCGGAACCTGGCCACCACGCTGTCGAAAGAGCAGGTCATTCACGCAGTGCGCGGCCGACGACGCCAGCACGAGCGTGCGCAGCGGGCGACCGACCACATCAATAACGGATGCCATGGCGTAGCGTGCAATCACCGGTGCCAGTGCCGCATCAAAATCTGCGCGTTCGGCGTTCGACTCCACCTGCAGGCGCATGAAGAAGCGGCCGGTGTCATCGCTCGTGAACTGCTGGCTCTCCACAATGTTGCCGTGGGCCTCCACGATGGCCCCGCTGACCGCGTGCACAATGCCGGGCTGGTCGGCGCAGACGAGGGTGATCACCCAGTGGTTGGCGGGGGCGCGGTGCGGAGCGTGCTCCGGCACGAGTGAAGAGGTCATTCGACCAGATTACCGGCGCGACTGGCCATGCACCGACGCGTCGGCTAGCCTTACGGTGGTCGCGTTCACACTCGCGGCCCCGGGCGCGCACGTCGGCGCGCAGCCGTTCTGCTCTGTCATGCTCATCTCTTCACCGCGGTTTCCCCGCCCATGACCGGTAGTTCCGCCGCTTGTCGATTGCAGACTCATGTCACTTACCGCGCCCATTCCCATCCAACGTGCCGAAGATCCGCCCACCGGCGTGATTCCCCTGAGCCAACCGTTCCCCTGGGTCGGGCTCATCGTTCTCGGCGCCGCAGTGTTCCTGTCGATCACCTCGGAGATGATGCCCGTGGGGCTGCTTCCCGGGATGAGCGCCTCACTCGGAGTCGAACAGTCGCAGATCGGCCTGCTCGTGAGCTGGTTTGCCTTCACGGTGGTGCTCACCAGCACGAGCCTGGCGCACCTCACCCGCCGCATCTCTCGGCACACCCTCGTTGTGGCCGTTCTCGTGATCTTTGCCATCAGCAACGTGCTCACCGCAATCGCGCCAACCTACGAATTTGTGATTGCTTCTCGTGTGCTGGGCGGGATGGCGCACGGAATCTTCTGGTCCGTGGTGGGGGCCTATGCCGGGCACCTTGTTCCCAAGGAGCAGATCGGTCGAGCCGTCTCCATCACGGTTGCGGGCGGAACGCTGGCGTTCATCTTTGGTGTTCCGGTGGCCACCATGGCGGGCCTGCTTATCGGCTGGCGTCCCACGTTCCTCCTTTTGGCGGCTCTCATGCTCGTGGGCGCGGTTTTGGTGTGGCGCTTCGTGCCGCGGGTGACGCACCACGCCGGCCGCCACCCGCGCGTTCCGAAGGGAGCCGCGGCATCCTCTGCCGTGAAGAAGGGTCGCGATCCCACGACGGCCGCCGTCGCCCTCATCTGTGCCATCACCGCCCTCACCATGGTGGGGCACTACACGTTCTATACCTATGTCACACCGTTCCTCATCGGGGGGCTCGGCGTGACCGTAGCCGATGTCCCCGCTCTGCTCTTCGCGTTCGGCATCGCGGGGGCTGTGGGTCTGCTGCTCGTGGGAACCGTCTTCGGCCCCCGTCCGCAGCTGGGCCTTCTGGTGGGACTGACCACGAGTGCCGTCTCGGTGACGGTGCTCGCCGTTACGCTGCTACCCGGCAGCGTCGTGACTCTGCCGGTTGCCATCGGCGCGTTCATGCTGTGGGGCCTCGCGTTCGGCACGTTGCCTCCGCTGCTTCAGACGCGGATGCTGCACACCGCGTCCGCGCGCATCCGCGACACCGCGAGTGCTTTTTACACCACCGCGTTCAATGCCGGAATCGGTGGCGGAGCTCTCCTTGGCGCGCTGCTGCTGGAGACCGTGGGCATGAACTCCATCCCGTGGATTTACCTGGGCCTGCTCGCGCTGGCTCTTCTCCTCGTGATCGTCACCGACCGCCTGTCCCGCCGCCGCGCCTGACCCTGCTGGCGCGCTCGGTGTGGCGGCTCTTTCCTTCGCATGAAAGTCGCATAATTCACCGGTAATGTCGGCTACTCAGCCACCCAAGGAGAGACACATTATGAAGTGCCCCACCGACTCAGCAACCCTCGTCATGAGCGAACGCGGCGGCGTTGAAATTGACTACTGCCCGGAATGCCGCGGCATTTGGCTTGATCGCGGAGAGCTCGACAAGATCATCACTCGGGCCGAGGCAGAATTCTCTGCCTCGACGCCCGCCGCACCGGCCGCACCCGTTGTCACGAACACGCCGCCGCAGCAGTATCAGGACCCGCGCTCACGTGCACCGCAGTATGGCAACCGCGACGACGATCGCAATCGCGGCTACGGCGATCGTGACGACGACCGTCGCTACGACGGCCGCGGCAAGAAGCGGGAAAGCTGGCTCGGAGCCCTCTTCGACTGAGTCCGCAGCGCGCGGGCATCCTGACCGACACCGGTCGCATCTCGAGAGCGGATGCCGCCGCGGCGCCCCGTTTCGGTGGCCGCTACGCCCGTTACCGTAGCGGTCACCGCTTCGAGGCGCGCCGAGGCGATTTCGGAACGCGCGAGCCTCCGGGTGGCGGCGTCCGCAGGCATCTGCTCCGGCCGCTGCCAACCGGAGGGTACACCCCTACGGACTGTTAGACTGAGACCCTCAGCCCCCGCATGATGAGACTGGAGGCCGCGTGGCGACTTTCCTGCTCGCATTCAGTGTTCTGTCAGTGCTGACTCCCTGGCTCACTCGCCGTCTCGGTACCCGAGTGTTCTACCTGATCGCGCTGCTGCCGGCCGGTGCCTTCGCGTACACGCTCACGCAGACGGCCACGGTCACCGCCGGTGGCGCCGTCACCCAAAACATCCCCTGGATTCCCGCCCTCGGCATCAGCCTCTCCTTTCGCGTGGACACTCTGGCGTGGCTCCTCGCCCTGGTCGTCACGGGCATCGGTGCCCTCGTGCTCATCTACTGCGCGCGGTACTTCACCCCGGAGGAGCCGGGCCTCGGCCGCTTCGCCGCCCTGCTCCTTGCGTTCGCGGGCACCATGTATGGGCTCGTCACGGCCGACGACCTCATTGTGATGTTCATGTTCTGGGAGATCACGAGTGTGCTCTCCTACCTGCTGATCGGCCACTACACGAGCAAGCGCGAGAGTCGTGGTGCAGCGCTGCAGGCGCTCCTTGTGACCACATTCGGCGGGCTCGTGATGCTCGTGGGTGTCATCATGATCTCGGTGGGTGCCGGAACCACCTCGCTCGCGGTCATCGTTGCCGACCCGGTCACCGGGCCGCTCGGCACCTGGGGTGTGCTCCTGATTCTGGTGGGGGCGCTGTCCAAGTCCGCCCTGGTGCCCTTCCACTTCTGGCTCCCCGCGGCCATGGCGGCGCCCACCCCGGTGAGCGCGTACCTGCACGCTGCCGCCATGGTGAAGGCCGGAATCTACATTGTCGCCCGACTCGCTCCCGGCTACGCCGACAGCGAGGGCTGGCTGCCCGTGCTCGTGACTCTGGGCGTGTGGACCATGCTCGTGGGTGCCTGGCGCTCGCTGCGCCAGTACGACCTCAAGCTGCTGCTCGCCTACGGCACGGTGAGTCAGCTCGGATTTCTGATGATCGCGGTGGGCTTCAACACCCGCGACACGGCGCTCGCCGGTGCCGCACTGCTGCTGGCCCACGCGCTCTACAAGGCGACGCTGTTTCTTGTGGTCGGTGTCATCGACCATCGGGCCGGCACCCGAGACTGGCGCGGGCTCTCCGGCGTGGGCCGGCAGAGTCCCGCGCTCGCCGTGATTGCGCTCATTGCGGTGGCGTCCATGGCCGGTATCCCCCCGCTCTTCGGCTTCGTGGCGAAGGAAGCGGTGTTCACCTCGCTCATCGACGCGGGGGCGAGCGGCAACCCCTGGGGCTGGATCGCCCTGGTGGGAACGGCAATCGGGTCCGTGCTCACGGTGGCCTACAGCATCCGCTTCTTCTGGGGTGCGTTCGCCACCCGCCCGGCCGTGCCCACCACCACGCTGAAGGCGAGCCCGTGGGACACGCTGCTGGCGCCGGCGGTTCTCACCGTGGGCACCGTGGCGTTCGGACTCTTCGCCTCGGCGCTCGATCCGCTGCTCGCACCGTATGCCGACACCGTTCCGGGCGATGGCACAGCGAGAGACCCGTACTACCTCGCTCTGTGGCACGGGTTCGAGCCCGCTCTGTTCCTCAGCGCTTTCGTGATCATCCTGGGAGCGCTGCTCTTTCGCTGGCGCCGGCGGGTGGCCAAGCTGCAGGCCACCGTGCCGCCATGGATCGACGCCGGTCTCGGTTACGGACTTACCGTGCGTGCCGTCGACCGCATCGCAGCCCGCCTCACCCACTTCGGGCAGCGTGGCGGCCTGCCGCAATACCTCGGCACCATTCTCACCGTTTTCGTGCTGGCCCTCGGTTTCGCCGCCGCCATCAACCGCAGTTGGCCCGAAAACATTGTGCTCTGGGACTACCCGGGGCAGGTTTTCATCGCGCTCATCATGGGGATTGCCGCCGTGATGGCTGCACGCGTGGGGCAGCGGATAACGGCGGTGCTGTTGGCGGGTGTCACCGGCTTTGGTCTCGTGACCCTGTTCGCCTTCCACGGCGCCCCGGACCTTGCGCTCACCCAGGCCCTGGTGGAAACGATCACGCTCGTGGTCTTCGTGCTCGTGCTGCGCCGACTTCCCACCACGATCGGTCAGCACAATCGATCGAAAAACCGCAAACGCCGCGCCCTCATCGGTGGCCTCGTGGGTATCGTCATGGGCACCATCGGGGTGATCGCCCTCGGCGCACGTCAGGACCCGAGCATCGCCACCGAGTTGCCGCGCCTTGCCGTTGTGGAAGGCCACGGCAAGAACATCGTGAACGTGATGCTCGTGGACATCCGCGCCTGGGACACCATGGGCGAACTTGCCGTGCTCATTGTGGTTGCCACCGGTGTGGCGAGCCTGCTCTTCGTCTCCGGGCGGAACGCCGTCGTGCCTCGCGTCAAGGAT
The DNA here is from genome assembly GCF_029893365.1 of Cryobacterium sp. CG_9.6. Lineage (NCBI taxonomy): Bacteria > Bacillati > Actinomycetota > Actinomycetes > Micrococcales > Microbacteriaceae > Cryobacterium > Cryobacterium sp. CG_9.6. The sequence goes on along the minus strand of NZ_JARXUZ010000001.1, from coordinate 2,883,364 downwards.
TCCCGCCAGCTGCGCCTTGGCCGCAATCGTCGCCGCGTCATCGCGGACCCGGCGGTCTCCAGCGAGGGCCACGCTGTCACCCGTCAAGCCTTCCTGCTCGCCGGGCGCAAGATTCCCGCGCAGCACCGCTCCATCCTCATTGAGGTTCTCGTGCGGCTGCTCTTCCATCCCGCGATCATCGTCTCCCTTTACCTGCTCTTCGCCGGCCACAACGAGCCCGGCGGCGGATTCGCCGGGGGCCTCATTGCGGGCCTCGCGCTCGTGATGCGCTACCTCGCGGGTGGGCGCTACGAACTGGGTGAAGCCGCCCCGATCGACCCGGGCAAGATCCTGGGTCTGGGCATCATCCTCGCCGTGGGTATGAGCATCGTCTCGCTCTTCTTCGGTGGCATTCCGCTTGAATCGGCCTACGTCACCGCCGAGGTGCCGGTGCTGGGCTCCCTGTCGTTTGGAACATCCACACTCTTCGACATTGGGGTGTACCTCGTGGTGATTGGGCTCGTCTACGACATTCTGCGCAGTCTCGGCAGCGAGATCGACCGGCAAAGCGAGGCCGATGAGCGTGGGTCGCAGCCAGAGTCAGCCATTGCCGGCTCGATTCTCGTTGACACGTTGTTGCCAGCGGATGCCGCCCCCGCGTCCACCGAGGGAGGCCGACCGTGAGCGCGTCCCTCACCCTCGTGGTGCTGATGGCCGTGATGTACGCCTGCGGCGTGTACGTGATGCTCGAGCGCAGCCTCACCCGGGTGCTGATCGGATTTCTGCTGGTGGGTAACGCCACCAACCTGCTCATTTTCATCATGAGTGGCCGGCCGGGCAGCTCGCCGATTGTCACCGGAACGAGCGCCGACGAGTCGATGGTCGACCCGGTTCCGCAGGTGCTCATGCTCACGGCCATCGTCATCAACTTTGGGATCACCGCCTTGCTCCTCGCCCTCATCTACCGATCGTGGTGGCTGGCTCGTCTCGGCGACGAGGGTGACAATGTGGGCGACGAGCACGGCGACGGAACCGCTGATGAGCGCGAGGCGGCTCTTCTGTCGGCTTCCGAGGACGAGGATGCCGTGCAGGACTCGCTCGACGAACTCGAACGCGGTACCGATGACTCCGGCGCGCGCGTCTCCTCCGCCGAGGCATCCGATTCCCAGGGGGACGTCCGATGAACGTGCTCGTACCGCTGATCGTCACGTTGCCGCTGCTCGGGGCTGCTCTTGCTCTTGTTCTTGGCAAGCGGCGCCGCCCGCAGATTCTGGTGAGCGTCGTCTCGCTCACCGCGGTCGCCGTGATCAGCGCCGTTCTCCTTGTGCAGGTCGACAGCGTCGGCCCGGCCGTGGTGCATGTGGGCGACTGGCAGGCACCCTGGGGCATCGTTCTGGTGGTCGACCGGCTGAGCGCCATCATGCTGATCGTCTCGGCCCTCATGCTGCTCGGCGTGCTGCTCTTCGCCGTGGGGCAGGGACTGCTCGACGGAAACGCGGAGGCTCCCGTTTCCATCTTCCACCCCACCTACCTCGTGTTGTCGGCCGGCCTCTTCAACGCGTTTATTGCCGGCGACCTGTTCAACATGTATGTGGGATTCGAGATGTTGCTCTCGGCAAGTTACGTCTTGCTGACCCTCGGGGGCACGGGAGCGCGCATCCGCGTGGGTATCACCTACATTGTGGTGAGCCTCATGTCGTCGCTGCTGTTCCTGAGCGCGATCGCTCTGATTTACGGTGCCACCGGCACGGTGACACTCGCGCTCGTCGCCGAGAGGCTGCCCAACCTGCCGGGGGATGTGCAGCTCATCCTGGGTCTGCTGCTGTTACTGGCATTCAGCGTGAAGGCAGCCGTTTTTCCGCTCTCGTTCTGGCTTCCCGACTCGTACCCCACGGCCCCGGCTCCCGTCACGGCGGTCTTCGCCGGGCTGCTCACCAAGGTGGGTGTCTACGCCATTCTGCGCACCCAGACGCTGCTCTTTCCTGATCACCAATTCTCAGTACCCCTCATGGTGGTGGCTGGGCTCACCATGCTGGTGGGAATTCTGGGCGCGCTCGCCCAGGCCGACATCAAGCGTCTACTCTCGTTCACGCTGGTGAGCCATATTGGGTACATGCTCTTCGGTATTGCGATCGGCACGCCGCTGGCCATCGCCGCGACCATCTTCTACGTGGTGCATCACATCACCGTGCAGACCACGCTGTTTCTCTGTGCCGGCCTGATTGAGCGGGTCGGTGGCACCACCTCGCTTTCTCGGCTCGGCGGGCTGTTGAAGGCCTCACCGTTCGTGGCCATCCTGTTTTTCCTGGGTGCGCTGAACCTGGGGGGAATCCCGCCCTTCTCCGGGTTCCTCGGCAAGGTGGCACTATTCCAGGCTGGCGCCCGTGAGGGTGATCCGCTCATCTGGGTGCTCATCGCCGCCGGTGCGGCCACGTCGCTACTCACCCTCTACGCCCTTACGCGAACCTGGAACATGGCTTTTTGGCGACCCAAGAAAGACGTGCGCAACTACGATTCGGCCACCCTGGCAGCCCTTCAGGAAGACCCGGAAGACGAGGGGATCGTGCTCAAAAAAACCGTGTCACCCCTCATGGTCGGCACGACCACGACCATGCTTCTGCTCACCCTCAGCCTCACCGTCTTCGCCGGACCGATCTTCGACCTGAGTATTCGCGCGGCCGCGAACATCACCGACCCGTCCACCTACATTGACGCCGTCTTTCCGAACGGCACACCATGACAACCGGTAAAGAGCGCCTGGTCAGCGTCGCCAACCAGCTGCCGCCCATCGGCGGGCTGGCCGTGCTGTGGATGCTGCTGTGGGGATCCGCCTCGTGGCTCAACTTCGTCACCGGCATCGGCTTCGCCATTCTGGTGAGCGTTGCGTTCTATCTCGTTCCGGTGCAGCTGAGCGACCGGGCCAATGTCTGGTTCATCCTGTCGTTCTTCGTGCGGTTGATCGTGGACATTGTGCGGGCATCCGTGAGCGTGGCCGCGCTGGCGCTCTCGCCACGACTCGTCACGAGTAACGCCATTGTGGCCGTGCACCTGCGCACCCGGAGCGACCTCATCCTCACCTGGACTGCGGTGGCCACCTCGATTGTGCCGGGGTCAATCGTGGTGGAGATTGACCGGGAGCACTCCACCCTCTACCTCCACGTGCTCAACATCCGCAGCGCCGGTGACCTGGAACGGTTCCGGCGGAGCGTGCTCGACACCGAACGGCGCATCATTCGCGCGGTGGGGTCGCGGCAAGACGTGGAGCGGTTGCGCGGTATTGTGCCGCCCACAGCGGATGCCTCCACCACACCGAAAGGACCCGCCTCATGATGGCAATTGTGGCGATCATCGCCGGAATATTGTTTGCGCTCAGCGGTCTGTTCTCGGTGTATCGCATCGTGCGCGGCCCGTCGGTTCTTGACCGCGTGATCGCCTCCGACGTGCTCGTGGCTACGGTTATCTGTGCGCTCGGAGCCGAGATGGCACTCAATAGACACACCGACAACCTGCCGGTTCTCCTCGTGCTGGCACTCTTTGCTGTCCTCGGCTCCCTCAGCGTGGCCCGGTTTCTCCCAGCGAGGGACAGCGCATGAGCGACACGCTGCACGACGTTCTCACGGCTGTTCTGGTGCTCGCCGGCGCGCTGATGTGCTTCGCGGCCGGGGTTGGACTCCTGCGCTTCCCCGACGTGTTCAGTCGCATTCACGCAGCGACGAAGCCGCAGATCTTTGGTCTCATGGCGATCACAGCCGATGTCGCCGTCAACAACTTCACGGTGGGTACGGTCACGCTGATCGTGGCCATTGTTGCCTTCCAGGCGTTGACGGCGCCCATGGCTGCCCACCTCGTGGCCCGAGCGGCCTATGGCACCGCGCACCTTCATCCCGATCTGCTTATTGTGGACGAGCTGGCCTACCGGGGTACCCGGGACACCCCCGAGCGAAGCGCCGGGCCCCACACGCCACCAGTCTGAGTGACACCCATCCGATTCCCGCCCGGTGCTGATATGCTCACCTTGTCGCAACTGGCGTAGCACGAAGATGGGTCACCATCGGGGAGCGACTGACACGGTTAGTGGCCGCACGCCTGGGCCACCCATCCACTGATTAAGGAGAACTCCGTGCCTGATTCCGCTTCTTCCGCCGTGATGACGTCCACTTTCAACGCACCGCTTGAGGTCGTTGACCCGGAGATTGCTGCCGTACTCGAGCAGGAGCTCGGCCGCCAGCGCGACTACCTTGAGATGATCGCGAGCGAGAACTTCGTTCCCCGGTCCATTCTGCAGTCGCAGGGATCTGTTCTCACCAACAAGTACGCCGAGGGTTACCCGGGACGCCGCTACTACGGCGGCTGCGAGTACGTCGACGTTGCGGAGCAGCTGGCGATCGATCGTGCCAAGAGCCTCTTCGGAGCTGCCTACGCCAACGTTCAGCCGCACTCCGGTGCCACCGCGAACGCCGCCGTACTTTCGGCCATCGTCACGCCGGGCGACACCATCCTCGGACTCGAACTCGCGCATGGTGGACACCTCACTCACGGCATGAAGCTCAACTTCTCGGGCAAGCTGTACAACCCGGTTGCCTACGGCGTTGACAAGGACACGTTCCTCATTGACATGGACTCGGTGCGCGACGCCGCCATCGTACACAAGCCCAAGGTGATCATCGCCGGCTGGTCTGCGTACCCCCGCCACCTTGACTTTGCCGCCTTCCGCGCCATCGCCGACGAGGTCGGCGCACTGCTCTGGGTCGACATGGCGCACTTCGCTGGTCTCGTTGCCGCTGGCGTGCACCCCTCACCCATTCCGTTCGCCGACGTGGTGTCGACGACCGTCCACAAGACCCTTGCCGGTCCGCGTTCGGGCCTCATCCTGTCGCGCGACATGGCGCTGGCGAAGAAGCTCAACTCCAACGTGTTCCCCGGCCAACAGGGCGGACCGCTCATGCACGTGATCGCCGGAAAGGCCACCGCGTTCAAGCTGGCCGCCGAGCCCGAGTTCAAGGAGCGCCAGGAGCGCACCTTGCGTGGAGCCAGCATCCTCGCGGCTCGCCTGATGGCCGATGACACCCGCGCCGACGGCATCGACGTGCTCACCGGTGGCACCGATGTGCACCTCGTACTGGCCGACCTGCGCAAGTCGGAGATCAACGGCCAGCAGGCCGAAGACGCGCTGCACGAGGTGGGCATCACCGTGAACCGTAACTCGGTTCCGTTCGACCCACGTCCGCCCATGGTTACCAGCGGACTGCGCATCGGCACTCCCGCTCTGGCCACCCGTGGCTTTGACGACGTGGAGTTCACCGAGGTTGCCGACATCATTGCCGAGGCACTCAAGCCCGGCGCCGACACCGCCAGCCTGCGTGCACGCGTTCGCGTACTCACGGAGGCGTTCCCGCTGTACTCCGGCCTGCAGCAGTAAGACCGCTGTAGAGAACGACGGAGATTTTGGTGTACCTGGTCTGACGGCATCCGTTTGCCACGGTGAAGCCAAGATCTTCGTCGTGTCCGTAGCGACACAAAATGCACGTGAACAGAGGAACCAAGATGGTCGCCATCACTCTTGACGGGGTTAAAACCGCGTCGCAGATTAAGTCCGAGCTTGTGGAACGCATCGCCGTGCTGCGCTCACACGGCGTTGTTCCGGGGCTCGCCACCCTGCTGGTGGGCAACGACCCCGGCTCGGAGACGTACGTGGCGGGCAAGCATCGCGACTGTGCCGAGGTGGGCATCGAGTCGTTGCGCATCGACCTGCCCGGTTCGGCGACATCAGCGGATGTGCGCGCGGCGATCAAGGACCTCAACGCGAGCCGCGAGGTCACCGGGTACATCATTCAGTTGCCGCTGCCCGTGGGGCACAACGAGAACGCCATGCTCGAACTGATCGACCCTGCCAAGGATGCCGACGGGCTGCATCCCACTAACCTCGGACGTCTCGTGCTCGGCATCGAGGGCACGCTGCGGTCCCCACTTCCGTGCACCCCGGCCGGAATCGTGGAGCTCCTGCGTCGCTATGACGTGCCGATCGTGGGTAAGAAGGTTGTTGTCGTGGGACGCGGTCTCACAGTGGGGCGGCCGCTCGGCCTGCTCTTCACCCGCAAGGGACTTGACGCCACCGTGACGCTCACGCACTCCCGCACCGTTGACCTGGCCGGCGAGGTTCGCCGCGCAGACATCGTGGTGGCCGCCGTGGGCGTGCCGCACCTGATTCAGGCCGACTGGATCAAGCCCGGCGCAGCCGTGCTCGATGTGGGAATCACCCGCGTGCAGGACGAGGTCACCGGCAAGGGGCGTCTCACCGGAGACGTGCACCCCGACGTGGCGAACGTGGCCGGGCACCTGTCGCCGAACCCGCGCGGTGTGGGTCCGATGACGCGTGCCATGCTCCTCAGCAACGTGGTCAAGGCCGCCGAGGAGTCCCTGCTCCCGTAGCCCCCGGGCGCCCGTCCCGCTGGTCGCTCCCGCCCGCTGGTCGCGCCCCTCACTCGCTGGTCGTGCCCCTTCCCGCTGGTCGCGCCCCTCACTCGCTGGTCGTGCCCCTTCCCGCTGGTCGAGCCTGTCGAGACCCCGCGAGCCGATCTGTCGTCGCCCCATCCCGCTGGTCGAGCCTGTCGAGACCTCGTGGGTCGATCTCGGGTCCGCCCCCCTCGCTGGTCGTGTCTCTGCAGGCTCGACAACCGAGCGAGACCCCATGGGCGATCTCGGGTGGCTCCCATAGGTTGTCTCGCGGGGTCTCGACACGCGCCCTGGCGGGCACTGCTCGACCAGCGGAAGGGGGATGGTCGTGCCCTAACCTCGGGTGCGTCCCATCTCGCTGGTCGAGCCTGTCGAGACCTCGTGAGGTGATCTCGGGTGCGGGCCCATCTTGTTGGTCGTGTCTCGGCAGGCTCGACAATCGAGCGAGACCCCGTGAGGCGATCTCTGGGTCGCGTCCATGGGTTGTCTCGCGGGGTCTCGACACGCGCCCTGGCGGGCACTGCTCGACCAGCGAAATTGGGGGAGGTCGTGTTCCAATCTCGGCTCGCGCCCATCCCGCTGGTCGAGCCTGTCGAGACCCCGTGAGGCGATCTCGGGTGCGGGCCCATCTTGTTGGTCGTGTCTCGGCAGGCTCGACAATCGAGCGAGACCCCGTGAGGCGATCTCTGGGTCGCGTCCATGGGTTGTCTCGCGGGGTCTCGACACGCGCCCTGGCGGGCACTGCTCGACCAGCGAAAGGGGAGGTCGTGTTCCAATCTCGGGTGCGCCCCCATCCCGCTGGTCGAGCCTGTCGAGACCTCGTGAGTCGATTTCGGGTGCGCGCCCCGTCCCGCTGGTCGAGCCTGTCGAGACCCCGTGAGGCGATCTCGGGTGCGGGCCCATCTTGTTGGTTGTGTCTCGGCAGGCTCGACAATCGAGCGAGACCCCATGGGTGATCTCGGGTCGCTCCCATAGGTCGACTCGCGGGGTCTCGACACGCGCCCTGGCGGGCACTGCTCGACCAGCGGAAGGGGGTGGTCATGCCTCAACCTCGGGTGCGCCCCCATCCCGCTGGTCGAGCCTGTCGAGACCCCGTGAGGCGATCTCGGGTGCGGGCCCCGTCCCGTTGGTTGTGTCTCGGCAAGCTCGACAATCGAGCGAGACCCATGGGTGATCTCGGGTCGCTCCCATAGGTCGACTCGCGGGGTCTCGACACGCGCCCTGGCGGGCACTGCTCGACCAGAGGAAGGGGCTGGCGGGCACGGCTCGACCAGCGGAAGGGGCTGGCGGGCACTGCTCGACCAGCGGAAGGGGAGGGGGGATCGCAGCGCCGCGCGGCGCGCGAGGGCGGGCTAGAGGGCGAGGGCTGCGCGGTGCAGAGCTACGTGTTCCAGGTAGTTTTCGGCGTTGTGGAGTAGGCCGGCAATCTCCTCGTCGCTGAGAGCACGACGAACCTTCGCCGGAACACCGGCCACCAGTGACCCTGGCGGAATGATCGCGCCTTCCAGCACCACCGCGCCCCCGGCAACCAGAGAGCCTGCACCGATAACGGCGCCGTTCAGGACCGTGGCCGACATACCCACCAGAACACCATCTTCCAGGGTGCAACCGTGCAGCACGGCGCCGTGCCCGACCGACACGTTGCGACCGACGGTCAGCGGAAAGCCGGTGTCCACGTGACAGGACACGTTGTCCTGCAGGTTTGACCCCACGCCGATGGTGATGGGCTCCAACTCAGCGCGCAACACCGCGTTGTACCAAACGCTCGCGTTGTCTTCGAGGGTGACATTGCCCACGAGCACGGCTCCGGGCGCTACGAAGGCGGTGTCGGCCACCCGGGGTGCGGGCGCGTGAGGAAGGGTGATGAAGCGTGCGGCGGGATCGGCAGTCATAGGCGCCAGCCTATCGGTGCGTTCTCCCGGCGCAACGGGTGATTCGGGCCGGAGCAGCCTCCGGGACGCCCGCGCTCTCAGGTATCGCTGTCGCGCTCTGCCCATGCGCGCCCACGTTCTCCAGCGCCGGTGTCGCGCCACGGCGGGCCCACGGTGTTAGGCGGCGGTGTCGCGCCTCGCCCCGTCGGAGGCGCGAACGACGAACATGTCGGGAGCGACATATCCAGCACTGGCGAAGGCCTCGGAGACGGCGGACCGCACCGCGGGGATCAGCTCGCGGGGCGTGAGGGCGATGGCCGCCCCGCCAAAGCCGCCCCCGGTCATCCGCGCCCCAATCGCTCCGGCTTCGCGGGAGGTGACCACGGCGAGGTCGAGCTGCGGCACGGAGATCTCAAAGTCGTCCCGCATCGACACGTGAGAGGTGTCGAGTAGCGCACCGATAGCGGTGGGCCCGAGGTCGCGCAGCGTGCGCACGGTGTCAAGCACGCGCTGGTTCTCGGTGACGATGTGCCGCACGCGGCGGAAGGTCTCGTCGTCGAGAAGGGTGGCGGCCCGCGGCAGATCTGCTTCCGACAGATCGCGCAGTGAGCCCACACCGAGCGCGGCGGCGCCCGCCTCGCAGGAGGCCCGGCGGTCGGCGTACCCGCCGGTGGCATGGTCGTGGCTCACATTCGTGTCGATGATGAGCAGGTCCAGTCCGGCAGCGTCAAAGCCCAGTGGAATGATCTCGGCGTCGAGGGTGCGGCAATCGAGGAACACGGCGGCATCCGCTTCACCGAGCAACGACGCGGACTGGTCCATGATGCCCGTGGGAGCGCCGACGGCACGGTTCTCGGCGAGCTGACCCACCCGGGCCAGCGTGGGGCGGTCGAGATCAAGGCCCCACACCTCGTTGAGCGCCACGGCGACAGCGCTTTCAATGGCGGCCGAGGAGGAGAGTCCCGCGCCGATCGGAACGTCGGAATCGATGAAGACCTCAAAACCCGGCACGTGGGTGAGGTCGGCACCGAATTCGCCGAGCGCCCACGCCACACCGAGCGGGTAGGCCGACCAGCCGTGCAGGTTCTCGGGCACAAGGTGATCAAGCGAGAGCTCAACGGCGTCCTCGGCAAACGAGCTGGCCACGCGAATGAGCCGGTCGCTGCGGAGGCGCAGTGCCACAACGGTGCGCCGATCAATGGCGAACGGAAACACGAAGCCGTCGTTGTAGTCGGTGTGTTCGCCAATGAGGTTCACCCGGCCGGGAGCGGACCAGAGACCATCCGGTGCGTGCGCGAATCGACTCTTAAAGCCGGCGGCCGTGGCCTGCTGCAGATCGGTCATGTCAGGCCTCCAGAGCGTCGGCGCGGTCAATGGCGGCGCGGATGGTCTGGGCGGCGTTCTCGGGGGTGACGTCGCCGATCCACGCACCCATGGCGGCTTCGGAGCCAGCCAGATACTTGAGCTTGTCCGCGGCGCGGCGCGGGCTGGTCACCTGCAGCATGAGGCGAATCTCGTCTCGGTGGGTGCTAATCGGGGCCTGATGCCAGGCCGCGATATAGGGCGTGGGGGTGTCGTAAATGGCATCGATCCCGCGCAGCAGTCGGCGGTACAACACCGCAAGTTCGTCTCGCTCCGCCAGCGTGGTGGCGGCGAAATCGGGGAGCTGGCGATTCGGGAGCATGTGCACCTCGATGGGCCAGCGCGCCGCGAACGGAACGAAGGCGGTCCAGTGTTCGCCCTGCAAAATAACGCGGTCCGAGGCCTGTTCGCTGGCCAAAATGTCGGCGAACAGCGTGGGTCCGTAGCGTTCGAGGGAGTCGATCACGCGCAGCGTGCGGGGCGTGACATAGGGGTAACTATAAATCTGACCGTGCGGATGCCGCAGGGTGACGCCAATGGCCTCCCCGCGGTTTTCAAACGGGAAGACCTGCTCAATGCCGGGCATGCTCGAAAGTGCATACGTTCGTTCTGCCCAGGCTTCGATCACCGTGCGCGCCCGTGTGACCGACAGGCTCGCGAACGACCCCTCATTTTCAGGGCTGAAACACACCACCTCACACCGGCCGACGGACGTGCGGCTGCGACCCAGCCCGATGGAGGCGAGGTCGTCAAGGCCAGCGGGAGCGTCGGCATCCGTCAGAAGAGGGCCGAACGAGGGCGACTTGTTCTCGAACACCGCCACGTCATAGTTGCTCGGAATTTCGGAGGGGTTCTCGGGGGTCGCGGGGGCGAGCGGGTCGAGGTGGGCCGGCGGAAGGAACACGCGGTTCTGTCGGTTCGAGGCAATGGAGACCCACTCTCCGGTGAGCGGGTCCTGGCGCATGCGCGCGGTCTGCGGGCGAGATTCCGGGGCGCGCGTGTCGATCGATCGCTCGGGCGACAGGGTGGTGTCGGGATCATCGAAGTAGATCAGGTCGCGGCCGTCGGCGAGGGAATGCGGGTGACGGGCGATGGTCTCGTCGGCAACGAACGGTGTTGCGGGTATGGGGTTTGTCATGGCCCTGCCACGTTATCAAATTTGCTCAAACGAAACCAGTGGTTTCGTATTGAAAAGCAATGACAAGTGAGTGAAGATAGGTGCATGACCACTCGCGAGCCCATTCCCGCCCACCGGCGCCGCGAGCAGATTGTCACGATGCTCGCGGAGCGCGGCTTCGTGCGGGTGAGTGAACTGCGGGCAGCTTTTGCTGTGTCCGGGGTGACGGCACGAGCCGACCTCGACGCGCTCGTGGTCACGGGGTTGGCGCGGCGGGTGCACGGCGGCGCGGTGCCAGCGCACGCGGCGGGCGCCGGAGCGGTGGGACGGCCCGAGCGTGAGTTTTCTTTTGAGGAGGCGCTTGCGGCATCCGTGGTGCCCAAGCACGAGATTGGTCGACTGGCCGCGGCGCTCGTGCAGAACGGCCAGAGCGTGATTCTCGACGTGGGCACGACCACCCTTGCCATCGCGAAAGCACTGCGGGAGCGCGTCGACCTGCGCGACGTCGTGGTCATCACCAACGGACTCAGCATCGCCTTGGAGCTGGAGCCGGCCATTCCCCGGTTCACGGTGATCGTCACGGGCGGGTCGCTGCGGCCGCTGCAACACTCGCTCGTGGAGCCGCTCGCCGGAACAGTGCTCAGCCAAATGCACGCGGATCTTGCCTTCATCGGCTGTAACGGGGTGGATGTGCAGCGCGGCGTGACGAACATTAACCTGCCCGAGGCTGGCGTGAAGGCCCTCATGCTCGCCGCAGCCGAGCGCTCCATCGTTGTGGCTGACGGATCTAAGCTCGGCCAGGTACATCTGGGCCTTGTGGGAGAGCTCGGCGCCTTCGATACCCTCATCACCGACGCTGCCGCAGACCCGGCCGCGCTCCACGAGCTTCGGGAGACCGGCCTCACGGTGCTGCAGCCGGAATAGGCTAGGAGTATGCGAGCAGCAACAGGAACCCAATTCGAACTCATGGCCGACGGCCCCGGCGGGCGGGCGCGGGCCACCATCACCGAGGTTGCCGCCGGCATCCGTTCGTATGCCCTCAACGGCATAGATCTGGTGGAACACTTTCCGGCGGATGTGCAGCCGCCGATGGGCGCGGGAATTGTGCTCATGCCCTGGCCCAATCGCATCAGGGACGGCGTCTGGACGCAAAATGGTGTGCGTCACCAGCTCGCCCTCACAGAGCCCGCCCGGTCCAACGCGATCCACGGCCTGCTGCGTTTCGCTCCGTATCGTCTGGTGTCGCGCACGAGTTCGTCGGTCACGCTCGGGGCCCCGGTTTTTGCGCAGTCCGGTTACCCCTTCCAGCTGCAGACCGAGGTCACCTATGCCCTCGTCGATGACGGGCTTGACGTGACGCACACGGTGCAGAACACCGGTGCAGCGGATGCCCCGGTGGCGGTCGGTGCGCACCCCTACCTCAAGATCGGTGACGTTCCTACCGAAGACCTCGTGCTGCGCGTCTCTGCCGAGACTCATCTGGACGTGGATGATCGCCTGAATCCCGTGGGGGAGTCGCCCGTGCACGCTACGCCGTTCGACCTGCGGACGGGCGTTCGAGTCGGTGACCTGGATCTCGATGACGGCTTCGGTGCCGTGCCCAGTCCGGATGGTCGCGGTGAGCACTCGCTTACGGCCCCCGACGGCCGCGCGCTCACCCTCTGGGGCGACGAGAGCATGCGCTACGTGCAGGTGTTCACCCCGCGAATCTTCCCCACCCGCAGCGGCAGCCACACCGACGGCAGCGACGCCCCCGTTCCGGGTCAGGCCGTGGCCATCGAACCGATGACCGCACCCGCCGATGCCTTCAACTCCGGTGCGGGCCTGCGCTGGCTCGTGCCGGGGGAAACGTTCACCGTGCGCTGGGGCATCCGTCACTCGGGTTTCACGGCCTGAGTCGGTTGATGACCACCACGCACACGCGGGCAGCGGATGCCGCGGCCCTCTCACCCCAAGACGCCGAACGCGGCCGTGCGCTCACCGGTATGAAGCGGCTCGCGGCCGGACTGCTCGTGCTAATGGCCGTCATTTTCACGGTGTCGTTCGCCCTGCAGGACCGATACCCGTGGCTCGCCTTCGTGCGGGCGGCGGCCGAGGGCGGCATGGTGGGTGCCCTGGCCGACTGGTTCGCCGTCACGGCCCTGTTTCGGTATCCGTTGGGGCTGCGCATTCCGCACACGAACATCATCGCCACGCGCAAGAACGAGATTGGTGCGAGCCTCGGTGAGTTTGTGGAAGCTAATTTTCTCGCCGAGTCTGTGGTGCGCGGCAAACTGGAGTCCGTGGGAATTTCCCGCCGTGTGGGCCACTGGCTGGCCGTGCCCCACAACGCCGAGCGTCTCAGCACCGAACTATCGAGTGGCGCTCGCGGAGTGGTGGAGCTGCTGGATGACGACGCGATTAGGAGTTTGATTGAGTCGCTGGCACGGGAACACCTCGTGGCGCCGGAGTGGGGCCCGAGCATCGGCCGGGTGGGGGAGCGTCTCGTGTCCAACGGTCAGCAGCATGCAGGTGTCGACCTGCTTCTAGACCGTGCCGACGGGTGGCTGCGTGCTCACCCGGAGGCCTTCGGCCGAGCGGTGTCGGCCCGATTGCCCAGCTGGATGCCCGGATTTGTCGACAAACTGGTGGACGACAGGGCCTACCGGGAGGTGATTGCCTTCGTGGAGGGTGTTCGCGCCCAGCCGACGCATCCCGTGCGACAGGCGATTGACCGCTACCTCGGTGAGGTCATGGACGACCTGCAACACGAGCCCATCATGATTCAACGTGTGGAATCTCTCAAAGCGGGGCTGCTCGACAGTCCGCGGCTGCGCGAGTTCGCGGGGGAAACCTGGGAGTCCGTGAAGGCATCGTTCGTTACGGCTCTCGACGACCCGCAGAGTGCGGTGCGCCGTGGCATCCGCGACACCCTGACGGACTTCGGCACGCGGTTGGAGCAGGACACTGCCCTGGGCGCTCGCCTCGACCGGTGGCTCGTGGATTCGGTGACGACGCTCGTGCAGAACTACGGGCACGAAATTGCCGGAGTGATCACCGAGACGGTGGAGCGTTGGGACTCGGCGGAGACATCGGCCAAAATCGAGCTCCAGGTGGGGAGGGACCTCCAGTTCATCCGCATCAACGGCACCATCGTGGGTTCGCTGGCCGGTCTCACCATTTACGCCGTGGCCCAGGGCGTCTCCAGCCTGTTCTAAACGATCGTCTGCTCGGATTCCACGCTGGCGCTGGCGAAGCGGGCGATAGCTTCGTTCCGCATGTCGATCTTGCGAATCTTGCCCGATACGGTGAGCGGAAACGCCTCTCGAACGTCGGTGTACCGCGGCACCTTGAAGTGCGCCAGGCGCCCGTGGCAGAACGCGGCGAGGTCTTCGGCGGTTACCGTGTCGACGCCCGGCTTCAGGATGATGCAGGCCATCAGCTCCTCGCCGTACTTCTCGTCGGGCACACCAATCACCTGCACGTCGTGGATTGACGGGTGGCGGTAAAGGAATTCCTCAATCTCGCGGGGATAGATGTTTTCGCCCCCGCGAATCACCATGTCCTTGATGCGTCCTTCCACGGTGATGTACCCCTCGGCATCCATGCTGGCGAGGTCACCCGTGTGAATCCAACTCTCCTCGTCAATGGCTTCCCGGGTCTTGTCTGGCTCGTTCCAGTAGCCCGAGATCACGCTGTACCCCCGGGTGCACAGCTCACCGATTTCGTCCCGCTCCACGGTGTCGCCGGTCAGGGGATTAACAATCTTGTTCTCCAGATGCGGCATCGTGCGCCCCACGGTCGAGGTGCGGCGTGCAACCGTATCGTCGCTGCGCGTCATCGTCGACACCGGCGAGGTCTCGGTCATCCCATAACAGATGGCCACATCCACCATATTCATCTCCTTGATCACACGCGTCATGACGGCGACCGGGCAGGTTGATCCTGCCATCACACCCGTGCGCAGTGTCGACAGGTCGTAGTCGGCAAAGTCGGGCAGTGCCAGCTCGGCCATGAACATGGTGGGGACCCCATACAGCGAGGTTCCACCGTGATCCTGAACCGCTTGCAGCGCAGCGGATGCCGTGAAGCCGCGCCCCGGAATGATCGCGGCAGCCCCATGCGAATACACATTGAGGTTACCGATGACCATTCCAAAGCAGTGATAAAACGGCACCGGAAGGACGACCCGGTCTTTTTCGGTGTACTGGAGAAGCTCGCCAATAAAGTAGCCGTTGTTCAGAATGTTGCGGTGGGTGAGTGTGGCGCCCTTCGGAAACCCGGTCGTTCCCGATGTGTACTGCAGATTGATCGGGTCACTCGAACTCAGCTCGTCCATGCGGTCTCGCAGGTCGAGTGGTGAAATAGCCTGTCCGGCGGTCACCACTGCGTCATAGCTGAACTCGCCCGGCTGGCCGGCTCCGCCATCATCGGACAGGAAAACGAGTTCCCGCAGTTCGCTGCAGCTGGCGAGTGCGTCGCGGGCCATGCTCGGGTAGTCACTGTTTTTGTCGGACGGTGCGGAGATGAGCATGCGCATGCCGCACTGCCGAATGACATATTCCAGCTCTGTCAGGCGGAAGGCGGGGTTCACGTTCACCAGGATCGCGCCGATCTTGGCAGTCGCATACTGAACGATTGTCCACTCGGCGCAGTTGGGTGACCAGATCCCCACCCGATCGCCGCGCTTCAGCCCCAATGCCAGGAGGCCACGGGCGCACTCATCGACGGCGGCGTTCAACTCCGTGTAGGTCCACTGCCTGTCGGTGGCAACCTCAATCAGGGCATCCCGATGCGGAAACCGCGCCACGGTCTGTTCAAAGTGATCGCCGATGGTCGATTCGAGAAGTGGCTGGCTTGACAGGGTCTGCGAGTACGACAGCATGTGCGGGATCTCCCTTGATCACCGTGGACAGCCGTGCCGCCGCCACACGTGCACCGTACCAACTTCTGCTGCGCCACATGCGCATATTTCATTTGTGGGCCCCGTCGGGCTCGAACCGACGACCCAAGGATTAAAAGAACGTGCGGGAACATTACCCAGACAAACCACCGTGGCCCGAGGTCGACCGAGATAAACCGAATTCCCCAGTGATTTCGCGCGCTAATGGTGGTTGAGGAGCCATTCCGTGGGGGGCTTCGGAGTAAGGCGGAACCCCGCGGCGGAGCGCGGTCGGAGGGGTTATCGGAGGGGTTGCCTTCGACTGCGATTACCAGCGGCGAGGCTCGGGATCGTGGATCACATACGGCCGCACGACGTGCGCCACACGGCGGCCAGTTTGTGGCTGGCAGCCGGGTTCAAGCCTTACGAGGTGAGCCGCTGGCTCGGGCACGCGAACCTCGTCACGACCGACACCGTCCATGGATACCTCTCTCCGCCTGACTACTCCAGCGCGATCGAGCGCTTCGAGTTGTTCGTGTCAGAGGGCGCTGCCACTATGTAGGCGTAGACCAAGGAGACATCATGCCGTTCCACTTAGGACCGATGGACGAGACGTTCGCCCCGGCACGTTGGTCTGCGCCCGACTACGCGCGGGAGGGCGAAGTCTCGCGCGCTTGGCTCCCGCCGGAGATAATCGTTGGGCATCTCGTCATCCAGGACGAGTCAGCCCTCGTCTGGTTGTCCGCAGCCGGTCCGGACAAACCAGAGGCGTATGCGGCTCGCATCATTGTCCAGGACATCCTCCGAGAGGCGTTGGCGGAAGGTTTGTCGGCTCGTGAAACGGTGGAGATGGCACGAGCCGCGATCCTCTTCGAGGCTCCAGACATCGTCAAGCTTCCGGAGCTGATGGCCGATCTTCGGAAGCAATGGGGGCGGTAGTTCGATGTTGCCCACCGGGACCGACCATTACTGCAGCATCGCGAAGGCTCGTCTACGACCGAAGACGCGGGGTTTTTCGCGGGGATCGCAAGGGCGTTAGAGCAGTTGTCCCGCGTCCACGCCCAGCGCGTCAGCAAAGCGATAAATGTTGTCGAGGCTGACGTTACGTTCGCCGCGTTCAACGCTGCCCATGTAGGTGCGGTGAACTCCGGCCAACTCTGCCAGCGCTTCTTGGCTGAGCCCGAGTTGCAGCCGTAGCTCTCTGATGCGGTGCCCAAACGCGACGCGGCGGTCGTTTTGTATCGGGGCTACGGCAGGCACTATCCAAGCGTCGGCGTGTGCACACTATGGGTCTACAGACTATGAGTAGCATTTGACTATGCATCTCGACGCGCCACGCGGCTTCCGTAATCCTGACCGCGTTGCGGACCGACTAGCGATGCTCGAAACCGCGCCGAGCGCTCAACCCTTGCGCGATTGGGCTGACGACCTCGCTGCGCGGCGGAAAGTCGTAGTTCCGCACTTTGACCCCGCAGAGGCCGGTGTGGATGCTCGCGTCCTGATGCTGCTTGAAGCGCCGGGGCCGATGGCCAACGAGCACGGTGGGCGGCCTGGCTCAGGCTTCATTTCAGTTGACAATGACGACCCGACGGCCCAGAACATCTGGACTACGCGTAACGATGTTGGCCTGCATGACGGAGTGCTCGTTTGGAATATCGTGCCGTGGTACCTCGGACCCGCGAGCATCCATCCCACTGTGAGTGTGATGGCGCAAGGCGCTATGGAGCTTAGACGGCTCTTGCCGCTATTGCAGAACGTTTCCGCAATTGTCCTTTCGGGGCGCTACGCACAAAGCGGCTGGAAAAAGCACGTTGCACCCTTCGTCGGAAGTGCGCTGACCGTGTTCGAGACGTGGCATCCGTCCGCATTGTCGTTCAATCAGCCGGGACATAGCGACGATTTCAAGCGCGCTCTTGAACGGGCTGTCCGTTACGCCTAGATTCGCGCGTAAAGCCACAAGAGCTTGGCCATGCGCTGACGAACCGCCACGATAGCTCCCCGGCGTAGGGGTCGGATCGTTATCAAGCCGTGACATCACCGCCGGTGACCGCGATGCACCGTCGCGCGCCGTCGCAACGGACAGCTGCGGTCTCCATCCTGCCGGGGCTGTAGGTTGACGGTGCCTCGCGGTCAATTCCGGCTGTTTGCCTTGCCACCCGCTCGACGTACAACCTTGGGTAAACCGCGCCAACGCGGCCCAACCGAGAGGCAACGAAATGAGTAAATTTACTGGCGTCCCTATGAGCGAGATAGTCGCCGACAGCGAGATAGTCTCCGACCATGTCGCGATGGTAGGGGGCGAACTGTACACGATGATTGTGCAGTACTGGAGGGCGATGGACGGGCGTCCACCCCTCTATGAGTTCGCGCTGGACGTTTCCGAGCACTTCGCGATGCTGATGGGCGACGAGGTTATGCTGCGGGAACTGGGTAGCGACAGTGCGCCATTCGCATAGGAGCTTGCGTTCTAATCGCTATGCGCCAATCTCATGGCAGGACGGGGCGGAATGGTCCGAGTGCCCGTCTCCGCCCCGTTCGTCATCTCCTGCCACACACAGCCACGACTAGGTGCGATGCGCGTGGCTAGTCCCGACGGAAGCCGGGTGTGAGCTGAGTCGAGCCGGGGTTTGGGTTGGTGGCGGGGTCGTAGTTCCCGGACTGCGGGATGAACGGCGAGCCGGGGCGCATTCCCTCCCGACGCAGCAACCTTGCGCGCTCGCTCACTGACAGGCCGCGCGGAGTGCCGTCGGGTCTGGGGTACTGCGGACCGGCCTGGCCTTGGAACTCGCTGCGGTCGGTGAACTTGGGCATGGTTTCCTCCTTGTTTACCTTCAAGTCTCCCTCGCGGTGAACCCTCTCCGCTTTACCGTGCGCAATCAGAAAGTGCACTTCATCAGCTATTTAATTCTGGAGACGAGTTGCCATTTGGCCTGCCGGTGGAGTTAAGTTACTCCCGTCACAAACCGGCAAGCAACGGAGGAATCGATGGCCAGACCATCCCAAGGCATCGCTCAAGGGGTGCGAATCGAGACGATGGTGCCCGCCGAAGTCAGCGCGGCGATCGACTCGCTCGTGGCTCTGTCAGGCGGCACCAGCAAGGCGACCTTCGTCCGGCAGGCGCTACTCGCCGGGTTGCAGCCGTACGGTCTCGTGTATCCCGAGGTCGCCGCAGCGCTCGCCACCACCAAACAAGCAGGACCGACCAACCGAGAGAGGAAATGAACAAGGCCCGGACCCCACCACCAGAGGACCTGGAGCCCTACACCGAGCTTCATCGGCAAACTCGACCCGCGAACAGGGCTGCCTGAGTATCCGCGCGACGGACGCAGCCAGTTTCTGGAGAAGGCCCTCACGCAGACGGCAGGGGACTTCCAGTCAGCGACCAACACGCTCGCTGATCGGCTGGACACCGTAGCCGATGAGTTTGCCGAGGTCTTCGAGGCCGAGGACAAACGCCGTGCGACCGTCGCCCGCATCCAGAACACCGCCAACCCCGAGGCAGTCCGCCTCGACCGCGCTCGCAAGAACCGAATCGGCTAAGGAGACCACATCATGAGCAACATTCCTGGAGTGAAGAAAGTTGAAAGCCCCGAAGGCGGCGAGCTCGACCAGACGCCCTCTGTTCAGCCGAGCGGCTACTTCCCGACATACGTTTCCGACGAAGCCCTCGACCAGCCACGTATCGCTGCGCGCAATGCGACGTACCCGAATTCCGAGGTCGAACGTCGGACCGTGGCCGCAGTCGATGAGGAGGTGTTCGACCGGGTCCGGCCCATGGAGCAGATAATCACGGCGCAGGCAGAGAGCCACGTAGCCCGAGGCAAGGCTTCCGTCGAAGCCGCATTCTCGCTCCTGCAAGAGTTGGAGGCCGTCCGGGACGATCTGCGGCGTGGCAAGGACACCTCCGAACTCACTCGCCGATACACCAAGCTCTGCCGGGAGGTCGAGAGGGTGCGCGGCCTCCAACAGAGCTACAGCCGGAGCGCAGATAGCCTGCGCGCCAAGGTGGCCGACCCAATTGCGGCAACGCAGCGGACACTGTCGATGATGCCGCGCGACAACTTCCGGCCCATCAACACGCAGCAGCGCCTGCAGTAACAAAACAATCCCGGCAGTCGCGCCTGAGGTCCGGAGCGCAACCGCCGGGGTCGATCATCCCGAACAGAAATCAGGAGGAAACCAAATGTCTGTATCAACTATTGTACCGTCTGCGGCGTTCGTGCCGCTTGTCAGCCCGTTCGAGACTTACCATTCCGTATTTTGGGAGGTGGAGGATGAGCCCGACCTGGCGCTTACATCGAAGACGCGCATGCTGGCGCTCCCGGCAATTGCGTTGGCCACGCTTCGGTACGTCGCAGCTCCCGCCGAGTGCATGCACCCGCAGACGCGGGGCATCGTGACCGAGGCGAGCATGCGGCTCGCGGTCTGGAAGGATCGCGGCGCGCGCATGTCCGCCTGGACCGTCGCGCGGAGCTTTCAGGGTCTGTTCTTCGGGGGCGACTTGGCATGGAGCAGACGCGTCCCGCTGAAGGGTCTCGACCTCATCCGCGCGACCGACGAACTCGGCTGCGAAGCGCTTGAGTGGTACTGCGATGTGCCGAGCGATATTGACCCGTACGCCTTCCAGACGGTGCGCCTCCACAAGGCTCTGGAACGCTACGCACCAACTGTCGAACCGCTGAGAAAATCAGGGCCGTCCGACGCTCACCAGCGGCGACCGACCCGTTTCAGGTAAACTCGGAACTAGACCGGCGCAGACCGGAATACGAAACCAAGACATAGCCCAGCAGGGCATCAACATCGAGCAGTACCTCTATGCAGGATCGCTCTTGCGAGGCACGTCGTCTTCCGCACTACGGAGAAAGCGGACGACTGGACGACGAAAGCTTCAACAGTAGCGAGTAGGCAGAACGGCATTCACCCGGTCCAAGGGACTTAGGGCGTACGAGACGAGAGGCTTCCAACTCATCACCGATGGGTTGCAGCCCCGTACGTGCGCCTTTACGCATTTAAGGCGCGAACTCCCCGGAGGAATTCGCAATGTCCGTTCAGAACCCCCGCGCTCGCCGCTGGTTAGACACAGCAGAAGCTGCCCAGTACCTTGGCCTGTCCGAGCGACAGGTCGTCCGCGCTCGCCAGTCCGGCAGGCTCGGCTACACGAGGCTCGGCGGCCTCCACGCTCGCTACACGCAGGAGCAACTCGACACCTACATCGAAGCCTGCACCGTCACGCCGCGCAGCGACGCGAAGTAGACCACCGTGGCAACGAATCGGGCGAATGCGTCCGAGATACCCCCACCCTTGCAACGGGTTATCGGTCTTCTGGATGGAGTGAGAAACTCCGGAGACACCCAGTATCAGGCGCTCTGCCCGCAACACGACGATCGTGAGGCCTCGCTGTCTATCTCTTGGGGCGATAGAGGCAAAGTGCTCCTCGACTGCAAAGCAGGATGCGACACGGCAGACGTCATCGCAATTCTCGGGTTGAAGTGGTCTGAACTCTCGGAAGCGAGCGTCGAGGAAGCGGTTTACTCATACTGCGACGAGGACAACAACCTCCGATACGAGGTCGTGCGCAAGTCAGGTAAGCAGTTCCGCCAGCGCCGACCAGACCCCGCGCGCAAGGGCAAGTGGGTCTACAACCTAGACGGTGTCGAGCTGCTGCCGTACCGGTTGCCGGAACTGGCCGAGGCGCTGAACACCGGTGTTGATGTCATCGTTGTAGAGGGCGAGGCGGATGCCGAGGCCGCGCGACAGGCATACGACATTGTCGCGACTTGCAACTCTGGCGGCGCGAATAAATGGACGGCTGTGCACGCCAGGCACTTCCGCGATACCGCGAGCTTCATCAGCATCGTTGCCGACCGCGACGCACCGGGCTACAGACACGCGCTTTCGGTCTACCAGTCGTTGCTGAAGGAAGGGGTCAAAGCCGAGCAGATGGAGATCGTGCATGCAGCGGTGGGAAAGGACCTCCGCGATCACTGTTCCGACTATGGCCTCGAGGAGCTAATTCGCATTGAACCGGAGGACATCCCGGCGCTGGTTGGAGAGGCTGCAAAGTCGACGCCCGACGCGCCACCCCAGAGTCGCGTTGTCGTGCAGGCCGCTTCGCTGATCCGGTCCCGGCGACAACGCTTCCTCTGGGAGAACCGCCTGCCCATTGGCACCCTCACGCTATTTGCGGGACGCGGTGGAGTCGGCAAATCCACCTTCGCAATCTGGGCTGCGGTGGAAGCGCAATTCGGGCGACTCCCGGGCGACTTCCAAGACGAGCGCAGCACGGTTCTGTATGTCAGCGTGGAGGACGACTGGGAGACTCAGATGAAGCCTCGGCTTACCGCTGCCGGAGCCGACATGGACAGCTTCTACAGACTCGGCATTGAACACACCGAAGACGCACAAACCGGTGAGCGAATTCCAAATTTTCCTGAGGACATCCCGCTAATTGCGCAGGCCATCAGGGATACCAAGGCGCGGCTCGTCATTCTTGACCCGATCACGTCTACGATCCAGGGCGACGACCACAAGGTGCAAGACGTGAGAGCAGTGTTGGACCCGCTCGCACGTCTCGCGTCCGAAACCGACACCGTCATTCTCGGGATTATGCACTTCAACAAGGGTGCCGGGCACGTTTCGGACAAGCTCTCCGGTAGTCACGCGTACCGGGATGCAGCCCGCTCGGTCATCTTGTTCGCCCACGACGAGGACAACGATTCTGTCGTGCTGTCTCAGGACAAGGGCAACTACTCGCGGATGGAAGCGGGGTCTCTGGCCTACCGCCTGGTGGACACCTTGGTCGAGCTAGACGACGGCGAGAGCGCTCACGTCGCTCAGGTGGAGATGCTTGGTGCCACGTCCGTTTCTGTCTCAGAAATCATCAACCGCCCATCCGACGTGGACGAAGTCGTGCGCTGGTTGCAGACGTTCATGGCTGAAAGCAACGGGCGCGTCGATGCCTCCGAGGGGTTGACGGTGGGCCTGGGCGAGGGTTTCAGCAAAAGCCAAATCGGGCGCGCCAGGAATCGGTGCCGGCCAAAGGTCATCTCTAAGAAGGGCGGCATGGACGGCGGGTGGGAGTGGGTGTCCGAAGAATCCGGCCAAGAACCTGTTAGCGGGCAGAGCGGGTTCTTCCGCAAATACAAGCTCTCGGAGCGGGTTCTTCACGAGCCGGATTCGGTCGCACAAGACGACGCGTTCTTCAGCGCCGACGAAGAACCCGCATCACCTGAAGAACCCGCTAAAGACCTCAGTAAATCAAGAAGAACCCGCTCTAGGAGCACACAGAGCACTTCGGCGGGTTCTTCGGGAACCAACCCCAAGAAGAAGATCAACCGAGAACCAACTACAGAGATGGAGAGATGAAATGAGCGGCAAGAGCTTGAACCCTATACAAAGCGTGACCCTATGCAAGGCACGGAGGCGCAACGGACAGCCGTGTGGAAATCGACCGATCAACGGGGCGACGGTCTGTCGCATGCACGGAGGCGCGGCTCCGCAGGTGCGCGCTGCGGCGCAGGTGCGATTGCTTATGCGTGCAGACGACCTAATGTCCGCGCTGCTGAGGATCGCCCTGGACGACAAGCTGCCTCTGCAGCACCGCCTAGTCGCCATCCGCGACGGCCTCGACCGGGCGAACCTCGCAGGCAAGCAGGAGATCGAGATCGGTGTCACAACGAACAGCACATTCGACGACGTGCTGGAAGGCGTGTTGATTGACGTTGCCGAGGAGGACCTCAACGTGATCGATGCAGTTGTGGTGGACGAGGAGGATGCGGTGCAGAGCCGTCGAGATGTCTCGGTGTTCCGAGAGGTCGAACGCCAAAAGCGTCAGCGGCGAGCGGCGACCAACGCAGAGCGCGCAGAGCAGGAGCGGGAGCTATTCGCGCAGGCTCCGCCCGAACCGGAGACTCGAGCGTCCAAGCTCACCCGAGCGCAGTACCTGTTGGCAAGGGAGGGCGGCGCGAACTTCTCCAGCCGGGGTCTCGGCGTGGACGCAGCCGAAGCCGGGGACGGACGGCGCAAGGCGCGCTCAAGCCGGGCGGACCTCGGCTGAGATGCAGCAGAGGCCCACGAGGATGGGCGGTCCCACACGCACTGAGCAAGAGCGCACACCGGGCTGAGTTGCCTCATTCCGACCACGTAAATGGCCAGCAAAAAGAGTTGTTGCCTTATGCAACAAAAGCAAGTTTAACTTCCTCGGAGCGGTGACGAGGATCACCGCTCGGAAATGAACAAGGAGAAACCACGATGTCGAACACCAAGAAAACCCCGGCCCTCGCTGTCTACGCAGACAAGGAAGTAACCCCGGTCATCGCCGCCTACGCCGCATGGCTGGAGGAGCAGACCGGCTACAAGGTAGACCCGCTGTCCGTCTACCTCAGCTCGGCCCTCCGCGGCACGTTCCAGAAGAGCGAGGGCAACCAGACACGCATCGCGACCCGAGCCGCCGAGCTTGAAGCGGAGGCCAGGGCCAAGGCCGCACGCAGGCTCGCCGCC
Organism: Cryobacterium sp. CG_9.6; assembly: GCF_029893365.1. NCBI lineage: Bacteria > Bacillati > Actinomycetota > Actinomycetes > Micrococcales > Microbacteriaceae > Cryobacterium > Cryobacterium sp. CG_9.6. The sequence goes on along the minus strand of NZ_JARXUZ010000001.1, from coordinate 2,859,222 downwards.
GAGGCCGCCTACGCCAAGGCCACCGCTCCCAAAGCCGAGCCGAAGGCCAAGGCTCAGACCACCGAGCCTGCGACCAAGACCGCGATTCGCCATCGTCCAGTGAAGGCCGCTCCGGCCACGACCACCGAGCCGGTTCAGGCATGACCAAGCGCATGCTCGGCTATCTGCGCATCAGCCGCGCCGACAGGAGCCGCGACACCTCGCTCGGCATCGAGGCGCAGCGTGAAGCGATCCTGTCCACGGCGACTGTCAAGGGCTGGGAGATCGTCGGGTGGAACGTGGACGACGGCGTATCCGGCAAGGACACCGACCGTCCCGGCCTGCAGGCCGCGCTCGCCGTTTTGCGGAATCGGAAGCGTCGCACTGCCGACGGCCTCGTCGCAGCCAAGCTCGACCGCCTATCTCGGTCGGTCATCGACTTCGGCGACCTGCTTGCCACCTCACACCGGCAGCGTTGGGCCATCGCCGTGCTGGACTTTGACCTCGACACCGGCAACGCAACAGGCCGCTTCATCGCCGGGGTACTGATGCAGGTGGCGCAGTTCGAGCGGGAGCTGATCGGCGAGCGCACGTCAGCCGCCTTGGCAGCGCTGAAGGCGGAGGGCGTTCAACTCGGTAAGCCCTCGCAGGTCACGCCGGAGGTGCAAGCTGCCATCCTGCAGCACCGCGCGGCAGGGTTGAGTCTTTCCGCCATCGCCCGGCGGCTCAACATCGACGGTATACCCACACAGAGCGGTGCCGGCCAATGGTCACACACCGTCGTCGGCGGCGTCGTCCGTCGTTCTGCAGAAAAGGTCGCAGCATGAGTTTCGAGCCGCACACAGTCGAGGACGGCGGATACTGATGGCCCATGTGCGCGAGGTGCAACGCAAGACCGGAATCGCCTATGAGGTCCGCTGGCGATCCGGCTCCTCCTTCAAGCAGCGTTCATTCAAGGTCAAGCGCGAGGCCGAGAGGTTCGCACTCCGGGTGGAGAACGACCTTGCGGAGGGCACCAGCACTGAACCGTTGGTGAAGAATTCCAAGACCCTCGGCGACGTTGTGACAGCGTCTCTGGCGGCTAGCAAACCGGCGCTCAAGCCGCTGTCCTACAGAAGCTCAGAATCGGTCTATCGGAACCATGTCCTGCCTGCGTTCGGCAGTCGGCGCATCTCCACGATCACGCGGGCGGAGGTCCAAACCTGGATTGTCGCGCTCACTGGCAAGGGGTTAGCTCCGGCGACGGTGCACCACTGCTTCGTTGGGCTGAGCAAGGCGTTCAAATTCGCTGCGGCCGACAGGCTCATTACCTACAATCCATGTGACGGCGTGCGCCTTCCGAAGCCACAGACTGCCGACGCGTTCGCTCCAGCCTTCCTCACAGCGGCAGACGTAGAGCGCGTCGGTGCAGCACTGGACGGCTCTGCACCGGGCGGGCTTCTGGTCCGGTTCGCTGCATTTACTGGCCTACGGGCAGGCGAGCTGATGGGGCTCCGGGTCGGTGACGTGGACCTCGCAGCGGGACATATTCGAGTGCGCCAGACCCTGCACAAGATCGCGGGGGAGTGGGTCATCGGCACGCCGAAGTCCAAGCGTTCAACCCGCGACGTTCCGCTCATGCACAGCGGACTCATTGCCGAGCTACGCAGATACAAGATGCTGCACCCGCACTCTGGCGATCCGGGAGCGTTGTTCTGGCCGGGCCGCGCTGTCGGCACTCACGCGGTGGACTTCGAGCGCGTTCTCGATGTTGGCAGTTTCCGGCGGAACTACTTCCGGTACGCGCTCCGCGCAGTCGGCCTCCCAGAGATGCGCGTGCATGACCTACGCCACACGGCGGCCAGTTTGTGGCTGGCAGCCGGGTTCAAGCCCTACGAGGTGAGCCGCTGGCTCGGGCACGCCAGTGTCACCACGACCGACAGCATTTACGCGCACCTGTACCCCAGCGACTACACCGAGCATGTGGCTCGATTCGACGCATTTGTTGATTCCGCGCGTTCCACTGTCTAGCGTCGCCCTTGAGTGCCAATAGGCTGGGGTGAATTTCGACACTGGGGTGATATGTGACGGTTCCCGTCTTAGACAGCCGAACTGGGTTTCTTCCGCTCGGTCGGTTCAATGCAAATCTTGACGAAGTCAAGGCTACGTACGTTGATGGAGCGGGGTATTCAACTTCGAGCACACGAAGCAAGATCTGGTCCGACTTCGAATCAGCGACGAATGAACTTAGGCGAATCGTGCCTGTTGCATGGGTGTGGATCGGCGGTAGCTTTATCAGCAACAAGTCCGACCCTGATGATCTAGATGTTGTCTACTGGTGCGAGGACCGTCTTGTCGACCAGGTGTCAGACCCTAATGACAAACTGGTTCTACAGCTTTTCGCAACAAACCAGGTGCGGGAGGTGACGGGGCTGAGAGTGGATACCCGATATTGCCGATGGCATGTTCGTCCTGAAGCCGGTGTTCAAAACACAATTGAGCACCATCAATACACAATGGAACGAGGGTTCTGGGATGACTTCTGGCTTCGGAAGCGTACTGGTGAAAAAAATGCTCCAGCGGTGCGCGAGGATGCGCTCCCGCGTCGTGGGTACCTAGAAGTAATGTTGGATGGACCCGATGTCATTTGATTGGATGGGCTATCGCGCACGGTTGGATCTGGAGCGACCAGAGTTGCTTTGGGAAGATGCTGCGGACCTCAGCAGGCTTAGCCTGAGCTCTTTCTTCGCCGAACTGAGTCCTGTGCGGCGCGATGTTTCGCTCGGGTTTCTCAGACTTACTGGTGACGGGGTGGATGGTCATTCGGCGGCCGTCGACGACGTCGCCGAAGTCATGCGCCACTTCCAGCGCCTTGTTCTCGCGTCCGGACTCTCGCTGACGGGACGAACCTCCTTGAGAGGCCAGTTGCCTGGCGATATCGTCTCGAAGACCAGGCTCAATCTGGATGGGTCCGCGATTCCGGGCAGCCTCGTTCTCCAGCTCGTGCCCGCGATGCTACCGCGCGACGAAGTGCTGCCAAGCGGCCAGGCCGAGTTCCTAAATGATGGCGAAGAGCAACTGGTGGATGCTGCGCTAGCTCGATCCATTGACCTGTTGAACATGAGTAAGGATTCAGGGCCAAACGCTGACGACTCCGAGTTTGTAGCGTCTTTGCGTGAAGCTGGTCCACGGGTGGCAACGACTCTTCGAGATTTCGCGGGGGCACTAGTCGATGCCAATTTTGAAACGGAAGTCGCATGGATGCAACCGCGGCGCAAGCGGTTGGGCTCGCGCATGAGCACTGCGGAGCTGACGCACCTTGGAAAATTGGTTGAGTCGCGAGAGCTGGCGAGGGAACCGGTGCTTCTCAAAGGCACATTGCGTACCGTGAGTGATATTGGCCCGCTGAAGATCGACATTGGTGACGGAGAAATTGAGACGGTGGATGCAAAACACCTCCCAGAGTCGGACATCAAACAGCTTCTTGTCGGTATGTCGGTCGAAATTCACGCGTCGGCGACAGAAGAAGTCGGGGCCGCTGGAGATTCCAAGACAAAGTACTCCGCCACAGCCATAAGGCTTATTCGCTAAAGCGACGGTTTTGGAGGGGTTTTGGAGGGGTTGATGCGCTTCCGCTAGGGAAGGCGACAACCCCTCTCCCAAACAAACACTTGTGGGCCCCGTCGGGCTCGAACCGACGACCCAAGGATTAAAAGTCCTTTGCTCTACCAACTGAGCTAGAGGCCCGCACACACCAATGTACCGTGGATTTGTGGCGCGCTTTTCTGGGTAGCGTTGAGAGCAACCGAAATCGACTGATTTCGTCCCGTTTTCGCGGGGCAGCCAACGCACTGAGATATCGCCATAATACGAGTTCAGAGAGACGGGAGAACCCCCTTGTCCGACAACTTTCATAAACCCACCCAGTTCTCCAGCAACAAGTTTGAGGCGTTCAAGGGTGGGGAAGATCCCGAGGCGATCAGCCGTGTCGCCCACGAGACCGCCCTGGCGCTGCTCAGTCGGGTGCGGGCGGACCCGGACCCGGCAACGGTCGAACGGTTGGTGGCCTACACCGATGAGAACGGCATCGATGCGGTTGCTGAACTGTGGTCGCGTGCCACGCCGCGGAGCCTCCCCGGGGCGCTGTGGCGCATTTACCTCATTCGACTGCTGATTCGTCAGGACCCGGAAGGCACCGCGTATCTGTACCAGCGCGGAATCGAGCTGGAGCGAACGATTGACCATGTGGTTGCGGGCGCTGCGGTGCCCACCGGTCCGATCGAGATTATTGCGCTCGCCGACGAAATTCTTCGCGGCCTCTTCACCGGTGATTTTGCGGTTGCTCTCGAACGTGCCGCCGCGTACTGTCGTGTCACCGCCACCGGTTGCACCAGTGTTGCCGACGATCTTGAGCAGACCGAACCGGCACGATCCTCCGAGCTCACCACGCGTGCCCTGCGCTTTTCGACGACGGCGGCCGAGTTTACGTCCTGTGCCAGGCTGTGGCGGAGCGAGTCGCTCGAGTAGTTCGCGCGACCGACCTGCAACCTGAACGGGAGCTGTCGGTGCCCGCCTGAGCACGTGCGGCGGGGAGCATTTCGCGTAGACTGAGAGCTGGTCGGGCCGCAGTAATCCCGGGTTCCATTATTTGCCGCTTCGAGCGGCCTCGCGCCGAGAGGTGCTCTGCGGCCCGGCCTCACCTATTTTTTTTGCAACATTTTGCAGTCAGAACCAATCCATCTGGGACTTCGCACCGAACCCTCTCCATGGAAAGGGATTGAACCTGACATGCTTGGTCTTATGACTACTGATTTAAACCTCGACGACTCGTCGGTGGAACCTCTCTCCAAAGAGGAACTGCTGGCACGGGTAGCCCGTGGCGACGAATTGGCATTCGGAGAGCTGTATGACGCGATCGCCCCTCGGGTGCTTGGCCTGGTCAAGCGGCTCCTGGTAGACCATGCGCAGTCCGAAGAAGTGTCCCAGGAGATTTTTCTGGAGATTTGGCAAACGGCGTCGCGGTACGAGGCAACGCGTGGCGGCGCATCCACGTGGATTATGACCATGGCGCACCGACGTGCGGTCGACCGAATTCGGTCCTCGCAGGCCGGCCGCGACAGAGATTCAAAGATTGGTATCCGCGACCTCGCGGTAGCCTACGATCACGTTGCCGAAACCGTTGAGGTTCGGATGGAACACGAAAGGGTGGAGAAGGCAATGCTGAGACTGACGCAACTGCAACGACAGGCGGTCAGTCTGGCGTACTACGGCGGTTACACCCACAGCGAAGTTGCTGGCATGCTCAAGATCCCCCTCGGCACAGTGAAGACACGACTCCGCGATGGCTTGATTCGTCTGCGCGACGAACTGGGCGTGGCCTCATGACCGATAAGCGCGACAAGCGTGACGGTGAGAGCGTCGCAGAACTTGCCGGTGCCTACGCACTGGATGCGCTCAGCGACGCCGAACGAGCCGACTTTCAGGCCTACCTCTCTACGTCGGGGGCAGCGCGTGCGGAGGCAGCCGAGTTGAGTGACACCGCCGTGGCCCTGGGCCTCGCTGCCGCACCGGTGACGCCGTCGGCAGCGCTCCGCAGCAACCTTATGGCCATGATCGCGTCGACACCACAGCTGGCCCCGCTGAGTGCGACGCCGGTCATCCCCACCGCTGTGAACACCCACGCCTCAGCTCCGACCGCTCCGGTCGACGATCTCGTGGTGCCCGTGACCACTGCGGGGTCGGGCGCCGCGTCGGTGCGCGCCCAGCAACGCTGGTTTCAGCGTCCGGCTCAACTGCTGTTGGCGGCCGCGGCCGCTGTCGTGCTGTTCGTGGGTGGCACCTTCGCGGGTCAGGCCGTGAACAACAACCAGTTTGTCGAGCAACAGGCAGCCGGTATGGTTCAGATCACGGCAGCGTCAGACTCCGAGCGTGCGGTGACGACAACCGCCGACGGCCACGACGCCACGCTCGTGTGGTCCAACGCGCTCGGACTGTCAGCGGTTCTTCTCGATGACCTTCCGAGCCTCGGCAGTGACAGGGATTACCAGCTCTGGTACATCAACGCTGCGGGAGCGGCCTCGGCCGGAACGTTCGACTCCACCGGCTCGGGAACGTCGTGGCGCGTGCTTGACGGCGCCATGCACACGGGCGACACGGTAGGGATCACCGTTGAACCGCGCGGTGGCTCGGAACAGCCCACAACCGCCCCCATCGTGGCCTTTCAAAGTACCTAGGCAACGGCCGATTACCTCGGAAGATCAGCAGGCGGATTAGGCTCACAGCATGAGTCTTCCCTTCACCCTGCTGATCGATCCGGTTTCCGTGGACTCGGAGCGCATTTCCTTCGATGACACGTTCCACGAGATGGATTCGGCGGCCCCCGCCCTGCGGGTGGGGGAGCTCAGTGCCCAGCGTGGCGACGGCATCTTTGAAACGCTCAGCGTGGTGAACGGGCATCCGCAGGAGGTTGAGCCGCACATTGCCCGGCTGCGCGACTCCGCGGAGATCTGCGACCTGCCGGTGCCCAATCCGGCCCAGTGGCGTGCAGCGATCGCCTACGCCGTGGCCCGGCTTCCTCAGCAGGGGGAACTGGCCCTCAAATTTGTGCTGAGTCGCGGTGTGGAGTCCGGCCCGGCACCCACGGCGTGGCTGCATGCCACTCGGGCTGCAGATTTTGGTGCCGTGCGGGCCACGGGCGTGCGTGTGGTCACTCTGGACCGCGGGTACCCGCGCGGGGTGGCTGAGCGAGCACCGTGGCTGCTGATGGGTGCTAAAACACTCAGCTACGCCATCAACATGGCGGCCCTGCGGGAGGCGACACGTCGCGGTGCCGACGACACGATCTTTGTCACCACCGACGGCTATGTCATGGAGGGCCCCACGTCGAGCGTCATTGTGCGTATCGACGGTGTGTACGTGACGCCCGCGCCGAACGGCGCCATTCTGCACGGCACCACGCAGCAGAGCCTGTTCGAATACCTTCGTGCGCAGGGTGTGCCGGTGGAGTATCGCGATGTGACGCTCAGCGAACTACGTGAAGCGGATGCCTCCTGGCTCGTCTCCAGCGTACGTCTCGCCGTGTCCGTCACAACGCTGGACGGCGCGCCGATGCGCACGGACTTCGCCGTGTCGAATGAGTTCAACAGCTACCTGCTGGGTCGCACGGACAACTAAGGGCCCCGGCGGCGCCCCCTCGCTCGCTGGTCGGCGTCTCGAGATCGTCTCACGGGGTCTCGACTGCTCGTGACCTCGCGCTCGACCAGCGGAGGGGGGCGCGACCCTCCCGCTGGTCGAGGAGCGCGCATGCTCTTCGCGCGCGTCTCGAGACCTCGCAACCGAGTCTCGGGATCGTCTCGCGGGGTCTCGACTGCTCGTGCCCTCGCGCTCGACCAGCGGAGGGGGGTCGCGACGGTCTCGCTGGTCGAGGAGCGCGCATGCTTTTCGCGCGCGTCTCGACGCTTCTATGGGAGTTGTCAAGCTGTTGAGGTCTTTTTTGATGATGTTTCGTGAGTCGTGTGGCGTGTTTTTGGGCGCGTGAGGGTGGCGGGCGGGCCGTCGAAGATGGCCTGTCCGCTGGGCGGTGGTGTCGTTTTAGGTGGTGTGGTTATCGAGGACGCGGAACAGGTGCCGGGCGATGTAGCGTTTCAGGACGCGTTGGATCTCTTTGGGTGTCTTGCCTTCCTTCGTCCGTTTCTCGACGTAGGCGGCGGTCGCCGGGTCGTGGTGGTAGCGGTAGAACGTGGTGACCCAGATGGCGGTGTTGAGCGCCCGGTCGCCACCGCGGTGCAGACGGTAGCGGATGGTGTTGCCCGATGACGCGGGGATGGGCGCGATGCCCGCGAAGCGGGCGAACGCGGCCTCGGAGCGGATGCGTCCCTGGTGCGACCACGACACGATCAGCTGCGCGGCGACGATCGCGCCGACGCCGTGCTCAAGCAGCAGGTAGGGGGCGAGGGCTTTCACGTGCTTGAGGAGGCCCTTCTCGTTCGCCGTGAGCTCGGCTTGACGGCTGAGGATCTCTCGCGCTTCGCGGGCAGCCTCGGCGCGGATGGTGACCATGCCGACGTCATCGTTTCGATGGGCGCGCCAGGCTGCGACGACTTTGATTTGCTCGGCTGTGAGGGCCAGGCGAACGTCCAGGCCGAAGCCGTACCCGCGCAGCAGCGCTGTGAGGCGGTTGTTGGAGGCGCTGTGGGCCTTCTTGAGGGCGGCGCGCGCGGTCAGTAGCACCGTCAAGGCTGCGTGGTGCCCAGCGTGGTTGCGGGGCGTGATGAGGTGCTCCATTGGCAGGGTGAGGGCGTAGCGGGCGGCGTGCTCTGCGTCGATGGGGTCGGTTTTGCCGGCCCGGCGAACGCCGCGCTTGGGCGGCCTGGTTTCGGTGACGCGCACGCCGGCGGCCGTCAGGAGGTCGCAGAACTGGGCTCCGTAGGACCCGGTGCCCTCCATGGCCACCAAAACCGGCCCTGTTGTTTCGCGTTCGATCCACGCCTGAGCCCGTTTGAGTCCGGGCGGAGTTGTCGGGAATGTTTGCGCGGTGCCGTGTTTCCCGCCCAGATGGTCGAGGGCGACCAGCGTGTGTGTCTTGGCATGGGTATCCACCCCGATGACATAACTGAACTGCTGTGAGACCATGGTCACGATAACTCCTTCGATGGGTGTTATGTCGTGCCGGTCTGGGGTTCCTCGGAGAACATCTCTGTAATGAGTCACGACCCTGTTGGGGGTACGGACAGGCTTCTAATCAAGTCACTCTGAGGGTCACAGGCCGGCCTGATTCGATGCGTGGAGCGGACATGTCGAGACGAAGACACCTCCGTGAAGAGAGTCAGAGACCAAAAGAGTCACGCAACCCACACGAATCAAGACCAGCCTGCCAGCTGATAACCAGACCAGCTATAACCATTACAGAGACCTCGTGACCGAGTCTCGAGTTCGTCTCGCGGGGTCTCGACTCGGTTGTCGAGCTTGTCGAGACACGACCAGCGGAGGGGGCGCGACCGGCGGAGCGCGACCAGCGGAGGGGGCTCGACCGGCGGAGCGGAGCGGAGGGGGCGCGACCGGCGGAGCGGAGCGAAGGGCGAGCGCAGGGGGACGGCGGGCGGGCGGTTTAGCCGAAGCGACCGGAGACGTAGTCTTCGGTCGACTGCTCCGTGGGGTTGGAGAAGATCGTCGTGGTGTCGTTGTACTCGATGAGCTTGCCCGGCTTGCCGGTGCCAGCGATGTTGAAGAACGCCGTGCGGTCAGACACGCGGGAGGCCTGCTGCATGTTGTGTGTGACGATGACGATCGTGTACTGCGCCTTCATCTCCTCGATCAGGTCCTCAATGGCGAGGGTGGATATCGGGTCGAGAGCCGAGCAGGGCTCGTCCATCAAGATCACGTCGGGGGCCACGGCAATGGCGCGTGCGATGCACAGACGCTGCTGCTGGCCGCCGGAGAGACCCGAACCGGGACGGTCCAGGCGGTCCTTGACCTCGTTCCAGAGGTTGGCGCCGCGCAGTGACTGCTCGGTGAGCGCGTCGGCATCGCTCTTGCTCATGCGACGGTTATTGAGCTTCACGCCGGCCAGAACGTTGTCCTGAATCGACATGGTGGGGAACGGGTTGGGGCGCTGAAACACCATCCCGACCTGGCGGCGCACAAGCACCGGGTCGACGCCCGGACCGTACAGGTTGTTTCCGTCGATCAGAACCTCACCCTCCACGCGCGCGCCGGGAATAACCTCGTGCATGCGGTTGAGGGTGCGAATGAACGTGGACTTACCGCAACCGCTGGGACCGATCAGGGCCGTCACCGTGCGCGGCTCAATGACGAGAGAGACTCCCTCGACCGCCAAAAACTTGCTGTAATAAACGTTTAGGTCGTTGACCTCAATGCGCTTGGACATCAGTCCCTTTCACGGGTTGGTACAGAAAAAAGTTAGCGGCTGAATTTGGGGGAGAAGATTTTGGCAATCAGACGCGCGAGGCCGTTCAGCACCATCACAATGGCAATCAGCGTCAGTGCGCCGGCCCACGCGCGGTCAACGTAAGCCTGAAAATCGGCTCCCTGGTTCATGTATTGCGTGTACACGAACACCGGCAGGGTCATCATCCGTTCGCTGAAAAGATCGTAGTTCATGCTCGAGGTGAACCCCGCAATAATCAACAGCGGGGCGGTTTCACCAATCACGCGAGCAATGGACAGCATGATTCCGGTGACGATTCCCGCAATAGATGTGGGCAGCACCACCTTGAGAACGGTTAGCCACTTCGGCACCCCGAGCGCATACGCGGCCTCACGCAGCTCGTTGGGCACCAGCTTGAGCATTTCCTCGCTCGAGCGCACGACCACCGGAAGCATCAGCACGGTGAGCGCAATGGCACCACCGAAGCCAAAACGGATGCCGGGGTCGTCGAAGAGCAGAGCAAACAGTGCAAAGGCGAAAAGACCCGCAACGATCGACGGGATGCCTGTCATCACGTCGACGAAGAATGTGATGCCCTTGGCGAGTCGGCCGCGACCGTACTCAACCAGGTAGATGGCGGCGAGCAGCCCGATGGGTACCGAAATCAAAGTGGCTGTGCCCGTGATGAGGAGCGTTCCCATGACGGCGTGCAGGGCACCGCCACCCTCGCCGACAACGTTGCGCTGTGACGACGTGAAGAAGGTGGGTGTCAGTGCGCCGGGGAGGCCGTTGATCACCGTGGTACCCACGAGGGATATCAGCGGGATCAGGGCAATGATGAACGCGCCGGTGACGAGTGCCGTCACGAGGCGGTCGGTGGCCTTACGGCTGCCCTCAACCGCCCTTGAGAAGATGTACACGGCGATGCAGAAGAGCACGGCACCGAAGATGAGGGTGCCCACAAAATTGAAACCGTCGGTGGCGCCCGACACGTTGAGCACCACGAAGAATGACCCGGTCACAGCCCAACTGGCAAGCAACAGCCACAGCGGGGAATTCTTGGGCAGCTTGCCCGCTGTGAGCGAGTTGCTGAGGGGGCGGGCAGTGGTGGTGCTCATCAGTTCGCTCCGGAGAAGGCCTTGCGGCGGTTGATGACGACGCGAGCCGCCATGTTCACGATGAGGGTGACCACAAAAAGTACGAGGCCGGTGGCGAGCAGAATATTCACACCGATGCCGTTCGATTCGGGAAAGTTCAGCGCAATGTTCGCGGCGATGGTGGTGGGGTTCTGGGAAGTGAGCAGCTGAAAAATCACTTGAGGGCTCGGGGAGAGCACCATGGCCACGGCCATTGTCTCTCCGAGGGCCCGGCCAAGACCGAGCATGGCAGCCGAGATGATGCCGGCGCGACCGAACGGGAGCACAGCCATCCTGATCATTTCCCAGCGCGTGGCGCCGAGGGCCAGTGCGGCCTCCTCGTGCAGGAGCGGTGTTTGCAGAAAGATTTCGCGGCAGATGGCGGTGATGATGGGCAGAATCATCACGGCGAGCACGATGGCCACGGTGAAAATGGTGCGTCCGGTTCCGGAGACCGGACCCTCAAAGAACACCATCCAGCCAAACCAGTCCACAAGAGTGCCGTAGAAGGGCTGGAGGAGGGGGGCCAGGACACCGATACCCCAGAGGCCAAACACCACCGACGGCACGGCGGCGAGCAGGTCAATGATGTACCCGAGGCCCTGAGCGAGCCGGCGCGGGGCATAGTGCGAGATGAAAAGGGCGATTCCAATCGCGATCGGAATGGCCATCAGTAGGGCCAGTGCGGCCGACCAAAGCGTTCCGAAGACGAAGGGGCCCACATACGACCAGAAGTTGGTGATGTCCCCGCCGAATTCGTCCGCCGGAGCGGTAAAGGCGGGGATGCTTTCCGCCAGCAGAAAGATGGCGACCAGGGCCAGCACGGCGAGAATGAGGCTTCCCGCCACGACGGTGGCTCCGGAGAAGATTCGATCGCCCGGCCGCTGTCTGGCCTTGATTGTTGTTGCGGCAACTTCGGTCGTCATGCCGGGCATCTCCCTGAATCTGTGGTGGAACCTGTCGAAGAGGTGCGGCTGAGAAAATGGCCGATAACCTCAGTTTGCCCGGTCGACCCTCGCATACAAAATGCGAAGTCCGACCGGGCAGCTGTGTGGAATGTATTTTTACTTGATGGTTTCGATAACGGCGGTGACCTTGTCCTGGAGTTCGGTGGACAGCGGCGCGGCACCAGCATTGTCGGCGGCCTCGGCCTGTCCTTCAGCACTGGCCATGAAGCCAACGTAGGCCTTCACGAGTTCGGCCGAGGCAGCGTCAGCATACTCGGTGCACACAACGGCGTAGCTCACGAGCACGAGGGGGTACTCTGCCGGGTTGGTGGTGGTGCGGTTGAGGTCCAGCGCGAGGTCGTTGGCTTCGCGGCCTTCAACGGCCGGTGAACCGGCAACGACCTCGGCGGCGGCTTCGGCGGTGTACTGCACGAACTCGTCACCGACCTTGAGCTTGGCGACTCCGAGATCGCCGGCCTGCGACGCGTCGGCGTAACCGATGGTGCCCACGCCGTTGGTGACAGCGGCAACAACACCGGAGGTGCCCTGAGCGCCCTCACCGGACTGGTACGGGAACGGGTCGGCGGCCTTTTCGGTCCACACATCGGGGGCGTTCTGGTTGAGGTAGTCCGTGAAGTTCTTCGTGGTACCCGAGTCATCTGAGCGGTGCACAGCCGCGATCGCCGTGGACGGCAGGGTGGCGTCGGGGTTCAGCGCCACGATTGCGGCGTCGTCCCACGTGGTGATGTCGCCCTTGAAGATCTGCGCAAGAGTGGTGGCATCCACGTTAAGGTCGGTGACACCCTCAACGTTGAAGATCACGGCGATCGGCGAGATGTAGACGGGAAGGTTGACTCCCTTGGTGCCCGTGGCACAGGAGCCGAAGTCTCCGGCGAGTTCTTCCTCGCTGAGGTAGGAGTCAGAACCGGCGAATGCGGAGCCGCCGGCAATGAAGGCTTCGCGACCGGCGCCGGAGCCGGAGGGGTCATAGTTGATCGTGACGCCGGAGTTGGCCGTCTGGAACGAGGCGATCCAGGCTTCCTGCGCGGCCTGCTGCGACGAGGCGCCACCGGCATTCAGTGTGCCGGTCAGTCCGCTGTCGGAGGCGGTGTCGGATGAACCGGTTCCGCCTTCGTTTGCTGCGCAGGATGACAGGGCGAGTGCTGCAACGATGGCGATGACCGCGGGCCGGCCAAGACGCTTAAAATTCACGATGTTCCCTTTCAGGGCAGTTCGGGTGCAAAACAGAACAGTGCTGGGTGCGGGTCGGTGACGACCCACAGCCGAATATAGGCACGTAGATTAACGGGACACCCTCGCGAAGATGAACGGCAGGTGAACGGGTGACACCTACAAGTGGGGTATGTGGTGCTCGATGGCAATGATGCCGGCGCTCGGATTCTCGCTGGAGAGATGCACGATCGAGAACGCCCCCGTCTCCAGGGCCGCCGCATCCGCCAGTTCCGCGTTCATTGTGCTGCCGGTGGCGAGCCCAATTTCGCGCAGAATTTCGGGTAGCACGGGGCCGTGACTGCAGAGGACGGCGGTCTTGCGGGAGCGCACCCGCTTACCGATCACGGCACGCACATCCGCTTCACCGCATTCGAGGGCGTCCTGGCTAATGAGATCGGTCTGTTTGATGGTGATGCCGGTGGCCGCGGCCAGCGGCGCGACCGTGGTGACACAGCGTGTAGCCGTGCTGGAGATGATGCGGAGCGGGTTCCAGGCCGTGATGATGTCGACGACGCTGGCGGCCTGGCGCACTCCACGTTCCGTAAGCGGACGCTTGCTGTCGGGACCCAGGCCGGTGCGGGGGACCGCTTTGCCGTGCCGAAGAGCGATGAGTGCGAAGGTACGGGTGATGCCGGCGTCCACGAGCGCGGAAAATGTCTCGAGAATATCCACGTCGGCCGGGTAGCTCAGATAGGTGCGGGCCTTCTTGATGGTGACCCACTCAATGGCGGCCACCTCGCCGTTAGGAACAAAGGTGGATCGCTGAATTGCTTCGGGGGTGATCTCGGCGGCCCAATAGTGCACAATCTTGGTGCGGCCGTCAGGCATGTCGTAGTTGGAGATGCCGAGCGGAACTCCGAGCGCCACGTCGAGCCCCGTCTCCTCCTGCACCTCACGCACCGCCGTGCGTGGCAGTGACTCGCCGGGATCAACCTTGCCCTTGGGGATGGTGACATCCCCGTGCACCGTGCGATGAATGAGCAGCACGTGCATGCGTCCGTCGATGAGACGCCAGCACACGGCGCCGGCAGCATAGATTGCCGTTCCGCTCATCGACGCGTGCCCGGACGCTTGCGCTGGCTGATCTGCTGCATGAGGCGGTTTTGCATGTCGTCGAGGGGGGCGCCGGCAGCGTCCCGGTCGTGCCTTGTCCAGTGACCTGTTTCATCCAGCCACCACGATGAGGTTCGTTCGTTCAGTGCCCGTTCGAACAGCCCCTCGATCTCCTGAAGGTGTTCCGGGTCCACGAGACGCACCAGCGCTTCCACCCGTCGGTCGAGGTTGCGATGCATCATGTCGGCGCTGCCGATATATACCTGCGTGTCGCCGAGGTTGTGGAAGGAGAAAATGCGCGAGTGTTCAAGGTAGCGACCCAGAATGGAGCGCACGCGAATGTTCTCGCTCATGCCGGGAACGTTGGGCTTCAGGCTGCAAATACCGCGCACCCACACGTCCACATGCACACCGGCCTGGCTCGCACGGTAAAGAGCATCGATGATGTCCTCGTCAACCATGGAGTTCACCTTGATGCGGATGCCGCTGGTTGCGCCGGCCAGAGCGTTCGCGGTCTCGGTGGCGATGTGCTTGAGCAGCCCGCGGCGCAGGTGCAGCGGAGCCACGAGGAGCCGCTTAAACTTCTTCTCGATGGCATAGCCTGACAGCTCGTTGAAGAGCCGGGTGAGGTCTTTGCCCACCTGAGGGTCGGCCGTGAGCAGACCGAGGTCTTCGTAGATGCGGCTGGTCTTCGGGTTGTAATTACCGGTACCAATGTGGCTGTAGTGACGCAGAACACCCTTTTCGTAGCGCACTACGAGGGCAAGCTTGCAGTGCGTCTTGAGTCCCACGAGACCGTACACCACGTGCACGCCGGCCTTTTCGAGCTTGCGCGCCCAGGTGATGTTGGCCTGTTCGTCAAAGCGGGCCTTGATCTCGACTAGAGCGAGGACCTGCTTGCCCGCATCCGCAGCGGCAATGAGGGCCTCCACGATGGGGCTGTCGCCCGAGGTGCGATACAGGGTCTGTTTGATGGCCAGTACGTTCGGGTCGGCCGCGGCCTGCTCCAGGAACGCCTGCACGCTCGTGGCGAAAGACTCGTACGGGTGGTGCAGCAGCACATCGGCATGAGCGATCGCGCTGAAGATGTCGGGATCGGCGCTGGACTCGGCGGGCAGCAGTGCGGCCGCTGTCGTGGGCACATGCTTGGCGAAGTGCAGGTCCGGACGGTCGATGCGCAGGTCAAAGAGGCCGCCCAGGTCGAGCGGTGCCGGGAGGTGGTACACCTCCTGCTCGGTGACATCGAGTTCACGCACGAGCAACCCGAGGGTGACGTCGTCCATGTCTTCGGTGACCTCAAGACGAATGGGCGGGCCAAAGCGGCGTCGCAGCAGTTCCTTCTCGAGCGCCTTGATGAGGTTCTCGGTTTCGTCCTCGTCGATCTCCACGTCCTCATTGCGGGTGACCCGAAAGACGTGGTGCTCGAGAATTTCCATGCCGGGGAACAGATCGCCGAGCTGGTTGGCGA
The DNA here is from genome assembly GCF_029893365.1 of Cryobacterium sp. CG_9.6. Taxonomy (NCBI): domain Bacteria; kingdom Bacillati; phylum Actinomycetota; class Actinomycetes; order Micrococcales; family Microbacteriaceae; genus Cryobacterium; species Cryobacterium sp. CG_9.6. The sequence continues at coordinate 2,843,541 of NZ_JARXUZ010000001.1, read as the reverse complement.
TCAGATCTTCCAGGGCGATGAAACGCAGACTATTCACGGACTCGCTGCGGTCGACGCGCACAAAACGCGGCAGCATGGGCGGTACTTTCAGCCGGGCAAATTCCTGCTTGCCGGTCTTCGAGTTGCGCACCCGCACGGCGAGATTGAGAGAGAGCCCGGAGATGTAGGGGAACGGATGCGCCGGGTCGACCGCCAGGGGCATCAAGACCGGGAAGATCTGGTTGGAGAAATACGTGCGCAGGGAGCGTCGATCGTCGTCGCCGAGACTCTGCCAGTCCACCACGTCGATGCCGGACTCGGCGAGAGCAGGACGCACCAGCTCCTGAAAAGCGAGGGCGTGCCGAGCCTGTAGAGCATGCGCCTGGGTGGAAATGTCACTCAGCACGTCGGTGGCCGCGCGACCCACATTGGTGGGCACGGCGAGGCCGGTGAGAATGCGACGTTTGAGGCCGGCGACGCGCACCATGAAAAACTCGTCGAGGTTGCTGGCAAAAATGGCGAGAAAGTTGGCCCGTTCCAGAACCGGAAGGGACGGATCCTCCGCCAGCTCGAGCACCCGCTGGTTGAAGGCCAGCCAACTGAGCTCCCGATCAAGGTAGCGGTCGCTGGGGAGCGCCGGATCTGTCTTGCCAAAGAGCGGGTCGAAGTCGTCGTCAAAATCATTGCCGAGACCGGAATCCGCCTGAGTTATTTCGCCGTCCATTTGACTATCCTTCCAGCTTCCACCCCGACCGGTCGACGATCTGAGTGAACATCTTCTTAAACAGGCAGGCGGCGGTATTGCACGTCCACGGTGTGATCGCTGAAGCCCAGCGATCGATACAGGTGAACGGGCCCCGCGCTATCGGCTTCAACGTAGAGCGACGCGGTGATGCAGCCTCGGTGAGCGAGGCGTGCGAGACCGGCCTGCATCAGTGTTCGGCCTAGGCCCGCACCCGCTGTGGCGGGGTGAACGCCCAGAACATAGATCTCGCCCACATCGCCCTCCACCTTGAGCCAGTTATACCCCACCATCTGAGAATGCAGGTCGCGGGCGATCAGAAAGTCGTCGGCCACAAACCAGTCCTCCGCCTGCCGGTCGCGCAGGTCGGCCTCGGTGACCCCGCCCTGTTCCGGGTGCCCGGCAAACACAAGGGCGTTCAGTCTTACCCACTCGGCCGCGTCACGCTGGGGCTGAAACGCGTCGATCACAAAGCCGTCAGGCAGCGGATGCGCCGACTGCGGCCCCAGGGGCATGCGAAGTTCGAGGAGCGTACGAACAGCCTCGAACCCGCTGTGTGCGGCAAGCGCGCGTGCTCCCGGGTGGTCTCCGTGCGACCACGCGGTCAGATCGCCCTCAAGATCCCCCAGCAGCGTGTCGAGGGCGGCTCGTCCGTAACCGTTTTGCCGGGCGTCCGGCGCCACCACGAGGTCGATCTCGCCGCCGCCGCCCACTGCCGCGCCAACCGGAGTGTCGGCGTTCAGCAGGAGATACCCGGTGCGCTTCTTCGCCCGCAGGTCGAACAGGGTCTGTTCATTGAACGGTTCATAACCGTCGAAGACATGAGCGGCGGCCGCAATCGCCTGGAACGCCGCGAGAGCCGCGGCATCCGCTGGATCAAATTTTTGAAGGTGCATTCACCTATGCTCGCACCGAGTTGGGCACACGTTCGTCATCGGTCTCGTGCACATTAAAGCGATACCCCACGTTGCGCACGGTGCCAATGAGGGATTCCTGATCGCCGAGCTTCGCACGCAGCCGGCGCACGTGCACGTCTACGGTGCGCGTGCCACCGAAGTAGTCGTAGCCCCACACCTCACTGAGCAGCTGTTCGCGGGTGAAAACACGCGACGGGTGAGCTGCGAGAAAGCGCAGCAGCTCGAACTCCTTATAGGTAAGGTCGAGCGGTTTGCCGTGTACCTTGGCCGAATAACTCGCCTCATCAATGACGACCCCGGCCGCGCGGATTGTGGGGGAGGGTTCGTTGCGAGACACGCGCCCGGCATTCAGTCGAATGCGCGCGTCAACTTCGGCCGGACCGGCTGTCTCGAGCACCACGTCATCGACACCCCAGTCGGGACTCACCGCGGCGAGTCCCCCTTCCGTGATGACAAGAAGCAGCGGAACGGTCAGTCCCATGGTGCGCAGAATCTGGCAGAGCGACTTGGCACCAGCCAGGTTGGTGCGGGCGTCGACAACAAGAACGTCCGAATCCGGGGCGCTGATGAGTTGGTCAGCGGACGCAGGAATGACACGCGTGCTGTGGGAAAGTAGCGCCAGGGCAGGGAGAACATCCGTGTTGACCGCCGAGGTCAGGATCAACAACTGCAATCGGGGCCTCCAGGTATCTTGAGCGTTATCCTACAGTGCGCCGCAATTGCTCGGCGGCAGGGCACAATAGAACGGTGAGTGGGCACTGGAGATCTATTGCGGCAGTCTGGGTACTGGCCGTTATCGGCGCTACCCTCACCGGGTTGACGGCACCAGCGGGCGAAACGCTCGCCTGGGTGGGGCTCACCATGGTGGGTTGCACCCTCATCACACTCTTCCTGCAACTGGCTACCGGTCAGAAAGAGGGCTACGTGGTTCGCGTCACCGCGAGCATCGTGGGCGCCGTCATCGTGCTGAGTGTTGCGACCCTGGTGTTTGCGCTCCTTCACCTCTCGTAGACCGCTGTCCTGGGGGTACCCGCTCGCACGGTGGGCGGTGAGATCGACCGCTAGACTGTGGGCATGTCGCTGCTCGCAATTGAAATCTTCTTTCTGGGTCTTCTCGGCCTGGCCAGCTTGGCTATCTTCTGGGTCTCTGGCCTGGTTGTCTTCAAACTCTTCCGGGGGCAGCGGTAGCCTTCGTGCGTGAGCTTCCGGTTGGCTTGCCCTCCGAACTCGTTCCCCTGTCGTGGCTCTTGGGCGTCTGGGAAGGTTCCGGCGTGCTGGAATACCAGATCGGTGATCAGTCCGTGAGCCGTACCTTCGGCCATCGCATCAGTTTCAGCCACGACGGGCTTCCGTACCTGAACTACAACTCGTATACCTGGCTCGAACCGGAACCCGGCGCCGAGAGCACGGAGAAGACGCCGCTCGCCACCGAAACCGGCTACTGGCGACTCAGCCGCCCTCAGCTCGCGGCCGATCCCGGCCCCGGGCTTCTGCCGGGCCTCGATGATCGGCCATACTCCACGACGAATGCCGTCGAATCTCTGCGGAACGCCGCCGGTGGCTTCGATATTGAGGTTGTTCTCGTGCACCCGGGTGGTGTGGCAGAGCTGTATCTCGGCCAGGTAAAGGGTCCACGTATCGACCTGGCAACGGATGCCGTTGTACGCACCGCGGGTGCCAAGGCCTATTCGGCTGCCACGCGCATGTACGGCCTTGTTGACAATCACCTGCTCTGGGCTTGGGATATCGCTGCTCTTGGGCAGAAACTGCGCACCCATGCCTCCGGACGCCTCGGCCGGGCTGAATAACCACGCACTCGTGCACCCGTCGGTGCACTCGAATTCATCAGCTGCATGCACCGGGTCGACGGGACCCGGGCAGAATTGAGTCTCATGACCAGCCCAGTGCTTTCCCCCCTGCTCAGCCTTGACGGAGCCGTTCAGGCCGAAGGTATCGACGCCGGCGTTGCAGCCCACTATGGCAACCCCATGATTGAACAGCGCTCGCTTCTGGCCGGGCGAGCACTCGTCGATTTGTCCCATCACGGTGTCTTGGCGGTGTCGGGACCGGACCGCCTCACCTGGCTGAACTCCATCGCGAGTCAGGAACTGCGCAGCCTCGCCCCGGGGGAGTCCACCGAGACACTGCTGCTCGATCCGAGCGGTCGGCTCGAGTACGCCATTCGGGTTCTGGATGACGGCGTGCAGGCGTGGCTTCTGGTCGAAGCCGACGAACTCCCGGGGCTCCAGGCCTTCCTCGACAAGATGAAGTTCACCCTGCGCGTGCAGATTGTGGACTTCACCCTCAGCTACGCCGCGATCGGTACCATGGCAACCGACCCGGCTGAGGTGCTAGGCGCCTTGGGAGCGCCGGTCACCGCTCCAAACGGGTCCCCACTGCTCTGGACCGACCCCTGGGTGAGCGTGGCCCGGGGCGGGTACCAATACGCCGAAACCCCTGAGCACCCCGGAGCATCGTGGCACTGGGCGGAGGCCCTGGTGCCGCGGTCGTCTCTGCCCGCGCTCGCCGTAAGCCTGGCGGCGCAGCCCGCCACCGGAACCGTACCCGCCGGTTTGATTGCGCTCGAAGCCCTGCGCATCGCCGCCTGGCGCCCGCGTCGCGCCATGGAGGTTGACGATAAGACCCTCCCGCACGAGCTGGATTGGCTGCGCACGGCCGTTCACCTCAACAAGGGGTGCTACCGCGGGCAGGAAACCGTTGCCAAGGTGCACAACCTCGGTCATCCGCCACGCCGCCTGGTGATGCTGCACCTGGACGGGTCGGAGGGCGTGCTGCCCGTGCACGGTGATCCGGTGCAGGCCGACCGCCGTCGACCGACCGCGCTCACGAGTACGCCGTCGGTCTCCGACGACGCCGGCGTCCCCGCGCCTTCTGCCGAGCCGGCCGGCGACACCGAGCGCGTCACCGTGGGCACCATTACCTCGAGCGCCATCCACTATGAACTCGGCCCGATCGCGCTCGCCGTGGTGAAGCGAACGATACCGGCAGCATCCACTCTGTATGTATCGTCGCAGGATGTGTCTATTTCGGCGGCGCAGGAGATTATTGTGCCGCAATCGGCGGGATCCGTCGCGGAGATTCCGCGGTTGCCTCGCCTCGGCGTGCGCACACCCCGGCCCTGATTCGGGTTGCTGCCCCTACTCGGTAGAGTGGGGGCATGAGCGCCCCCTATACCCTCGTCCTTCTCCGTCACGGTCAAAGCACCTGGAATCAGCAGAACCTGTTCACCGGTTGGGTCGACGTTCGACTCAGCGAGCAGGGTGTCACGGAAGCCAAGCGCGCCGGTCAGCTGCTGGCCCAGGCCAACCTGCTCCCCGATGTGCAGCACACCAGTCTGCTCAGCCGCGCGATTCAGACCGCTAACCTCGCTCTGGAAGAGGCCGACCGTCTCTGGATTCCGGTGAAGCGGTCGTGGCGCCTGAACGAGCGCCACTATGGTGCGCTGCAGGGCCTCGACAAGGCCGAGACGCTCACCAAGTATGGTCAGGAGCAGTTCATGCTCTGGCGCCGCTCTTTCGACACCCCGCCGCCGGTTCTCGCCGACGATAACGAGTGGTCTCAGGCTGGCGACCCGCGCTATGCCGGCATCACCGACGAGTTGCCGCGCACCGAATGCCTGAAAGACGTTGTTGAGCGGATGCTTCCCTACTGGGAATCCGACATCTCCAACGACCTGCGCACCGGCCAGACCGTGCTCGTGACCGCGCACGGAAACTCCCTGCGCGCCCTCGTGAAGCACCTGGATGGAATCAGCGACGCCGATATTGCCGAACTCAACATCCCGACGGGCATTCCGCTGGTGTACCGACTCGGCGAAGACCTGATGCCGCTCGGCCCGGGCGAGTACCTCGACCCGGCCGCAGCCGCAGCCGGTGCCGCCGCCGTCGCCGCGCAAGGAAAGAAGTAGGGTCCGCTGCACAGACATAACGAAGGCCCCGTCACCAGGTGACGGGGCCTTCGTTATGTATCGCTGTTAGGACGCGTGGATGTCCTCGTGCCAGGCACCGGTGCCGAGGTACTGCACCTTTTTGGCGATAGACACGGCGTGGTCTGCAAAACGCTCGTGATACCGGCTGGCGAGAGTCGCGTCGACGGTGTCGGCGGCGAGACCCTTCCAGCTGTCGCTGAGTACGGCCTCGAAAACGCTCAGGTGCAGAGCGTCAACCTTGTCGTCTTCATTGCGGATCGCTTCGGCGAGCTTCAGGTCCTCCGTGGTGAGGAGTTCCGCCAGCATCTTGGAGATGATGACGTCGTGTGCGCCCATGGCCGCGAACGTGCTCCGCAGCCCCTTGGGAATGACCTTGTCTGGAAAGCGGTACCGGGCGAGCTGCGCGATGTGGGTGGACAGGTCGCCCATGCGCTCCAGAGAGGCGCTGATGCGCAGGGCGCTCACCACGATGCGCAGGTCACGGGCTACCGGCTGCTGGCGGGCAAGAATGGTGATGGCGAGCTCATCGAGCTCAGCAGTGAGCTCATCGATCTTCTCGTCCTCGGTAATGGCCTCTTCGGCCAGGCTCACGTCGGACTCGTTGAACGAGCGGGTGGCTTTGTCGATGGAGATGACGACAAGCCGAGCGATCTCCACGAGGCGCGACTGCACCTCGGCAAGTTCCGATTGAAATACTTCACGCATAGATTTGGTCCTTTCTCAGGCGCCGGGCGCCGTGGGCATCAGACCTGTACTGGACCCCGACGTAGTGTGCCTCACTCAAGTGAACAACAGGTGCCGGGCACTTGAACTTCTCCTAAAGTACAGGGTCTAGGCACGGAGTGCTGCGTTTATGACGCCGGAGACCCCGGTAATCTGGCTATATGCAATCGACATGGCTGGTGCTGGTGTCACTGGCGCTCGGGCTCGGAGTCGGTGCCGGGTTCATGGCCCTTCTGCAGGTGGCCGAACATCACGGTCGCCGCGCGGCCGATGTGGTGAACGCCGTGGTTCCCGACGGAATAGACCAGATGCTCGACGCACTCGAATCAGCCGGCATTGTGCTCGACCCGTCAAATAACGTGATCAAGACATCTGCTGCGGCCCTCACCATGGGCCTCGTGTTCAAGTCGCAGCTCGTGCACGCGGAGCTCGTGGAGTTGGCTCAGCTCGTGCGCCGAACTGGTGAACCCATCTCCAAGGACCTGGTGCTCTCGCGCGGTCCTTTCAGCGATGGGAGCCTGCGGTATCGCGTGCGCCTGGCCCGCCTCGGCACCCGCTATGTTTTGATCCTGGCCGAGGATCGCACCGAGTCCTTCCGGCTGGATGAAGTACGCCGGGACTTTGTGGCCAACATCAGCCACGAACTCAAGACCCCCATTGCCTCGGTCGGCCTTCTCGCGGAGGCGCTCAATCAGGCAGCCGATGAACCGGCTCAGGTGCGCCGATTTGCGAACCGGCTCACGACCGAATCGGCGCGGCTCGGCCGGCTCACTCAGGAGATTATTGAGCTCTCCCGGCTTCAGGCGAAGGACGCCCTGGCAACGCCGGAGTACCTCAACGTTGACGAGATTGTCGCCGCAGCCGTAGACCAGAGCCGGGTGGTGGCCGAGGCCGAGCACATCACTATTGCCGTGGGCAAAAAGTCCGGCGCACACGTGTACGGAGACGAGAAGCTGCTGATCGTTGCGGTGCACAACCTCGTCTCCAATGCGGTCAACTACTCGCAACCGGGGTCTCGGGTGGGAGTGGGCGTGCGCAAACACAAGCATGTCATCGAGATCGTCGTGACCGATCAGGGCATCGGCATCGCCCCGAACGATATTGATCGGGTCTTCGAACGGTTCTTCCGAGTTGACCAAGCACGCTCGCGGCACACCGGTGGCACCGGTCTGGGCCTATCCATCGTGAAGCACGTGGTGCAAAACCACGGCGGCGACATTCGCCTCTGGTCCCAGCCGGGGCAGGGCTCCACGTTCACCATCCGACTTCCCGAGGCCGCGAAACCGAGCGCCGTTTCGGGCGCCCCTGCGGCGAACACCCAGCGTTAGAACCCACCCAGCGTTAGAACCCACCCAGTGATAGGACAGACCCAGTGATACGCATCCTTTTGGTCGAAGACGAGAGCGCGCTCAGTGAGCCGCTGAGCTTCCTGCTGGAACGCGAGGGCTACGAGATCACCGTGGCTGAAGATGGGCCCAGTGCGATCGCGGAATTTGATCGCAACGGAACTGACCTCATTCTGCTTGACCTCATGTTGCCCGGGATTCCGGGCACGGAGGTGTGCCGTGAGATTCGCGTTCGCTCCGCGGTTCCCATCATTATGGTGACGGCCAAAGACTCCGAAGTCGACGTCGTGGTGGGCCTCGAACTGGGTGCCGACGACTACGTGACCAAGCCGTACTCCAGCCGTGAGCTGCTGGCGCGCATCCGTGCCGTCCTGCGCCGGCACACGGAGCAGGACGACGAGAGCGATGACTCTGTGCTCGAAGCGGGCACGGTGCGAATGGACCTCGAGCGCCACAGCGTCTCCGTATCGGGCGATGTCGTGAACATGCCCCTCAAGGAATTTGAACTATTGGAGTTCCTGCTGCGTAACGCTGGGCGCGTACTCACCCGCGGTCAGCTCATCGACCGGGTCTGGGGCACCGACTACTTTGGTGACACGAAAACGCTCGACGTGCATATCAAGCGCATCCGGTCTCGCATCGAGGTGATTCCCTCGAACCCCACGATGTTGGTGACCGTGCGCGGCCTGGGCTACCGCTTTGAGGCCTGACCAGCGCACCTATCTGGGCAGGAGCGCAATCCAGTTCTGACCGTAGTCGGCGCTGGCCATCACGCCTCGGTCATCGCTGACCAGAATCCACGGGGACTGCCCGCCAACGACGGTAAGCGCTTCCACGATGCCCTGCGTTGTTCCGCCGGAGATCCACGGGCCCTCCGCTGTGGAATGCCAGACGTTGCCCTGGGTGTCCACCCCGACGATGTCGGTTTCGGTTGATGCTGTCGCCGCGTCGACGAGGTAGAGGGCGGGCGCTCCGATAGCCGGAGCGAACGTCTGTGCGGCGTCGTCGCTCACCATGAGTCCCGCAGCCGTTGTCGCGAACACCCGTGCGGGATTGCCGGGATCGGTCGTGAGGTCCCGCATCTGCAGCGCCGCACCGTCGATCCAGGTCGTGCCTGACGTATCGCTCACCCGAATGGTGCCACGCTCGGCGTCGTAACCGTAGATCCGCAGTTCCCCCGACGGCAGGGGGGCGGCGGCGAGGTCATGGAAGTCCGTCTCGCCGCGCAGCGACACGGTATCCCATGTTTCAGCGCCGTCGGTGCTGCTGATCAAACCAAGGTTGGCGGGGCTCAGGCTCGGTTCCTCGGCGGGATCGGGATGGCCTGAGCCCAGTAGCAGGCCTGTCTCTGTCACGAGGAAACCCATGGTGTCCTGGGCACGGCCCGCAATGGGCTGTGTCTCCTCCCCGCCGCTCGTGTCGGGCGTACCGTTTCCATAGGTGTCGGGGAGTTCTTCTGTCGACAGGAGCCAGACACCATGGTGAGTTGCCGCGTAGGTGCGGCCGGTGGTCGGATCATAACCCAGCCCGTGCACGTGCTCAAAGGTAGCTCCAGCGTTGGTGGCGGGCGATGTGGCCGCCGCCGAGCATCCGCTCAGGAGAAGCGCAAGACTCGCAGCACCCGCGGCCAGGCGCCAGCGCGGTCGAAACGCGGGCGAGCTAACCAAGGAGAACCCCCCGCAGAGTCATGAATGACACCGGATCGACCTGCGTGTCGTTGATCCGAGTTTCGAAGTGCACGTGGCAGCCGCTCGAGGCTCCCGTACTACCGACCACGGCGATTTTCTCGCCCGCCGTGACGGTTTGCCCCTTACTCACCAGGACTCTGCTGTTGTGGGCATATCCGGTCTGGATTCCGTCTCCATGGTCGATGAGAACCCAGTTGCCATAGGAACCCAAGTACCCGGCCTGCACGACGGTGCCGGACGTCACGGCGGACACCGGCTTTCCGCACGTGGCCGCGATGTCGGTGCCGTTGTGGAAATCACCCACCCCCGAAACCGGCTTGTTCGGCCGGGCGCCATAGGGCGACGAGATGCCACCGACCACGGGAAATGTCCAGCCTTGGCTGCTGAGTCGATTTGTCGTCACGCTGGTGGGCGCGACGAATTGTGGCGTTTCGGTCACCGTATAGCCATCGCGCTGCGGTGACTTCGTTGCGCTCGCGCTGATCGTGACCGACTGAGTCGCCAGCGATTCGTCAGCGGATGTTGGTGGCGTGGCAAATGAGGACGTCGATGTAGCCGCCATGGCCGAATTTGCAGCTACCGCCGGCAGGGCCGTTGCCACCGTGAGAAACCCCACTGCGGTCATGGCCGTGACAGCAAAGATTCGCCGACCCACGGGCGGCCGGCCACGTCGCGGGGAAACTGTACGTTCCGCCCGCGCCGGGCGAACTGAAGGCCGAGCTGCCGAAGCGCTCTGCCGTTCCGATTCACGAACGGCCCGTCTCGTGAGTGGCGCCGTCTGGGGTTGTGTGTCGTTGTTCGTCACCGGGTCACGCACGAGTCTCTGGCCGAGAGCGAAACGTGGGGATGAGGGAGGTGTGGGGCATTGAACTTTCCAAGATGGTTGCAGGCGCACGGGCCGGTCTCACCCGCAGGGGGGTGAGACCCGGCAGGTGCGCGGGATGCGTTTGAGTCAGATGGTGTGGTTAGAGGGACGCCAGGAGTTCCTTCATGACCGCGATCTCGTCGGTCTGCGTCTTGATGATGGCGGTGGCCATCTCTTTCGCATCCACGTTTGTGCCGTCGTCGAGTTCGAGCTGAGCCATCTGGATCGCGCCCTCGTGGTGCATCGTCATCTGCTCCAGGAAGAGCGTTCCCGCCTCGGTGCCGGTAGCGGAGTCGAGGGCATCCATATCGTCCTGCGACATCATGCCGCTCATTCCCTCATCCATGCCGCTCATTCCCGACATGTCCGATGATGAGCTTGTGCTCTCGGCTCCCCACGTGCTCAGCCACTCGGTCAACTGGGCAATTTCCGGCTCCTGTGCAGCCTTGATCTGGGTGGCCAGATCGAGCACCTGCTGATCGATGCCGTCCTTGGCAAGGAGGACGTCACTCATCTCGACGGCCTGTTCGTGGTGGGGGAGCATTCCCTGCGCAAACGACACGTCCGCATCGTTGAAGGAAGCGGATGCGCTGGTGCTTGGTGCGTCCGCGCCCGAGGGCGATGCGGTGGAGCAGGCGCTGAGCGTTGCGGCGGCGGCAATAGCGACGCCGATAAGCAGGTATTTACGTGATGCGAACATGATTCTTCCATTCATTGTCAAAGTGCACTTCTGGACCGGGCGCCACGACTGTGGCGCGCGCGCGAACGGGCCGCGCGGTGCGGTCGGTTTAGGTGCGACTGACGCAGAGAACCGTGAGAGACGGCAGGTAGATGTGATGACGCAGTTCCGCAAGCCGCTGCACAACACGTTGGCCCCGGTGCAGAACGCGAGAACGTCGTGTCGGAGACCGCGCCACAAGGGTGAGCGTGATGACCACGGCGAGAATCAGGCAGGTGAGCGCCATCAGGCAGTGCTCGGCTGCACACTGGGCACCACACTGCAGCAGGGGAGCCGCGTGGCTGCCGGCAATCGTGGCTATCCCGACGCCCGTGGCTGTGGCGGCGCTCGCGACACTGTCATGCAGATGGTGACCAGACACCATGGTGGAGGTCAGCGAAGCATCGGGGGAGTCTGACATGGAATGAATAGCCAGCAGACCCATCAGCACGGCGCCGACGGCGACAATCACGATCAGCAATCGCCGCAGTGGCAATGTTCGTGGGGAGGGTGTGGTGTTCTGAAGCGCATTCACGACCGACTCATCCTCCACTCCCTCGACATACTTTTTAACAGTACAACTCTCATCTTGTGTGTTCCATGGAGGGCGGCGCGGGACGCTACCGGCCGGACACCGGGTTTCGGTGTGCGTGGGGCACGGTGTGAGCCGTGTCGACGGCAATGACACACCCGAGAACAACCAGGGAGAGAGCAACGGATGCCGCAGCATCCGTTGTCCAGTGGTAGCCCAGGTAGAGGCGGCTGATGGCCGCCGCGACGATGCCGAGTCCAGCAACGGAGAACGAGATCCCGGCGCCACGGAAGGCGCTGCGACGGGAGATTACGAGATAGGTGGTGATCAGGAGAAAATCTGAAGCGCCGAGCACGTGGCCGGAGGGGAAGGAGAACGACGGATCGGCGCCGAAGAGCATGAGGGCTTGCGGGGGACGATCGCGGTGCACGAGACGCAAAATGATTTGGGAAACGATGACGCCACTCAGCATGCCGCCGGCTAGGAGCAGCGGGCGCCACGCCTGTTTTGTCACAACACCCCATGTCGCCGCCACGATGAGGACGATCGCCGGCAGAACGATTGGGCCGAAAAGAATGGCGAAGGTGATCATGACCACGGTGAGCTCGGGGGTGCGCACGCTCAGCAACCACGCTCGGATCGGCTCATCGACGGCAGTGATCCCGGTGTGCTGGAGCACTGCGACCACCAGAATCGTGACGGAACCGCTGCCAACAATAATGAGCGCACGAGCAATACCGTTTAGTTTTCGGCGCATGGCCGGCTCGACAACATCCGCTTTTCCGATGCTCACCATGGGGCAATAATAAATCGATGACGACAGAAATGTCTTCCTGAGGTGGGCCAGCCGGGCTGTAAATGTCACCATGGTTTTCCGCCGGGGTGAGCGAGAGAATTACTTGGGGACGAGAAATTGAGGTGGGAGTATGACGGCCAACCAAGCGCGCGGACTGGCCCGTGAGGCGAAGAACAGCACCGTCCTGCACGTCCTGGCCCGAGTGGGTTTTGCCGTGAATGGCGTCGTGCATGCTCTCATTGGCCTGATTGCACTGGGTATCGCGCGCGGTGGCGGTGGGACGGCCGACCAATCGGGGGCATTTGCTCAACTGGCGGCGACGCCCGGGGGCGTCTTCATCTTGTGGGCCATCGTCGTGGGAATGGCGGCCCTGGCTCTCTGGCTCTTTCTGAGCTCCGTGCTTGTTTCCAGACGGGAACCCGCGAAGCGGCTCGCTCACTTTGCTCAGGAATTCGGCAAGGCCCTTGCCTACTCCGTTTTGGCCGGAACGGCGCTCATATTTGCGCTGGGCGGATCCACCGATTCAGCCAGCAGCACGAGCGAGGCCAGTTCAAACCTGCTCGCGACCCCAGGTGGAACCGTCGCCGCCGTAGCGGTGGCAGTCCTGATCGTTGGAATTGGTGTGTATTTCATCGTGAAGGGCGCCAGACAGGGCTTCACGAACGACATCGTTGTTCCAGCCGGACCGGCAGGAAAAGCCACCGTTGCTCTTGGCGTTTTCGGCTATATCGCAAAGGGCGTGGTGCTCTTTGTGGTGGGTGTTCTCTTTGCCGTAGCCGCCTTCACCGTTGACCCGGCGAAAGCGACCGGTCTGGATGGCGCCCTGAAGTCGCTGGCCACGCTGCCGTTTGGCGTCGTTATCTTGTCGCTCATCGGGGTAGGCCTGATCGCCTACGGCGCCTACTGCCTGGTCAGGGCTTTTGTCGCGCGACTATAAAAATGCTCGCTACGCGGCGGGCGTTTCCGTGGGGGTGGGGGTTGCCGTCGGTTCCGGAATTGCCGTGGGTGTGGGGGTTGCTGTGGGCAACAGGCCGGCGTACTCGGGCTGCTGACCGGTGAGGATGGGGAGCAGCAGTTCCACACCGGTGTTCTCACCGTATTGGAAGTACACGGGCAGGAGAGCGCCTGGAGGGGTTCCGATGTTCTCCAGCGTCACACTGGGCTCGCCCTCGGCGCCGATGGTGGTGCTGGAGTTGGCGCGCAGTGTCACGAGCTCGGTGACCTTCTCACCGTTTGCCTGGTACTGCACGGTGAGGCTCTGCGCGGTGTCACCCACGTTGACGGCGGTTACGAGCAGGCTGCCGAGTTCGCCGTCTGCGGAGAGCACCATCGCATTGCGAAGGGCCACGTCTCCGACGTCGCCGCTGACTCCGTCGCTGGGGTCGTACTTGATGAGCGTTGCTTGTGGGGCGCCAAAGCCGCACGCACTGGTTCCGATCAGGATCCCGGCCGCTAGAACAATGGATGCAACGATGCGTGCACTCACAAGACCTCCACACTGGGGCAACGACCGCGCGCGAGGGCGTGGTGTTGCGCATTTCTCTGTACCACCAGCTTAGCGGCGTGGGCGTCCAGGTCGGTACGAGCACGGCAGTAGTTCGAGAAAAGGATCGCACCCTACCACTATCTCGTGTGGTAACCTAGACGTCGCTGAAGGGATGCACATCGATGCTTTTTGAAGTTGGCGAAACCGTTGTATATCCCCACCACGGCGCGGCAACTATCACCGAGCTCAAGACGCGCATCATCAAAGGTGAGGAAAAGCTGTACCTCAAGCTCAACGTGACTCAAGGCAATCTCACCATCGAGGTTCCGGCAGAAAATGTTGATTTGGTCGGGGTTCGTGATGTGATCGGTCGTGAAGGCCTCGACAAGGTGTTCGAGGTGCTGCGTGCTCCGTTCACCGAAGAGCCCACGAACTGGTCCCGCCGTTACAAGGCCAACCTTGAAAAGCTCGCTTCTGGCGATGTGATCAAGGTGTCCGAGGTGGTGCGAGACCTGTGGCGCCGCGATCAGGATCGCGGTCTCTCGGCCGGTGAGAAGCGCATGCTCGCCAAGGCCCGTCAGATTCTGATCAGCGAGCTGGCCCTGGCCGAGAAAACCGATGAAGAGAAAGCCTCCATCGTTCTCGATGAGGTTCTCGCGTCGTAACGAAAGTCCCCATAGTTTTTCCTGTGAAAGGCGGTGCCGCCAGGTGCCGCCTTTCGCCTGTGCTCCCGCATTCCCAAACCTGTAGCGTCACCGTCCACCCCAACAGATAGCCTCCAGACATGACTGAAACATCCGCTCCCGTGGTCGCGGTTATTGTCGTCGCTGCTGGCAGCGGCGCGAGGCTGGGCCATTCGGAGCCGAAGGCTTTTGTGCACCTGCAGGGTCGAACGCTGCTGGAGCACGCCCTGCACGGGATCTTCGGTATGGCTGAGCCTGCTCAGGTGATTGTGGTGGTACCCGAGGATCGCATCGGTGCGGCGAATGCCATTGTGCGTGCATCATCTGCCAGCCCTGCTGCGCGTGGTTCCGTTACCGTTGTGGCCGGTGGAAGCACTCGTCAGCAGTCGGTGAGCCGCGGTCTCGCCGTTCTCGGCTCCCAGATCGAGATCGTCCTCGTGCACGACGCCGCACGCGCTCTCACGCCCTCCGACCTCTGCGACCGCGTCGTGACAGCGGTGCGTGCCACCGGGGACGGGGTTATTCCCGGGCTCGCGGTGGTCGACACGATTAAGCGCGTGGACGCATCCGCTGTCATTCTGGGCACCGTGGACCGGGCTGAACTCTCGGCCGTGCAAACCCCCCAGGGCTTTGTGCGGGCGATTCTGGTGGCTGCCCACGACACGAGTGTGCACGAGGCAACCGATGACGCGGCGCTCGTGGCCGCAACCGGCCACCCGGTGCGCGTCATTGAAGGATCACCGCTCGCCTTCAAAATCACGACACCGGTCGACCTCGAGCGCGCCGAGTCCGTGCTGAACCCGGCACCCGGAAATGTCGTGCTGCCGCGGATCGGAACCGGTCTCGACGTGCACGCCTTCAGTGACAGTGCCGAACTTTGGCTTGCGGGCCTGCACTGGCCGGGGGAGCGCGGACTCTCCGGCCACAGTGATGGTGACGTGGCCGTGCACGCGGTGTGCGATGCGCTGCTCGGTGCCGCCGGTCTCGGCGACATTGGTGGCATATTCGGCACGAGCGACGCCCGGTTCGCGGGTGCCCACGGCGACGTGTTTCTCACCGAAACCCTGCGCCTGGTAACCGAAGCCGGGTTCGCCGTGAGCAATGTATCGCTACAGATCATTGGTAATCGCCCCCGATTCGCGCCGCGCCGCGCCGAGGCGGAAGCCCTGCTCGGCCGTCTGATACACGCCCCGGTGAACATTGCCGCCACCACCACGGACACCCTGGGCTTCACCGGTCGCGGCGAGGGCATTGCTGCCACGGCCACAGCCCTGCTTGTGCCGGCCGCTCGGCCAGCCGCCCAGCACCCTGTTCTAAGCTTGGACGTGTGACCATGCGACTCTACGATTCCCAGGCCCAGGCCTTCCGCGATTTTGTTCCCCTTCAGCCGGGCAAGGTCGGAATCTACGTGTGTGGACCCACCGTGCAGTCGAGCCCGCACATTGGGCACCTCCGCAGCGCTCTCGTCTACGACCAGTTGCGCCGCTGGCTCACCTATCGCGGTCTTGACGTCACCTTCATTCGCAACGTGACCGACATCGACGACAAGATTCTGGTGAATGCTCAGGGGTCGAGCGAGCAATGGTGGGCACTCGCGTACCGCTACGAGCTGGAGTTCACCGCCGGCTACCAGCGCCTCGGCATTTTGGCGCCCACGTACGAGCCGCGCGCCACGGCCAGTATCCAGGAGATGCAGACCCTCATTGCCCGGCTCATTGAGCGCGGCCACGCCTACCCGGCGCCCGATGAGTCCGGTGACGTGTACTTTGACACCTCCAGCTGGCCTTCCTATGGTGCCCTCACCCGTCAGGGCAACGGCGATATGGAAGCGGCAGCGGATGCTGACGCTCGCGCCAAGCGCGACCCTCGTGACTTTGCGCTGTGGAAGGGCCGCAAGGCCGACGAGCCCGACTCCGCCTCGTGGGACTCCCCCTGGGGAGTCGGCCGGCCCGGTTGGCACATTGAGTGCTCGGCCATGGCCGTTCGTTACCTCGGTGCCGCATTCGATATTCACGGTGGAGGCCTTGATCTGCGGTTTCCGCACCACGAGAATGAGCTGGCCCAGTCCACCGCGGCCGGTGACCCGTTTGCCAGTCACTGGATGCACAACGGTCTCGTGCACGTGAACGGGCAGAAGATGAGCAAGTCGCTCGGCAACTCCATTTACGCCGCAGAACTTCTCGATCAGGCGCGCGCCATTGTTGTGCGTTACTACCTCGGTGCTGCTCACTATCGCTCCACGATCGATTATCACGACGGTGCCCTGCTTGAGGCCGAGGCCGCGCTCGAACGCGTGGAGAGCTTTCTGGATCGGGCCGACCGCCGCCTCGCCGAGACGCGTTTCGAAGGTTCCGGTGCGCTCGTGGTTCCTGCCGAATTCGCGGTGGCCATGGATGACGACCTCGCCGTTCCCCAGGCGTTGGGGGTGCTGCACGACACCGTGCGCGCCGGCAATGCGGCGCTCGACGCCGAAGACCTGCACGCGGCGGCTTCCGCCCGTGGTGAAGTGCTCGCCATGAGCGAAGTTCTTGGAATCAACCCGCTGTCGACCGGATGGTCGGTAGCAACGGATGAGCCCGCCATGGTTGCTCTCACCGCCCTCGTTGAGCGTTTGCTCAAGGATCGTGAAACCGCCAGGGAAACCCGCGACTATAACGCCGCAGACCGTATCCGGGACGAACTCGTCGCCGCCGGAATAACCATCGAAGACACACCCTCGGGTGCCCATTGGAGTTTTGACTGATGAAGAACACAGACCGCAAGGCACGCACCGGGTCCGTGCGCAAGGGCAGCCGCGGCGGCCAGGTTGGTTCCGGCGGCCAGGGCCGTCAGGCCCTCGAGGGCAAGAAGCCCACGCCCAAGGCCGAAGACCGTCCGTACCACCCCGCCGGGAAGAAGAAAGCCGCCAAAGAGCGTTTCGTCGCGGCCGGTGGCTTCGCCTCGCGCCCGAGCAAGGATGCCGCGGGCGATGCTCCCCGCGGTGGTGCCCGTGGTGGGAGCCGCGGCGCGTCACAGGGTGCACGCGGGGCATCGCAGCCCGGTCAGCGCAGCACCGGAAACTCCGGCGGTGGCGGTGCGTCCACTCGTCGTGCCAAGCAGGTGGACGAGCACGAAATCGTCACCGGGCGCAACTCGGTCGTTGAAGCGCTCCGCGCCAAGATTCCAGCCACCACGCTCTACATTGCATCACGCATCGAAATGGATGAGCGGGTTAAAGAGGTTCTCCTCATGGCTACGAGCCGCAACATCCCCATTCTTGAGGTCATGCGTCCCGAGCTTGACCGCCTCGCGGGGCGCGACTCGGTGCACCAGGGCCTCGCCCTCAAGGTTCCCGCGTACGAGTACGCGCACCCGATGGAACTGCTGCAGCTCACGATCAGCCGCGGCCATAAGCCGTTGTTCGTGGCCCTCGACGGCATCACCGACCCGCGCAACCTGGGTGCCATCATCCGTTCGACGGCTGCATTCGGTGGACACGGCGTGATCGTGCCGCAGCGTCGTTCGGTGGGCGTCACCGCCTCGGCCTGGAAGACCTCGGCTGGTGCCGCGGCCCGCACCCCGGTGGCCATGGCCAGCAACCTCACCCAGACGCTGAAAGCCCTCAAGGAGCAGGGCGTGTTCGTGCTGGGCCTGGACGGCGACGGAGACGTTCAGCTGCCCGAGCTGGGCCAGGGCTTTGCCGAGCGCCCGATCGTGATCGTTGTCGGGAGCGAGGGCAAGGGCCTGTCCCGCCTCGTCACCGAAACCTGCGATGCCATCGTGTCCATCCCGATCAGCGCGTCGACAGAGTCGCTCAACGCGGGTATCGCTGTGGGCGTCACGCTCTACGAGGTCTCGCGCCTCCGCGCCGCGATCAAGGCGGCCAAGAAGGCGTAAGCGCCTTTCGTTCGTGAGAGTAGGGGGTAACGGATGCCGCGGCATCCGTTACCCCCTCCTCTCATGTGAGGCACGACGCGTCTGGCCGGAAAGGGCCGACGGAGGGCTAAACCTTCAGGGTCCAGTCGACCGCATCGTCGGGGTCGGTGCCGGCGTTTTCGCCGCCGTCGTCCGAGCGAACCGTGTTCACCGGCAGGGTAATCGACCCCGTGGGCGGGTCCATCATGGTGGCCTCGTCGCGGCGGTGCCGCAGCACGTCTTGCACATAGGAACTCACCGCCTCGGCGAGCGGAATGTCGCGGGACTGATTCTGGGCCATGAACCAGCGGTGGTCGAGCATCTGGTGAAAGACTTCGGCGCGTTCTAGCTTGCCGCGCAGCTCAATCGGGATGGCTCGAACTACGGGTTCAAACACGCGCACAAGCCACTCGTGCGCAACCATGTCTTCATCGGCGTCAACCTTGCCGTAGGCGGCGCGATACGAATCCAGGTCGTTGAGGAGGCGGCGTGCCTGGTTCTCCTCGGCGTCAAGCCCGGTGAGACGCAGCAGTCGACGCTGATGATGACCGGCGTCGACAACCTTGGGCTGGATGCGCACCTTGGTGCCATCGCTGTCGGTTTTTATCGTGAGTTCTTCAATATCGAAACCGAGGTCGTTGAGGCGCTCCACGCGCTGGATGATGCGCCAGCGCTCGGAGCTGGCAAAGGATTCCGATCCCGTGAGCTCCGTCCAGAGCGAACGGTAGGCCGCCACGATCCCATTGCTCACCCGGATGGGGTCGAGTTCGTCGGCGACGCGCCCGCCGGCTTCCAGGTCCATCAACTCGCCGGCGATATTGACGCGGGCGATCTCGAGGTCATTCTCACGTTGACCGTTGGACAGGCCACCGGAGTAGAGCTGACCGGTTTCGGCATCCACGAGGTACGCGGCGAAAGCGCCGGCATCACGGCGAAAAAGGGTATTAGAAAGGGACACATCGCCCCAGAAGAACCCCACCATGTGCACACGAACCAGCAGCACGGCCAGAGCGTCGACGAGGCGGGTGGCCGTATCGGGGCGCAGTGTGTGTGAGTACAGAGCACGGTAAGGAAGAGAAAACTTGAGATGCCGGGTCACGAGCACCGAATTCAGCGGTTGGCCGTCCTCATCCGTTCGATTGGTAATCACCGCGACCGGCTCGACACAGGGGATTTCGAGGTTCTGCAGGTTGCGGAGCATGTCATACTCGCCGCGAGCCATGTCGCTCGTGGTCTCTTTGATAGCCACAACGCGCCCACTGAGGTGGGCAAAGCGCACGAGGTGTCGGGACAGCCCCTTCGGGAGCGACGCGATGGCGTCGTTGGGCCAGGCATCCAGCGGCAGCTGCCAGGGCAGATCGAGAAGGGCCGGATCGGCGATGGCTGAGGTGATGTTGAGGGAACCGCTCATGAAACGAGCCTAACGTTGAGGGGATAAAAATGGCCTCGGCAGGATGGGCCGCGCAGTTTCGCGCGCTCATCCTGCCGAGACCGACGTACTGGTCGAGCGTGGTGGAACCCTAGTCGGTGACGGCGCCACCGAGGCGAAGCCCGGTCTCGGCGTCGAACACGTGCAGGTGGTTCGGCGTGGCCGTGAGGTACACGGTTTCGCCGGCCGAGGGGTGCGAGCGTCCGTCAACGCGGGCAACGATGTCGGTGCGCTTGCCCTCGATGGTGGAGTGTCCGTAGAGGTAACCGTCGGCACCGAGTTCTTCCACGAGGTCAACATCGATCTTCAAGCCGTCGCCCGCGGTGGTGGACATTTGGATGTCCTCGGGGCGAACTCCCACGGTGACCTTCTTGCCGGCCACGCTGGCCAGCGTGTCGCGCTGAACCGGAATCGTTGACGTGCCGAACTTGATGCCGCCGTCGACGGTATCGGCGAGAAACAGGTTCATGGCCGGGCTGCCGATGAAGCCGGCAACGAACACGTTTTGCGGCTTGGCGTAAAGGTCGCGCGGCGTACCCACCTGCTGCAGGATGCCGTCCTTCAGCACGGCGATGCGGTCGCCCATGGTGAGCGCCTCGGTCTGGTCGTGCGTGACGTAGACCGTGGTGACGCCGAGTCGACGCTGCAGGCTCGCGATCTGCGTGCGGGTCTGAACGCGCAGCTTGGCGTCGAGGTTGGAGAGCGGCTCGTCCATGAGGAAGACCTGAGGCTGACGCACAATGGCACGGCCCATGGCCACGCGCTGACGCTGGCCACCCGAGAGTGCCTTCGGCTTACGGCTCAGGTACGGCTCCAGGTCGAGAAGCTTCGCGGCTTCGAGAACGCGGGCGGCACGCTCGTCCTTGTTAATGCCGGCGATCTTGAGTGCAAAGCCCATGTTCTCGGCCACGGTCATGTGCGGGTAGAGAGCGTAGTTCTGAAAAACCATGGCGATGTCGCGGTCTTTCGGCGGGACATCTGTTACGTTGCGCTCGCCGATGAAGATGTTGCCATCGTTGACCTCTTCGAGGCCGGCGAGCATGCGCAGGGACGTGGACTTTCCGCAACCGGAGGGACCCACGAGAACAAGAAACTCACCGTCAGCGACCTGAAGGTCAAGCTGATCAACAGCGGGGCGAGTGGAACCCGGGTAGAGGCGGGTTGCCTTATCAAACGTGACTGAAGCCATGGTTTTAATCTCCTTCACCGGCAGGAACGTGCCGGACGATCCGTTGTGAATAGGATTTTGTCCGTATGGCGGCATTCAAAAAAGGACCGCCGAACCTTTTTAGTATGGCATAGGCGGGCTGGAGGCTGGCCGTACCGTCATTTTCAGGGGGCATAGGGACCGCCCCGGTGTGGGTATTCCCAGTGCGGGGACGTATTCTGAAAGAGCACCAGTTCTGAAACTGTGCCTACGTTGACCCTGCGGAGCGAATATTCATGACAACTGGCGGACCGAGCAACGACCGTCCCTCTAAAAACCGACGACGCGACGCGGCCAGAGATAAGGCTAAGCAGCTGCGCGTCGAGCAGAAGAAGAAGGACCGTCGCAACAAGATTTTCCTGCAGGGTGGCGTGGGCATCGTGGCCCTCGGAATCGTGGTGGTGGTGGCTCTGGTCATCATGAACTCCATTCGACCGGCCGTACCGGGCCCGGCAAACATGGCCAGTGATGGAATCCTGCTGGGCGAAGGCCTGACCGCCGTGACGACAAGCGCGTTGCAGCCCGACGCGACACCGGTGGCATCGAAGCCGGATGCGACGGGCACGGTGGCTAACATTCGAGTGTACGTCGACTACCTCTGCCCGTTCTGTGGCGAGTTTGAAACGACCAACAGCGAACAGATCGCCAAGTGGGTGACATCCGGTGCTGCCACGGTAGAAATTCACCCGATCGCCATTCTCACCGGTCGTTCGGCGGGTAGCCAGTACTCTCTGCGAGCGGCAAACGCGGCCGCGTGTGTGGCGAACTATTCTCCCGATGACTTCTACGCCTTTAACGCGGCGCTTTTTGTTGACCAGCCGGAAGAGAACACCGTGGGACGGAGCGACGCCGAGCTGCAAGACGTTGTGAAGGCATCCGGTGTCACGACCTCGCTGTCGCAGATCAACACGTGCATCACCGATGAAACCTATAAGTCCTGGGTGATTGCGGCAACCGACCGGGCGACGGCCGGACCGATCCCGAACTCCACGCTCCCGGCCATTGAATCCACTCCCACGGTTCTTGTTGACGGCAAGAAGTATCAGGGCAGTATTCAGGACCCGAAGGAATTCGCGGCTTTTGTACTTCAGTCCGTTGGTGCCAGCTACTCCACGTCGACGCCCACGCCCACGACGCCCGCCGGCTAACTTGCGGTAGCTGGTGGGACCCCACTGACGGTGAGGCTAGGATGGAATCTTGAGGCAGAGATGCCTCATGCCGGCCTGGCGCAATTGGTAGCGCACCACTCTTGTAAAGTGGGGGTTACGGGTTCAAGTCCCGTGGCCGGCCCCATATGTTTGCTTTAAAGGGCACGCACGTTCGTAACCCACGCCACCGCTGTGGTGAGGTTGTGGCTTGACGGCAGGTATTTTACGTCAAACTCGTATCATTCGCTCCCGGCCTGCCGATAGTGATGGATGCGACCGATGGGTCTGTACAGACCACATGCGCGATCATTGAGGGCGAGAAACCAGAGTGACTGAACCGCGGGAGACCTCGAGCGCCACCACAGCGCTGCTCCTCGGCTACGTTCGACAGCACGGCGGCGATGAGGCTGTGCGTGAGGTGTGGGAGCGCGGGCAGGTTGGCCTGACAATCGAGCAGATGCAGGCGCACCCCACCTGGATCGGCTACGACAGCCGCATTCGTCTTTTTGAGGCCACAACAGCGGTGCTGAATGATCCACATGCCATGTTTGAACTGGGCGCGACAGCATCCACGGGCGAGGCGCCACCCGTTCTCGTGGAGTTGCTCACGGCATTCGCCACTCCGGGTGCGGTGTATCGCCGCCTGCCGCGGATGGTTCCTAAATTCACCACGACGTCCACCATGCAGATTCTCGAGTCCGACGTATCGGCCATGAGCTTTCGGTACCGGTTGCACGAGGGTTACGAACACTCCCGGCTGGACTGCGATTATGCCCGCGGTCTGCTCGCCGCGGTTCCAACGCTTTTCGGGCTTGGCCGGGCCACGGTCGCTCATCATCAGTGCCAGTCGGATGGCTACGACGCGTGTACGTATGAGGTGACCTGGTCGCCGCGGATTCGTTGGTGGCGCAAGCCGGGCCAGCACAAACTCACACCGCAGCAGTCGGTGGCCGCGCTGCGCCAAAAGGTGAAAGAAGTGCAACTCGCGGCGGCAGACCTCGTGAGTAGCGAGGACCTCGATGAGATGCTCAACCGCATCGTGGACCGCGCGGACTCCGTGCTCTACGCTCCCGCGCATCTTCTCGTGATTCAGACGGCGGCCGGGCAGTCTCTCATCCGTTCGACCGGGTTGGAACCCGAGGAGGCTGAGCGGGTTGCCGGTCAAATTCAGCGGGGTGAGAACCTTGGCGACGCCGTGGTGGTCGTGCCCATCGAATCGACGCGCTCCCTGCATGGGTACCTGGCTGCTCTGTTCGTGCCGGGCCATGGAGCGATGGAGGGGGAGCAGGAGCTGTTGGAGGCCTACGCCGGACATGCCGCCGCCGCTCTCGACCTGTTCACTGCGCTCGATGACAGTAAGCGCGAGTCACGTCGAACATCTGCTCTGTTGGGCCTCGCCCACAAACTTGCCGTCGTGGACAGCGCTCAAGACGTGTCGGAAGCGATCGCGACGGCCCTTCCTGAGATTGCAGGCTGCGATTTCTCGGCGGTGCTGATGTGGGATCCGACCCTCGGCGTCCTGGAAACCGTGGCGACTGCGCACTTTGGTGAACAGGCACGGGAGATTCTTCTCACCACCACGATCCGCGCATCGGAAACCCCGGAACTCGTGCACCTTCTCGCCCACCACGAACCGATGCTGCTCGGCATCGACGATGCGAGCCCTCAGCTCACGATGCTGATGGTGGGCATCGGCGTGCCGAGCATGATTGCCGTGCCGCTCCTTGCGGGCGACAAGCTCATGGGCGTTGCCGTAGCAGCGTGGTGTAACCCTGTTGCCCTAGACCGTGAGGGTGGCTTGCTGGCCCGGATCGAGGGCGTTAGTCAACAGGGGGCAAAGGCACTGGAGAACGCGCACCTACTTGCGACCGTTCGGGAGCAATCCCTGCACGATTCCTTAACCGGACTACCAAACCGCACCATGTTCACCGGCGCGCTCGACACCGCGCTCGCGGAATGCGGGGTGGCGTCCACCACGGCGGTACTTTTTTGTGACCTCGACAACTTCAAGCGGGTGAACGATGAATTCGGCCACGGTAGTGGGGATGAACTCCTGCGGCAATTGGCTGAGCGCCTTCGGGCTGAGGTCGGAGACAGCGGAACAATCGGCCGGTTGAGCGGTGACGAGTTCGCCATCGTTCTCCCCGATGGTCAGGGTCAAGCACAGGCAGTGGACCAGGCACGGCGCATTGTGGATAGCCTCAACGTGCCCTTCCCCGTGGATGGTCGAGGTCTCCGAATTACCGCGAGCGTGGGTGTCGCCTTGCACACCGGAACAAACGGTCGGGGTGGGCCACTTCTGGCTGCCGCCGACGCCGCCATGTACGACGCCAAGCGCCTCGGTCGTAACCAGGTGTGTGTATCGAATGAGCTCTCCGCTCAAGGTCCCCTTCCACTGCTGCAGCAGGAGCTCGCTGGCGCCCTGAAACGCGACGAACTGCGACTTCACTTTCAGCCGATTGTCGACATGTCGATGTCGGACGTAGGCGAGGTTGTGGGAGTCGAGGCGCTCATGCGCTGGGCCCATCCGCGTCTCGGGCTCCTTGCTCCCGCCGCATTCTTGCCGCTGGCGGAAGAGACGGGCCTGATCGCCGAACTCGACCTCTGGGCAATTGGAATCGCCTGTGAGGCGGTGGCGAACTGGCCGGAGAATGGAAGCCGCCCCAAGCACGTAGCGGTGAATCTTTCCAGCACCACCCTCGTCGATGAGCGCCTTCTTCCCACTGTGCGTGCGGCACTTCGCCGGTATGCTCTGTCACCCGAACGGTTGATTCTCGAGGTGATCGAGAGCCGTGCCCTGGTCGACGTTCCCAGCACCATTGAACGACTCACCGAACTCAGGCAGTTCGGCGTGCGCATTTCTCTGGACGACTTTGGAACGGGATTTTCCACCTTGGCCTGGCTCAAGGCGCTTCCGGTTGACCAGATCAAGATTGACCGCTCCTTTATTAAGGACCTGCCGGATGAGGCATCTGTCGCTCTCGTTCAGGCGCTGCTGGCGCTGGCCCAGAAACTGAATATCGGTGTCATCGCTGAGGGGGTGGAGACGCTGGACCAGCTCCACGTGCTGCGTGATGCCGGGTGTTCCCTCGTTCAGGGCTACCTGCTCGGCCGACCGGCGCCAGCGCTCACCATCGTGCCCGCGCTCGCCGCACAGAGTCTGTAGGTCGGCTACACCAGAACGGAGCTGAGAAGCAGGCTGGTCTCGCTGTTCACGATGCCTTCCACCGAGCGGATGCGCCCCAGCAAGCTATCAAAATTGCCCAGCGTGTCGGTGCGCAGCTCGGCCACGAGGTCCCAGCCGCCATTGGTGGTGTGCAGCGCGTGCACTTCAGAGAAACCTCGAAGCTTTCGAATGACGGCATCGGTGCTTCGACCCTCGACCTCGAGCAGCATGATCGCGCGGATGGATGACGGGTCCCGGTCCTCGCGAACGCGCACGGAGAACCCGATGACCGTTCCGGTGTGCTGAAGTCGTTCGAGGCGTGCGGTCACCGTGGACCGCGTGACATCGAGGTGACGCGCCAAGCTCGCCACGGATTCCCGGGCGTTGACGCGAAGGAGGGCCAGAAGACGGCGATCGAGATCATCGAGGGGGGACACAAGGCTAAGTGTATAAGACAACTATGCATACTGCTTAGTGAGCTGGACAGAATAATGCTGATTCGGCATGGTGGCTGCACATCGCCCACTTGTAGCCTTGGTTCAACGATGAAAGGAGGCGCAGATGGTGCGCTTCGTAGATGTGGCAAACATGACCAAGTGGATCGCTCAAGAGGGTGTTGAGTCGATCATTACCGGAATGGTCGACTACCTCGAGCAGGACTTTCTTCGGTGGGAACTCTTCGACAAGACCTCGCGGATTCCCAGCCACTCCGAGAGTGGCGTGATCGAGCTCATGCCCGCGAGCGACGGTGACACCTACGCCTTCAAGTACGTCAATGGTCACCCGCTCAACCCCACCCGCGGATTCCAAACCGTGACCGCGTTCGGTGTTCTGGCCAATGTCTCCAACGGCTACCCCACCTTCTGGTCCGAGATGACGCTGCTCACCGCCCTCCGCACCGGTGCCACGAGTGCCATGGTGGCCAAGCTCCTCGCACGTGCCGATTCCACGACGATGGCGCTGATTGGTGCCGGCACGCAGTCCGAATTTCAGGCCCTGGCTTTTCGGGCCATTCTGGGTATTACGCAGATTCGGGTGTGGGACACCGATGCCGCAGCGATGACGAAGTTTGTGCGCAACATGGAGCCGCTCGGCTTCGATATTGTCGTCGCCACGAGCGCCCGTGATGCGGTTCGCGGAGCCGATATCGTCACCACCTGCACGGCCGACAAGGCCAATGCCACCATTGTGACCAACGACATGATCGAACCCGGCATGCACCTGAATGCCATTGGGGGCGACTGCCCCGGCAAGACCGAGCTGGACGCCGAGATTCTGCGCCGGGCGAGCGTGTTCGTCGAATATCCGCCGCAGACCCGCGTGGAGGGTGAAATTCAGCAGCTGGAGGCTGATTCGCCGATCACAGAACTGTGGCAGGTGCTCGCCGGACGGACTGCAGGCCGCACGTCTGCCGAGCAGGTGACCGTCTTTGATTCCGTCGGGTTTGCAATCGAAGATTTCTCGGCACTCCGCTATGTGCGTGATGCTGTCGACGGAACCCGGTTCTACGAGGAGGTTGACCTCATCGCCAACCCGGCGAACCCCAAGGACCTCTTCGGCCTCGTGGCCGCCGCTGTTCCCGCTCTCGTCTAGGTAGCCCACAATGTCAGCGCAGGCACCGAGCGCAGCCGTTCTCGTTCGTCCGCACCATTTTCACCCGAACCCGCAGACCCAAGCCGATAATTCGTTTCAAAGTGCCGCCGTGCCGGGGACAGACGTGTCCCTGGCGGGGCGGGCCTACGACGAGGTGTCGCTTGTGGCCACGACGCTTCAGAACCATGGCGTCACCGTGCACCTCTTCGACGACGCTCACGACGCCTCGCCCGATAGCGTGTTTCCCAACAACTGGTTCTCCACCCACGCGGGTGGGCACGTGGCGCTGTACCCCATGTACGCACCGAACCGTCGGAGTGAACGACGGTCCGACATCATCGAAATGCTCAAAGAGCGCTACCGGGTGCAAGATGTGATCGACTATTCCGGGCTCGAGCAGGATGATATCTACCTGGAAGGCACCGGAGCAATGGTGCTTGACCACGTAAGCCGCGTTGCCTATGTGGCCCGATCGCATCGTGCAGACCCCATCGCGCTCGAGCGATTCTGCACAAACTTCGGCTACGAACCGCTGGTCTTCGACGCCGTCGATGAGGCGGGGGTTGCCTGTTATCACACCAACGTCATGATGTGCATCGGCACTGATTTCGCGCTGATCGGTCTGGATATGATCACCTCCCCACGGCGGCGTCAGGAGATTGAGGAGCGCCTTGCGGCACACGGACGCACGGTTATCGGTCTCAGCCACGCTCAGATTCGCGAGTTCGTGGGCAACGCCATCGAGCTCCGTGGTTCGGAGGGACGTGTACTCGCCCTGTCGAGTCGAGCCCTTCGCTCGTTGACCACAGGGCAGATCGCCACCATCGAACAGTCGGCTCAGATCGTGGCGCTCGATGTGCCCACCATCGAGCTCGCGGGCGGATCGGTGCGCTGCATGATTGCCGGCATTCATTTAGAGCCGCGCTCGGTCACTCCCGCGGTCTTTGGCGCTCCGGCAGCGCGCATCCTCAGCGTCTGACACCATACGCACTGCCTGCGGCCGGGCGGCATCCGTGGGGCGCTTAGGCTTATCCTGTGACAGAACTTAGGGCCCAGCCCGTACCCGGAGATCCTGTTTCGGCGACCCGATCGGTGCTGCCCGTGTGGCTGGCTGTTATCTTCTCGGTGCTCATTGGTTCGCTCTATGCGCTGCAGTCCCGAGTGAACGGGGAACTCGGGGTACAGATTGGTGACGGGTTCGCCGCCGCAGTGATCTCCTTCGGTTCCGGACTCGTGATTCTCTGTGTGGGTCTGCTGCTCTGGCCCACTGGGCGGCGTGGGCTCACGCGGGTGCGCGAGGCCGTACGGTCGGGGAGCCTCTCGTGGTGGCACCTGTGTGGCGGGGTATCGGGAGCGTTCTTCGTGCTCTCGCAGGGCCTCGCAGCATCGATGCTCGGGATCGCCCTGTTCACGGTGGCGGTCGTGGCCGGTCAGACCGTGAGCGGGCTGCTCATGGATCGTTTCGGCATTGGTCCCGGCGGGCGGCGCCCACTCACAGCCACCAAGATTGTTGGAGTTGTGGTGGCGCTGGTGGCCGTGCTCTGGACCGTCTCCGGCCAGCTGACCAGCGATGTGCCGCTGTGGTTACTGTGGCTGCCCCTGGTCGCGGGTGTTGGTCAGGGCTGGCAGCAGGCCGTGAATGGGCGAGTGCGTATCCTCGCCAACAGTGCTCTCACCGCCACGTTCCTGAATTTCGCGACCGGCACCATCGCCCTCGTGATTGCAGCCGTTGTGCACGGTCTCAGCGCCGGTTTTCCCACGTCACTGCCCACGGCGCCGTGGCTGTACCTGGGCGGCGTGATCGGCTGCATCTTCATTGCGGGTGCGGCCGTGGTGGTGAGAACCACGGGCGTACTGCTGCTCGGACTCTCCATTGTGGCGGGTCAGCTGCTCTGCGCGCTGGCGATTGATGTGATCGCGCCAACGTCGGGGCATCCGCTTACCCTGACCACCGTGGGTGGATCGGCGCTCGCGCTCGCCGCCGTAGTGATTGTGGGCTTTCGCTGGCGGCTCTTGGGGCGGCGACGCCGCGGCTGACCTAGATGGTACGTGCTGTTAGAGCACGCTCAGGTACGTGGTTGCGTCCACCACGGTGCGAGGAACCGGCCGGCAATCTGCGGGGATGGCACCCACGTAGAGCCAGCCGAGCAACTGCTCATGGTCAGCGAGGTGGTGCATCCGCCGCACGGCCGCGGATCGAGTCTGCGGGCCGCTGCGCCACATCACGCCCCACCCGGCCTCACTGAGCAGCAGGGTGAGCAGATGTGCCACGCCTGCGGCCGCCGCATCCTGCTCCCACTCGTCGACCTTGTCGCTCGGCTGGCGGCAGGCCACGATCGCAATGAGGAGTGCTGCCCGCAGGGGCTTGGCGGCCTGCTTGAGCGCCGCCTCACCCGTGAGCCCTGCCGCCTCCACGCACGCGTCGCCGAGACGGTTGCGAGCCTCGCCCCGAAGCTCGATCAGGCGCCACGGTCGGAGGGACGCATGGTCCGCAGCGCGGGCAGCCGCGGACACCAGAGGCAGCAGGTCGTCGTGGCTGGGTGCGCTCTGGGTGACCCGCGAGTGTGACCGCCGGTTATGCACGGCGTCGAGCACGGGGAGAGTGATGTCCCCGTGGGTCACCAGAGTGGGCTCGACGGCGGGCACGATTAGTCGGCGGGAGTGAAGTTGAGCGAGATGGAATTCATGCAGTATCGGTCACCGGTGGGAGTGCCGAAACCATCGTCAAACACGTGTCCCAGGTGCGACCCGCACGCAGCGCAGCGAACCTCGGTGCGAACGGTACCCAGCGAACGATCTTCCAGGAGCTCAACCGCCTCGGGGCGCACAGACTCGTAGAAGCTCGGCCAACCGCATCCGGAGTCGAACTTGGTACCGCTCTTGAAGAGCTCGGCGTTGCAGGCGCCACAGGTATAGACGCCTGACCGGCCCTCGTCGAGCAGCTCACCGGTCCAGGCGCGCTCGGTTCCGGCTTCGCGAAGCACGGCGTACTTCTCGGGGGTGAGTTCTTCGCGCCACTGGGCGTCGGACTTCGTGACCTTGGGGTCCATGGTGATTCCCTTCGTTGCCTGAGGCGCCTGCCGGCGTCCCGTGCCTAAAAACTAAGCTGTCTCAAGACTAAACTCAGCGACCTCTGCCAGCATTCCGCATTCAGGCAGGTTACGGCGAATTTTCAGCCGAATTACCAACCTGCCGCGCCACCTCGGGTAACAGCCAGAGGGGGTGAATAGGATGACACGTGTCGCACGCAACAGTGCTACACAGCTAGGCGCGGAGGTGACACGTGGAGGGTGCGCTCGATTCGACCCCCAACGCCGGTGGACTCACCGAACGCGACCATGCGATCCTCGCTCATGAGAAGCGCTGGTGGAGAAGCCCCGGAGCTAAAGAAGAAGCCATCCGCACGGAATTTGCCATCTCAGCTGCCCGGTACTATCAACTTTTGGCCGCATTGATCGATTCACCCCTGGCGCTTGCCTATGATCCACTCTTGGTGAAGCGACTACAGCGGATGCGAGAGGCTCGCGCTCGTGCGCGAGCGGGCCGCGGCCTCAACACCTACTATCAGTAATCAGCACCCCAACCAAGGACCGAACCAGACCCCAATGCCCACTCATCACGCACACGACCGCTTTGACCACGTTCCGCACGACCTTGCGCGAGTGGGCGCTCATCGGGCTCCGGGCCGGTCGGGGCGGGGTTGGGTGGCGTTCTGGTGGGCGCTGGCCGTCACCATCGTGCTGATTGGTGCTGGGGTTGTCGGAATTCTCTCGCTGAATAACCGCCTGGATATCGCTATTCCCGGCATCTCTCCGTCGGCGACACCCGCCGAGACAGCCGCTCCGTCTGCGGTGCCGACTCCGACGGCCACGGTGGCCCCCGACCTCTCGGTGACCGTGCTCAATGGTTCGTCGTCGAACGGGGTGGCGGCATCCGCTGGCCAGACACTCACGGATGCAGGGTGGACCGTGGGTGCCACGAGTAACGCCAGCTCTCAAGATCAGCCCACGACCATTGTGTATTACGCGGATGCAGCGCTCGAAGGAGCGGCTCTGGGACTCGCGCAATCGCTCCCCGGCGCGGAGATTCTACTTGCCACGGATTTCGTCGATTCAGGTGCCGACTTGACCGTGGTTATTGGTAATGATTACGTCGTTCCGTAGGGTGCAGAACGATCGTTCTACTAGCGGCCGTATTTCGTCGCGTCAACCCCCTTTTCTTCCAGCGCTGCTTCGCTAAAGTCTGAGTTGGTCAAACGTTTTGCTTGAATACACGGCGTGGGAACGTGCATGTGTGCGGGCAAAATGATCGCAGGTTCTGCGGCAGGCCCGGTACGGCCAATGGGCAGTTGCCGACGCAATTACAGCACCAAGGAGTAACACATGGCGAACGGAACCGTGAAGTGGTTCAACGCTGAAAAGGGCTTCGGCTTCATCACTGTCGACGGTGGAGGACAAGACGTTTTCGTCCACTACTCTGCCATCGACATGAGCGGATACAAGGTACTCGAAGAGGGCCAGCAGGTTATCTTCGAGGTCGGCGCCGGGGCAAAAGGGCCTCAAGCCGAGTCGGTTCGTCCGGCCTGAAGATCCAATTTTAAGGCACACCCCCTTCTAACGCCGCCCGCTGCAACGGGCGGCGTTAGTGTGTCGAGGTGAACACAACAAAAACTTGGGTTGCCCATCCGCGTCGATTCGTGCACATTGTTGCGGTGATTGTTCCGGCACTGCTCCTGACTGCCTGCACGGGCGCAGCCCCAGTGGCCACTTCCAGCCCCACGGCGGGGGGCTGGGAGTCAACGTATGCAGAGCCAGCCCCGGTTGTGCTTGCTCCCCTGCGAGGAACAGAGGTGGCGGCTGGAGCGCTGACGAACCCGTCCTTGGCCGCCAAGATCGATAACCACGAAGCGGCGCGACCCCAGATCGGTCTCGACCGAACCGACATCGTGTTTGAAGAACTGGTTGAGGGTGGCCTCACCCGGTACGTGGCCGTGTGGCACTCTGACGTTCCAGAAGAGATTGGCCCGGTGCGATCCATCCGTCCAATGGACCCCGACATCATGTCGCCGTTCGGGGGGATTGCCGCCTATTCGGGTGGAGCGCAGAGCTTTCTCGATCTGATCCGGGCCGCACCTGTTTTTAACGTGAGCTTCGACGAGGACACGACAGGCCTTTTTTCGCGCATCAGCAGCAAGTCTGCACCGCACAACGTTGTGCTGAAGGCGAGTGAACTCGTCAGTCGTCACATGGATCTGCCGGCACCCGCCCAACAATTTGCTTATGCGCCATCCATGGCGGCGTCATCGGCAATGGTGGACGGCACCCCTATCAGCGCCATCAACACGCGCTTTTCCACTGTGCGGTGGCCGAGCTGGAGTTGGGACGCGACCGCTCAGTCGTACCTTCGGTCCCAAGAGGGCGGTGCCGACCTCGACAGCAACGGTGCACAGCTGAAATCCACCAACGTGGTCACAATGCGCGTGGCGATTGACACGAAGTACGGCGCTGTGCCCAAAACCACCATGATCGGCTCAGGGGAGGCCTCCGTGTCAACGGGGGGCCAGACGATCAGTGCCACGTGGGTGAAAGACTCGCAGACCGATCCGATTCGCCTCGTGGACGCCAACGGTGCCACCATTCGCCTAGCGCCGGGAAACACCTGGATCGAGCTTGTGCCCACTGGCCAAGGGTCCGTCGAGCTTGTGCCGTGAGCTGAGCCCACGTCACCGGGTGTTCGCTTGCACTCTCGACCCTAGAGTGCCAGAATCGACTTAGCACTCTGCGGTTTTGAGTGCTAACCCATCATCGTTTTTGGAACGTCCGGGAGGGACGAGTTACACATATGGCAAAAATCATTGCATTCAATGAAGAGGCCCGTCGTGGGCTTGAGCGCGGCCTGAACATTCTCGCCGACACCGTCAAGGTCACCCTCGGCCCGCGCGGCCGTAACGTTGTTCTGGAGAAGAAGTGGGGCGCACCCACGATCACCAACGACGGTGTCTCCATCGCCAAGGAGATCGAGCTCGACGACCCGTACGAGAAGATCGGTGCGGAGCTCGTCAAAGAGGTCGCCAAGAAGACTGACGACGTAGCCGGCGACGGTACCACCACGGCAACCGTGCTCGCTCAGGCACTCGTCCGCGAAGGCCTGCGTAACGTCGCAGCCGGCGCCGACCCGATCAGCCTCAAGCGCGGTATCGAGAAGGCTACCGCCGCCGTTATCGCCGAGCTCATCGCCAACGCAAAAGAGGTCGAGACCAAGGAAGAGATCGCGGCAACCGCTTCCATCTCTGCTGGCGACGCCGAGATCGGCGCCATCATCGCCGAGGCGATCGACAAGGTCGGTAAGGAAGGTGTTGTCACCGTTGAGGAGTCGAACACGTTCGGCACCGAGCTCGAGCTCACCGAGGGCATGCGTTTTGACAAGGGCTTCCTGTCCGCGTACTTCGTGACCGATCCCGACCGTCAGGAAGCGGTCTTCGAAGACCCCTACATCCTGATCGTCAACTCCAAGGTCTCGAACATCAAGGACCTGCTCCCCATCGTGGACAAGGTCATCCAGACCGGCAAGCAGCTCCTCATCATTGCCGAGGACGTCGACGGCGAGGCTCTGGCCACGCTCGTTGTGAACAAGATCCGTGGCATCTTCAAGTCGGTCGCCGTCAAGGCCCCCGGCTTCGGAGACCGTCGCAAGGCCCAGCTTCAGGACATCGCCATCCTCACCGGTGGACAGGTCATCTCTGAAGAGGTCGGCCTCAAGCTCGAGAACGTTACGCTCGACCTGCTTGGTAACGCCCGTAAGGTCGTCATCACCAAGGACGAGACCACGATCGTTGAGGGTGCCGGAGACGTCGAGGCAATTGCCGGACGCGTTCAGCAGATCCGCAACGAGATCGAGAACACCGACAGCGACTACGACCGCGAGAAGCTCCAGGAGCGCCTGGCGAAGCTTGCTGGTGGAGTTGCTGTCATCAAGGCCGGCGCCGCAACGGAGGTTGAGCTCAAGGAGCGCAAGCACCGCATCGAGGACGCCGTTCGTAACGCGAAGGCAGCCGTCGAAGAGGGCATCGTCGCCGGTGGTGGCGTTGCGCTCATCCAGGCCGGCAAGACCGCCTTCGAGAGCAAGGCCGTTCTTGACCTCCTCGGCGACGAGGCAACGGGTGCGAACATCGTGCGCGTCGCCATCGACGCACCGCTCAAGCAGATTGCCCTCAACGCCGGCATGGAGCCTGGCGTTGTCGCCGACAAGGTACGCAACCTGCCTGTTGGATGGGGCCTCAACGCCGCCACCGGCGAATACGTTGACATGCTTGCTGCCGGAATCAATGACCCGGTGAAGGTCACCCGCTCCGCGCTGCTCAACGCAGCGTCGATCGCGGGCCTGTTCCTCACCACCGAGGCCGTTGTCGCCGACAAGCCCGAGAAGAACTCGGCTCCGGCCGGCGACCCCTCAGGTGGCATGGACTTCTAAGTCCGCCGCAACAGCACTCTAAATGGGCGCCTCCCTTCCGGAGGCGCCCATTTTTTTGTGCCTGCCCGCATGCCCCGTGCAGCCCTGCCCGCCGAGCGTTTAGTGAGCTGGAGCGCCTGAAGTGATCGCGCGGTAGCGAGCCGAGGGGCGACCGGCGGTCGTGTAGTCAAGGGATCGAACTGCTCGCTGAGTGAGCACGAGATGTTCGAGGTAGCGCCGGGTGCTCACCCGCGAGATCCCGGCAATCCCACCCAGATCACTCGCCGTGGAGTCGGGAGCGGTGTTCAGCGCGGCTGCCACAGCGTCGAGGGTCTCCAGGCTCAGCCCCTTCGGCAACGACGCTGTACGACGGATGCTGCCGGTCATGATCGAATCAATCGAGCTTTGTTCAAGCCCCGCGCCCGGAGCCGTGACAGCCAGAAGGCTGCGGTCGGTGACGATCTCGTCGAGTCGCACACGCAGGTCGGCGGCGCTGAACGGCTTCACGAGGTAATGCCTTACCCCGGCGACCCGCGCTCGGCGCACGCTGTCGGCATCCCGAGCCGCGGTGACGGCAATGAACTCGGGCTGCTGGTGGGACCGTGAGCGGATGTCGCGGAGCACGTCCAGCCCGGAGAGCCCCGGCAGGTAAAAGTCGAGAAGGACGAGATCTGGGGTGTGATCGAGAATCGCCCGCACGGCGCCCGGCCCGCTGTGGGCTGTCGCGACGACCTGAAAGGCCGGGTGCGACTCGACGAACTTGACGTGCAAATCCACGACCGCAGTATCGTCGTCCACGATCACGGTGCGGAGGCGCCGGGCGCCACCCCCGGATTGCACCACACCTGTGGGCGGAGGCTCGGTCATCACCGTGATCCCTTCGCACAGGAGTCGATGCTAGCCAGGGGCAGGCGCACGGTAAAGACGGCCCCGCCGAGACTGCCACGGCCGGCCGAGACTTCACCATTATGACGATGGGCTACGCGGCGAACCAGGGCCAAGCCGATGCCCCGACGGTGAAGTCGTTGACTCGCGTCGTCTGGTCCCGGTGCCGTTTTCGAGCTGACCCCCTCGATAAAGAGTGTTGGCAACAGGTGGGGTGCAATGCCGGGGCCGTTATCCTCCACCGCCACCACCAGCTCCTCGTTGTTTGTGGCCAGAGTGAGCACGATGCGATCGCCGGCAGAACAAGCTTCCAGGGCGTTATCCACGAGGTTGCCGATGACCGTGACGAGGTCCCCCGAGAAGGAGGCGGCATCCACCGTACTGAAATTGCTCAGT
This sequence comes from Cryobacterium sp. CG_9.6, assembly GCF_029893365.1. Classification (NCBI taxonomy): domain Bacteria; kingdom Bacillati; phylum Actinomycetota; class Actinomycetes; order Micrococcales; family Microbacteriaceae; genus Cryobacterium; species Cryobacterium sp. CG_9.6. The sequence continues at coordinate 2,807,950 of NZ_JARXUZ010000001.1, read as the reverse complement.
TCAGCCGTTTCCAACCGAATACCCAGTTCGCGGGCTTGACTGGATTTGACCATCAGGAGTGCGCCGAGTTCTGGGTTGTTCATGACGGTGTCGGTGCCACGCAGGCCGAGCGGTCCGCCTCGGCCGACCCGCTCGATGAATGAGCGTGCCTCCACGACACTGCCCAACTCCAGCAGGCCCGAGACCACGTGCAGGGTGTTGGCAAACTCGTGCGCCTGCGCGCGGAGGCCATCGGTGAGCGACTGGGCGCCATCCATTTGACGCAGCAGCGAGTGCAACTCCGTGTGGTCGCGAATGAGAAGCGCAGCGCCCACGGTGTGGCCGTCAAGTTCGAGGCTGGCACTGCGCGCCACCAGAATCCGCTCACCCGCCAGCACCAGCTGCCCCTCGGGCTCGCCGCGCTCGAGAACGGCGAGGAGGGAGGGGCTCAACGCTTCTCGTGCGGGCAACCCGGCGAGCAGGACGCCGTCGAGGCCGAGGAGGGACACCGCCGCATCGTTGGCCAGGGTGATCTTGCCCGCCGCATCGACGTTGATGATGCCCTCGCTCAGCCCATGCAGCATGGTGTCGCGCGATTCAACAAGCGAGGCGATGTCGCGCGGCTCCAGTCGATAAATGCGGCGGCGGATGATCGACGTGACCCAGGCCGAACCGAACAGTCCCAGTATTACCGAGCCGCCGAGGGCCATGAGCAGCCAATTAAGCTCGCCCACAAACTCGTCGTGCAGGGCCGATTCGAGGATACCCACCGAAACTGTGCCCATGACGGCACCGTCAGCGCTGAAAACGGGTACCTTCACCCGCCAGGACTCACCGAGTGTGCCGGTCTGGGTGCCCACCCACATCTCACCCGACAATGGAACGGAGGGGTCCGTGGAGACGAGAGCCCCCACCAAACGTGCGTTGGGATGGGAATAGCGGATGCCGTTCACATCCGTCACCACCACGTAGGTCACATTCGACGCCACCCGGATGACCTCGGCAATCGGCTGGATCTCCTCGGCGGGATTCGTCAGCTCAAAGGCCGCGAGTATGGTCGGCAGCCGAGCCACGGACTGGGCTACACCCACCATGCGATCAAGGTAGGAATCGCGCAGGTGACGTTCCTGCAGTGCGCCCGCCACTAGTCCGGTCCCCACGACGATGGCGCAGATGATCAACGCTTGCAGCAGTAACAGCTGAAGACGCAGCGACATTGACTGGATCACCTCACCATTGTGCCCGATTGCGCTGCAGGCAAGCGACAGGTGAAGCCCGCTGCTGCGGCCAATACTTACTAAAGCCTGCCCGGGTGCGGCGCCGACCCTAACGTGAAGACACAGCATGTTCGTCTGCAACGCGGCAGACGCTCAAAGAGGAGTAGATATGCGTTCCCCCCTTGGTTTCATCGTTCTCGCCGCCACAGTGGCCCTGACCCTCAGTTCGTGCAGTGCCACCACTGAAACGGATGCCGTCCCCGATGCGGGTACCGCCGCTGCTGTTTCCGAAGTGCAGATTGTCGTTCCCGCCGAGCCGGGGGGTGGCTGGGACCAGACCGGTCGCGCCGTTTCTCAGATTCTGACCGCAGATGGCATCGTGAACACCGCACCGGTCGTCAATATTGGCGGAGCCGGTGGGACCGTCGGCCTCGCCTCTCTGGCGAACGAAACCAACCCAAACACCCTGCTGGTTACCGGACTGGTCATGGTTGGTGCGGTTGAAACCAATGCAGCAGCGAACCGCATGGAGGACACCACCCCCATCGCCCGGTTGACCGAGGAAGCCCTCGTCGTTGTTGTTCCGGCCGAAAGCAAATACGTCACGCTCGAGGACCTCGTGGCGGACATCGTCGAAAACGGCCAAGACGTTACCCTGACCGGTGGTTCAGCGGGCGGTGCCGACCATATTCTGGCCGGCTTACTGCTTGAAGAAGCTGGTGTTGACGGGGCTGAAATTCCGATGCTGCTCAACTACATCCCGAACTCGGGTGGTGGCGAAGCGGTGTCGCTTATTCTCGGCAACAACGTCTCGGCTGGGATCTCGGGAGTGGGTGAGTTTGTCGAACACATTGAGGCTGGCACGATGCGCGCCCTCGCCGTTTCGTCCGATGTGCCTGTCAAGTTGCTCCCGGACACCCCCACCATTACCGACGCCGGCTATGACATCGTGCTGACCAACTGGCGCGGGCTCCTTGCCCCGGGCGACATCAGCGACGCTGAACGCGCCGCCCTTGTGGAGGTGGCCACCGCGCTGCACGCATCGGAAGCCTGGATCAGCGAATTGGACACCAGGGGCTGGACTGATGCCTTCCTGCCCGGTGACGAGTTCAGCGATTACCTCGGGCAGAACATAACCGAGGTAACCGGAACCCTGCGCAACATCGGGCTGGTTGACTGACCTTGCCTGACACCGATGGATCCGAGCGATCCGGGCGCGTGCTGCCCGGGTCGCTCGGGGTGACTGAGGCGGCCGGCGTCGACGCCGGTGTTGCCGCATCCGCTGTTGAAGCGAACCCGGCCGACCGAGTCCGTGCGCTTCGAACGCAACGCATGGCCGAATTCGTGTTCGCCGGGTTCGCCCTGGCGATCGGAATCTTTGTGCTGATCGGTGCGAACTCTATTCGCGCCACCGGTGCGGGCGTGCAGGTTGGACCGAAGGTATTTCCCTACCTGGTCAGCGGAATCCTGATCGTTTCGGCGTTCATGGTACTCATCGATATCTGGCGAGGCCGCCTCGGGCCCCAGGAAGAAGCCGAAGATGCCGATTCCACCGCAAAAACAGATTGGCTGACCCTTGCCAAGCTCACCGCCTTCGTGGTTGCCCACCTCGCCCTGATCAACGTTATCGGCTGGCCTCTGGCTGCCGCCCTGTTGTTCGGCGGCGTTGCGTGGACGCTCGGGGCGAAGAAATGGTGGATGGGTGTGCTCATCGGCCTGGGCCTGGGTCTCACCGTGCAGGTCGTCTTCGGCGGCCTCCTCGGGCTGTCGCTTCCACTCGGGCCCCTGCTGGGCTGGCTCGAACCACTCTTCTTAGTGCTCAAGGGCTGACATGGACAACATTCAACTGCTACTGGAGGGCTTCTCCACGGCGCTGAGGTGGGAATACCTCATTTATGCTTTTCTCGGCGTTCTCGTCGGTACCGCTGTGGGTGTGCTGCCGGGCATTGGCCCGGCTATGACGGTGGCACTTCTGCTACCACTGACCTATACCCTCGACCCGACCGCAGCCCTGATCACCTTCGCCGGCATCTACTACGGCGGTATGTACGGCGGTTCGACCACCAGCATTCTGCTCAACACCCCCGGTGAGTCGGCCTCGATCGTCACGGCGATCGAGGGCAACAAGATGGCTAAACTGGGCCGCGGAGCTGCCGCGTTGGCCACGGCTGCAATCGGCTCGTTCATCGCTGGCACGGTCGCCACCATTGGTCTCACACTGCTCGCGCCGACAATCGCCGCCCTCGCCGTGAATCTCGCCCCGGCCGACTATGTCGCCCTCATGGTGATCGCGTTCATCACCGTCGGCGCACTGTTGGGTTCCTCGGTGTGGCGCGGTCTCACCTCGCTGGGGATTGGATTGTTTTTGGGTCTGATTGGCACCGAGGTGTTGTCGGGCCAGCAGCGCTACACGTTTGGCCTGCTGCCCCTGGCTGACGGTATCGATGTGGTGCTTGTCGCGGTTGGGTTGTTCGCGGTCGGCGAGACCTTCTACGTTGCCTCCAAGCTGCGTCATGGCAAGGTGCAACTGATTCCGATTACCAAGGGCTGGCGGCACTGGATGACTAGGGAGGATTGGCGTCGTTCGTGGAAGCCGTGGCTGCGCGGAACGGCGATCGGTTTCCCCATCGGAACGATTCCCGCCGGCGGAGCGGATGTGGCAACCTTTCTCTCCTACGCGGCTGAGAAGAAGCTCAGCAAGCATAAAAATGAGTTCGGTCGCGGAGCGATCGAAGGCGTTGCGGGCCCCGAGTCTGCCAACAACGCGGCGGCGGCCGGTGTGCTCGTGCCGTTGCTGACTCTGGGACTGCCGACCACGGCAACGGCCGCGATCATTCTCTCCGCGTTTCAGTCCTACGGCATTCAGCCGGGACCACAGCTGTTTACCAATCAGCCGGGGCTCGTGTGGGCGCTGATTGCGAGCCTGTATATCGGCAACGTGATGCTGCTCGTGCTGAACCTGCCGTTGGTGGGTATTTGGGTGAAGCTCCTGCAGATTCCCCGACCGTACCTCTACGCCGGTATTCTCACCTTTGCCGCGCTCGGCGCTTTTGCGGTGAATTTCTCGACCATTGACATCATCATTTTGCTGGTCATCGGCGTGCTCGGCTATTTCCTGCGTCGGTTTGGTTACCCCATTGCGCCGCTCGTGATCGGCATGATTCTCGGGCCGATGGCCGAAGCCCAGTTGCGTCGTGCCCTCCAGCTGAGTCAGGGCGACCTGACCGCGCTGGTTACGCGGCCATTCGCGCTCGTGTGTTACATCGCGCTCGCCGTGATCATTGTGGCCGGGCTGTGGCTGCGCCGCCGCCAGAGCAGCTTCGAGCGTGCGATGGAGTCGGCGCTGCAGGTGGAGACCTCGGTCGCTGCTGCGGTAGATCACATGTGGAAACCCGGTGATCGCCCCACCGACGTTCTCACCCGTGACATCAAGCTGCCCGATCGCCCGGCAGATGCCGCCGCGCGCTCTCGTCGTAACCAGAAACCCCGGTAGCGGCCCGACCAGGTGCCGAGACGCCCCGTTTGTGTCGAGAGCCCGGATCAAAAAGGGGCATCTACGTGCAGACGGGGCACCTCGGTGCCAGTCGCGGCGTTAGCGGGTGAAGAGCGCCATGTTGGCCTGCTCAATCTCACCGTATTGCTGACCCGCCATACCGAGGGCCGCCGTGATGTCGGCCAGGGACTGTTCGACCTGCAGTTGTACGGCCTTCCAATGGGCGACGGCAACTTGAAATGCCGATGATGCGGAGCCGGACCACACGGCCTCCACACCCACGAGCTGGCCGTGGAGGCCCACGACATCCGCTTCAATGCGCGAGATCGTGCCGCGGGTCGCGCTCGCGAGGGTGATGAGCGCGTCGCTGTCTACCTGGTAGCTGGTCATGAGAGGCCCTTCCGTCGAGGTGTTTGCCTCGAGAGTACGAGCACACGCCGCCCGGTGCCAAAGCGCCTGCCCTTCTGTGAAGAGTCGATGGCCGCACCAGATGGGGGAGGGCGCGGCGTCAGGCCGACCCGCCACCGTCACCGCGCCCGTATTCGGTGGGCGCTACGCCGGTTACCGTAGCGGCCAGCGATTTCTGTGGCGGCGGTGGTGTTGGCAGCGGCAGTCGGGCCTAGGGGATGACCGTCTCGGCGCGTTGCGGGGCGCTGGGGCTCCCGGCGAGGGGGAGGGACACGCGGAACGTGGCGCCACCGCCCGGAGTCTCGACGACGTCGACCGTGCCGTTGTGCGAGGCCACGATGGCCGCCACGATAGCGAGGCCGAGGCCGCTTCCGCCGGTTTCCCGCGCGCGTGAGGAGTCCGCACGCCAAAAACGCTGGAAAATCTTCTCGCGGATCTGCGGGGGGATCCCCTCACCGTGGTCGATGACCGCAATGGACGCCCGCTGCTGCGAGGGATCGACGCACACCTCCAGCTCGATCGGGCTGTCGGCAGCGGTGAAGCGCAGTGCGTTGCCCATCAGGTTGGTGATCACCTGACGGATCTTGTTCTCCTCGGCCATGACGGTGGCCGGAAGATTCGTCGGTACCGTCTGAATGGGTTCCTCGGGGGCTGGGACCGCGGCATCAGATCGGCGCGGTATACGTGTGCGTAGTCGGGCCAACGTGGAGGCGAAGGAGAGCGTTCCCGTCGGAGTGTGGCCGTCAGTCTCTGTCTCGGACGCGTCGCTATCTGTGCCGTCAGCGGATGCCGGAGGCGCGAACACGATCGGCGCCGGTGTCAGAACGGTCACCTGTCGTGCCGGTGAGGAGGCCATGGTGTCCAGAGCCGCATCGCGCGCGAGGGGGACAAGGTCTACTTCGGTGAGGGCGAGCGGCTTGGTCTCGTCGAGCCGCGCGAGTTCGAGGAGGTCTTCGACCAGTCCGCCCATGCGGATGGCTTCCTTTTCGATCCGCTGCATGGCCTGGGCCACGTCGTCGGGTGTTTGGAGCGCACCCATGCGGTAGAGCTCGGCGTATCCGCGCACGGACACGAGGGGAGTGCGCAGTTCATGGCTGGCGTCGCCAACGAAGCGGCGCATCTGGTCGATCGTGCGGGCGCGGTCTTTGAACGCCCGGTCGATGCGGTTCAACATGGTGTTGAGGGAGCGATTGAGACGGCCCACCTCGGTGTTGGGCGTGGCTCCGCCAAGCCGCTGGCTGAAGTCACCCTCGGCGATTTCGGCGGCCGTGCGTTCCACTTGCCGCAGCGGCGCGAAGGTGGTTGTCACGAGCAATCGGGTGAGCATGGCCCCAATCAGCACCACGCCGGCACCGAAGCCGAGAAAGATGGTGAGGTAGGTGGCCATCGTGTTCTCGGTGGGTCGCAGGGACACCGCCATGAGCAGCGTGCCGTAGGTTCCGCTGGGGGAGATCACCACGGGCACGGCTACGGCAAGAAAGGCCGTGTCGTGAGCCGCGTCGTACAGGGTCTGCGTGCGCCCATCGAGCTGGGCGGCTTGGGCCAAGTCCAGAGGCATGCCCACGATCGGCAGTTCGGCGTGGTCGTGATCGCGCCAAGTGCGGGTGATCAAACCACCATCGGCGTCATACAGGGCGGCGTAGTAGTTGGACGGCACACCCTCGGCGCCGCCCGTAGAGAGCGCCGCCGAGGTTGATGCGCTGAGCGTGGTCTGAATTTCGGCACGTAACTGCGTGTCCACCTGAGCGACCACATACTGCTTGAGCATGGCCATGGTTCCGATGCCCGATACGAGCAGACCCAGCGTGAGCATAAGAACGGTCACGCCAGTGATCTTGGAACGCAGAGAAATGCTGCTCCACCATTGAGTCAGGGACTGATGCATGAGAGCTCCAGTCTAGGCACCTAAGTCTGGGACTACGCCTTAGCTGCCTTGAGCATGTACCCAAAACCACGCTTGGTCTGAATCAGCGGCTCACTGGAGTGCACGTCCACCTTGCGGCGGAGGTACGAAATGTAGGACTCCACAATCCCCGCGTCGCCGTTGAAGTCGTATTCCCACACGTGGTCGAGAATTTGCGCCTTGGACAGAACCCGGTTGGGGTTGAGCATGAGGTAGCGCAGCAGCTTGAACTCCGTGGGGCTCAGCTCGATGGGCTCGCTGCCCACGAGAACTTCGTGGGTGTCTTGGTCCATGGTGAGCTCACCGGCACGAATGACGGCGTCTTCATCGGCGTGCATGGTGCGGCGCAGAATCGCCTTGATGCGTGCCACGATCTCATCGAGGCTGAACGGCTTTGTCACGTAGTCGTCGCCACCCACCGTGAGGCCTGTGATCTTGTCTTCGGTGTCGTCCTTGGCGGTGAGGAAAAGGATGGGAGCGGTGTACCCCGCGCTACGCAAACGCTTCGTCACGCCGAACCCGTTCATGTCGGGCAGCATGACATCGAGAATGATGAGGTCGGGTTCTTCCTCAAGTACGGCAGAAATCGCCTGGGCGCCGTTACCGACGGCCCGCACGGCGAAGCCGGCGAAACGCAGGCTGGTCGTGAGCAGGTCGCGGATGTTCGGTTCGTCGTCAACAATAAGAATACGAGGGCCATCAGTCATGACTCCATTCTCTGCGCGTTAGCTGAAAGATTCCTGAAAGGAGGCGGTGTACGGGTCGCCTCGGTACAGTGAGACCCGGCGCACGACCACGTGCGATCGACACTGGAGGTCATCCCATGAGCAACGATGTCACCGCAAGCGGAATACACCTGCCGACGATCGATCAGCCCCAGCGGCTCCTGAACGGGCGTCTCTTCGACTTTTCGCGTGAGGTGGCGGTGATGGCGGTCATCAATCGCACTCCCGATTCGTTCTACGACCGGGGGGCAACGTTCGCACTGGATGCATCCGTGTCGGCGGCGCAGCAAGCGATTGCTGACGGGGCCGACTGGGTGGACATTGGCGGAGCCAAGTTTGCGCCCGGCCCCGCAGTGCCTGTGGCCGAGGAGATCAATCGGGTGATTCCCGTTGTGGAGGCGTTGCAGGGTTCTGGAGCGGTCATTTCCGTCGACACGTTCCATCCTGAGGTCGCTTTCGCGGCGATCCGGGCCGGCGCGCACGTGATCAACGACACCACCGGCGTGCATGATCCGGAGATGGCCCGCGTCGTGGCGGAGAGCGACGCAACCCTCGTGATCACCCACAGCCTGGCAGCACCGCGGATGCCCTACCCGTCACCCACGTACGGTGATGTGGTGCGTGAGGTGGTGGACTTTTTGAACGAGCGGGTTGAACGGGCGGTGCAGCACGGGGTTCCGCGAGAACGACTCGTGATCGACCCGGGGCACGACCTCAATAAGAACACCCTGCACTCGCTGGAAATGACGCGGCGGTTGTCGGAAATCACGTCGCTCGGGCTGCCCACGCTCGTGGCCGTATCCAACAAGGACTTTGTCGGCGAAACCCTCAACCGTGAACGCGGCGAGCGGGTTGAGGGATCCCTCGCCGCGATGGTGGCCTGCATCCTGCAGGGTGCACGCATCGTGCGCATGCACAACGTCGTCCAGGCAGTGGATGCCGCGCACATGACCGAGGCCATCCTCGGGTTTCGCCAGCCCGCCTATCTGAAGCACAACCAGTGATGCTCTCCCGCCCGGAGCTCATTCAACGCCACCGGGTTGCCGATCGTACCGTGCCTCTGGTGCGCATGAACTTCATCTCCAGCGTCGATGGCGCATCCACTCACGACGGCCTGAGCGGCGGCCTCAACAACGCCGACGACAAACTCGTTTTCGATACCCTGCGCATGCTCACCGACGTGATCCTGGTGGGTGCGGGCACCATTCGAGCCGAGGGCTACGGTGGCGTGCGTGTGTCGGCAGCGGATGCCCAGTGGCGCGTTGAGCATGGAATCCCGCCGCAACCTCCGCTCGCGATTGTGTCGGGGCGGCTCGATCTGGACCCAGGGCATCCGGTGTTCACCGACGCCGTCGTTCGCCCGCTGATCGTGACGCACGCACAGTCGCCCACCGCCAAGCGCGACGCGCTCAGCCTCGTTGCCGACGTGATTGTGTGCGGTGAGGACGCCGTGGACCCGGTGGCTATGGTGCTCGCCCTCGCGCTGCGTGGCTACCCCCAGATTTTGTGCGAGGGCGGACCGAGCCTGTTCGGCGCGCTGCTCGAGGCCAACTGCGTGGATGAGGTGTGTCTGAGCGTCAGCCCCGTGTTGGAGGGCGGTTCGGCCGGCCGCATCTCACAGGGCCACGCGCAGGCCACGTGTGCGATGACCCTCTGGCATGTGTTCACCGGCGGCGACATGGTGTTTTTGCGCTACGTGCGCCGCCACCGACCGGTTCCGCCGCCCCAGTAAGCGCCGCGTGGCGCCGACTGAGAAAGCGGATGCCTCGGTCGGGTTTACGCGGCGGCTTCGAGGCTCTGCGAGTCGAGAATCGTGTAGCTGTAACCCTGCTCGGCGAGGAATCGCTGACGGTTCTGCGCAAAGTCCTGGTCCACGGTGTCGCGGGCCACAAGGGTGTAGAAGTTAGCCGACAGGCCCGATTCCTTGGGGCGCAGCAGACGCCCGAGGCGCTGAGCCTCCTCCTGACGGGACCCGTAGGACCCCGACACCTGAATGGCCACCGTGGCCTCCGGCAGGTCCACGGAGAAGTTGGCCACCTTCGATACCACGAGAACCTTCACCTCACCCACTCGGAACGCCTGGTAAAGCCGTTCGCGCTCGTCGATCGGGGTGGCCCCGGTGAGCTGCGGGGCATTCAAGACCTCAGCGAGCTCATCGATCTGGTCCAGGTACTGCCCAATCACCAGGATGCGCTCGCCCTCGTGCTTCTTGATGAGCGACTGCACCACTCCGAGCTTGGCGGGCGCGGTCGCGGCCAGGCGGTAACGCTCATCGTCCGCTGCCGCGGCGTAGGTGAGCCGCTCGGACTGCGGGAGGTCGATCCGCACCTCGTAGCAGGAGGCGGGGGAGATGAAGCCCTGAGCCTCGATCTCCTTCCACGGAGCGTCGAACCGCTTGGGCCCGATGAGGGAGAACACATCGCCCTCGCGGCCGTCCTCGCGCACCAGGGTGGCGGTGAGGCCGAGTCGGCGGCGAGCCTGCAGCTCAGCGGTGAGCTTGAACACGGGTGCCGGCAGCAGGTGCACCTCGTCGTAGATCACGAGGCCCCAATCCATGGCATCGAGCAGTTCGAGGTGGGCGTACTCGCCCTTCCGCTTGGCGGTCAGAATCTGGTACGTGGCAATGGTGACCGGTTTGACTTCTTTCACCTGCCCCGAGTACTCGCCAATCTCATCCGCTGTCAGGGTGGTGCGCTTGAGGAGCTCGTCACGCCACTGGCGGGCCGAGACCGTGTTGGTCACGAGGATGAGCGTGTTGGTCTTGGCGGTTGCCATCGCCCCGGCGCCCACGAGGGTTTTGCCAGCGCCGCAGGGGAGAACGACCACACCGGAGCCACCGTCGAAGAAACTGGAGACGGCTTTGTTCTGATAGTCGCGCAGCGCCCAGCCGTCTTCACGGAGGGCGATCTCGTGCGGCGTGCCCGGCGTGTACCCGGCCAGGTCCTCGGCCGGCCAGCCGAGTTTTACGAGTTCCTGCTTGAGCTGTCCGCGAGCCCACGGTTCCACCAGATACGAGTCGGGTGACGGACGCCCGATCAGCAGCGGAGCGATGCGCTTGGCGCCGGCAATCTCGGTGAGCACGGCCTGGTCGCTACTACGCAGCACCAGGCTGCCCTCGGCATCGCGTTCAATGACGAGGCGTCCGTAGCGTCCGACCGTTTCGGTGATGTCCACCGACACGGTCTGCGGGATGGCGAACTTGGAATATTTCTCGAGCGTGGCCAGCATGTCCGACGCCGCGTGTCCGGCGGCGCGAGCATTCCACAGGCCCAGCCTGGTGATGCGGTAGGTGTGAATGTGCTCGGGAGCGCGTTCAAGCTCGGCGAACACAGCCAGATCGTGCCGCGCATCCTCGGCGAGAGGGTGCGCAACTTCGAGTAAAACAGTGCGGTCACTTTGGACAATCAGCGGGCCATCAGACATAGCCAGCAAGCCTACGCCCGTTGGGTAGACAACAGGTACAGCTACGGCGCCGGGGTGATGCTGAGGATGCTCGAAATCGGCAACGTTCGCTCAATGTCGGCACGGCGGTCGCGCGCCCGAAAGCGTCCGCCACCCACGCTGGCCGGTTCGAGCAGGTAATCCACCACCACACCTCCGGGCATGCTAATACTCACCATGACCGTTGCTTTTGAGCGGATGGCGCTGTCCAGCTGGCGGGCCAGCCAGGCATCCGCTGCCATCACTTCGCTCCCGTCGCTCGCACGCAGCTTGTCGACCAGGGTCTGCGCCGGGTCAACCGGCGTGGGGGGGATCACCCGCGCCACCTGATGGCGGCGCAGGTGCACGATCTCGTGGGCGGAGTCTTCGGCCGCTACGGGATAGCGGGCGTCGCTGAGCGCCCAGAACACGAGATCAGAGGCGAAACGAGTGATCAGTTGGTGATCATGGCGTTCAAGACCCAGCGCGGACAGGGTCTGATCGACGGCAATGGTGCCGAGCAACTCGGCGTCGTCAGATCGCACGTAACTCTGATTGGGGGCTGAGCCAGCCGGCAGGCTGCCAACCCGGATGCGCCCATAGCGCGACGCTGATTCCTCGATGAGGTACTGCACGGGCTGAGGAATGCCGGTGAGGGAGATCGCACCGAGGAACGCCAGCATGGTGTCCGCGTTCTCGCCCGCAGCGAGCGCACGATTCACGGATGCCGCAGTGATGCGATAACTCGAGGCCAGCTCGCGGCCTTCGACGTCGGCCAGGCTGCGCAGTCGCGCATCAATGGAGGGAGCCAGCGGACCCGGCGCCACGATCGACAGATCGTGCTGCAGGTATACCGCGCCCACCTCCGTGGGCAGAGAATCGGTCATGGTGGCTTGGGCTGCCTCGGGGTCGCCGCTCAGCAACTGAGCACCCGCCACGCTCGTGGTCTCCTGCGCGGTGATGCCCAGAATCTCGGCGCTGCGGGCGAATTCGGCCACCTGAGCGGCCATCCACTCTCCGCCCGCGGGGTACATCCAGTCCACAAAGCCCTGCAGACCGGAACCCCAGACGATGCCGGGCTCCTGCGGAAGAATGTCGCGCACCGATCTCGGCACGTCTGCGTGCCAGGCCTCAGCCAGCGTGGCCCAGCGCTCGGGGGTGGGGTGGAGTAGCCAGGCTTCGCCCGTCTCGGTTTCCATCCAATAGCCCTCGGAGTGCGCGATCAGCTCGGCGCGGGCGGCAATGGCCACCAGCACGGCCACGCTGTCGACCTCCACCCCCATGACGAGTGCGAGGCGCTTCGTGTCGGGCAAACCGAGGCCGCCGCGGCTGAGTTCTCGGGCGGGATCGCGGGCAAGTTCACTCACCAGTTCGGCGATGGACGACACGCTCGCGAAGGCACGCTCTGCGGCGAGTCGGTTCGTGAAGGTGATGTCGAACTCGGATGCCGGTGCGAGGGCGTCGGGGGCGGCCAGGGTGGCCAGCTCGGTGGTACTTGGGAGACCCTGGGCCGGCCAGGTGGCGAGTTGGGCGGAGACGGCGTCGTAGGGGCTGAGCTGGCCGTCGGCGAGCAGACACAGCAGAACCGAATCCAGCTCGGCAGCGTGCGCCGCAACGTGCTCGGTGGTGACCTCCACGCCACTGACCGAGCTCAGGTGCTCGGCGATATCGGTGAGCGTGGGCACGGCGGGGGCGAGCGGGGTGGACGCTGCCGGGTCGAGAGCGTTCAGTCGAGCAGCCTCGGCTGCCACGCTGCGAATGAGCTCGCCGGCAGTGGCGAGAACGGAGAGCGACGCTCGGTCCAGATGGGTGAGTGTCTTCTGAACCGCGCTCGGCTCGAGCAGAGCGTCGGCCAGGTCAAAAAAATCCTTGATGCCGGTGGGCGCAACCATGCGCGCTTCGAGGGCAGCGCGGAGGGTGGCGTCATCGAGAGCGCGCAGTCGCGTGGCGAGGGACAGCATCCGGTTACTCGTTTGCCTTGGTCTCGCGGCGACGGCGGATGCCGACGTAGACGATGAGACCGATCGTGAGGGCAAAGGCCAACGGCAGACCATAGAGCGGGAGCACGAAGACGAGCGGCCAGAGGCCCTTGCTGAAGCCGTCGTTGGCCGCAGCACCCAGGGCGGTGCCCGCGATGACAGCAATGAACGAGAGCACAGAGAGTCCCACCACGCCCGCAACCATGTACGCCAGGATGCGCTCGAGCCGGCCAGTGGAGGGTGAATTTTGATTGGTCACAGGTCAAGGATACGGGGCGGGACCAGCTCGAACGGAATATGCTGTACCCGCACGTAACGCTCTGTCGTGCGCCCCACACACCCCTAACCCCAGCGAGGTCGAGATGCCCACCGGCAAGGTCAAGTTCTATGACGAGGGCAAGGGTTTTGGTTTTATCACCTCCGACGACGGCCACGAAGTCTTTCTGCATGCGTCCGCGCTGCCCGCGGGCGTGACCGTAAAAGCCGGCTCGAAACTAGAATTCGGTATCGCCGACGGAAAGCGTGGCGCGCAGGCCCTCTCCGTTCGCGTGATTGAAGCGCCCCCGAGCCTGTCCAAAATTAATCGCAAGACGGCTGATGACATGGCCATCATTGTGGAAGATCTCGTGAAGCTGCTCGATGGGATCGGCGCGAACCTGCGTCGTGGTCGCTATCCGGAAAGCTCGCACAGTCACAAAATTGCAGCAATGCTGCGGAAAGTCGCAGAAGAACTGGATGCCTGACGCCGACACCACCCCGCCCACAGTGAGTGAACTCGATGAATCCGAGACGGTGAGCGTTCTCGCCGACGTGGTTGTTCTGGCCGCGGTCGATCTGGCGCGCACGGCGCTTGAAGAGATCACTCCGGCCGAGTCCATTGGCGACCTGCTGGGGCATGAGGTTGAGGGGGAGCGTGTTGTTTCGCTGCTTTTCGACTGCCTGCTGAGCGGCTATCCGGGCTGGCACTGGACCGTGACGCTCGCGCGCACCGACGAGAATGCGGTCCCCACCGTTTTGGAGACCGAGTTGATGCCCGGGGAATATGCCTTGACCGCCCCCGATTGGGTGCCGTGGTCTGACCGGCTGATGGACGGCGAAGGCGACTCGGACGACGAGCACGACGATGAGCATGATGACGACGATGAGCATGATGACGACGAGCAGGACTCGGATGATGATCACCACGATGGTGACGAGTACGACGAGTCAGATCACCGTTAGCGTCGTCTGAGCTGCACCCACAGCAGCCCCACGACCCCGAGGCCCACACCGATCAGGGCGCACCAGATCCACCAGCCCACGCCGGTCGCCGCCGCTTCGTCGCGCCAAATCACAGCGGCCACGAGAGCAATTGTCCACGCGATGGTGCCCGCCAGTAGTGCGGCGCGGGCATCCGCTCGAACGGGTGCGGGATCAGGCCGACGCTCGCTGTCTTTCAACCACAATCGCATCGGCCCGTCCTGTTTCGCTAGTTGGCGCCGAGGTGACCGACGACGTGTTCAATCGACTGCACGAGGCGGCGCACGTCGTTGGGGTCGATTGCCGTAAAGGTGGCGACACGAAGCTGATTGCGACCGAGCTTGCGGTACGGCTCCGTGTCAAGGATTCCGTTGGCGCGCAGAATGCGGCTGATCGCTGCGGCATCCACTGAGTCCACAAAGTCGATCGTGGATACGACCTGAGAGCGGTGTGCCGGGTTGGTCACGAACGGTGTGGCGTAGTCCACGCTGTCGGCCCAGTCGTAGAGAACGGATGAGGATTCCTGGGTTCGCGCGGAGGCCCACGACAGGCCGCCGCTCGTGTTGATCCAGTCAATCTGGCTCTCGAGCAGCAGGAGCGTCGTGAGCGCCGGCGTGTTGAGTGTCTGGTTGAGCCGCGAGTTGTCGATGGCGTTCTTGAGGCTCAGGAACTCGGGGATGTAGCGTCCACTTGCGTGGATGCGCTCAACCCGCTCAATGGCCGCGGGAGAGAAGAGGGCCAGCCAGAGGCCACCGTCGGAGGCGAGGTTCTTTTGCGGGGCAAAGTAGTAGACATCTGCTTGGTCGGCAGCAAAGTCGATGCCGGCGGCCGCGCTCGTGGCGTCGATCACGGTGAGCGCACCCTCGTCGCCCACGACGCGGGTGACGGGTGCCATGACTCCGGTGGATGTCTCGTTCTGGGGCCACGCGTACACGTCGATGCCCTCGCGAGCAACAAATTCGCTGCGCGAACCCGTGGGGGCGCTCACCACGTCGGGAGCCTCGAGGAACGGGGCAGCGGCGGCCTTGGCGAACTTTCCACCGAATTCGCCGAATACTAGGTGCTGACTGCGCTTCTCAATCAGCGAGAAGACCGCGGCATCCCAGAACGCCGTGGAGCCGCCGTTTCCGAGCACAACCTCGTAACCGTCGGGAATGTCAAAGAGGTCAGCAAGACCGGCACGCACGCGGCCCACCAGGTCTTTCACGGGCGGCTGACGGTGGCTGGTACCGAGAATTCCGGTGGCGAATCCGATCAGGTGATCGAGTTGTTCGCGGCGAATTTTCGATGGGCCGCAGCCGAATCGTCCGTCAATGGGCAGCAGTTCGGTAGGAATCATCAGGTCCGGCATACGCCGATTCTAGTTGCCACTCCGGCGGCGAGTAGTCTTATTACGTCGAATGCAAGGCCGTGCAGCGGCCCAGAGAGAGGCTGCGGATGACTGATTTGATTGATACCACCGAGATGTACCTCCGCACCATTCTGGACTTGGAGGAGGAGCAGATCGTGCCTCTTCGCGCCCGCATCTCTGAGCGCCTTGGTCATTCCGGACCCACCGTCTCCCAGACTGTTGCCCGAATGGAACGTGACGGACTCGTCGTCGTTTCTGGTGATCGCCACCTTGAACTCACCGTCGAGGGCCGGAGCAAAGCGGTGCACGTGATGCGCAAGCACCGCCTCGCCGAGCGTTTGTTAAGCGACGTGATCGGCCTCGAATGGGAGTTCGTGCACGACGAAGCCTGTCGCTGGGAACACGTGATGAGCGAGCAGGTGGAACGGAAGATCCTCGAAATACTCGGTCACCCGACCGAATCCCCGTATGGCAATCCGATCCCTGGGCTCGACGAGTTCGGTGATTCACCGGCCGTGGCCTTCATGGCCGGGGTCACCAACCTGCTGACCCTCGTGGCGGGTTCGCCGGAGCCCGTGAGTGCCGTCATCCGTCGTCTGGGTGAGCCCGTGCAGTTTGACCCCGAACTCCTTCTTCAGCTGAAGCAGTCGGGTGTTATTCCGGGATCAACAGGCCTGTTTTCGGCCGTTGGATCTTACGTTCTGGTTAAGGTTGAGGGTTTTGGGAATGGCCTCGAATTGCCCAACGATGTTGCCAGTCACATCTTCGTCGCCACCCCGGGTACTTCCGCGTAATTACGGCGATTTGCGACGTATCTGCACAGCGCGAATGTGGCGCGTCGCGCGTCTCCGTCGCCTGTTCGTACCGCATGACCCGTTACCAATTCGTTAGAAAAGTGCCTTTCAGGGTGACAAACCGACCGCTGTCACGTAGCCTCTAACCTGTCCCACCGACCAGACAAAGGTCGAAGGACCCTCGGCAAGACGCCAGATTTACCCGTCTCTTGCTGCGGTACACACCCGCGACTAGCGAAGTGGACGGGGCAACTACCTAGTGTTGTCAGGGCGTCGGAGGATAACTTTGGCCGCATTAGGAATGAGAAGGTCCCGTCGTGGGACGACACCCGAATCCGTGCAGAAAACTGAATTAGCGGTCAGTCGTCACTCAACCGGCCGTCGTGCCACACCGACGCCCAAGCGACGCAGCGGGATCAGCAACATCGTCATCATGACGCTCGCTACCGGTTTGGTGGCCACCATGGCCCTTCCGGCCTATGCCTTCGCTCCCGGTTCACGGGATGCCACCTTCGAGTCGACTGCGTCAACGCAGGCCACGAAGTCCGGCGCACAGGCCGTCGAGGTCGATGCTGCGGCCAACACCGTCACCGTTGCCCGCGAAAGCTTCTCAGCCACCACGCCCGAGGAGATTGCGGCAGCCGCAGCAGCCGTCGCGGCGGAGGCTCGTCGGGTGCAGGTTGCCTCGCAGCGCTCCAGCTATGCCAGCGCCTATACCGGTCCGTCAGCTGCTGATTACCTGGCCAACCCGAGTCACCCGGCATTCGATCTGCAGGCCGTGTTCAACAAGGCCGCGGAGTATCAGGGTGTTCCCTACGTTTATGGCGGAGCCACTCCGGCCGGCTTCGACTGCTCGGGCTTCATCATGTACGTGTACGCCCAGTTCGGTGTGAGCCTGCCCCACTCGTCTACGGGTCAGGGTGCCAGTGGAACACGTATTTCCATTGAGGACGCTGTTCCTGGCGATCTCGTGATCATGCCGGGCCACGACGGCTTCTATGCTGGCAACGGCAACATCCTGCACGCCCCGTACACCGGCCAGAACGTGCGCATTCAGCCCATCTGGACCAGCGATTACTACATCGTTAGGATCGGGATCTAAATTCCGCACATCGTCGCCGAAGTTTGCTCGATGAACATTGTGTAACAGCTAGCACAAAGTGGCGTCTCGTCTTTCGCGAGGTGCCACTTGTGGGTTAACCTAGGAATCTGTCGTTTACGGGTTAGGGAGAGCCGAATGCACCGAGTACGCACAATCCACACCATGGATGAGCGTGTACATGCTGTGCGTCGTCATAGTTGTCAAACAGTAGTGAGCCACTTCGTGGCGTGATGGGCGTTGTCATTCGTGACAGCGTCCTTTTTTGTTTGATCGCTCGTTTCCTCCTGCGTTCGTCAGAAAAGCAGTTCGAATGGCTGGAAGCCGTCCAGTCTCCTTCGAAAGGGAGCGCATGCGAACATTGGTCCTCAACGCGGGGTACGAGCCCCTCGCCGTGGTTACGTACAAACGAGCGATGATTCTGGTGATGAACCAGAAGGCCACCATCGTGCAGTCAGATCAGGGGCATCCCGTTTTTGCCGCCTCTGGAGTGTGGGAGCGGCCGAGCGTCATTCTGCTCTCGCGTTACGTACGGTTGCCGCGGGGGAGGATTGTTCCCGTGAGCCGGCGAGGTGTGTTGCGGCGTGATGACCACCGCTGCTGCTACTGCGGCAAGTCGGCGGCCACCATCGACCACGTGCTACCACGGTCACGCGGCGGGCGCGATACCTGGGACAACCTGGCTGCGTGCTGTCTCAAGTGCAACAACTCAAAGAGCGACCACACGCCGGCCGAGATGGGCTGGAGTTTGCGCTTCATCCCGCGCATGCCCTCTGGCGCCACATGGGTCGTGCGTGGGGTGGAGCATCCGCTCTCCCAATGGGACGCCTACCTGGCGCCTGCGGCCGCCGCCTGACCCTCGCGGTGGCACGGGCGGCCATGTGTCGGGTCGCGACCGGGTAAACTTGCGGAACCAGCCTCTGTAGCTCAACGGAAGAGCAGTTCCGTCCTAAGGAAACGGTTGGGGGTTCGAATCCCTCCAGGGGCACATAAAACAAGGGGATCGGCCGGGAGATTCCTTACGAAATCCCGGCACGTCCCTTGTTTACTCCTTGCATTGCTCGCTATGAGGCCTTCTCAACCGCGCGACGTTCCCCTTGCGGATTTGAATTCAGCGTTTGGTCCAGCGCTGAGTCGACGGGTCCCACGTGTCAACGTCGCCCACGGTACCGATGAAAACCGGATCTATGAATTGGATCACGTTGGCCAGTTGGCTGTCGAATGATTCGAGGCAGATGTCGGTGAGGGCGAGTTTGCGACGCCAGGCTGCCCATTTTGTTTGAGCGACCACTGGCCAGCTTGTCGTGGCGACAGAGGCTGAGGTCAGCGGCACTTGGCGGAAATCGGCCACGCGCTGAGCCGCACCGCGAAGCTCACTCGCGCTGAAGTCGTGGGTCAGCGAGAAATTTCGCAGGTCGACGATGTCGCGCCATCGTGTGCTTGTCGTTCCACGGGTCAGCATCGTGACCGCCTTTTCTGCAACAACCATCACCAGCGGATAGCCGAGCATCTCAATTTCGCCACCGAGGATACGCGGGACAGCCACCGAACGCGGGGCCGGCCAGATCGGGTCACCGGTGCTGATGTCCAGATGGAACGACAGCGCGCTCGTGTATACGTGTGCAAATATCTTGACTCGGAGCCCGGAGTAGTCGTCACCCTCGCGGATGGCGCGGACCTCGGTGCGTGCCGGGTCAATTGCCAGGGCTTCGTCGACGGATACGGCCGCAACTGCCTCCACTACAGCGAGCAAATGGGCGGCATCCACCTGAAAGTTGACTGCTTCCATATCGATGTCGCTCGTCGGACGGCGGAGGCGATACGCAGCAAGAAGCACTCCGCCTTTCAGTACGAAGTCATCCTTGTAGATTGTCTGAGCGAGTCTGCTCAGGAAAGCCTCCATGGCGTAGAGGGTGACCGTCTCTGAGACTGCCCGGCCCGACGTTCGGGCATACCGTGAGAGCGCGGCATAGAGTTGCGACGGCTGACTCACGAGAGCAACTCCAGGGCATGACGCAACGGACCGCTCGCTCGGGGCAGCTGCCGGGCGATGTTCATCAGTGCGGAAGGGTGAGACCCACGTCGGCGCAGCCAGTTCTTCAGCGCTTCCGGGGCGATCTCGTACCCCTCCGACCCGCGCAATCGATAGGCATCGACGATGGAACGTTCCGGCGAATACAGGCCGATCGTCGCGTCGGATCCGTCGATGGCCAGCTCGGTGCGCTCGAGCACGAACGTTGCGACGTCGAAATGATGCCAGGAAACCGGAGTATCAGTGCGAGGGATTCGAGCACCCCGCGGAAGGGCAATATCGATTCGGGCGGGGATGACGTCAACGAGGCCGTGGTGCGCCAAAGCACTCGACAGGCACATTGTTGCGTCGGGCTTCCGCGCCACGATCTCAATTAGGTCCAGGTTGGCTGGCGGCAGATCGGCACGGCGGTAAAGCCCTCGGGCGATTCGGTCGATGGTTCCGTTATCGCTGAGCCGACGCAGGTCTCGTGCCCCCACCCCAGCATCGGTGGCCATGGCGGTGGTGAAGGCGGCAGCAGGCAGGCTGTCAATCGAATGCATCCCAACCCCCTTCTACGTGTATTGAAGTGTACACACGTAACTTTAGCTGCAAACACTTTCGTACACCAAGGAATCAAAGCTGCCCTGACCCCCCCCTGCGTGCCCACATTTTGCCCACACGTGAAAAAATCTGGGTGAATCTGGACGCCTCACTGTGACCCAAAAACGTTGAAATCACGCGGTTTTTGACCACGTCGGCGACGCTGGCCGGTCGATTATTGGGGTTCGAATCCCTCCAGGGGCACATAAAACAAGTGGATCAGCCGGGAGATTCTTTACGAAATCCCGGCCGATCCATTGTTTACTCATCGTTTTGCTCGCTCTGAGGCCTTCTCAACCGCTCGAAGCTCGCCAAACGATCCCAGTTCGTTAGGTGCGGAGCGGACGTCAGGGCCCGCGACTTCGAGTACTCCTACAAAGTGCGTGCGTGTGACCTCGGCGCTGTTGGGATCGACGATCACCGACGCAACCTCGTGACCAAAAACGGAGTTGACCTTCGTGAGAGCAGAGTGTCATTGCGGCTCTGGAAAAGCAGACCACTCTCTCGTCCTTAACACGCCCGGTCATCGGGCAGTTTCTCGGGACACCTAAACGGCGTTCCGCCGACCAGCAGTGAGCTTCGAGGGCCGCAGTGGCAGGACCTCACACGCTGGCGGGCGCGACTGCAGTTCGTGTGGGATTGATCTGCACCAGGAGGCGAAGCACCAGGAAGTACCCGTACCCCGTAACCAGGCCACCGATCGCACCCAAAAGAGCTCCAAGGAGAATCCAGGCTGGGTGCCCCAGGCCGCTCACCACCGGGTATCCGGAACGATCGAGACCAACCACCGCCATAGTGGCCAGCAGCAGGAGACTAATTCCAATGCTTTGGGCGCACACCCCTCCGCCGATGAGGAGCGGTCCGACTCGGCGTTGTCTACCAGTGACCGTTGCTTCCTGCATCATGCTTATTTCCCCCTCGTTGCGGCAGTGCGTGTTCCGACGCCTTGGGTGATGAACACCCACGCCCGTGTTCAAGAACTTCTTATAACTTCTCAGTGAATCCAACATGTGTCAATAAGTGACTCTGTGGTCGACCGGACACATATCCCGCAGTCCGTTCCGCTTGCGCGCCGGTGCTCTGCCGAAATCGGTCTCTCTTGCGCTCGACAGTGCTATATTTGTATAGCATCCGGAGGAGAATTTCATGCCGCAAATCAATATCCGCGTTGACGATGAAACGGAGCGTCGTTTGCAGTACCTGTCTGCGCGTACTGGCCGGTCGAAAACTTTTTATGCGACCGAGGCATTGACGCAGTATCTGGACGAGAACGAAGATTACCTTCTGGCAAAAGATGCGCTGGAGGAATTCACTCAGTCCAACGACGATGCGATCGATCTTGCTGACGTGGTCTGGCCTGCGTGAGCTACGCGATCAGATTCACGCCGAAGGCAGCGAAGCAGGTTACACAACTTGATCCCACAGCAGCGAAACGCATCCGAGGATTTCTTGAGCAAAAACTCGCTCGCCTCGACAATCCGCGCATGCTCGGCAAGAAGCTCGTGAACGAGGAGTTCTGGCGTTATCGAGTTGGTGATTACCGCATCCTCACAACTATCGACGACGATCAGATTCTCATCCTCATCGTTGAGGATGCACACCGTCGCGAGGTTTACAACAGGCTCTGAACACAGCAGCACTTTAGGAAGGCGCCAAGACAAGCAGTTCTGTCGCGCAAGCCGTTCCCCGTGCAGGACAGTCCGTCCTGCAACGCGATCTCGGCGGCTAGGTATTGCCTCGGTCTTGGCGCTGGATGGTTCGGTAGATTGTGGAGCGGGCGACATTGAACAGTTCAGCAAGCTCGGCCGTTGTGTGAGTGCCAGCGTTGTAGACCTCCATCAGGTGCTTCTGCTGCGCCGGGGACAGCTTCGGTGAATTGCCGCGCAACCGTCCCTTCGCTTTCGCCACTTGCATGCCCTCTTTCGTTCGAGGGCGGATGAGATCGGACTCGAATTCCGCGACCATGGCGAGGACGTTGAAGAGGAGCCAGCCAACTGGATCATTCGGGTCATGCACGGAGCCGCCGATGCTGAGCTTCATTCCCTTGGCGGTCAGCTCATCGACGATGTCTTGCGCATCGCGGAGCGACCTGGCCAGACGATCGAGTTTGGCCACCACGAGCGTGTCACCGCTCCTGCAGGCAGCAAGCGCTTCGCGCAATCCTGGCCTCGCACGGTTGGTTCCCGTGAGGCCATGATCGGTGTAGATCAGGTTCGATCTAACGCCCAGTCGTTCCAAGGCGTTTTGTTGGACGGTGAGGTCTTGCTCATTTGTGGATACGTGCGCGTACCCGATCAGTAGTTCATCCATGACGGCACAATTCACCTCGACTTGCAGGGCCGTCAACATTCTCCAGCCCTTCATTGGATCGGGATTGGTATGCTTTTACTACTTAGTAAAAAGTGGTGATTGAGATGACAGCAGGTGTTCTTGCTCGTTCCGCCAGGGCTGCGAGCGGACTCACGCAAAGCCAGCTCGCACTTCGCTCAGGGATCGCCGGCTCATCGCTCTCCCTGATTGAACACGGCAAGCGCGAACCGACAGTCGCCACACTCGAGGCACTGTTGCGAGCGACCCGCCACACGATTGTGACAGTCCCGACGGTACGCAGCGATGCCGCCCGCATCGCATCCGAGATCGGCGAAGCAATCACCAGATCGGATGAAGTCGCGGCATTCCGGCGATTCCTCCAACTCGCCGACAACCTCGCTTCAGAACGCGGAGCCACCCGAGTCGGCCTCGCGTTGAGCGAGCCGTCCTCCACCGGGTCCGACCGATGGGACGCCGCCATCGCCGCTCTTTGCGAATACCGGCTCAAAGCAGAGGCCCTGCCCGTTCCGGACTGGGTCACCAAACAAGTAGGACTCCCTGACAGCCCGTGGGCACCCCGCACAAGTGACTACGACATCCCGGCAGACCCGGCGCGAGTACCCGTCGAGTTCCTCCGCCGCGGCATCCTGATTGAAGCCGAAACCCTAGAAAGTGTCTAATGCCCGGAGATCAACTCGACCGCGATGACCTCATCCGAGGCATCAACGCGGTCATCGCCAAACTCCGCGTGGCCGGCCAGCCTGCAGTCATCCGAATCGTTGGAGGCGCTGCACTCGCTCTTCGGTACTTCGACCGCCGAACAACCGCAGATGTCGATGCGCACCTGCAGCCCGAGCAACCAATCCTGAAGGCTGCAGTTGAAGTAGCCGACGAGAACGGCTGGCCACAGGACTGGCTCAACAGCAACGCCACGATGTTTCTACCGTCCTATGGGGCTGACCCTGGCTGGGAGGTCCTCTACGCGAACGAGGACATCACAGTGGAAGTTGCCTCACCCCGGGCGCTGCTAGCCATGAAGCTCAACGCATCGCGCCCGGGACGCGACGTGCAGGACATCGCCAACCTGCTCGCGATCTGCGATGTTCGTGAACTCAGTGCGGCCGAGGAATTGCTGAATGACTTTTTCCCGGGAGACGGGCTCCCCGACAAAGCACTGCGCCTCCTCGAACCCATCTTCAAACAGGGAATCCCCGCAGTCCCAGCATCGCCGCCCCCTCCCTTCCTGGGTGCCCGCACATAACACCGAGCACCTCAACAACAGTCCGGCCCCGCAGGATAGGGAAGCTCCACGGTTCCCAAATGGCGTCCAGCTTCCCAACGCCGGCTCGAAGCCATAGCGACCAATTCTGGGCCCCATGAGGGTCCGACTCACGGGACTGCGGATGAGCCCCGCGTTTTTTGAAATACTCTATGTTGCAATGCCCTTCAAGTGCGCCGGTGAAGCGATCCGCAAGATGGTCTCAATGGCGCCCCGCCAGCGATCCGGTTCGGTGCCCTCTTGGTGACGAAAGGTCGCCCTGCCAGCCGGAGAACAGCGAGGTCTGGGCGTTGGTCGGCCGGGGTGGTGTGACTCATCACCCGCGGGGATGCCGCGGTCGTGCTCGCTCGCTGCCCGGGGCCGGGGCCCATTTGCTGGCGTGCCGAACTCGCTGGTCGAGGCCACGTGGCGCTCGCGGCATGTGTTTGCGCGGGTCGCACTTGTTTTCCCGAGTGCCGCGCGCTCAAACGAGTGCCGCGAACCGGCGGATGTGCGAGCTGGCCTCGCGGTCGTGCCCGCTCGCTTGCTGAGCCCTCCCGCTGGGTGAGGCCCCGTGACGCTCGCGGCACGTGTTTGCGCGGCGAGCACTCCTTTTCCCGAGTGCCGTCCACTCAAACGAGTGCCGCGAACCTGGGGATGCGAGAACTCGCCCCGCGGTCGTGCCCGTTTGTGGGTGCGCCCCAGTCGCTGATTGAGGCCGAACGACGCGCTGACAGCCAAGGCCAGTACATCGGCGGAAAGTTGAATCCCGAACACCGGGTGCACCAGACGCCCTGCCGACAGCAGGAGAACGACGAGAGCCCCAAGGGCTAAAGCCAGAGACGTCATCCCGACGTTGATTCTCACCGAGCCTGCCGACCTGTAAGAACCAAAGAGGCCGCTCGCCCCGACCCGCCAGCAGATGACCACGAAGAACAGCAGCTCGTCGCTCCACGTGAGCAATACCTCTCCGCGTTGAACCCACGCTGGTATCGCCGTCGCGTCGGATGGCACGCTAGGCAAGAACGTCAGGAGGAGGAGGAGGAGGAGGAGGAGGAGGAGGAGGAGGAGGAGGAGGAGGAGGAGGAGGAGGAGGAGGAGGAGGAGAGAGATTGGGGTGAGAATCGCTCCGACTGCCATCAACCAGCGGGAGAGCCGCGCTGAAGCCACGGCGCGTGTCCTCGTTGCCTCTATATGCATTTGCGCCGCTTTTCAGAATTCTGAAGCATTGGTCATCCCCTGAGCGGGATCCGCACACCGCTCAGTCACCGATCGTTGAGTTTCAGGTGCGATCTCCGACCAAAACGCTGATTGCTTGACGGGAATATGACCATAGGATTGCTTGACGGTGATAAGACCGTCAGGTAACATGAAGGCAATAAGACCGTCAGGAGGGAACTGTCATGGCAGCACGCGGAGAAGTGAGAAGCGCCGAGGCTCTTGGTCGGATGCTGCAGCAGGGTCGCCTTGTCAGCGGACTGACGCAGCGCGGCCTCGCCGACAGGCTCGAGACTGACCAGAAATACATCTGGGCTGTGGAGTCCGGCAAGAACACGATCATCCTCGAACGCATTTTCGCGATTATGCGGGAGACCGGCGTAAGGATGTACATGGAGATCGCTGACTCATCGGATGAGACCGGTCACGACATCGTGGAAGAATCCAATGGCTGACTTGCGCGTGGAGCTCTACGGCGAGCTGGTGGGGCACTTGGTCGGCGCCGACCGTCGCACTTTCGATTTCATCGCGACTAAGAATGCCATCGAGAGATTTGGGCTCGGGAGCACGATTCTCTCCGAGTCGGTTCCATTCGACCTCATGGCCAACCGCAGCAGGGCCGCGCGCGCCGCAACTTCTTCGCCGAGCTGCTTCCCGAGGGCGCCGCTCTCGACAATCTCGCCGCCGAGATCAGAGTCTCCACCGATGACGTGATCCCGCTGCTCGCCCAGTTTGGCCGAGACGTCGCTGGTGCCGTTCAGATCTATGACCCGGAGGCGCCGGGCGAGCCACGCAAGCCTGACTTGGCCCCGGTCGACGCGGCCGAGGTCGGCCGAATGCTCGGCAACACTCAGGCCGCCCCTCTCGGAAACCGGCCGAAGTCCGGCCGGACCTCGCTGGCCGGAGTGCAGGACAAGATCGTTCTAGCGCACAAGGAGAATAACTGGTTTCAGGTTCTCGAGGGCTATCCGTCCACCCACATTATCAAGCCGCCGTCCGTCCGCTACCCGACCATCACGTTTGACGAGGAGTACGGCTTTCGTGTGGCCAGAGCTGCTGGCCTCACCACATTGGAGGCATGGATCGAAGACTTCGGCGGGGCTCGCGGCCTCGTCATCGAGCGGTACGACAGGTCGCCGGACGCGCCGCAGGGACGCATCCACCAGGAAGACATGAACCAAGCCCTGGGCGCATCGAAGAACGAGAAATACCAGGAGTTCGGCGGGAAAGTCTCACTCAAGCGAGTAGCAGAGGTCCTGGGGCGCAACGGCGACCGGACCTCAGTCGACCAACTCCTCAGACTCCTCACCGTCTCGCAGGCTGTGGGCAACCTCGACATGCACGGCAAGAACATCAGCATGCTCCATCTGCATGACGGGAGCACAAGAATTACACCGGCCTACGATGTTGTGCCACAAACTCACCTCGATAGCGATGGAAAAATGGCGTTGGCCATTAACCGGAAGTATGCGCACGCCGCAATCACCATCGACGACCTCATCGAGGAAGGCCTGTCATGGAAAGTGCGCGCACCTCGCGCGATCATCACCTCAGCGCTCGAGGCGGTGGACATGTTTGTCCGGTCGGAGAGCCTCGTCGAGAACGCCTACGCCGGGCTTCAGGACGACATTGCTATGTTCACCAGAAACCTGCTTGACGGGCGCCCCACCAGCACGAATTAGGTGTGCTCCGCCAGGACGGCAGGGCCCCGGCTTCAGTACTGCCCCACGCGCTGACGCGGAGGGAACCGGCACCAATTGTGCCGTGACGCCCCGTTGGGGCCCGCGGGCTGCCAGCATGGGAGTATCCACGCACGTGCGTGCACTCTGAGGAGCAAACATGTTCACCCTGGCAGGCCTGCGAATTCCCGTGATAGCGGCGCCGATGGCTGGGGGCGCATCCACCCCGCATCTTGTTGTCGCGGTGGGCGAACAGGGCGGCCTCGGCTTTCTCGCTGCGGGTTACAAGACGCCGGAGGTGCTCGAACGCCAAATATCAGCGGTACGCGGCACCACCACGCATCCGTTTGGTGTCAACGTGTTCCTGCCGCAGGCTCCGGCCAGCGACTTGGCTGGCGTGGAGCGGTACCGCCGTGCGCTCGAACCCCAGGCGTTGGCCCGCGGCGTGACACTGCCGCCCAGCCGGAGTGATGACGACTGGTTTGCGGAGAAGATTGACCTGCTGGTCGCCCTGCGGGTGGCCGTGGTGTCGTTCACGTTCGGCTTGCCCTCAGTGGATGTTGTCGCCCGGCTGCACCAGGTGGGCACCAGTGTGGTCGCCACGGTCACCTCGGTGGAGGAGGCCCGGCAGGCCGAGAGCCGCGGCGTCGACGCGCTCTGTGTGCAGGGACCCGACGCCGGCGGACACCGCGGCACGTTTCACACGGCGGACCGTCCGCAGAACATTCCGCTGCCGGAGCTCCTGGCTGCGGTTCTTAGCAGCGTGGGGCTACCCGTGGTTGCGGCCGGGGGCATCCGTTCGGGATCGCAGATCTCGGCGCTGCTCGACGGCGGAGCGACCGCCGTGCAGCTCGGCACGGCATTTTTGCGTACCGATGAGTCCGGTGCGCCGCAGGCCCATAAGAATGCGCTCGCCGACCCGAGGTTTACCCAGACCGTGATTACCCGGGCGTTCTCCGGCCGTGCCGCCCGCGGGCTACTCAACGCGTTCATCACCGAGCACGACGCGGGCGCGCCGTGGGCGTACCCCCAGGCGCACCAGCTCACGGCTGCTCTGCGAGCGGATGCCGGCCGTCGCGGTGACGCCGACGGCCTCGCTCTCTGGGCCGGTACCGGTTACCGCGACGCTACCGCCGAGCCGGCAGCAGATGTGTTCACCCGCCTCTGGCAGGACGCGTGCGTCCGAGTCGCCACGTGACCCTGATGCTCTAGCGCACACGCCGAGCGCGTGGAAGTACGCACCGGTCACGCGGTCACGCTTCGGGCGCAGCGGAAGCCGATGTGGGTCGTCGCCGTGTCCTCGGCCTGGGGAGACCGAGCAGCGGGGCGGTAACGCAAACAGTATTCGGGCGCACACAGGTGCGAGCCGCCTTTCAGTACCCGGCGGGGAATCGATGATCCCGATTCAGCGCTGGCCAGGAGGCTGTGTCGGCCGCCCGCGTCGACCGGACTCGTGGTGCTCGGCGGAACGTGTTGGAACGAGTAATAGTCGCTTGTCCACTCCCACACGTTGCCGATCATGTCCACGAGTCCGAAGGGATTCGGGGCAAAAGTGCCGACTGGCGACGTGCCGAACCAGCCTGAAGCACCCGTGTTGCGATACGGGAAATCGCCCTGCCAGTGATTGCCGCGGAGCGTGTCGGTGTCTGGGTGATCACCCCAGGCAAACCGCGCACCGTCGAGTCCGCCTCGTGCCGCGAACTCCCATTCGGCCTCGGTCGGCAGACGCTTGCCGACCCACGCTGCGTAGTTGGTCGCATCCTCGAACGCGATCTGAACAACAGGATGCTGCGGCCGATCGTTGACGCTCGAGCCCGGTCCGGCGGGTGCCTTCCAGCAGGCGTCGGGGACCCAGTCCCACCATTGCCGCCAATCACGTAAATCCACGGGGCCGTTCGTTGGTCGAAAGACGAGGGCGCCGGGGACGAGATCTGCGATGTCGGCGTGCGGGTAGTCAGCAGGATCGAGGAGGCGTTCAGCGATGGTCACGTACCCGGTCGTATTCACGAATGCTGCGAACTCGAGGTTGGTGACCGGTGCGACATCGATTTCAAACGCGGCAACATGACGGGAATGAACAGGGCGCTCGTCTGGGTAGTACTTATTACTGCCCATCAGAAAATCTCCGCTGGCGATGCGTTGCATGTCGGCAGTCCCTTCCAAGAAAAATAGCCCGTCACCGAATCAGTATGGCCAGCTCTGTACTTGTTCTGGCAGTCGGTTTTGCGATTCTGCAGGTCCTTGTCGCGCCTCTGCACTCGGGCTAATGTCGCACCAGCTGGTGAACGACGCGAGCCACGGACTTCTTGCATGGTTCGGGGTTACGCATTGCACGGTATCCACCGGATGCCGGGCTTCGTCGAGTCAGGGGTCGCGCAGGCCAACCTTGTGAGGCGAGATGGGGAAAACGAAGGAGACCCACATGAACGCTGCACCCCGCACCGTCATCGGCAGCCCGTTGCCGCCAACACGAACGTTGCCGTTCCCGCCGAAGCCGTCGGGAAGCACCGCCGGCCGAACATTGGCCGATTCGACGTATTCGCCGTTGCCACCCGAGCACCACCTGCCACAGGATGCACCAAACGTGCTGATTATTCTCATCGACGACGCCGGGCCGGCCCTCCCGTCTACATTCGGTGGTGCGATCACGACAACGACACTCGACCGCGTGCGCGCGGAGGGAATCGGGTATAACCGTTTCCACACCACAGCGATGTGCTCTCCCACTCGAGCGTCCTTGCTGACTGGTCGCAATCACCATCGGGTGGGTGCGGGCCAAATCGCTGAACTCGCGAACGACTGGGACGGATACTCCGGCCACATCCCCAAAAGCAGCGCCACGATAGCGGAGGTGCTTCGCAACTACGGGTACTCAACGGGCGCGTGGGGTAAGTGGCACAACACTCCCGCCGAGGAGACGACGAAAGCGGGCCCGTTCGATCGGTGGCCCACCGGCTGCGGGTTTGAGTACTTCTACGGTTTCCTGGCGGGTGAGGCCTCCCAGTACGAGCCCAACCTCGTGCGCAACACCACGTCAGTGCTGCCGCCCAAGTCACCCGAGGAGGGTTACCACCTCAGTGCGGACATCGCCGACGACGCCGTCGGATGGCTGCGTGACCATAAGGCGATCAGCCCCGACAAGCCGTTCTTCATGTACTGGGCGACGGGGTGTCTGCACGGACCGCACCACATCATGAAGGAGTGGGCGGACAAATACGCGGGCGCTTTCGACGACGGGTGGGACGCTTATCGCGTGAAGGCGCTCGAAGGGGCGAAGTCGGCAGGCTGGGTTCCGCAGGATGCCGAGTTGACTCCGCGACCGGACTCGCTGGCGGCGTGGGATGACATTCCCGACGACCAGAAGCCGTTTCAGGCTCGGTTGATGGAGATTGCGGCGGGATTCGGTGAGCACGCCGATGTGCAGGCGGGTCGGCTACTCGACGAGGTGGAACGTCTCGGCTACAAGGACAACACGATCGTCATGTATATCTGGGGAGATAACGGATCTTCTGGTGAGGGGCAAAACGGCACAATCAGCGAGCTCCTCGCGCAGAACGGTATCCCCTCCACAATTGAACAGCACCTCAACGCGCTCGACGAATTGGGTGGGCTGGACGCGTTGGGCACACCGGCAACCGACAATCAGTATCATGCCGCGTGGGCCTGGGCGGGTTCGTCGCCCTACCAAGGAATGAAGCTGATGGCTTCTCACCTCGGCGGCACCCGTAACCCGATGGTCGTGAGCTGGCCCAAACGCATTGAGCCTGATCCAGTTCCACGAACTCAGTTCCATCACGTGATCGACATTGTGCCAACCATTTATGACATCCTCGGAATCTCTCATCCCGACACGGTTAACGGCATCCCGCAGGACCCGATTGACGGGATCAGTCTGGCGTATTCGATCGACAAGCCTGCCGCCGCAGGCCGCCGCCGCACGCAGTATTTCGAGATCATGGCCAGCCGTAGCATTTATTGTGATGGCTGGATGGCCTCCACGGCGGGACCACGCCTCCCCTGGCTGCAAGGGCTACCGCCGGGCATCAAGAAGTGGACGCCCGATAATGACCGCTGGGAGCTTTACGATCTCGACCGAGACTGGAGCCAGGCGCACGACCTCGCTGCTGACAACCCAGCGAAGCTAGCCGCCATGAAGGAGATCTTCGCGATCGAAGCGGCGCGCAACGATGTTCTGCCCATTGGTGCGGGGCTCTGGGTTCCGGTGATGCACCCGGAAGACCGTATCCTCCCTCCGTACACAGAGTGGGAGATGACCGGAGATACTGTGCGAGTGCCCGAGTTCTGCGCGCCAGCTCTCGGTAACCGGCCCAATACGGTGAAGATCCAACTCGACGCCCCCGAGCGAGCGAACGGCGTGCTCTACAAGCTCGGCGGCGCCGGCGGGGGCCTCACCTGCTTTTTCATGGAGGGGGTGCTTGTCTACGAGTACAACCTGTTCCTGATCCAGCGGACGAAGATCTCATCGGCTTCCCCCGTTGAGGCTGGCGTCCACACCGTCGAGATCGAGACCGATTACGTGGAGCGGCGACCCGGCGGTCCGCTGCACGTGACCCTGCGGGTCGATGGCGTGGAGGTCGGATCCGGTCAGGTTCCGGTGAGCGCTCCACTGCTGTTCTCAGGTAATGACTGCCTCGACATTGGGCGCGCCTACGGTGGAGCAGTCTCGAGAGCATACGTTGACCGGATGCCCTTTGCCTTCGACGGACAGATCGACACCGTGGGTGTCGCATATACCGTGCCACAGCGCGCTCGAGCTGATGCCCGACCCAAGAGCCAAACGATCGACACAAACTAGCGAGGAGTAGCATTCCTGTACCCTCCGGTCGCCCTCGGAATGAGGGCGACCGGGGGTTATCTCTGTGTTCGCCCCCAGAACACCCGCAACGCTGTCTCAGGTGCATGCCAGTAGTAGCATCGAAACCATCCAGATCCCAACACCTCAGTGGGTCACAGTCTGAGAAATCATCTGTTCCGCCTCCGTGGATGTTGTGTGTTAGATGCTTTTCCGTTGGGCCGGCCTCGGTGCCGTCCCCTCCCCACATTGGACAAAGATGTCACTCCGAATCAAACCGGGCACCACCTGGGCCGAGGTCTCCGCCCGCAGCCAAGCCGTCGCGCCCGAGGCGTTCCAAGCCACTGGACTGCGTAACCTCATCGGTGGTGAGTGGGTGAATCTCGGCGATCAGGGCATCCACCAGTCGCCGATCGATGGGACCGTCATCGCCGGACCGCCGCGCGTCGACCATTCCGTAGCGATGGACGCGGTGCGCCTGGCAGCCGAAGAGCATATTCGCTGGTTCATTGTTCCTCTGGCCGAGCGAATTGAGCGCGTGCGGGCCGCTGTTGACCTCATTGAAATGGAGCGAGAGCTGCTCGCCCTGATGCTGGTGTGGGAGATCGGCAAGCCGTGGCGGATCGCGCTGGCCGACGTGGACCGGTGCGTTGACGGAGTGCGCTGGTATCTCGAGAACATCAGTCGTCAGCTTCTTGCGGGCACGCCCGACGAGAGAACGGCGCTGTCCGGCCCGGTGTCGAACATTGCGTCCTGGAACTACCCCCTGAGCGTGCAGGTGCACGCCGAGCTCGTGCAAGCGCTTGCAGGTAATGCCGTGATCGCCAAGACACCCTCGCAGGGCGGCTTCCATGCGCTCACGCTCGCGCATGCACTCATGCGCCGCGCGGGAGTACCCGTCACCCTCATCTCTGGAGTGGGGTCGCATCTGGGCGAGATCTTGATTCAGTCACCCGAGATCGGTGCCCTCGCCTTCGTCGGAGGACGCTCGAACGGTCGCAAGGCCGCGGTCAGTCTGGCCGACACGGGTCGGCGGCACATTCTGGAGCAGGAAGGGCTGAATGCGTGGGGTATCTGGGACTTCTCCCAGTGGGATCAGCTGGCGCCACAGCTGCAGAAAGGGTTTGAGTACGCCAAGCAACGATGCACCGCCTACCCGCGCTATGTTGTGCAGCGCCGCCTGCTCCCGCAGTTTCTCGACTGCTATCTGCCGGTTGTGCGCGGACTTCGGTTCGGGCACCCGTTGGCGGTGGCCGCAGACGATGATCCGCTGCCCGAACTCGACTTTGGTCCCGTTATTCACGCTACGAAGGCCGTGGCGCTGTATGAGCAGTTCGAGGAGGCCCTGGATAAGGGCGCCGCGCCCCTGTACCGCGGTGACCTCACCGCGGGAACATTCCTTGACGGGCAGGACCGAAGCGCCTACATTGCCCCGGCAACGGTGCTGGACCCCTCACGGTCCTGGTCTCTGCACCACGCGGAACCGTTTGGGCCGTTGGACTCGATCGTGTTGGTCGACACCGAGGCCGAACTTTTGGCGGCGATGAATGTCAGCAACGGTAACCTCGTGGCATCCATTGCCACCGACGACCTCGACCTCGCCGCCCGGATGTCCGAAGAGTTGCGGGCATTCAAGGTGGGCATCAATAAGACACGGAGTCGAGGCGACCGGGAGGAGGTTTTTGGGGGGCTTGGCGCCTCGTGGAAGGGAGCATTTGTAGGCGGCGATCTGCTCGTGCGCGCCGTCACTCAGGGGCTCACCGGATCAGAGGAACGCCTCTTCGGCAACTTTCCCGACTACTCACACCTGCCGGCCCGACGATGACCGGGTGCGGCGCCTGAGGAGGTCAGCTCACCAGTGCGGCGCTCGGGACGACGGTGGCAAAGCTGCCGTGCAGGGCGGCCATGAAGGACGCATGCACCGTGGCGCCCGGAATGACCGTGTGCCCGAAGGTCAGATCCGGCGCGGCGCACGCATCGTGCACGACGGTCACAGTGAAACCGTGTTCGGCGGCGGCGCGGACGGTTGAATCCACGCACATGCTGCTCATCATGCCGACGACGACCAGTTCGTCGGCACCGGTGTTGGCCAGCACGTTCGCGAGGTCGGTACCGATGAAACTGTTGGGTTGGTGCTTCTCCAGGACGATCTCACCGTCGAGGGGTGTGACGAGAGGGTGGATTTCGATACCGGGAGTTCCGGGCAGGAAGAACGTAGCTGCCGGGTCCGTGGCCACGTGAAAGATATGCACCACCGGTTCGCCAGAGGCGCGGAATGATTCAAGAACAGCATGCGCAGCTGTGGCCGCGGCATCCGGTTCGACCAGCGGTAACGCACCGCCGGCAAAATAGTCACGCTGAATATCAATGATGATGAGTGCACGAGTCATGTGGTCAGTATGACAAGTGCAGCTGAAAAGTGGGCTGCCTGCCACGAGCGGTGCTGGCTGAGGCGACCGGTCACACCAGTGCGGCCGATTCGTCCCACAGCTGTTCGGCAAGGCGCGCGTCGTTCTGCGCTGCATTTACCCGTGTGGCCAGCTTTCGGGACTCGTAGTAACCTCCGGGTTCGAAGGTGACTCCCGGGGTGCCCTCAGCCAGCCACACCAGCTGGTCGGCTCCGGCTGTTGGGGTGAGGGTGAGCAGCCGCTTCAGCGGGCCGTGGTACAGCCGGCGCATAATGTGGGTCGTGTCGCTGGCAAAGTTGGTGCCCACCACGCCGGGATGGAATGCGACCGCCGCGATTCCCCGCCCGGAGTACCGGCGCTGCAGTTCTTTCGTGAAAAGAATGTTCGCGAGCTTGGCATTTCCGTAGGCTGTCTGCGGTGCGTAACCGTGCGCGTTCTGGAGATCGTGGATGTCAAACTTTCCATACAAACGCGCAGCCCTGCTGGACGTCTGAATAACGGTGGCTCCGCCCGCCTCAAGACTGGGCAGCAGCAGGGTCGTAAGCAGAAACGTCGCCAGGTGGTTGACCTGGAACGTCTTTTCGTAGCCGTCGACGGTGAGGGTGCGTTCGCCCATGATGCCGCCGGCGTTGTCTGCGAGCACATCAATTGACGGATAGGCCGCCAGAAGTTGATCCGCGAGTCGTCGAACCTGAGACAGCTCGGCGAAGTCGGCAACAAAGTATTCCGCCCCGATCTCCGTTGCAACCGCAGCCGTTTTGGCTGCGGAGCGACCCACAACCACGACGCGATGGCCGTTGGCCGAGAGCTGCCGGGCGGCTGCGGCGCCAATACCGTCGCTGGCACCGGTAATGATGATGGTCTTCGTCATAGTCAGTCTTCCTGCGCTGCTCGGTTCTGGCCTAAGCCCACGGCTTCGCTGTCCTATTCTGCACGACGCCAGTGTGAGGAGACCCGATCGAGACGTTTCAGCGACAGAGTTTTCGCACGACCGGCCGCACCTCCCCGTTCGTTCTGCAAGCGGTTGACGTGGCGGGTCGAGGGCACTACTCTCATGCTGAGAGCGCTCTCACGCGCGGAATCCTTCTTCAGAAAGCAGGCCAGCAATGTCGCTGACACATGTCACGTCTTCCGCTCCTCCTGAACGACGCCGGTTGTTTGCCCTGGTGGCGGCCAGCGCACTGGTCGCAGCACTCGCGTTCACCAGCGCATCGCCCGCCCTGGCGGTTCCGGCCAATGCACCGAGCGCCGGTCAACCGAGCGCCGGTCAACCGGATTTTGGGCCCAACGTACGAATCTTCGACCCGAGCATGTCCACCAGCCAGATTCAGGCCGAAGTCGATGCGATCAAAGATCAGCAGATCAATGACGAAATGGGCACGAATCGGTACGCGCTGCTCTTCAAGCCCGGAAGTTACGGCAGCGCTGAGCAACCGCTGTTGATCCAGGTCGGGTACTACACCGAGGTGGCGGGCCTAGGTCAAAACCCCACCGATGTCACCATCAACGGCCATGTGGATGTCTATAACCGGTGCCGTCCCGAATCCGGATGCATCGCGTTGGATAACTTCTGGCGCTCGATGTCGAACCTCACCATCAACGTCATGGGCGGTGAGGGGTGCCGGTCGTCAGCAAACTTCTGGGCCGCATCGCAGGCATCGCCGATGCGCCGGGTGAACATCACCGGCGGCAACCTCTCGCTGATGGACTACTGCAGCGACGGTCCGCAGTATGCCAGTGGCGGTTTCATTGCCGATTCGAAGACCGGCTTTGTCATTAACGGGTCCCAGCAGCAGTACATCGTGCGCAACAGCAGTATCGGTGGCTGGTCGAACGGGGTGTGGAACCAGGTGTTCTCCGGCGTCACCGGCGCGCCGGCGGAGTGTTTTCCGGCCGTCACCGACGTGTGTGGTCCGTACACGACGCTCGACCAGACCCCGGCGAGCAAAGAAAAGCCCTACCTCTATATCGATGCTGATGGCACCTATAACGTGTTCGTTCCGGCTGCCGGCATCAACACCACCGGGACAACGTGGGAGAACGGGCCCACGCCGGGCCGCAGTATTCCGCTGTCCCAGTTCTACGTGGCACAGCCCACCGATTCGGTTCAGACCATCAACAAGCAGCTGAGAAAAGGTCAGAACCTGCTCTTCACACCGGGTGTGTATCCCATCGACAAGACGATCGAGGTAAAAACGGCCGACACCGTTGTGCTGGGTATGGGTATTGCCACACTGACCGCGATGAAGGGTGCAGTCGTCATGACGGTCCCGGATGTCCCGGGTGTGGACATCGCCGGAATAACGTTTGATGCGGGTACAAAGAATTCCCCGGTGCTGCTGCAGATCGGCAGCAGCAAGACGTCGAAGGAGAAGAAGTCGACCACCAGTGCGGCCAACCCGACCGCCCTGCAGGATGTGTTCTTCCGGATCGGCGGACCGAATGTTGGTAAGGCCGACGTCAGTTTGCAGGTCAATAGTGACCACGTCATCCTCGATGACATCTGGGCCTGGCGCGCAGACCACGGCATTGCCGGCACGGTGGGCTGGACCATCAATACCGCCAAGAACGGCGTGATCGTCAACGGCGACAATGTGACCGCTACCGGACTCTTCGTGGAGCATTACCAGGAGCACAACGTGATCTGGAAAGGCAACGGCGGCGAGATTGTCTTCTTCCAGAACGAGTTGGCCTATGACCCGCCGAGCCAGGAATCGTGGATGCAGGCGCCAGACGTTCTTGGCTGGTCCGCGTTGAAGGTTGCAGACTCTGTCACCACGTTCACGGCATCCGCGCTTGGCAGTTACAGCTTCTTCAACCAGGGCGTCGACATCTTCGCGGCAAATGCGTTCGAGGTGCCGGAGACCCTGGCCCCCGGGAGCCTCCACAATATGACCACGATCTTCCTCGATCCCAACCGGGGTGCGGGCGGCATCTCCAACGTCGTCAACGGTGTGGGAGGCTCATCGAATATCGGCAACACCAGCACTCCGGTGACCGTCTCGGATTATCCGGCGCTGCCAGCCGTGGGGTAACCGAAGCGGTCTCACATTGCAGCAGATCAACAGAATCGCCCGCGCCACTGGCGCGGGCGATTTGGCCGTGGGGTCAGCGATCGCCGTCGTGTGCTGTCCAGCGGATGGCGAGCAGGCCGGACCGCGTGGCGTGGGTGTCGGTGTGGCCGGTTTGCCGCCGACACTCCACGAGGTCTTCGGACGGGGTGATGTGCGGGTCGCGGCAGGAGTCGTGGTAGCTCGTGTAATCGGCTTCACGGAGAAGATCATCGTCGGTCATGAGTGCGCATTTTCTCGCTCTCCCGGCTGTGTTGCCCCCGCCGGTGTGCCGGCGAGCAACGGGGTGAACGTTCAGGTGCTGGTTCAGTGTCTGACGGGCTGCTTTCAACGGGCAGCTGGTCACTCCGCTCAAGCCTGGGGACCACCTCTGAACCGGAGCGGCTGTTCAGCTGATTTTCGAGACTACCTGATATTTGCTCACTTCTCACCCATTTGGGGTACATTCCCGCACGGCGCCGGCCGACACCGGGTGGCAGCGGCGGGGTCAGTCGCGGTGGCGCGACACGAGCGCATCCACCAGCGCCGCCGCGAGCAGCACGATCGAAGTCGACCCGAGAGCGACCCCGGCGCTCGCCGTACTGATCAAGCCCACCGAAGCGGATGCCTGCAGTGGCGCGGTCAGATACCCGAGTGCCAGGATTCCGCTCACGAGACCCACCACGCCGACCCCGATCTGCCGGATGAAGCCGGCCAGCAACCGGCGGTCGTCCGGATGGGCGAGGAGCCGAACATTGACACCGAGCTTGCCTGTTTCCAGCGCGAGCCCGATTTGATCGAAGCGACGCGGCAATCGGCGGATGCTTGGCAGCAGAGCAAGCAGCTCGGTGGTTCCCACTTCCCGCAGGTTGGCGGGGGCCATTTGGTCGCGAATCTGGCCCGCGGCCAGCCCGCGCGCTTCTTCCAACAGATCAAAGTCGGGCAACGTGGAACGCAGGGTTCCCTCGAGAATGACGAGGGCGCGCGCGGCCGCGATGAATTCCGTGGGGATGGCCATCGAATACTGCACCAGGATCGCGACCATCGAGTCGACGGTGGTCACATCAATCCGCGCTCCCGGTCCGAGCTCAAGCGTGATGAAGGCACTCAGGTCCCGGCGAAATCCGCGCTCATCGGAGCCCGCGGTGAGCGGTGCCAGCTGGAGGAGACCATCCGCAATCAGCTGGGTGTCGGATTGCAGAAAGGCGATGAGCAGTTCCTGAACCGATTCGCGCAGCTGGAGGTCCAGTCGGCCCACCGACCCGAAGTCCACGAGAGCCGGCTGGCCGTTGGCGAGCAGCATGATGTTTCCGGGGTGCAGGTCTGCGTGATACACCCCGTCAAAAACGATCTGCCGCACAAAAGCGCTCAGGATCACCCGCATCGCCGCGGTCAGGGCGGCTGGCGCCGCATCCGCTCTCTCGTTCAGGGCAGCAAAGGTGTCACCCTCTAGAAACTCCATCAGAATGACGCGATCGGTTGACAGCGATTCGATGAGTTCCGGCAGGCGAATCTCTTCGGCGTGGGGGCCACGAGCCTGCAGCGCCCGAAGCGCCAGCAGGTTGCGGGCCTCGAGGCGAAAGTCGAGTTGGCGAATGAGATCGGCGCCGTACTGGGCGGCGGCGGGTCTGATGCCCAGCGCCCGCGCCTGAGGCGACGACAGGCTGAGCACATTCACCATGCGCAGGGCGATGTCCACGTCGCGCTTCACCTCGGGAACAATTCCGGGTCGCTGCACCTTCACGGCCACCACTTGGCCCGATTTCAATGTGGCACGGTGAACCTGGCCAATGGATGCCGCGGCCACGGGTTCGCGGTCAAACGAGGAGAACAGACTCTCCAGTGGGGCTCCGAACTCCGTCACGAGGAGCGGTTCAACATCGTCCCACGGTGCCGGTTCGACGGAATGTTGCAGTTGGGAGAGAGCCGACACGAACTCCTCGGGGAGCACATCCGTTCGGGTGGACATGAGTTGGCCGATTTTCACGAAGGCTCCGCCGGCCTCCTCCAGTGCACGGCGCAGTCCCTCGGCCTGCACCAGGCGCGTGGCTGCCCCGCTCGGCGCCGAGCCAAAGTCGAGTTTGCGCAGGGGAAAGAGGCCATTTTTTTTGGCGATCCCCATGAGTTGGGCGAATCGTCGACCTCGACCCAGCACGGACACGGTGCGGTCCGCGGAGCCCTGATTGGTAAACGACGACAGTCGAGGGACGGAGATACCGAGTGTCTCATTCGCCATAACAGCTCTTTTCCTGCCCGGCGTAACGGGCGCATATTGTTCCATGAAACCACGATTGTCTGGGCGTGAACCGGGATGGGCGGGCGGGACGACCACACCGGTCGTGTGTTCCTGGTGAGGCCCCCAGTGCCCCGTTCGAGGGTAAATCAGGCACTCTTTTCGGCTCTGTCCGAAGCCGGACCGTGGTTTTCTTCTCAATCGCAGAAGAAACGGCAAAGTTCTGTGAAGAAGTCTGATCGCAACCCCGCTCGCAGGGAGGAGTCTGTAACCAGCAGCCGATACCGGGTCGCCACATTTTTCGTCCAGGCTCCACAACTCTCCCGTCGAAGGAATGACAATGACTCTCTACGAAGACGACATCACGTCCGTTCAAGCGCTGAAGAAGCAGGTTGGCAGCAGCTGGGATGCGATCAACCCCGAGTCGGTGGCCCGCATGCGTGCGCAGAATCGCTTCAAGACCGGCCTCGAGATCGCCCAGTACACCGCCGATATCATGCGCAAGGACATGCTCGAGTACGACGGAGACTCCTCTATTTACACGCAGTCACTCGGGGTGTGGCACGGCTTCATCGGCCAGCAGAAAATGATCTCCATCAAGAAGCACCTCAAGACCA
This sequence comes from Cryobacterium sp. CG_9.6, assembly GCF_029893365.1. Lineage (NCBI taxonomy): Bacteria > Bacillati > Actinomycetota > Actinomycetes > Micrococcales > Microbacteriaceae > Cryobacterium > Cryobacterium sp. CG_9.6. The sequence goes on along the minus strand of NZ_JARXUZ010000001.1, from coordinate 2,768,143 downwards.
CGAACAAGCGCTACCTCTACCTGTCCGGCTGGATGGTAGCCGCGCTTCGCAGCGAGTTCGGTCCGCTCCCCGACCAGTCCATGCACGAGAAAACGGCAGTCCCCGCGCTGGTCGAAGAGCTGTACACCTTCCTTCGGCAAGCGGATGCCCGCGAACTCGACCTGCTCTTCACCGGCCTCGACAACGCCCGGATCGTGGGCGACGACGCCACGATCGCGGCGCTTCAGACGCAGATCAACAACTTCGAGACCCACGTGGTGCCGATCATCGCCGACATCGATGCTGGATTCGGAAACCCCGAGGCCACGTACCTCCTCGCCAAGAAGATGATTGAGGCGGGTGCCTGCGCCATCCAGATTGAGAATCAGGTGTCGGACGAGAAGCAGTGTGGCCACCAGGACGGCAAGGTCACGGTTCCGCACGAGGACTTCATTGCCAAGATCAACGCCGTGCGATACGCGTTCCTGGAGCTCGGCATCGAGAACGGCATCATCGTCTCCCGCACCGACTCGCTCGGGGCCGGCCTCACCCAGAAGCTCGCCGTGACAACGGCACCTGGTGACCTCGGTGACCAGTACAACTCCTTCCTCGACGTGGACGAGATCACCGAAGCTGACCTGGGCAACGGCGATGTTGTCATCAAGCGCGACGGCAAGCTGCTGCGACCGAAGCGTCTGGCCAGCAATCTGTTCCAGTTCCGTGCCGGAACCGGTGAGGCACGCTGCGTGCTCGACAGCATCACCTCGCTGCGCAATGGCGCCGACCTGCTCTGGATTGAAACCGAAAAGCCGCACATCGGCCAGATCGCCGCGATGATGAACGAAGTGCGCAAGGAGATCCCGAACGCCAAGCTTGTTTACAACAACAGCCCATCGTTCAACTGGACCCTCAACTTCCGTCAGCAGGCCTACGACGCGCTGCTCGCCGAGGGCAAGGACGTGTCGTCGTACGACCGCGCCAAGCTCATGAGCGTGGACTACGACGAGACCGAGCTGGCTCAAAACGCCGACGAAAAGATTCGTACGTTCCAGCGCGACAGCTCGGCCGAAGCCGGTATCTTCCACCACCTCATCACCCTGCCTACGTACCACACGGCAGCCCTCTCTACCGATGATCTGGCCAAGGGCTACTTCGCCGGTCAGGGCATGCTCGCCTATGTGAAGGGCGTGCAGCGCCGCGAGATCCGCGAGGGAATCGCCACGGTCAAGCACCAGAACATGTCGGGCTCCGACCTGGGCGATAACCACAAGGAGTACTTCGCCGGCGACGCCGCCCTCAAGGCCGGCGGCGTGAACAACACCAGCAACCAGTTCGACGAGCCGGTGCTCACCACCCACTAAAACGGCTGCAGCCGCTCGAGGCACACAGAAGCCCCCGCCTCATGGCGGGGGCTTCTGTGTGCCTCCCGTTTGCGCACCGTGGAAGAATGAGGCATGACCACGCGGGGTTCCATTGTGCTGATCGTGATCGCCGCGGTGTGTTTTGGCACCACGGGCACGGCCCAGGCGCTGGGCGGCAGCGAGGCGTCGGCAACCTCCCTCGGCGCGGCCCGCATCGTGGGCGGCGGCGTGTTACTCGCCCTGGTCGCCGCATTCGCGGAACGGGCACGGCGCAGGCCAGGAGTGCAACGGGTGCGGTGGCCGGCAGGGCGGAGCAGCATGAGCGCCGGTGTTCTCGTTCTTCTGGGAGCGTGCGGTGTGGCCGGGTATCAGCCCACGTTCTTCACCGGCACGGCGCAGAACGGTGTGGCCGTGGGTACTCTGGTGGCGCTGGGCTGTGCGCCGGTGCTCACCGGCCTGCTCGAGTGGGCGGTGCGCGGACGCGCTCCCGGCATCCGCTGGGCCATCGCCACGTCCGTGGCTGCGCTCGGCATTGCGGTTCTGTCGGGGCTCGGCACCGGGGGAGCAATGACGCTCACCCTGCCGGGACTCGCCGCCTCGCTTGGCGCCGCCGGTTGCTACGCCGTGTACACGGTCACCACGAAGCTACTCCTTGACCGTGGCTGGTCGCCGGCGCTTGCCATGGGAACCACCTTCGGGGTGGCCGCCGCCCTCTCGCTTCCCGTGCTGCTCAGCACCAATCTCGAGTGGATGTCTCGGCCCGCCGGCCTGGTCACAGTAGCGTGGCTCGCCGTGGTCACCACGGCTCTGGCCTACACGCTCTTTGGCCGGGGCCTCCGCGCGCTCCCCGCCGCCCAGGTGGCTACGCTCACACTTCTGGAACCCGTCACGGCCACTCTGCTGGGCGTGCTGGTGCTGCAGGAGGTGTTCACCCTCTCCACGGCTGCCGGAGTGCTGCTCCTGGTGGCGGGCCTTGTCATTCTGACCGCCCGCGTTCCGCGTGTCGGCCGACCGGCCATGACCTGACGACCCGACTGTTACGAATAGATTTCCGCGCCCACGTGGGGTGTACCACGTGTCTAGGGTAGAGAGATGACCTCTTCGACCGAGCCGAATCCTATTTATCTGCAGAAGCTTCAGGAGGAGACCACCCGGCGCATGAGCGCCTTCGTGGCGGTGCCGTCGCCATTCGCGGGAGCGCCGGAACAGCTCGTGGCCACCGTGGACGCTCATGTTGACGCGCTCGCCGGGGAGCTCAACGGCATTGTGCACACCCTGCACGCCGACCCCGAAACTGCCTTCGCCGAGCATCGCAGCGCCGCCTACCTCGTGGAGGTACTGACCCGACACGGGATCGACGCCCAGCTGGGTGTTCATGGCGTGGCCACCGGCATCCGCGCTGAAATCGGGTCGGGGGACGGACCGGCAATCGCGATTTTGAGTGAGTACGATGCCCTGCCGGACGTGGGTCACGGCTGTGGGCACAATGTTATTGCCGCCACCGGGGTAGGGGCGTTCCTCGCTCTGGCCGCGACGCTTATGGAGGACCCCGAGGCTTTCCCCGGGCGGGTTGTCTTTCTGGGAACGCCGGCGGAGGAAGGGTTCTCCGGCAAGGAGGTGATGGCTCGGCAGGGTGCCTTCGACGGCCTCGACGCCGCCATCATGGTGCACCCCTACGGTTACGACCTCGCCGACCAGGTGTGGCTCGGCCGCCGCGTGCTCACCGTCACCTATACCGGTGTGGCGGCCCACGCGTCCGCGCAGCCCTTCATGGGCCGCAATGCCCTCGACGCTGCCACGCTGGCCTATCAGGCGATCGGTCTGTTGCGCCAGCAGCTTCCCCCCGTTGACCGCGTGCACGCCATCATCTCCGAGGGGGGAACACGGCCGAGCATCATCCCCGAACGGACTGTGCTCAAACTGTACGCTCGCTCCAAGTTCGCCGACACGCTGAAGGATCTGAGCGATCGCCTCGAGGGAATCGCCGAGGGCGCCGCCCTGATGACCGGAACGACGGTGCAGATTGACTGGGACGAACACGCTCCCTCCCTTCCCGTGCGCACAAACGAGGTGCTCACCGGGCGCTGGGTCACCGCGCAGCAGCGCCGCGGCCGCCACCCGCTGCCGCTCGGCGTGGTCTCCGAAACCATTGCCGCCTCCACCGACTTCGGCAATGTGAGTTTTCGCATTCCGGGTATTCATCCCCTCATCAAAATCGCTGCGCCGCACGTGGCGCTGCACACGCGCGAGTTCGCCCATGCCGCCCAAACGGATGCCGCCGAGCTCGGCGCGCTCGACGGCGCCAGTGGCCTGGCTCTCACCGCCCTTGATTTTCTCTGTGACCCGGCCCTACGGGCGAGCGTGGCCGCGGAGTTTGCCGCCCAGGGCGGGGCGATCGACGTGCCGCACTTCTTTGACTGACGCTTCCGCTCCGCATCCACACCTTCCGCACCGCTTCCTGGGGGATTTATGACCACCGCACCGCCTCTCACCGGCCGTCGAACCGTCATCATCGATCGCGTGCTCACCGGCATCGAACGGGTGGGCAACAAACTGCCCGACCCCTTCATGCTTTTTCTCATTCTGTTCGGCATCACGGCCGTGGCCTCCACCCTGATGGCCTGGGGTAACGTCTCGGTGCAGGTGCCCGGCAGCGACGAGGTCACCGTCATCCAGGGCTTCTTCACTGCAGAGGGACTCACCTGGTTCACGCAGAACATTGGCGCCAACTATCTCGGTTTCCCGCCACTGGCGACCGTGCTGCCCATCCTGCTCGCGGTCGGTGTGGCCGAGAAGTCGGGCCTGCTCTCCGCCCTCATTCGCAAGGCATTTGGCTCCGCACCCCGCTGGTCGTTGCCCTACGCCGTGGCATTTGTCGGCGTGCTCGGCTCCATCATGTCCGATGCGGCTTTTGTCGTGATTCCCCCGCTGGCGGCGCTGGTGTTCAAGGCCGCGGGACGGCATCCGGTTGCGGGGCTGCTCGGAGGTTTCGCCGCGGTGGGAGCCGGGTACTCCACCTCAATGCTCGTCACGAGCCTTGATGCTCTTTTCGCCGGTATCACCACGGCCGTCACCGTCAACCTGCCCAACGCCGGTTCGGTCGTGACGCCCATCTCCAACTACTTCTTCAATGTGGTCTCGTCGGTGGTGCTCATCGCGATTGCCGGCTTCATCATTGACAAGGTGCTGGAGCCCCGGCTTGGACGCCAGAGCGTCTCGCGCACCGAGCTGGTCGACGACGATTTGACGACCCCGGTGACCCTGAGCTCCACGCTCACCGCCACGGAAAACCGCGGGCTGCGCTGGTCGTTCATTGTGGGGCTGTTCGTGACGGCGCTCATCGTGGTTGCAGCGGTGCTGCCCGATTCCCCCTGGCGCAACGAGGACGGCGGGTTCTTGCCGCGGTCGCCGCTACTGAGCTCCATCGTCTTCATCGTGTTCGCGCTCTTCGTTGTGCCCGGTCTCGTGTACGGCAAAATCACCGGAACCATCTCCACGGGAAGTGACGTTCCACGCGTGATGGGGCAGGCCATCAAAGACATGAGCGGCTTCCTCGTGCTGGCTTTCATCCTCGGTCAGTTCGTGGCCCTGTTCAACTACTCGGGGATTGGCAGCTGGATTGCCGTTGCCGGTGCCGGCGGGCTCCAGGCCATTGGCCTCACCGGGTTCCCGGCCATTCTCGCGTTCGTGCTGCTGGCATCCATTCTGAATCTGTTCATCATCTCGGGATCGGCAATGTGGACGCTGATGGCCGCCGTGTTCGTGCCGCTGTTCGTGCTGCTCGGGTACGAACCCGCCTTCATTCAGGGCGCATTTCGGGTGGGAGACTCGGCCACCCAGGTACTCACCCCCCTGAATCCGTACCTGATCGTGCTGCTCACCATGCTGCGCAAATATGAGCCGCAGGCCGGCCTCGGCACCATCATTGCGCGCATGCTGCCTTTCGCGGTGACGTTCTGGGTGGGCTGGGTGGCCGTACTCAGCGTGTTCTTCTTCTTCGACCTGCCGATGGGTCCGGGCAACGGCATCATGATCCCGCAGTAAAGCGCCCCGGAATACTGCCCCGCTCACCCGCCTTGTGTCTGAGGCACCCCCGTTTTCGAAAGGATCTGCCATGAGTTCCAGCCAGCCCACGATCTATGCCCTGCACGAAAACCCGGAATGGTTCCCGCCCTTTGCTCGCGCCTTTGAAGCCGAAGGAATGCATGTAAAGGAGTGGCTGCTCACCGACGGGGTCCTCGACCTGGATTCGGTACCGCCGGAAGGTATTTTCTGGTCGCGCATCAGCGCATCCGCTCACACTCGCGATCACGGAATGTCGAAGGACTACGCCCGCGCGGTTCTGGCCTGGCTGGAAGCGCACGGTCGTCGCACCGTGAACGGTCGCCGGGTGCTTGAACTCGAAATGAGCAAGGTTGAGCAGCTCGTGGCGCTGAAGGCCTCCGGAATCGATACTCCGCGCACCGTTGCCGCCGTGGGTCGGTCACAGATTCTCGACGCGGCTCGCGGCTTCACGGCACCGTTCATCATCAAGCACAACCAGGGCGGCAAGGGCCTCGGGGTGCGTAAGATCGACAGCCATGAGGAGCTCGCCGAGTACGTGAACGGCCCCGACTTTGAACAGTCGCAAGACGGCATCACGCTCGTGCAGGAATACATCCGGGCGGCAGAGCCCTTCATCACGCGGGCCGAAATTGTGGGCGGTGAATTCATCTACGCGGTGAAGGCCGATACCGCGCGCGGCGGTTTTCAGCTGTGCCCCGCGGATGCCTGTGCCATCGACCCGATCACCCGCGAACTGATCATGCCGCACGGAGCCACGATTGCCCCCGTGGCCGGGCAACAGCTGTTCAGCGTGCGCGACGACTTCGATCATTCCATCATCGAGAAGTATCTGGAGTTCGGTCGCCGGGCCGGGCTCGAAGTGTTCGGCATCGAGTTCATCGAGGCGGAGGACGGCCGCGTGCTCACCTACGACGTGAACACGAACACCAACTACAACGCGGTGGTCGAAGCGGAAGCGCCTCGCTCCGCACCGCAGGCTCTCGCGCGGTACCTCAAGGGTCTCGCCGCGTAGCCGTGCGCGGAGCAGTCACTCCGGGGGGAGTGCAGTCGATTCTAGGCGATGGCGGACGACTCACTCAACTGGTGCCACGTGCGGTTGTGGTACACCAGTGCGTCGGAACCAGCGCCGTCGTTGGACACGTGCGATTCCAGGGCGTGCACGGCAATCACGGTGGAGCTTCCGGCCGCCATCTGATTGATCACCCGCCCACGAATCCACGCGTGGGCCGAGGGAAAATAGGGTTCTCCCGAGGCGAGGCGGTCCCAGATTTCCGTGTCCGCGAAGCGGTCGATGCCGCTCGTGGCGCAGAGCTGGGCGATGGACAGCTGGTCGGCACCGAGGAGGTGCACCACCACGGTGTCGGCCCGCCCGATGGTGGGTGCGCTGGACGATTGGTCGGAGAGCGAGAACACCAGCAGCGGCGGCTCCGCACTGACCGAAAACACCGAGGTTGCGGTGAGCCCCACTGGGCCGTCGCCCGCATCCGCGGTGATCACGGCGACACCGGCCGGGTGATTGCGAAACGCCAGTTTGAAATCTTCGGGGCTGAGCCCGCCGAACGGCTGGGGGGTGGGCATCTCGCCCAGGTCTCCAGTTTCGATCCGTCGCGCGTTGTTGTGAGTGCTCATCGGTCTCCCCTCGAGAATCATGTGGTGAACCTCATCATCGACCGGTGTACCCCGAAGATCCAAGTAGGGTTACGCCGCGTTGCAGAAGCGGATGCCGACCGTGCCGTCAGCGCGACACCTCCGACCTCTAAACTAAGCCCGTGCACGGCCGAAAAGGCCGCGTAATAAAGGGAGCGCCGTGAACGTCAGCACACTAGATGAGAACCAGCGGCACGTGCATCCGCAGCGCGTGCTCGAGGCCGGATCACGCGTCACCCCGGCGCGCACCCTCGCCGACATTCTGGCCGCGACGGCGCAGCTGCACCCGGAGGCGCTCGCCCTGGAAGACGCGGCCGGCGCCATCAGCTACCGTGGCCTGCTGCGGCTGGTGAACGACCAGGCCACGAGGCTCAGCCGCAGCGGAGTGCGGCGCGGGGACAACGTGGGGATTCGCATCCCCTCGGGAACCCGCGACCTCTACGTGTCCATTCTCGCCACCCTGCTGGTTGGCGCGGCCTACGTGCCCGTCGACGCCGACGACCCCGAGGAACGCGCCCGGCTCGTTTTCACCGAGGCGCAGGTTGTGGGCATCATCGGCACGGGGGCCGTCTTTGCCGTGCGTGACAGCGTTGACGGTGCCGCGCTCGCCGCGCGTGGCTTGCCCGCGAACGAAGACCCGGGCCTGGTCTTTCCCACCGGCGTCATTCCCACGCCCGAGGACGACGCCTGGGTGATCTTCACCTCGGGATCTACCGGGGTGCCCAAAGGCGTGGCTGTCACGCACCGCTCCGCCGCAGCCTTCGTTGATGCCGAGGCCGGCCTCTTTCTGCGCGATGAACCGATTGGCACGGGCGACCGCGTGCTCGCCGGCCTCTCCGTTGCCTTCGACGCCAGCTGCGAAGAGATGTGGTTAGCCTGGCGCAACGGCGCCTGCCTGGTTCCCGCCCCCCGGTCACTCGTGCGCTCCGGGGCAGACCTCGGCCCCTGGCTCATTGCGCACGGCATCACCGTGGTCTCCACCGTGCCCACGCTCGCGGCGCTCTGGCCGCAGGACGCCCTCGAACGGGTGCGCCTCGTGATCTTCGGCGGCGAGGCCTGTCCGCCCGACCTCGTGGCCCGCATCACCGACCGCGATCGTGAGGTGTGGAACACCTACGGACCCACCGAGGCCACCGTAGTGTCGTGCGGCGCGTTGCTTGGTACCGAGAGCCTCGTGCGCATCGGCTTGCCCCTCGACGGCTGGAACCTGGCCGTGGTCGACGCGGCCGGCCAGCGCGTGGCCGAGGGCGAGACGGGGGAGCTCATCATTGGTGGCGTGGGGCTCGCCCGCTACCTGGATCCCGCCAAAGACGCCGAAAAGTATGCCCCGCATGCCGAACTCGGCTGGGACCGTGCCTACCGGAGCGGCGACCTCGTGCGCTTCGAAGCCGCCGGCCTCGTGTTCGTGGGCCGCGCCGACGACCAGGTGAAACTCGGCGGACGCCGTATCGAACTCGGGGAGGTCGACGCCGCCCTGCAGTCCCTCGCCGGGGTTGCCGGCGGCGCTGCCGTGGTGCAGACCACTCCGGCTGGTAACCACGTGCTCGTCGGCTACATTGCGCTCACCACCGCCGGGCAAGCGGATGCCCCCCACGGCTTCGACCGCGCCGTCGCCATGGACCGGCTCCGCGAAGAACTGCCCGCCGCACTCGTTCCGCTGCTTGCCGTTGTTGCCGAACTTCCCACCCGTACCTCCGGCAAGGTGGACCGCGCGGCACTGCCGTGGCCCCTGCCGGCCACCGGCGAGGAGGGTGCCGCCACCGAGCTGAGCCCCACAGCCACGTGGCTGGCCGAAAAGTGGGCCGCGATCCTCGGCGTTCCCGTGTCCGGCCCGGATGATGATTTCTTCGCCCATGGCGGTGGGTCGCTCTCCGCCGCACAGTTTGTCTCCGCCGTGCGGGAGCGCTTCGCCGAAACCACCGTGGCCGACATCTACGATTACCCGCGCATCGGCTCCCTCGCCGACGAGCTCGACGCCCGCACTCCCGACATCCCCGTGGTCACCCGTCGTGTTCTGCCCACACCGCGCGGCAGCCAGTTCGCCCAGACGCTGCTCGGCATTCCGCTCCACGTTCTGGTCGGCGCCCGCTGGCTGGTGTATCTGGCGGTGGCGAACAACCTGCTCGCGGCCTGGGGCGCATCCACTTTTGTCCCCACACTCTCGTGGTGGGCCGTGGTGACGGGCTTCCTGCTCTTCGTCACCCCGGTGGGCAAAATGACGATCTCCGTTGTAGCCGCACGGCTGCTGCTGCGCGGCCTGAAACCCGGCAACTATCCCCGCGGCGGTTCCGTTCATCTGCGACTCTGGCTCGCGGAACAGGTTGCCCTTCTGGTTGACGCGCACAGTCTGGCCGGTGCACCGTGGATCAGCTACTACGCCCGCGCACTGGGTGCCCAGATCGGCCGCGACGTTGACCTGCACACCCTGCCCCCGGTCACGGGGATGCTCTCGATCGGCTCGCAGGCGGCCATTGAACCGGAGTGCGACCTTGCCGGGTTCTGGGTGGACGGAGATATTCTGCGCATCGGTCACGTGCACATCGGTGCCGACGCGAAGATCGGCTCCCGCAGTACCCTGCTCGGCGGCGCCCACATTGGAAACGGCGCCCAGATTGAACCGGGAGCCGCAGTGAGTGATGCGGTGCCGGCCGGTGAACGCTGGGCCGGGTCCCCGGCCCGCCGCGTCGGCTCGGCCAAGTCGTCGTGGCCCGCCGATCGCCCGCCCGCCGGTCGCCGCTGGCTCGCCCTCTTTGCGGCCGGATCGATTGCGCTCACCGGAATTCCGGCACTCGCGATCGCTCTGGGAGCCCTGCTGCTCGGCCTTGCTATCGGCGACGCCGACTCGCTCGGCTCCGCCCTGCTGCGCGCCGCAGCGATGATGCCGCTCGCCGTTCTTGTGGGCGGAGTGTTCTACGCCCTGCTCGTGATCGGGGCGGTGCGGGTCCTCAGCATGGGACTGCGGGAGGGCTACTACCCGGTGCGGAGCCGCATCGGCTGGCAAGCGTGGATGACCGAACGCTTGCTCGATGGCACCCGCGACGTTTTGTTTCCCCTCTTCGCGAGCCTGTTCACGCCCGTGTGGCTGCGGCTGCTCGGGGCCAAGGTGGGCTCCGGCGTGGAGGCCAGCACGGTTCTACTCATCCCGTCTCTCACCACCATCGCGCCGGACGCCTTCCTCGCCGATGACACCATGGTGGCCTGTTACGAACTGGGTGGAGGCTGGCTGCACATTGGCCCGGCCAAGGTGGGGCGTCGCGCGTTCCTCGGCAACAGCGGCATGGCGGGGCCCGGCCGAACCGTGCCCCGCAATGGTCTCGTGGCCGTGCTCTCGTCCACCCCGCGCAAAGCTAAGCGGGGTTCCAGCTGGCTGGGCAACCCGGCAGCGCGGCTGCGTCGAACCATAACGGATGCCGACGAGGCGCGAACATTCGACCCGCCCACGCAGCTGAAGGTGGCCCGGGCACTGTGGGAGATTCTGCGCCTGGTGCCCGCGATCGTGAGTGCGCTGGTGGCCCTCGGCGTGCTGGGCGGCCTCGAATGGCTCTGGCTCACCGTGGGTCTCGGCTTTGCGATTGCCCTCTCCGGCGTGGTGCTGCTGGCGGCGGGAGCGCTCGCCGCAGTGGTGACCAGTGCGGCCAAGTGGCTGCTGGTGGGGCGCATCGCGGCCACGGAGCATCCGCTCTGGTCATCGTTCATCTGGCGCAACGACGTGTCGGATAGCTTTGTGGAGATTGTGGCGCGGCCGTGGTTCGCGGCGAAGGCGGCCGGAACACCCGCCCTGGCCGTGTGGCTGCGTAGCCTGGGTGCCACGGTGGGCCGGGGAGTGTGGTGCGAGTCGTACTGGCTACCCGAAGCCGACCTCGTGAACCTCGGTGACGGCGTTACCGTGAACCGCGGCTGCGTTGTGCAAACGCACCTTTTTCACGACCGTATTATGCAGCTCGACACGGTGGTGATGGCCGCCGGATCGACGCTGGGCCCGCACAGCGTGATCCTGCCCGCGGCGTCGGTCGATGAGGGATCGACCGTGGGACCGGCCTCGCTCGTGATGCGCGGCGAACGGGTTCCTACCGGATCGATCTGGTCGGGAAACCCCATCTCGCCGTGGCACGCCCCGCCATGGCCGGTTCCGGTGGCTGATGTGCAGCCGGTCATGAAATAGTGGGAGGTCTGATGCCCTCTCTTCCCACTCTCCACTCCGGCTCCGCAACCGCTGGTGATCCCTACATTCCCACCAGCGGAAATGGCGGGTATCTCGCGGAGCACTACGACCTCGCCCTTGACTACCGCGTGGCCACGAACCGGCTGAACGCCACGGCGATCATCACCGCACGGGCCACCGGCCGGCTTGATCGTTTCAGTCTTGACTGCGCCGGTTTGTCCGTGGACAAGGTGACCGTGAACGGGGTGGCGGCGCGCAAATTCACCCACACGGCGCGCAAACTCGTGGTGACCGCGGCCACGACGCTGCAGGCGGGGGTGTCGTTCGAGATTCTGGTGCGCTACCGCGGTGCGCCGCATCCGGTGCGCAGCGCCTGGGGCGAGGTGGGGTGGGAAGAGCTCGACGACGGTGTGCTGGTGTCGGGGCAACCTATTGGCGCACAAACCTGGTTTCCGTGTAACGACCATCCGAGCAACAAGGCCACCTATCGCATCAGCGTGAGCTGCGAATCGGGCTACACCGTTATTTCCAATGGCACGCTCGTGTCGCAGTCGGCACGGTCGGGCCGCACGAGCTGGACATTTTATGTGCGCGAGCCCGTGGCCACGTATCTCGCCACCGTGGCGATCGGCCGCTACCGCAGGCGGGATCTGGCGGCGTCCCCGGTGGCGCAGAGCCTGTTCTTCCCCGCCGACCACTCGAGCGAGGTGGCGACGGACTTCGGGCGGCTGGGCGAAATGATCACGTTCTTTTCCGACCGGTTTGGGCCCTACCCGTTCTCGTCGTACTCAGTCGTGGTGACCGACGACGAGCTGGAGATTCCGCTGGAGGCGCACGGTCTGGCGGTGTTCGGGCGCAATCACGCCGACGGAGTGCATGGCAGCGACCGGCTGATCGCCCACGAACTGGCCCACCAGTGGTACGGAAACAGCCTCACGGTCTCAAGGTGGCAAGACATCTGGTTACACGAGGGCTTTGCCTGCTACGCCGAGTGGTTATGGGAGGAACAGAGCGGCGGGCGGAGCGCAGATCAGAGTGCCCGCGCGTTTCGTAACGAGCTCAACAAGCTACCCAAAGACCTCGTTGTGGGCGACCCGGGGCCGCGCGACATGTTTGACGATCGCGTCTACAAGCGCGGCGCGCTGACCCTGCACGCCATTCGGGTGTCCCTCGGGGACGAGGCGTTCTTCTCCGCGCTGAGCGCCTACACGCAAGCGTTTCGCCACGGCCACGTGACAACGGATGCCTTCATCACCTTCTTTGCCCAGCACACCGGAAGCCGCGTCATCGGCACCTTCATCGATCGCTGGATTTTCTCGGCCAGTCTTCCGAGCCTCTAACCTGCTGCACGAGGGTTCCGACGAGGGTGGCGTCGCCCACACGTACCGGGTCGATGTGTACCGGGCTGATTTGCACCGTGGTCATGTCCAGTGGTGCACGGGGCCAGAGGAGCGGGGCACTCTCCCAGAGTGAGGCGGTGAGCTCTCGCGGGTCAACCCGCAGGCCGTCTCCGGTGAGTTTCAGCAGGGCTTCTTTGCGGGTCCAGAACACGGCACGCGCGTGATCGGCGGCGGCGGTATCGAGCAGGGCCAGTTCGGCCCTTTCAGTGGGGTTGAAGGCCACATCATCAAATCCGGCACGGCGCACGGCAGAGATCTCCTCCAGATCGATTCCCACAGGCCCGGTGCGCGACACGGCCAGTGCCAGCCAGGTGCCGGCGCGACTCAGGCTCACGTGCACCGTTCCGGCGAGGTGGAGGGGAGCGGCCACATACGGCTGGCCGTGCCGGGACGACCCGCAGTGGGAGCAGCGGTGGGCGATTTCGATCTCGGACACGTGCACAACGTGCCCCCGGCGGAAGCCGGTCGACGGCTCGCTCGCGAGTCGAGCAGCCACGAGGGCAGCCAGCGCGGCGTGATCAGTGGCGGTGGTGGTGGCGCGGGCGCGAACTCGCACCGAGACATCCGCTGACCGAGTACCGTGCACAGCGATGAGCCTAGGCGAGTGGAGGAGGCCTGTCGCGTGATATCGGGGCATAAACCCACGAAACCCCGGCCGCTTCACCACGATTATCATGTTGGGCAATTAGGGTGGCCCTGTGTGGCACTTGGATAGAAAACAAGATGACGACGACGATGTGCTCTCGAAGTACGCGGACGTCTCTTCACCTGACCCGCAAAACTCCACCAGCCCGCATGCGTTGAGCCTGGGCGACCCCTCGCTGGTGGCCGGCAACATTGCTGAGCCCGAGTGGAAGCGGTGGCGCGACGAAATCGGGCAGCTGGGTGGTCGCTCTCCGCTGCTGCACTTCAGCGACAGCCCGCGCACGCGCATTGAGCTGAGCGCCACCCATCCCGGTGGTCTGCCGCAGTTCATTTCCGGAAAAACCACGCTGCTGTCCAATTTGATTCGCGATGAACTGGCGCTGCGCAATGCCCGCCTGGCCGCGAACGAGATCACCCAGAAGGGCATCGAGCTTCGATCGATGCGCGGCATTGAGTCCGTCAACCTGGGTATCGGTCTGGCGGAATGGCGCTTCAACGACGTGGACTTTCTCGCGCCGGTGCTGCTGCGACCGCTTGCCATTCGTCGTTACGGTCGCGATTACGAGCTCAAGCTCAAGGGGCAACCGTTTCTCAACCCCGAACTCGCTCGGGCCCTGCACGACCAGTTTCAGATCACCCTCGACGCCGACGCGTTCGTGGCCCTCGCCGTCACGAACGGGGCCTTCAAGCCGCAGCCGGTGATTGACCGACTGCGTGGCCTCACCTCGCACCTTCCCTGGTTTCAGGTTGTTCCCCGACTGGTGGTGTCGTCGTTCGCCGATGTGGGCCGTGCGCTGGCCGCCGATGCCCACAAGTTGGAGCATCCGCTTCTCGACGCGATTGCCGGCAACCGTCATGCCCGGCAGAACATTGAAACGGCCTACAACCCGGTGGTGCCCATCGGGCAAGACGCCCGCCCGCCGGCCACGGACGTGCTGCTGCTTGACGCGGACCCCGAGCAGGAGAACGTGGTGGCGCAAATTGCCGCGGGCAACTCGCTTGTGGTGAAGACGCTCCCGGGCACCGGCGGCACGCAAACCATCGTGAACGCCATCGGTTCCCTCATCGCACAGCACAAGCGGGTGCTCGTGGTGAGTGCGCGCCGCTCGAGCCTCGACGGCATTGCGCATCGCCTCGTGCAGGTGGGTCTGCCGGGCGTGGCCGTCACCCCGCGCAGCCTCAAGCGCGACCTGATTCAGTCGATCACGCGCAACGAGAAGGCCACCCAGCCGCGCGTGGGGGACGTGGATGACGCCCTCGTGCGCCTGCGCAAGGTGCTGCTCGACTACCGCTCCGCGCTGACGCGACGCGACTCGGCTCTTGGCGTATCGGTGCTCGACGCCCTCGGTGAACTCGCCCGTCTGGCCCAGCTGTCGCCGCCGCCATCCACCACCGCGCGCCTCGACCGCCATGCGCTTGAGCTGCTCGCCTACTCGCGGCCCGCCGCTGCCGCGACGCTCATCAAGGCCGCAGCGCTCGGCGAATTCCGCTACGGACCCGGTGACTCGCCCTGGTATGGCGCCTCGTTCACCTCCACAGCGGATGCCTCCAACACGCATCAGCTAGCCAAGCGTATTAACAAGACCGAACTTCCGCGCCTCTTGGAGCGTGCCGCCGGACTGGTCGGTCAGACGCGGTTGCGTCCGTTCGAAACCGTGTCGGAGCTCGGCGTGTACCTGCGGTTGCTGCTCGATATTCGGGAGACCCTCGACAAGTTTCAGCCGGCCGTTTACGACCGATCCCTCACCGAGCTGATTGCGGCCACGTCATCGCGCCGAGAATCGACGGAGATGACATCGGCCAACCGTCGCCGACTGCGCAAGTTGGCCGACGAGTATTTGCGTCCCGGAGTTCGGGTCACCGACATGAACGAGAGCCTGCGGCGCATTCAGCAGCAGCGCACCCTGTGGCAGCGCTACGCCGCGGCGGGCGTCACTCCGGAGGTTCCGGTGGGCATCAACGACGTGCATGTCGCCTATCAGCGGGTTTCCGAAGACCTGAGCCTCCTCGATGTTCCGCTCGGCGCAGCCGGCACAACACGTGCCCTGGTGTCCCGTCCGATCAAGGAACTGATTTACACGATTGCCGGCCTTGCCGCCGAGAGCGAGGTGCTGGCCAACCTGCACGAGCGTACGGCGCTGCTCGCCACCCTGCGCGAGAACAACCTCGACCCACTGATGATGGACCTGTCTCAGCGACACGTGTCGGAGCAGAACGTGGCCGCCGAGCTGGAACTCGCGTGGTGGCAGTCGGTGCTCGAAACCATGCTCTCGGGAGACCGCGCGCTGCTGAACGCGAACACCGGCGTTCTGGACCGCCTCGAAGCCGATTTCAAACTCGTGGACGAGGCGCACGCATCCGCTACCGGCCAGCTTCTGGCGTGGCTGCTGGCCGAGACGTGGAAGATCGGCGTGGTGGACTGGCCCGACGAGGCCGATCAGCTGCGGCGACTGCTGCGCGCCGATCGCGCGACCCCGGCACGGTTGAACGACGTGGCGCCGCACCTCGGCCGCGTGCTCGCGCCCGTGTGGCTCGCGTCGCCCTATGAGATGGCCGGCATCTCGGATCGCATCAGCTTCGATACCGTGCTGCTCGTGGATGCCGGGGCCACCACCCTCGCCGAAAACGTGGGGGCCATTCGCCGCGGTCGGCAGATTGTGGCCTTCGGCGACCCCGTCACCCAGACACCGTCGTCATTTGAAACCGGCATTCGGGACGCTGCGGAACCGGGCACCGAACCCACCGTCACCGTCGACGCGATGCACGCCGACTCCGCGCTCGCTCGGCTGGGCGAGTTGCTGCCCACGCTCACCCTCACCCGCAGCTACCGGGCCGGGGGAGAAGACCTCGCGGAGCTCGTGAATCACCGCTTCTACGGCGGACGCATCGACTCGCTGCCGTGGGCGGGAAGTTATTTGGGGCACGGGAGCCTCAGCATCAACTACGTGGCCGGCGGACGCGGAATGCCCGACGCCGACAGCGGCGCCATTGAGAGCGTCGACGCCGAAGTTGTCAAGGTCGTGGAACTGGTGATCGACCACGCGATGAAGCGTCCCCGCGAATCGCTCATGGTCATCACCGCCAGTGCCCGGCACTCGGTGCGCGTGCACCAGGCCGTGCTTGCCGCGTTCGCCAAACGCACCGACCTCTCCGACTTCATTTTGAAGGATCGCGCCGAGCCGTTCACCGTTCTCACCCTGGAGCAGGCCGTGGCACAGAGCCGCGACCGGGTCATCTTCTCCATCGGTTACGGGCGCACGCCCCACGGACGCCTGCTGTCCAACTTCGGGTCGCTGGGCGAACCGGGCGGCGAACGCCTGCTCGCAATCGGAATGACGCGCGCCCGTCGGTCAATGGACATCGTGTCGTGCTTCCGCCCCTCCGACATCGAGGTGGACCGCCAGCGCCACGGCATACTTGCCCTCGCGCAGGTGCTCAGCGAAACCGAGGCCCGCAGCGTTGAGGTTCAGGTGCCCGATGCGAGCGAGGCCATGCTCGTTGATCTGGCGGGTCGCCTGGAACGCCTTGGGCTCACGGTGACCCTCGGGCATCGCGGCAAGCTGGCTCTCGCGGCATCGCACCTGGGTCGTGCCATCGTGGTGGAAACGGATGCCGTGGTGGGCCGGGCGAGCCTGCGCGAGTCCCTCAGGCTTCGCCCCGAGGTGCTTCGTCGTCTGGGCTGGCACTACCTGCGCGTGCACAGCTTCGAATTGTTCAGCAACCCCGACGCCGTCGCCGCTCGCGTGGCGTCAATCGTTGGTGTCGAACGCCCGGGCATCGGCTCTGCCGGTCAGGGTGACCCGGTACGGCCGCTGTCCTGATGGACCCGGTTTCGAAGCGGGGCACCGAGCGCCAGCCGATTGTGCGGGCGGCGGGCACCGCACGCCGCGCCAAACTGCTCCCGGCCCCCGGGACTGATCCCAACCCGCATCCGCCCGTATTGCGCGAAGAGGGGGGTGTTGCCCACGGTGGCGCGACCCCGAGCGCGAACGACGCGCGGCTGCGTCAGGACCGGCCGCCGCACTGGTAACCACCATTGTGGGTCTGCCGGGGCGTATTCTGGGGGAATCGGTCCAAAAGACCGGCGAAGGCGCGAAGCGAGCGCACCGGCCTTCCGCGCTCGTCCTCCCCACCATCCGCGCCCGTGCCCAGGAGCCCAGTTCACCATGTCACGACTCACCGCTGCCCCCATGTTGCCCAGAACCCGTCGCGGCCTGATCGGCCTGCTTGTCGCCGCCGCCACGGTTCCCCTCCTGCTGAGCGGATGCACCCCCACGGCGGCACCCACGTCCGCGGCTGAGTCGAGCGAGCGTACGTTCGCTCTGGTGGTGCACTCCGTGCCGGGGGACCCCTTCTGGGACGTGGTGAAGTCGGGGGCAGAAGCCGCTGCCGAGGTCTACGGGGCCACGATCACGTACCAGGGTGACCCGGACCCGCAGAAGCAGAGTCAGCTCATTGAGACCGCCATCGCCGCTGACGTCGACGGCATTATTGTGTCCATGGCCAACCCTGATGGTGTCAAGGGCGCCATTGCCGATGCCGTGGCCGCCAAGATTCCGGTCATCACCATTAACTCGGGTGCCGAAGAGTCGGCGGCGTTCGGTGCGATGACCCACGTGGGTCAGAGCGAATTCCCCGCAGGGCAGGGTGCGGGTCAGCAGTTCACCGACGCCGGGGCCACCAATGTGATCTGCATTGTTCATGAGGCCGGCAACAAGGGCCTCGAGGATCGGTGCGCCGGTGCCGCGGACACCTTCGGCGGTGCGATCAAAAACGTGCAGGTTGACGTGGCCAATATCGCCGATGCGCAGAACACCATCACGAGCGCGTTGCTGGCTGACCCGAGCATTGACGCCGTACTCACTCTCAACCCCGCCATTGCGGTGGCGGCGGCGCAGGCCGTTGAGGAGGCTGCGAGTTCGGCTCAGGTGGGCACATTTGATGTGTCCAGCGATGTCACGAAGCTCATCCAGGACGACAAGATTCTTTTTGCGATCGATCAGCAGCCGTATCTGCAGGGCTATCTCCCGGTGACGTTCTTTGAGCTGTACTGGAGCAACGGAAACATCGTGGGCGGTGGCGCGCCCGTGTACTCCGGTCCGGGCTACATCACCAAGGAGAATGCGTCGCAGGTGGCGGAATACGCCGGAAACGGCACCCGCTAACTCGACCGATGCTCTCACCCACCCGAACGGACGCTCATGAGTAGGACCCCCGCTGCATCGGTCAGGGAGGTGACGGAAGAACGTGTGGTTTCCACCCGGCCGGTCGTGCTGCTCCTGCGGCGTCCCGAGATTGGCGCCCTCGTGGCCGCGCTCGGGATCTTTGTGTTCTTCTCCCTGATCACGGACGCGTTTTTGTCGCCGGCTGGCGTGGCAACCTGGCTGTTCTCCGCGTCATTGTTTGGAATCATGGCCGTGGCGGTGGCCATGCTGATGATCGGCGGCGAATTCGATCTGTCGGCGGGCGCCATGACGGGAACAACCGGGCTTCTGGTGGGTGCGTTCACCACGCAATATGGCATGAATATTTGGGTTGCCATGCTTGTGGCGCTGGGGGTCGCGCTGTCGGTAGGCGCGTTCAACGGTTTTGTTGTCATGAAAACCGGGCTGCCCAGCTTCATCGTCACGCTGGGAACATTCTTCATCTTGCAGGGTGTCAACCTCGCCGGAACCAAGCTGGTGACCGGGCAGGTTGCCATTCAGGGCATGGCCGCCGTTCCCGGGTTCGATGTCGTCGCGGGCTTTTTCGGATCGACGCTCCCCATCCTCGGTCTCAACCTGAAGATCTCTGTGGTGTGGTGGTTGGTGATCACGGTCGTGGCCACCTGGATACTGTTGCGCACCACCTACGGAAACTGGATCTTTGCCGTGGGCGGGCAGCAGCAAAGCGCCCGCCAGACCGGGGTTCCGGTGGTCAAAACGAAGATTGGCCTGTTCATGGGAACAGCGGGGGCAGGCTGGCTGGTGGGAATGCTCTCCCTCTTTGACGTGTCCACGGTGCAGGCCACCACCGGAATCGGCCAGGAGTTTATCTACATCATCTGTGCCGTGGTGGGCGGATGCCTCCTCACCGGAGGCTTCGGCTCGGCTATTGGTGCCGCCATCGGCGCACTCATCTACGGTATGACCCTGCAGGGGATCGTCTTCGCCCAGTGGGACAACAACTGGCTGAAAGCATTTCTGGGCGGCATGCTTCTGCTGGCCGTGCTGGTCAACCTGTATGTGCGTCGACAGGCCGGAGTCCGAGAATGAACACCGACACAGGCACACCACCGATTCTCGAGGTGCGGCACCTCGGCAAAAGCTACGGCTCGATCATTGCCCTCACCGACATTTCCACTGCGGTGGATGCGGGTCAGGTTTTGTGTGTACTGGGTGACAACGGCGCCGGCAAGTCCACGTTCATCAAGATTCTCGCCGGTGCCCACGCCCACGACTCCGGTTCTCTGCTTCTGAACGGAACCGAAAAGCGATTCACGGGGCCGCGAGACGCCCTCGACTCCGGGATCGCCACGGTCTACCAGGACCTTGCCGTCGTCCCCCTGATGCCCGTGTGGCGCAACTTCTTTTTGGGTGCGGAGCTGTCGACCGGTGTCGGGCCGTTCAGCAGTCTCAAGGTGCGAGAGATGAAGGCCATCACGAAGCACGAGCTGGCGCGCATGGGCATCGACCTGCGCGACGTGACCCAGCCCATCGGCACACTGTCCGGGGGCGAGCGCCAATCCGTGGCCATTGCCCGCGCTGTGCACTTCGGGGCCAAGGTGGTCATCCTCGATGAACCCACGTCCGCGCTGGGAGTGAAGCAGGCCGGAATCGTGCTGCGCTACATCGCACAGGCACGCGACAGCGGCCTCGGCCTCGTGTTCATCACCCACAACCCGCACCACGCCTACCCGGTGGGGGACCGGTTCCTGCTGCTCAATCGCGGGGCGAGCCTCGGCGAGTTCGCCAAGGCAGACATCGAGATTGCCGAGCTCACCCGGCTCATGGCCGGCGGTGCCGAGCTTGATGCGCTCGCGCACGAGATCGCCCGCGACTAGAGCCGCCAACGCCCCCTGGACGGCCCTTCTGGTTGCTACTTCAGGAGATACTCGCCTGGGCCGCGGGGCCGCCGCGGAATGACGGGGGCGCGCGCGTGCCGCGGTGCGGATCTCCTGAACTAGCGACACCGGGAGCGGTAGCCGCGGCGGTGCTGCGCGCGGTGCGGATAGCCGGACCTCGCCGCCGTGCGGTGCCCCTGCTTGGCCTGCTGGGCGGGCCGTGTGGTTGCTAGTTCAGGAGATAGTCGCCTGGGCCGCGGGGTCGCCGCGGAATGACGGGGGCGAGCGGGTGCCGCGGTGCGGATCTCCTGAAGTAGCGACACCGGGAGCGGTAGCCGCGGTGCTGCGCGCGGTGCGGATAGCCGGACCTCGCCGCCGTGCGGTGCCCCTGCTTGGCCAGCTGGACGGGCCTTGTGGTTGCTACTTCAGGAGATAGTCGCCTGGGCCGCGGGGTCGCCGCGGAATGACGGGGGCGAGCGGATGCCGCGGTGCGGATCTCCTGAACTAGCGACACCGGGAGCGGTAGCCGCGGTGCTGCGCGCGGTGCGGGGACGCTAGTGCTTCGGTGGCTCAACTGCGGACGAAGCCGCGTTCTTGGCGAGCAGGTCGCGGATCTCGGTGAGCAGGTCGAGTTCGGTGGTGGGCTGCGCAACAACGGCGACGGGAACACCCGCGTTCCGACGGCGGTCCTGAGACTCCTTGAGCTTGTTCAGCGGCAGCACGAAGACAAAATAGACCACCGCGGCGATCAGCACAAAGTTGATCAGCGCGGCGAGCACGGCGCCGAGAGCCAGCTCGGGCGGGTTATTGCCGGCACGCAGCGGGATCCGCAGCGCCTCGCTGAGGGTCTCCGAGTTGAAGATCGCGGCGATCAACGGATTGAAGACGCTGGTCACAATCGCGGTGACAACGGCCGTGAACGCCGTGCCTATGACCACGGCCACGGCAAGATCGATCACGTTTCCGCGCATGATGAACTCTTTGAATCCACTTAGCAAAGGGTGCTCCAGACGAAGTACTTGGGTGACAACGCCACGTGACATGCCTCAGGAGGCCTTGGCTGCGGACGTGGATGAACTGGAAGACGACGACGATGACGACGACGACGCGGGAGCACTGTCCTTCTTGGCCGGCGTGCTGGGCGGTGCAGACGGCGTAGACGATGACGTCGAGTCTGATTTACTGTCGGACTTCTCGCTCGGCTTGCGGTCGAGGTTGGGGTTAGAGCGTTTGGAATCGCTCTTCGAGTCGTTGCTGTAGAAGCCCGATCCGCTGAAGGTCACGCCGATGGACGAGAAGACCTTGCGGAGCTTTCCCTGGCAGGTGGGACACACCGTGAGCGAGTGGTCGGTGAAGGCCTGCTGGATGTCGAAGGCGGTGTCACACTCGGTGCAACGGTAAGAATAGGTAGGCACTGAATCTCCAGCTGGTAAGGCGCGGTACGCGTTTGCGTGCCGGGTAAAACTAGAACGCGATAATTCGCGTGGGGGTGACGAGGCCGTTGACGGGCTGGTCGTGAACCTCGCGGGGCACATCGTCCACGTACTCACTGTCAAAAACGAGGGCATACACCGGAGGACATTTTTCCATGGAACCCAGTGTTTTGTCGAAATACCCGCGGCCCCAGCCCATCCGCAACCCCGTCGCATCCACTGCTGCGGCCGGCACGATGATGAGATCAACGTTGTTGATGGCAATGGGGCCGAGGAGTTCACCCACCGCCTCCGGCACACCGGCGATACCCTCGAATTCTGACTCGTTGTCGCCCACGGTCCAGTCGAGCAAACCGTCCTCCCTCGAAATGGGGAGGAGGACGGTGAGACCCTGGTCGTGCGCCCAGTTAAGAAAGGGCCGAGTGTTGGGTTCATTCGTCGCTGACAGGTAACACGACAGTGAACGAGCGGAAAGATCGATAACGAGGCTCTGCAAGTTGGCGGTGAAACCGGCCGTCGCGGCCTCGCGCTCGCGCGAAGTGAGGTTGCGGCGGCGTTCCCGTAACTCAGCGCGGAGCGCTCGCTTGCGGTGAGCGATGTCTGAGTCCATACGTCACATTCTAGATGCCGCTAACGTAGGGGCCATGGGAACCCAAATTACAAAGGCCGTCATTCCGGCAGCAGGACTCGGCACGCGCTTTCTGCCTGCCACCAAGGCAATGCCGAAGGAAATGCTGCCGGTCGTTGACAAGCCGGCCATTCAGTACGTCGTCGAAGAGGCCGTGGCCTCGGGTCTGAGTGACATTCTCATGGTCACGGGCCGCAACAAAAACGCACTCGAAAACCACTTCGACCGCATGACGGAGCTCGAGGCCATGCTGGAGCGCAAGGGCGACCACGCCCGTCTCGCCCGGGTGCGCGAGTCGAACGAGCTGGCCGACATTCACTACGTGCGTCAGGGTGACCCGCGCGGCCTCGGTCACGCCGTGCTCCGCGCCCGCATGCACATCAACCACGAGCCCTTCGCCGTACTGCTCGGTGACGACATCATCGATGCCCGCGACCCGTTGCTCACACAGATGATCGACGAGCAGATGAAGCGCAACACCAGCATTGTTGCCCTCATGGAGGTCGACCCCTCGCAGATCCACATGTACGGTGCCGCCGCGATCGAGCCCACCGACGACCCGGACGTGGTGCGCATCACCGGTCTGGTCGAAAAGCCGAGCGCGGAGGAAGCTCCCTCCAACCTGGCCATCATCGGTCGCTACGTGCTGCGCCCCGAGGTCTTCGACATTCTGGAGCACACCGCACCGGGCAAGGGTAATGAGATCCAGCTCACCGACGCGCTGCAGGAGATGGCCGCCAACCCCGATGAGACCGGCGGCGTGTACGGCGTCATCTTCCGCGGCCGGCGTTATGACACCGGCGACCGCCTCGACTACATCAAGGCCATTGTGCAGCTCGCCGTCGACAGGGAAGACCTTGGTGTTGACCTCAAGCCGTGGCTGCACGAATTCGTGAAGCAGATGGACTAAGGCAGACTAGAACCAGAAAGTTCCACCACGCAGTTGCGATCGCTGGGCCTTGTGGCCCGCCCGCGCCCCCGAACAGACAGGTCACCCGTGCCACTCGCCATTCCCACCCTCAGGGAGGGCCTTGTTACGTTGCGCCCGGTGCGCCTGCGGGACTCCAAGGTGCTCGAGGGCGAACTTCTGGACAATCGGTCGTGGCTGCGCAAGTGGGAGGCGACCAATCCCTACGCGCCCATGTCTTTTGACTCGCGGGCCAGCATTCGCGGGTTGCTGTCACATTCTCGTGCCGGGAGTGGCCTCCCGTTCATCGTGGAGTATGACGGCCAGCTTGCCGGTCAGTTGAACGTGTCGTCCATCACGTGGGGTTCACTCTCGTCGGCAACCGTGGGGTACTGGGTTGGCGAGCGTTTTGCCGGAAAATCTGTGACGCCCACCGCGGTGGCCCTCGCCACGGACTACTGCTTTTACCAGCTGGGGCTGCACCGCATGGAGATCTGCATTCGCCCGGAGAACGCTCCCTCCCTTCGCGTCGTGCAGAAGCTCGGATTTCGCTATGAGGGACTTCGGCGCCGATTCATTCATATCAACGGTGACTGGCGTGATCATTTCTGTTTCGGACTGGTGGCGGAAGAACTCGACCAGGGCGTCTTGCGCCGCTGGAAGGACGGCCGCGTGCCGGAGGATGCCGCACAGGTGACGGCCGCCGATCGTGAGGCGGCAGCGCATCCGCTGCCCACGAAGACTCGATAACCGCTGCCGGATTACAAAATAGTGACAATTTTGATGAACACACCTTCCGTAATCATGCGCGGACGCGCCGCAGACTCTTACCGTAGACAACATGACTGGTGACGCACTGGGTGGGGGAGTGATGGTAGCGGTGGCTGCTGTGCTCTGGGTCGCGTACTTGATGCCCACCTGGTCGCGTCGCCGCCAGTACCTGGCCACCGAACGTAACGCCGTTCGATTGCAGCAGACGCTGCGTATTCTTGCCGAAACCGCCGAGATCCCCGCGCAGGTGCGCCTCGAGGCCAACGCGCGCACGGTGGCAGAACAACAAAAGATTCTTGCTCAGAGTGAAAAGACGGCTCGGGCGGCCGCGAGCGCCGCAGCGAAGGAGCAGGCAAAAATGAAGGTTGCAGCAGACCAGGCCGAGGCAGATGCCGCCGCGGCGGCCCGCGGGGTGACAGCCGCTATCGAGGCGGCCAACCGGGTTCCCATTCCGGTGTCTCCGGCCCAGACGCTGCGCCGCCTGCGCCGCGGGCGCGCCCTCAGCTCCGTTGTGCTCCTCACCGGTCTCCTGTGCCTTCTGGGCGGGATTGCGCCCATCGTGGTGGCAGGCTCCTGGGGACTGTTCGTCATGGGTATCGTCACCATCGCTGCCGCCTTCTTCACCCTCACCCGACTGGCCCGGGTGGCTCGCACGGCTCGTGTCGTGCACGTCGTCACACCCGAACGCGCCCGGCTCACCGGGCAGCCGTTCGAGCCCGTTCAGCTGGAGACCACCCCCGTGGTCGCTCCCACGTGGACGCCGCAGCCGCTGCCACGCCCCCTGCACCTCTCCCGCGGCTCGATCGCCCAGACAGCCATGGCCTCAGTGGATGCCGCGGCTCAGCTTCGCCGCGCCGCTCAGGAAGCGGAGATCGAGCGTCGTGCGTCGCAGATCACCCCGTCCGTTCCGGCTCCGCGATCGCTCCCCGTGGCCACCCCTGTGCCTATCCCCGCAGCCATCCCCGTGGCCGCCCCCGCCGCCGACAATCGCTTCGCCGCGATGGGGATCTTGGGCGATACTGAACCGGGCATGACCGACCTCGACGCCGTGCTGCGACTGCGTCGCGCGGTGGGCTAAACCCCGAAATGGGCGTGCCCGTGCACTCGGGCCTCTCCCGCGCGTGATATTCTGCATAAGCAGTAAGGGGCTATGGCGCAGTTGGTAGCGCGTCTCGTTCGCAATGAGAAGGTCAGGAGTTCGAATCTCCTTAGCTCCACTGAGGCGGTTTCAGGACATCTCACGAGATGTTCTGGGAAATCGCAACGAAGCAGCCGGCTTCAGGGTTCAACCTGAAAGCCGGCTGCTTTTTTCTTGCCCTGGCAGCGCCCGGGCGGGTGCGCGGAACTGGTCGCCGGAATAATCAACTGAGAGTGAGGCTATGCGACGACGGTTGGCTCAGCGGCTCTGCACTGTGGTTATTTGACCTGCCCGCGAATCTCACCGCCGGGGAAAGCCGGGGTGTGTACGTTGACGTAATAGTCGCGGGGGTTGGCCGCGATGTTTGCGAGCAGCGCCTCGCTTGCGGCCACGCAGGTCTGGACGGTCCAATCCGTCCCTGCGCCGATCGTCAGTGGGATGACGACGGGCCCCGCCGCATTTCGTGCTCCCACGTGGATGTGCCCGGCGACAGCCGGCTGGGAGAGATTGCGTACCTCGAGCGTGTAGCAAAATTCCGTGCCCGACACGTCGTAACTCAGAAAACCACTCGCCCCCGTGTCGACCATTCCGGTTTCCTGCTCGTTGTTGAGGGGAATTGCGGGCACACCACCCGGTTTGGCGTTCGCAATTCCACCGCCCGCAAGAGTGAGCGCGGCAACGGTCATGGCAACCGCGAGTAGTCGGGAAGTAGAGCGGGTGATCATGTTCACAGCAGCCTCAATTGGCGTCATTGACAGACCATCAGGCCAGGGCGCAGCAGCGCGGGTCGAAAGCCCCCGTTCTTGCTGAAGCGGTCGTGCGTACCTTGTCAACTCCAGAGCGCCACGTGCACGCGTGATCCCCTGCGGGCCAGGCCTCGTGACCCGCCGGGTGCGAGCATGGCTGCTGTCGCTTCGGCCGTGGTGACGAAGCGTTGCAGGGTGCGCGCTGCCGGGCTGGCCCGCTCCCCATCCAGCGTCGTGGCCCACCACAGCCCGGGCACGGGCAGGCCGGGCACCGGCAGGCTCGCCAATGAGTGGTCCGCCACCTCTTGCCGCACGATATGCGCGAGCGCGAGCATGATGCCCTCGCCGGCGCGAACGGCGGCGAGGGCATCCGTCTCACTGCTGAGCGCAACCAGGTCCGGTAGTTCGGGGAGCGCTGCAAGCCAGTCGCCCTCGGAGGTGAACTCCTCCACCCCGATCGGGCCGGTAAACCACGGGGCCGCGGGCAGCCGGCTGAGCGGAACAGGCCCGTTGAGCTGAGCAAGCGGATGCCCGGGCGCTGCCACCAGCACGCGGTGGTAGCGCAGAAAAGGAACCGAACTGAGGTTCATGCCGCCGCCCCGAATCGGTATCCGACTCCCGAGCGCCACGTCGTAGGCGTGCTCCTGCAGAAGCGCCGAGACGTCGTGGGCGGACTCAACCACCATCTCCACATCGACGGACAGCCCGGGCGCGCGCCGGGAGAAGGCATCCAGCAGACGCCCGGCCGCATGCTCGCCGAAAGCCCCCGTGACAAGCACCCGCAGACCCGGTGCCGATGTCTCGGCATGGCTGACCTCCCAGCGAATCTGGTCGGCCAGTCCTACGATTTCCTGCGCATGACCGGCCAGCGCCCGACCTCCCGGGGTGAGCGCGATACCGGCGCCCGAGCGCAAAAAAAGCTGGTCACCAAGGTCGAGGCGGAGCGACGCGATGGCCGATGACACGGCCGGTTCGCTGATGCCCAGGGACTCCGCAGCGGCGCGCAGCGAGCCCAGTTTGGCCACCAGCGCGAATGCCCGCAGCTGCTTCATCGTCATCGACACGGCTCATAACCTTTCGCTTAGGACGATATTGACAGCCTTGGAGCCGGGGAGCAAGCTATCGAACACAACAGCGTCCGGCACCGTGGCCGGCCACTCTCAGTGAGGAGAGACCTGTGCAGATTCCCGCTCCATTCGACTATGTGCGTGCCAGTTCGGTCGAGAATGCCCTGGCCCTGCTTGATCGCCACGGCCCGGAATCCCGGGTTGTCGCGGGTGGCCACAGCCTCCTGCCCATGATGAAACTGCGCCTGGCGCGACCCGAATGGCTCGTTGACATCAACGACCTGTTTGAGCTGGACTTCATGTTGGTGGACAAGGGTTTTCTGCGCATCGGTGCCATGACCCGGCACACCGCCCTGTTTGAATCCGCGGACGTGGCCCGCCTGTTCCCGATCATCGTCGATGCCGAGAAGGTCATCGCCGACCCGATCGTGCGTAACCGAGGAACCATCGGTGGCTCCCTCTGCCAGGCCGACCCGGCCGAAGACCTGTCCACCGTGTGTCACGTGCTCGGTGCGATCGCCGTCGTTCGAGGGCCGTCCGGGGAGCGGATGTTGTCGATGACCGACTTCCATCGCGGTCCGTATGAGACCGCCGTGGCCCAGAACGAACTGCTCTGCGAGGTGCGCTTGCCTATTCGCGCGCACTCCGGCAGCGCCTACGAGAAAGTCGAGCGCCGGGTAGGCGACTGGGCTGTGGCAGCCGCCGGTGCCTCGGTCACCCTGGCGACCAACGGCACCATCGAGTCCGTCGCCGTGGGACTCACCGCGGTGGGGCTCGAGCGCAACGTCACAGAGGTGGAAGCGGTGCTCATCGGCCAGGTACCCACCGAAGCCCTGTTCGAGGAGTCTGGCCGACTGGCCGCGTTGGCCTCTGACCCCCTCGCCGACCAGCGCGGCCCGGTGGACTACAAACGACACCTCGCCGACGAACTCACTCGCCGCGTGCTGCGGAAAGCCTCCGCCCGCGCAGCCTCCACCCTCACCATCGACAGTACGGAAGGTTGAAGACGATGCAGATCAGCATGACCATCAACGGCAATGACGTCACCCGCGAGATCGAACCTCGGGTTCTGCTCGTGCACTTCATCCGTGACGACCTGCGCCTCACGGGAACGCACTGGGGCTGCGACACCTCGAACTGCGGCACCTGCGTGGTGCTCATGGACGGTCAACCGGTCAAATCCTGCACGGTGCTCGCCGCTATGGCCGACGGGCATGCCATCACCACGGTGGAAGGCCTGGCCAACGGGGCCACGCTCGACCCCGTCCAGCAGGGCTTCATGGAGGAACACGGCCTGCAGTGCGGTTTCTGCACCCCCGGCATGATGCTCACCGCCCGCGCCCTGCTCGACGCCAACCCCCACCCGGAGGAGCTGGAGATTCGCGAAGCCATTTCGGGACAGATCTGCCGGTGCACCGGTTATGCCACGATCGTGCGGTCGGTGCAGTGGGCCGCCGAGCATCCGAACGGCCGAGAGGCGGCATCCGTTGACTCGGGCACCACCGGTGCGAGTACCGAGGAGGTGCGCGCATGACCATTCTCGATGAGCGCGGGCCCAACCCGGCAGCCGGCGACGCCAACCGTCCAGTGGGGCATGGCCGCATGCAGCGCAAGGAAGACCCCCGCTTCGTGCGGGGCAAGGGACGCTACGTCGACGACATCGTGCTGCCCGGTATGCTCCACGGCGCCATTTTGCGGGCACCGGTCGCGCACGCCCGCCTGGTCTCCATCGACACCACCGAGGCGCTGGCACACCCCAAAGTTGTAGCCGTCATCACCGGCGCCGACCTGCAGGAGCTCGGCCTGGCCTGGGCGCCCACCCTGTCCATGGACGTGCAGGCGGTTTTGGTCACCGACAAGGTGCGCTTTCAGGGGCAGGAGGTTGCCTTTGTGGTGGCCGAAGACCGCTACGCCGCCCGCGATGCACTCGAGCTGATTCAGGTTGAGTACGACGTGTTGACCCCCGTCGTTGATGCCCGGAAGGCGCTCGACCCCGGTGCGCCGGTCATCCGCGACGATCTTGAGGGTCGAACCGACAACCATATCTTCGACTGGGAGGCGGGCAACAAGGCCGAAACGGATGCCGTCTTCGCGGCCGCAGACGTGGTCGTGTCGCAGGAGCTCATTTACCCCCGCGTGCACCCGGCTCCGATGGAGACCTGCGGGGCGGTTGCCGACTTCGACGCCGTCGACGGCCGGTTGACCCTGTACGAGACCACGCAGGCTCCGCACGCTCACCGCACACTCTTCGCCATGGTTTCCGGCATTCCCGAGCACAAGATTCGGGTCATCTCGCCCGACATCGGCGGCGGTTTCGGCAACAAGGTGGGCATCTACCCCGGCTACATTCTGGCTGTCGTCGGGTCCATGGTCACCGGCAAGCCGGTGAAATGGGTGGAGGACCGCTCGGAAAACCTGATGAGCACCTCGTTTGCCCGCGACTACATCATGCAGGGCGAGATTGCAGCGACCAAGGACGGCAAGATCCTGGGCCTTCGCACCAACGTTCTCGCCGACCATGGGGCGTTCAACGCCACTGCGCAGCCCACCAAGTACCCGGCCGGCTTCTTCCATATCTTCACCGGAAGCTACGACCTGGCCGCGGCACACTGCTCCGTCACCGGTGTCTATACCAACAAGGCGCCGGGAGGAGTGGCGTACGCCTGCTCGTTCCGCGTCACCGAGGCGGTGTACCTGGTGGAACGCATGGTGGACATTCTCGCCCAAAAACTCGAAATGGACCCGGCGGAACTGCGACTGAAAAACTTCATCAAGCCGGAGCAGTTTCCCTACTTCAACAAGACCGGCTGGGAATACGACTCGGGCGACTACGAGCCCACCATGAGGCTGTCCATGGAGATGGCCGGCTACGACGAACTGCGCCGCGAGCAGAAGGAGAAGCGTGAGCGCGGGGAGCTGATGGGAATCGGTATCTCCTTCTTCACCGAGACCGTCGGCGCGGGGCCGCGCAAGGACATGGACATTCTCGGCCTGGGTATGGCAGACGGTGCCGAACTGCGCATTCACCCCACCGGCAAAGCCGTGGTGCGAATCTCGGTGCAGAGTCAGGGTCAGGGTCACGAGACCACGTTTGCGCAGATCGTGGCTGAAGAGATCGGTATCCCGCCGGAAGACATCGACGTCGTGCACGGGGACACCGACCAGACCCCGTTCGGGCTCGGCACCTACGGCAGCCGTTCCACTCCGGTGAGTGGTGCCGCGGTGGTGCTTGTTGCCCGCAAGGTGAAGGAGAAGGCCAAGTTCATTGCCGCGGCGATGCTGGAGACGCGACCTGAAGACCTGGAATGGGAGAAGGGGCGCTGGTTTGTGAAGGGTGACCCGAGCATGGGCAAAACCATGGCCGAGATCGCCATGGGAGCCCACGGAACCGTCGCACTGCCGGAAGGAATCGACGGTAATCTCGACGCCGAGGTGAACTATGACCCGCCGAACCTCACCTTCCCCTTTGGCGCCTACATCTGCGTTGTCGACATCGACCCGGGTACCGGGCACGTAAAGGTGCGCCGCTTCATCGCCGTGGACGATTGCGGCACGCGGATCAACCCGATGATCATCGAGGGTCAGGTGCACGGCGGGCTCACCGACGGCGTGGGAATGGCCCTGATGGAGTTCATCGAGTTCGACGAGGAGGGTAACTGCCTCGGCGGGTCGTTCATGGACTACCTCATTCCCACTGCCATGGAGGTGCCGGACTGGGAGACCGGATTCACCGTGACGCCCTCACCGCACCACCCCATTGGTGCCAAGGGCATCGGAGAATCGGCCACGGTCGGGTCCCCGCCGGCGGTCGTGAACGCGGTGGTGGATGCCCTGGCTCCGTTCGGCGTGACCCACATGGACATGCCCTGCACTCCCGCTCGAGTCTGGGAAGCAATGCAGGGCCGGACCCGGTCACCGATTTAATGAGTGACGTACTGCACACCTGGGGTGGGGATGGCTCGACCTCACCGGCAGCGACGCAGCAGACCCGTCCCGTCGGCACGCTACAAGAGCGTGCCGACGGGCTGTCCGCCCGGCGCGAACCCTACGTGCGGGCCACCGTGGTTCGCGCGCAGAGACCAACCAGTGCCCATGCGGGCGACACCGCCCTGGTGCTTTCCGATGGGGCGATCGACGGATTCGTCGGCGGCACGTGCGTGGAGGCATCCGTTCGCCGCTTTGGCTTGAAAGTTCTCGGGGACCGCCGGCCGTTGTTGTTACGGGTGGTGCCCGGCGTGCCGTCGAGCGCGTTCGAGGAGGGGGCCGTGGAGGTGGCCAACCCCTGTCTGAGCAATGGGGCTATAGAAATATTTTTAGAGCCGGTGCTGCCGTTGCCCCGGGTGCTGGTGGTGGGCGGCACGCCCGTTGCGTTGGCGCTCGCCGATCTCGGACCCCACCTCGACCTGCAGATTGTGCTCTCGGACGGTGCTGCTGCGCGGCCGAGCGAGAGTGACGACGCACTGATTGTGGCCTCGCATGGCCGCGACGAAGAACCCGCACTCACCGCCGCGCTCCAGGCGGGCGTGCCGTATGTGGCGCTGGTGGCCAGCTTCTCCCGGGGAGCCGCGGTGCTCCGCTCGTTGGATGTGACCCCCGAGCAGCGGGCGAGCGTCTTCAGCCCGGCCGGACTCGACCTGGGGGCGCGCACACCCGGTGAGATTGCCCTGTCGATCCTGGCGCAACTCGTGCAGCAGCGTGCCACCCGGGCGGCTCCGGTGATCGACGACGCCGTGCCCGACACGGCAGAGCTCGACAAGGCAGAGAGCGATACGGTCGGGCTCGATGCTGTCGACCCGGTGTGTGGCATGTCCGTGCCGGCGGTGGCCGAGTCGCTCCACGTTGTGCACGAGGGCCAGCCCGTCTATTTTTGCGCGCCGGGCTGTCGCCGCGCCTTCATTGCCGACCCGGCAGCATATGCTTTCGCGAGCTGAGCGACCCGGCGTCGCCGCGGGTTTGCCCGCCGCTGACGAGGCTCCCCGTGCCCACGCCGGGGCTGCTCGCGCGGGCGCGGAACCGGGGATCGTTGACCTCGTTCCCAGTGTGGAGGCGCTCCGTCGGTCGCTTGATTCCGGCGATTACCTCGCCGACGAGGGGCTCGTGACCGCACTGTTCCTCGCGATGCGCATGCCGCAGCCGTTGCTTCTTGAAGGTGAACCCGGGGTGGGGAAGACCGAGATCGCCAAGGTACTGGCGACCCTGCTCGACACCCCTCTCTACCGGCTGCAGTGCTACGAAGGGATCTCCTCCGGTGAGGCCCTGTATGAGTGGAACTACCCGCGTCAGCTGCTGGGTATTCGCTTGGCCGAGGCGCAGGGCCTGGACCTGACCGAAAGCGGTCTGTACGGACCGGACTACCTGCTGCGTCGCCCGCTGCTGCAGGCGATCCAACATCCCGGACCCAGGCCGGCCATTCTTCTCCTCGACGAGATCGACCGGGCCGACGCGGAGTTTGAGGCGCTCACGTTCGAGTTGCTCGCCGAGGCCAGTGTCACGGTGCCAGAGCTGGGAACGGTACGTGCCTCGCATCCGCCCATCGTCATCCTCACCAGTAACCGCACGCGCGATCTGCACGACGCCCTCACCCGGCGCTGCCTCTACCACTGGATCGACTATCCGGGTGCGGAGCGGATTGCCGAGATTGTGCGGCGGCGGGTGCCGACCAGCTTGGAGCCGATCGCCCGGGACGCCGCAACCGCCATCGGTCGGCTGCGTTCTCTCGATCTGGTGAAGCCGCCCGGTATCGCGGAAGCCATCGACTGGGTGAGCGCCCTCACCGTGCTGGGTGTTCCGCGGTTGACGCAGCGCGCAGTGGAACAGACCTGGGGGTCCGTGCTGAAGAACCGCGATGACCAGCAGACCGCTCTGGCGCGCGGAACTGAGTGGCTGCTGGAGGATGTCCATGGCTGAGACGGCCTGGCCCGTCGCCGTTGAGGGCGCTGCTTTCGCCGCCGGCTTCGGGACCGCACTGCACCGGGCAGGGTTGAGCGTATCGCCCGACAGGGCCATGCGGTTCGCCGAGGCGCTGCGGCTGGTTCCGCCCACCGACCGGCCGGCGTTGTACTGGACCGCCCGCGTTGTCTTCGTGTCTTCACTCACTCAGCTGCCGCGCTTCGACGCGGTGTTCAGCGCCGTCTTCGACGGACAACTTGACCCGGCAGACCGGCGCGGTGAGCAAAACGCCCCGCCAGCGGTGGGCTCCGAGCCGCAGGAGCGGCCCGCGCCGCCGGCGAACCGGCCAGCCGATGGCGGCGACCCCCCGTCCGCGCCCCGCGCGCCCGCGCCGCTCCCCGGTGCCGACTCCGATTCAGCTGCCTCCAACGCCCCGGAACGTGAGTCCGTTCTGCTGCTGACCTCGGCCGAGGAACACCTGCACAACATGGCTTTTGCCGACCTGGGTCCTGACGAACGGGAGCGAGTGCGCCTGCTGGTGCGCAGCATCCGGTTACAAACTCCCACCCGGCTCAGCCGGCGCACCGTGGCGTCTCGACACCGCCGCGACCGCCTCGACCTGGCCCGCACCGTTCGCGCCGCGCAGCGAACCGGCGGCGACCCGACCCGGCTGGTGCATCAACGCCGCCGCTCGACGGCCCGTCGGCTCGTGCTGCTCTGCGACGTTTCCGGGTCGATGGAGCCCTACACTCGCGTGTTCCTGTCCCTGTTACAGGGAGCGGCGAGCGGGGCACGCGCGGAAGCGTTCGTTTTCTCCACCCACCTGACCCGGCTCACCCGTCAGCTCGCCCTGCATGACCCCGACCTCGCGCTTGCACGAGCAGCGGCCACGGCCACGGACTGGGCCGGGGGGACGAGGCTCGCCGCGGGCATCCGCTGTTTCATCGACGCGTACGGCCGGCGCGGACTGGCCCGCGGCGCTGTGGTGGTGGTGTTATCGGATGGCTGGTCGCAGGACGCTCCGGAGGACGTGGCTGCGCAAATGGAGCGGCTGCGTCGCCTCGCTCACCGCATCATCTGGGTAAATCCCCGCAAGGTTGCCCGCGACTACCAGCCGCTTGTGGGCGGCATGGCGGCGGCGCTGCCCTTCTGTGACGCGTTTCTGAGCGGGCATAGCTATGCAGCTCTCACCGACTTGGCGGCCGTGATCGGCGCCGACCAACCATCCCGGGCACCGACGCCCAGGACGCCGACTCTTAACGAGCAGAGGACAACCTAATGCAACTCGACAGCACCTTCTCCGTCACCGCCCCGGTGCAGACCGTGTGGGATACCCTGATGGATTTCGAGCGGGTGGCGGGGTGTGTGCCCGGCGCCCAAATTTTGAACAGGCTCTCCGACGATGCCTACCAGGTGGGAATGAAGGTAAAACTGGGGCCGGTGACCATGCAATACCGCGGTCAGATGAACGTGGACGAGCGCGATGAACCCGCCCACCGCGCCGTCTTCTCCGGCAAAGCGCAGGAGACCCGCGGACAGGGAACCGCCCAGGCCACCGTGACGCTTATTCTCACCGAGAGCGGTGGAATCACCAGTGGCACGGTCAGCGCGGACATGGCCCTCTCCGGGAAGGCCGCGGCCATGGGCAAGGGCGTCATCAGCAGTGTCACCGACCAGATGATGCGCTTATTCGCCGACAACCTTCAGGAACTGGTCGAGGAGGGTCCCGGGTCGGCCCCGGCACCGGTTAGTGACACGGCACCGCAACCAGTCGTTGCGGCCTCCTCTGCCGGGCCGGAGGTCATTCTGGCCCGGAGTGACGCGGTTTCTCCGCCCGTAGCGAGCGCCCCGGTCGCGCGGCCGACGACGCAGTCTGCGCGCAGCACCGCCCCGGCCGAGACCAGCCTGAACGCCATGACCCTCGCCCGCGGTATGGTCACGGACCAGCTCAGCAAGCCCTGCACGGTTGTGGGTCTGCTGGCGGCGGTAGCGTTAATCGCATACCAGATTGGCCGTCGCGTGGCTGGACGATAGTCAGCCACGCGAGGGGCATACGACGACACGGCGACACGACCGAAAGGAACAGGATGCGCGAGATCCTCGCCGACATTATGACGGGGTGGTGCGGCGGAACGACGGCCGGGCTGGCAACAGTCGTGCGCACGTTCAAATCAGCGCCCCGCCCGCCTGGTGCGACCATGCTCGTGGGCGCCGACGGCACCGTCGTCGGGTCGGTCTCGGGAGGGTGCGTCGAGGGCGCGGTCTACGATCTCGCCACTCAGGTGGTGGAGGACGGTCAGGCGCAGCTGGTGCGGTATGGCATCAGCGATGATGACGCTTTTTCTGTGGGGCTGACCTGCGGCGGGATTCTCGACATCTTCGTCGAACCGCTTTCCCGGGACACGTTTGCGCTTCTCGAGGGGGTACAGCAGGATATCGATGCCGGTCGCGCCGTGGGAGTGGTGACCGTGATCGAGCATCCCGACCCGGCGTGGCTCGGCCGTCACCTGGTGGTGCGCTCGACCGGCGTGGAAGGGGATCTGGGGTCCGAGCGTGCCAACCATGCCGTCGGTGACGACGTACTCGGTCTCCTCGCGGCCGGCCGCACCACCACACTCGGCTACGGGCCGGACGGCGAACGCCGCGGTGAGGGGCTTCGCGTGTTCGTGAGCAGCTACGCGCCAAGGCCACGGATGCTGGTCTTCGGCGCTATTGACTTTGCGGCAGCTCTGGCCCAGGCCGGGTCCTTCCTCGGCTATCGCGTGACCGTGTGCGACGCGCGCGCCCTGTTCGCCACGTCGTCCCGGTTTCCGGGAGCCGACGAGGTGGTGGTGGACTGGCCGCACCGGTATCTCGCCGCCGAAGTGGCAGCAGGTCGCATCGACGGCCGCACCGTGATCTGCGTGCTCACCCACGATCCCAAATTCGACGTCCCCGTGCTGGAGGTGGCCCTGGCCGGCCCGACCGTCGCCTATATCGGGGCGATGGGGTCCCGGCGCACCCACCTCGACCGCATGGCCCGGTTGCGGGAAGCCGGCGTCGACGAAACGGCCCTGGCCACGCTGCACAGCCCGATCGGGCTGGACCTTGGCTCCCGCACCCCCGAGGAGACCGCCATCTCGATCGTGGCCGAAATTATCAGCACCCAGTGGGGTGGCAGCGGTCTGCCGCTCGGTCGACTCGCCGACCCCATTCACCACGACAAGCAGCCGTCCCTGGAGGCGCTCCCGAACGACTCCCGGGTGGGCGTGAACGGGTAGCGTGGGAGCAGCCGCACCCACCAAGGAGACCCATGAACTCGACGGACCTGCTTATCGAAGCCTATGGACGCATTCAGTTTGCTGTTCATGGGGCCGTTGACGGGGCATCCGTTGACACTCTCACGTTCCGAGCGGATGCCGATGCCAACACGGTGGCTTGGCTCGTCTGGCATCTCGCCCGCGTGCAAGACGACCATGTAGCCGAGCTGGCCGGCCGAGAGCAGACCTGGACCGAAGGCGGCTGGGAGCAGAAGTTTGGTCTGCCCTTCGAAGCGTCGGCCACTGGTTACGGGCACTCAAGCGATGAGGTTGCCGCGGTGCGCGTGGATGCCGAGTTGCTCCGTGGTTACTACGACGCCGTGCATGCCACGACGCTTGCCTACCTGTCGACTCTGACCGAAGCCGACCTCGACGACGTGATTGATCGCCGGTGGACCCCGGCCGTGACTCGCGGTGTTCGGCTGGTGAGCGTGATCGGAGACGACTTGGAGCACGCCGGACAGGCCGCGCTTCTGCGTGGGATCGCCGAGCGTCTGGGCTAGCGGCACGGATAAGACCGATCCCGGCGCTGCCGCAGCCCACCACGATCACGACCTGAGTGCCTCCGGTTCCTCGGCACCCTGATCGAGACGAAAGGGCGGGTATTCGTCGCGGAACAGAGCCGTGTAGGTGAGTACGCGCAGCACCCAGCGGTCAAGGCCCAGGATCAGATCGAAGAGCGGTTGCTGATACCGACCGCTGAAGAGCAGGATCACGGCCGCAATGATCACCAACGCTCCGATCAGGGAGAATCCAGCCGCAGCACCCGAGGGTACGCTCCCGGTCGTAGGCCAGTCGCCTCCCCAGGTTCCACTCGTGGCGGCGCCCGTGAAGACGGCCACGATGAGCAGGTGCGGGAGGGCGAGCAGCCAAGATTTCACGAAGATGAGCCCGCGAGAGAGACGGTCGGGGTAGTCCACATCGAAGTCGGCCGGATAGTCCGTCCTCTCCAGCGTGAAGGGCGGATACCTGTCGGTGCCGAGGGCGGAGTACGAGTAATACGCCACTCGCCACCCCCACCGGATGACCCCCACGTTGAAGGTGAACAGTGCCCGCGGGTAGCGAGCCGTGAAGAGGATGGCGAAAAACGCGACAACAGTGACCACCGCGAAGGCGAAATACAGAAAAACAAGAATGATCAGGTGCGGAATGATGAGAACCCACTTCACCAGCCACAGTCCGCGGGACACCTGCGGGTCAAGTTCCCCGCGCACCCTCGACGGGTAGAGCGATGTGGGCGGCGTATCCACAGCGGATGCCCCGGCTAGCGCCTGGCCGCGCCCGAGCGAAATCGCCCCCACCAGAACAAGGGCGCTCCCCACGAGCAGGGCGAGCAGTCCCGCAACGATGAGAACGGCTCCCAGCGGCCCGAGCAGGGTCAGACGCGCACCGGCGGACACCTGAGCGCTCACACCGGGGCTGGCGTCCACGTTCATCATGACGACGGTCCACTGGCCCCGCGGTATCTCCGTGCCATCCCGCACGGCGAAGACCAGCTCCTGCGTGCCGGTACCCGAGGTTGAGGCGGCCCAGAAGTCCTGCGTGCCGGGCGGTGCGGGCTGCTCGGTGCCG
The DNA here is from genome assembly GCF_029893365.1 of Cryobacterium sp. CG_9.6. Classification (NCBI taxonomy): domain Bacteria; kingdom Bacillati; phylum Actinomycetota; class Actinomycetes; order Micrococcales; family Microbacteriaceae; genus Cryobacterium; species Cryobacterium sp. CG_9.6. The sequence continues at coordinate 2,730,392 of NZ_JARXUZ010000001.1, read as the reverse complement.
GGCAGTTCGCGAAACCTGGCCGTGAAGGGTGAGTTGTCCATCCCGGTTATTTCGGAGTGTGCCGAGGAGGCGAGGTAGCGTTCCACGTCGGCTGTGGGAGCGACACCGAGAAACAGCGGTCGTCGGGACGTGGCCTGCAGCCGAATACTGCCCACGTTTGTGGTCATCACGGTGGTTCCCGACGGGGTGCCCAGATCGATGGCCGGGGAGGTGACCGCGTAGGTGTCCACAGCCAGTGTTCGCGTGGGGGTGCTGAAGAACCCGGCTGACCCCTGCTGGGCACCGGCCCAGGCCACCACCGATCCGCCCACAATGGACCCGATTCCGGAGGAGGCGATGAGGGCGCCAAGAATGACGAGAATGAGAAAGACCGCCCGCAGGCCGCCGCCGGGACGGGCCGGTGGAGTTGCAGATGTGGCTGCCGCTGTGCTCATGCAGTACCTCAGGCATTCTCGAAGAGTGATCAGCAGATGATTCCAACGATGATGCACCGAAATGGGCTGGAGCAGGGCCACAAGTCCCGAATTAGCGACCGCGCTGTAACTTCTGCGTGATCTTGTGCGCCTCGTCGAGCAGCATCTGCCCCAGATAGGGTTGCCGTCCGGCGCGAAAGCGCGGCTCTATCCCGGTGAGCGAGAGGGCCCAGGTGGGCCGGCCCACGTGATCGAAAATGGCCGCGCCCATGCCCCAGCTCCCCTCCAGAATCAGCTCGGGATTCAGTGCGTAACCCGTGGCCCGCGTCTGCTCGAGGTGAACGCGAATGGCGGCGGGGGAGTGCTGCTCTCCCCACCGCTCCCGGAAGGCATCGTCCTGCACGAGTAACCGGTCCACCTCGTCGGTGGGCAGATATGCCAGTATCGCCAGGCCAGCGGATGCGACGCCCAGCGGAAACCGCACCCCCTCATGCAACACAAATGAGCGAATGGGGAAACTACCCTCCTCGCGGAGGAGGCACACGGTTTCACCGCCGCGCCGAATGGAGAGAAAGGCGCTCTCCCCGGTTTCCTCGGCAAGACGATGCAAACTCGGGCGGGCCAGATCTTCGATGCGATACGACTGCGCCGCAATGGCGCCCATGACAAAGATTTCCGGCCCCAATCGCCACGTGCCGGTGGCCGGGTCGTGATCGAGTAGCCCCTCGCTGAGGAGGGAACTCAGCAGTCGGTGCACGGTGGGCCGGGTCAGCCTGCTCTGCCGCACAATCTGGCCGAAGGGGAGACCCCCGGGGTCCTGCCCCACGAGCCGCAGCAGGAGGGCCACCCGGCTCACCACCTGCGTGCCCGGCACGGGTGTCGGTGCGCGGCTCGTGCCGTTCTCTGGCATGACGACTCGATTCTCCTCAGGGCCGAATGATGTCCATTATATGGACATGATGGCAGCACCTGACCACGGCGTGGAGGATTGTCGGGATTGTCGGGGCCGACTGTTGACATCTGCTGGACAAACGCGATTGGCTAAGGGGAGACGATCTGTCCACAACGTGGACATGGTGAATCGGCAGTCCACTCAACGAGGAGATTCAGTGACCAAGGTGCAGACAAGTGCGGCCGATGCTCTCGGCGACGTGCTCAGGGACGGCATGACCCTCGCCGTCGGAGGCTTCGGTCTCAGCGGTATTCCCGCCGACCTCATTGACGCGGTTCGGGCATCCGGTGTAAAAAACCTCACCGTGGTGTCCAACAACATGGGCATCGATGGCAAGGGCCTGGGTGTTCTGCTGGAGGCCGGGCAGGTGGGCAAGGTGATTGCCTCCTATGTGGGTGAGAACAAGCTGTTCGCCGAGCAGTTTCTGGCCGGCGCCCTCGAGGTGGAGTTCAGCCCGCAGGGAACCCTCGCGGAACGCCTGCGTGCTGGGGGAGCGGGAATCCCCGCGTTCTACACGAAGACCGGCGTGGGCACGCTCATTGCCGAGGGCAAGCCGCTCGCCGACTTCGACGGGGTCACCTACCTGCAGGAGCGCGGGATTGTGGCGGATGTGTCGTTGGTGAAGGCGCACATTGCCGATACCGGGGGAAACCTCGTGTATCGCTACACGGCGCGAAACTTCAACCCCGTGGTGGCCACGGCGGGCCTCGTGACGATCGTCGAGGCCGAGCACATTGTGCAGCCGGGCGAGATCGAGCCCGATCACGTGGTGACCCCCGGGGTCTACGTGCAGCGGATTGTGCAGTCGCGCAACCGTCCCCAAGACATTGAACAGCGAACCGTGCGCCCCCGCACCGTCGCCGCCTGATTTCGAGACTTTGAAGGAGAAGACACATGACCTGGACACGCGATGAAATGGCCGCGATCGCGGCCGAAGAGCTGGCTGACGGTGATTACGTGAACCTTGGCATCGGAATCCCGACGCTGGTGGCCAACAACCTACCGGCGGGAATCTCGGTAACCCTGCAGAGCGAAAATGGCCTGCTCGGGATGGGGCCCTTCCCCTACGAGGGTGAAGAGGATGGTGACCTGATCAACGCGGGTAAGCAAACCGTGACCGTGCTGCCGGGCGGTTCCATCTTCGACTCCGCCACGTCGTTCGGCATGATTCGGGGCGGGCACGTGAAGGTGGCCATCCTCGGCGCCATGCAGGTGGCTGGCAACGGCGACCTCGCCAACTGGACCATCCCGGGAAAAATGGTGAAGGGCATGGGCGGGGCGATGGACCTCGTGGCGGGCACCCCGCGCGTGGTCGTGCTCACCGAGCACGTGGCCCGCGACGGTTCGGCCAAAATCGTGACGGAGTGCACGTTGCCGCTCACCGGACTGGCGGTGGTGGACCGCATTATTTCCGACCTCGCCGTCTTCGACGTGACCCCCGACGGCCTCCTGCTGCAGCGTCTGGCACCGGGGGTGACGGTGGCCGAAATTCGTGAGAAGACCGAGGCCACCTTCCAGGTAGCTCCCGAGCTTGCGGAGGAACTCGTATGAGCCTCCAGGAACAGTTTGGCCGGGACGTGCTCCTCACCGGTTGGGGCCACAGTCGCTTCGGAAAACTCGTCGACGACACGCTGGAAACCCTCATCGTGCAGGTGGCGACCGAGGCGCTGGCCCACGCCGGCATCGATGCGAGCCAGGTTGACGAGATCTTCGTCGGTCAGTTCAATTCGGGCCTCACGCCGCTCGCTTTTCCCTCGTCACTGGCATTGCAAACGGATGCCGGCCTGCTGCACGTTCCCTCCACCCGCGTGGAGAACGCCTGCGCGTCCGGCTCCGCCGCGGTGCAACAGGGCGTGAAATCGATCCTCGCCGGGACCGCGCGCACTGTGCTCGTGATCGGTGCCGAGAAGATGACGCATGCCCCGGCCGAGCTCGTGGGGTCGGCTCTGCTCGGCGCCGACTACGACATGGCCGGAAAGGTATCGACGACGGGATTCACCGGACTCTTCGCCACCGTGGCGCAGGCCTACGCGGCCCGCTACGGCGCCATCGATGACGTGCTCGGTTCCATCGCCGCGAAGAATCACCGCAATGGTGTGGCAAACCCCTACGCGCAGTTGCGGAAGGATCTCGGTGAGGAGTTCTGCCGCACCGTCTCCGACCGGAATCCGATCGTGGCCGCGCCCCTGCGCCGCACGGACTGCTCACCCGTGTCCGACGGTGCCGCGGCTCTGATTCTCACCACCGAGCCCTATCGCTCCGCCACCGCGGCAACCCCGCCGGTGCGGCTTGCCGGGTTCGGCCAGGCCAATGACTTTCTGCCGGCGGCGCGTCGCGACCCCACCGAGTTCGCCTCCGCCCGCGTGTCGTTTCAGCGCGCGATGTCGATGGCGGGGGTGGCACTCGATGACCTGGACTTCGTGGAGGTGCACGACTGCTTCACGATTGCCGAACTGATCATGTATGAGGTGATTGGGCTCACCGAGCGCGGCGAGGGACGCCGTGCCATTGAGGAGGGCTGGGCCTACGTGGGCGGTAAACTCCCCATCAACGTGTCGGGCGGACTCAAGGCCAAGGGCCACCCGGTGGGGGCCACCGGGGTGTCGCAGCACGTGATCTCGGCGATGCAGCTCACCGGAACGGCGGGCGACATGCAACTGCCTCGCGCCTGTCGCGCCGCGGTGCAGAACATGGGCGGCGTGGGAGTGGCCAACTACGTGAGCGTGCTCGAGGCCGTGTAGCCACGGCGCCGATCACGACTGATATTCGGCTGATTGTTGAACAATTCAGGCAAGTAGGGCAGTCTAGAGGGAACAAATTTCTCGAGACGGGACACCGATGCCCAGCATTGATCTGAACAGCGACGTCGGGGAATCCTTCGGCATCTACTCCTTCGGTGACGACGCGGCCATCATCGCGTCGGTGTCGAGCATCAACGTGGCCTGCGGGTTTCATGCGGGTGACCCGAGCACCATCCGGGCCACCTGCACGTCCGCGGCGGCAGCCGGCGTGACCGTGGGGGCTCACCCGGGCTACCGGGATCTGGCCGGGTTCGGTCGACGCTTTATCGACATGAATCCCACCGAGCTCAGCAACGACGTGGTGTACCAGATCGGTGCCGTGCAAGCGCTTGCTCGCGTGTCCGGCACCGCGGTGCGCTACGTGAAGCCGCACGGGGCGCTGTACAACTCGATCGTGCATCACCCCGCCCAGGCTCGCGCGGTCGTCGAGGCTGTGCTCGCCGTTGACGCGACGCTGCCGATCATGGTGCTCCCGCATTCCGAGATCGAGCGGGCAGCCCGCGCGGCCGGCCTGCGCACCGTCGCTGAGGGTTTTGCCGACCGCGCCTATAACCCCGACGGCACTCTGGTGTCACGGGCGCTTCCCGGAGCCGTGCTGCACTCGGTGGCAGCCGTCACCGAACAGGTGCTGCGCCTGGCCGGCGACCATCAGGTGCTCGCCATCGACGGCAAGCTTATTGACGTGGAGGTTGAGAGCATCTGCTTGCACGGCGATACCCCCGATTCCGTGGTCTTGGCTGCAGCCGTGCGCGCCGCACTGGTGGGCTCCGGCATCACGATCGACAGCTTTATCTAGCGGATGCCGTCCATCATCAGATCCATCCGGCCCGTGGGTGACCGCTCTGTTCTGGTGCAACTCGCCACGCTCAGCGAGGTGCTGAGTCTGTACGAGACCCTTGCGGAGCATCCGCTCGAGGGTCAGGTGGATCTGGTGGCCGCCGCCGAGACCGTGCTCGTGAGCGCGAACACCGCCGCAGCCGCCCAGCGGATGCCCGCCGTGCTGCGGGCTCTCGACGCCAGCGTGACCTCGGCCGCGGATGACACGCTCGTGACGATCGACGTGGTCTACGACGGCGAGGACCTCGACGAGGTGGCCGAGCTCACCGGGCTCGGCCGGGAGGGCGTAATTGCCGCCCATACCGCGGGGCCATGGACCGCAGCCTTCGGCGGCTTCGCCCCGGGGTTTGCCTACCTGGTGGGCGACAACCAGCTGCTCGTGCCACGGCGCACGACGCCGCGGCACATCGTTCCCGCCGGATCCGTTGCGCTCGCCGACTCCTACTCCGCCGTGTATCCGCGAGTCTCGCCGGGCGGGTGGCAACTGATCGGTCGCACGGATTCCGTGATGTGGAGTCTCGACCGCGACCAGCCCGCCCTCGTGCAGCCGGGAAATCGGGTGCAGTTTCGAGCCGTGCGTGAGTTCGTGAGCGCCGCCGGAAGAGTGCGTTCGGAGGCTGTCACGGAGCCCGTCGGCGTGGCAGATGTTCGCGTCGTGCAGCCCGGGTTGCAGACCACCGTGCAGGACCTCGGCCGTGCTGGCCTCGCCAACATGGGCGTGGCCGGTGCGGGAGCGCTCGATCGTGGCGCTCTGCGCCGGGCCAATCGACTCGCCGGTAACCCCGCGTCAGCGGCGGTGCTGGAGAATACCCTCGGCGGCCTTGTGCTGGAGGCCCGCAGCGACCACGTGTTTGCGGTCACCGGCGCCGGCGTGCCGGTCGAGATCTCGGGCATCGCACCGGTCCCGCGCCGGGTACCCACCGATGCTCCCTTTGCCCTGAAGACGGGCGAACGACTGACTCTGGGTGCACCGGAGTGGGGAGTGCGTAGCTATGTTGCGGTACGCGGCGGCTTTGACGTGCCGCCGGTTCTGGGGAGTAGGTCCACCGACTCCATGTCCGGGCTCGGACCGGCGCCCCTGCAGGTCGACACGGAACTTCGGGTTGCATTCGCACCCCCCACTAGCGTTGTCGGGGCCCCGGAACCCACACCGGCGCCACCGAGCGAGGTGACGGAGCTGCGCTTTGTGTTCGGGCCGCGTGACGACTGGTTCAGCCCGCGCACGCTCGCCGACTTCACCGACGGCACCTACACCGTGACGGCGCAATCCAACCGCATCGGACTGCGCCTCGACGGAGCGGCCCTCACCCGGTCTCGAGACGGGGAGCTACCCAGCGAGGGCACCGTATCCGGCGCCATCCAGCTTCCCGTATCCGGCCTTCCGGTGCTTTTTCTCGCCGACCATCCGGTGACCGGCGGTTACCCCGTGCTCGGTGTTGTGCTGCACGCCGATCTTGATCTCGCCGCCCAGCTGGGCACCGGAGCACGGATTCGCTTCGTGCCCGTTATGCTTCCCGCCACCGCGGAATCCGCTACCCCAACCCCGAACGAGAGCTGACCCGTGCAGAAAGTTTTGATCGCAAACCGGGGCGAGATCGCCGTGCGTATTATTCGGGCCTGTGACGACGCCGGCCTCACCTCCGTGGCCGTCTACGCCGACGTTGACGCTGATGCCCTGCACGTGGGCCTGGCCACGGAGGCCTACTCCCTGGGCGGCAACAGCCCCGCCGACACGTACCTCAATGTGGAGAAACTGCTCGCCATCGCCGTGCGTGCCGGGGCCGATGCCCTGCACCCGGGGTATGGCTTCCTCTCGGAAAACGCCGACTTCGCGCAGGCCGTAGTGGATGCCGGGCTGATCTGGATCGGACCGACCCCCGAGAGCATCCGCGTGCTGGGCAACAAGGTGTCGGCACGCGAGATTGCCGTGCGGGTGGGCGCACCGCTGGTGGCCGGGTCGGAAGGTCATCTGGAGACCGCCGCCGAGGTGCGCGCTTTTGCCGAGGAGCACGGACTGCCCGTCGCCATCAAGGCGGCGTTTGGCGGTGGCGGACGCGGCATGAAGGTCGTGTGGGAAATGGATGCGATCGAGGAGGCCTTCGACGCGGCGGTGCGCGAGAGCGTGGCCGCGTTCGGCCGCGGCGAATGTTACGTGGAGCGTTTTCTGCACCGGCCCCGGCACGTGGAGGCGCAGATCCTCGCCGACGGACACGGCACCGTTATCGTCGTGGGCACCCGCGACTGCTCGCTGCAGCGCCGCAATCAGAAACTTGTCGAGGAGGCACCGGCCCCGTTCCTCACGTCTGCGCAGCGGGAGCAGATCTACGCCTCGGCGAAAGCCATCTGCATCGAGGCTCAGTACGTGGGCGCCGGCACGGTGGAATATCTGCTGGCCGACGACGGCACCATTTCCTTCCTCGAGGTGAACACCCGCCTGCAGGTGGAGCATCCCATTACGGAAGAGACCTCCGGTGTTGACCTCGTGCTCGCGCAGTTGCAGATTGCCGTGGGCGGTCCGCTGCCCGTGCTCGAAGACCCGGTGCCCACGGGCCACGCCTTCGAGTTCCGTATCAATGCCGAAGACCCGGGGCGCGGTTTTTTGCCCGCGCCCGGATCTGTGGCGACGTTCGTGGTGCCGAGCGGACCGGGCATCCGCGTGGATGCCGGTGTTCGGGCCGGAGACGCGGTGCCGCCGCAGTTCGACTCCCTGCTGGCCAAGCTCATCGTGACCGGTGCCGACCGGCCGCAGGCCCTTCGCCGGGCCCGCCGGGCCCTGGCCGAATTCGAGATCACGGGGCTGCCCACTGTGCTGCCCTTTCACCGCGCCGTCGTGAGTACACCCGCGTTCACTGGCGTGGAGGCGCTGGGCGTGCACACCAACTGGATCGAAACCGAGTTCGCCGAGCAGCTGGCCATCGACCCCGGCTTCATGCCGCACGAGGAGTCCGCTGCCCGTCGCACCGTCACCATCGAGATCGACGGCAAGCGCGTGGCTCTGGGGCTGCCCGAGAACCTCCTGGCCGGAATCGGTGGCGCTGCTGCGGCATCCGCTGTCTCGGACCCCGAGGTCAACCCCGGTGATGTGCGGTCCACAATGGCGGGAACGGTCGTGAAATGGCTGGCCGACGACGGGGCGAGCGTGACCGAGGGCGACCCGCTCCTCATTCTGGAGGCCATGAAAATGGAGTCGTCGGTTCTCGCCCACCGCACCGGAACGCTCTCCGGACGCCGCGTCACACCGGGCGACACCGTGGCGCTTCACTCCATCGTCGCCGCCATCGACGACTGAGTGGATACTGTGGGGCTATGACTCTCGACGAGATCCTTCCTCACCTGCGCCGGGAGACCGCGGACAGTAGACATGCCGAAACGGGAATATGGGCCGCGTCGGTGCTCCGCGAGCGCATTTCGGCGGGGCAGCTGGCCCCCGGTGCCAAGCTCGCGGAGCACATCCTGTGCGATGTGCTCGGGGTCTCCCGCAACACGCTCCGCGAGGCCTTTGCCACCCTCGCCGGCGAACACGTGGTCACCCGCATTCCCAACCGTGGTGTGTTCGTCACCCTGCCCACGGCCGACGACATTCGAGAGATCTACCGGGTGCGTCGTTTTCTCGAGTCGGCCGCCCTCACGTGGTCAACCGATGTCACAACGGATGCCCTCCACGCGGCGATCGCCCGCGGTCGCGCCGCACGCACCCAGGGTTCGGTGCTCGAGATGGCAAGTGCGAATCAGGCCTTCCACGCGGGCGTCGTCGCCCTGGCGGGGAGCGACCGGCTCAACCTGCAGATGAGTCAGGTGCTCGCGGAGATGCGGCTCGTGTTTCACTCCATGGTTGCCGATCCGTCTTTCCACGCTCCGTATATCGAAGAGAACGCTCGTATCCTCGAACGTTTCGACGCGGGGGACCGCGCAGAGTCGGCGGCGCTGATGGGCGTGTACCTGGTGCGCGCCGAAGCCGAGTTGCTGGCCGCCCGCGCGCGGTCCTGAGGCCGCGGGCGAGGCGCCGCGCTGCGCGGTGGTGGCGTTCGCGCCTTCCGGCCGCCCGGGAACGTGCAAAGGCCGCTGTCCTGAGGCCCGGGCCGAGGCATCCGCCCGTCATCGGTGGCGTTCGCGCCTTCCGGGCGCCTGGGAACGTGCGAAGGCTGCTACCCGGGGGCCGGACTTCGGTGCCGGGCGGCGCGGTGGTGGCGTTCGCACCTTCCGGCCGCCCGGCAACGTGTGAATGGCGCAACCCGGGGCCGTGGCGACTCGGCACCCATCGCTCCTCCCGGCCGGCCGGGAACGAGTGGTGGCTGTTCCCCGCGTGCCGCTTCGCGGCGTCCCCTGGCTCGATGGAAGTGTTCGCATCTTCCGGGTGCCTGGGAACGTGCGACTACCGTAACCCGAGGCCCGGGCCGAGGCATCCACTCGGCGCTTGATCGGCATCGGCGGCATCCGCACCTTCGGGGCGGCTGGGAAGGTGTGATTGGCGTCATCCCAAGGCCGGGTCGAGGCTACGTGGCGGTGTTTGCACCCTCGGGACGGCCGGGAAGGTGTGATTGGCGCCACCCGGGAGTCGGGCCGCGGTGCCGCGCGGCTCGGTGGTGGCGTTTGCACCTTCGGGGCGGCTGGGAAGGTGTGATTGGCGCTAAGGGAGAGCCGCGCCGCGGTGCCGCGCGGAGAGGTGGTGGCGTTCGCACCTTCGGGGCGGCCGGAAGGGTGTGATTGGCGCTAAGGGAGGACCGGACCGCGGTGCCGCGCGGGGAGGTGGCGGTGTTTGCACCTTCGGGGCGGCCGGAAGGGTGTGATTGGCGCTACCCGGGCGGCGGGCTAGGCCACGAGGTAGTCGGAGTCGCGCGCGTCGGTGATCAGCATGTGACCGGGGGCGTGGCCGATCGCCAGGGGAGGACGGGACTCCATCACCGCAGCCTGCGGTGTGACACCGCACGCCCAGAACACCGGCACGTACCCTGGGGGTACCGTCACGGCCTCCCCAAAGTCGGGGGTGCACAGGTCGCGAATTCCCAGAGCGCCCGGGTCGCCCACGTGCACGGGAGCACCGTGAACCGCGGGGTACTGCGCGGTGATGCGCACGGCATCCGCTACCCGATCTGCCGCGATGGGCCGCATGGAGACGACAAGCGGACCCGCCATGTCACCGGCCGGAGCGCACCGCACGTTGGTGCGATACATGGGCACGTTCCGACCCTGCTCGATATGGGCGATGGGGATGCCGGCGCGCTGCAGAGCCGCCTCGAACGTGAAACTGCAGCCCACGATGAACGTGACCAGGTCGGGGCGCCACCACTCGCGCAGGTCGGTCGGTTCGGCAACCAAGACGCCGTTCTCGTACACCGTGTATCGACCCACATCGGTGCGGATGTCCCCACCCACCAGCAGGGGACCGCTCGTGACGCCCGCCTCCAGTACCCCGAGGATGGGGCAGGGCTTGGGATTGCGCTGGGCGAACAGGAGCACATCGAAGGCCTGTTCGCGCGGCACGATGATGAGGTTTGCCTGAGTGAATCCACTCGACCACCCGGCGGTGGGCGTGGCCAGTCCGGTGCGGAAGAGCGCTCGCGCCGCGGCCGGGGAGAGCGCGGCGCGCTCGGCCGGGGTGAGGACCCCGGCGTGCGCGGGGCTGGTGGCCGGGGTGATCACGGTGGCTACACCCAGAGCTTCGCGATGCCGCCGAGAGACTGGTAGCCAAGGAAGAGCGTGAGCAGCCAGGCCAGAACGCCGATGAGGAGGAGCCATTTCGGGTAGACGTAGCCACCGAGAAGATCCCGCCGACGCCAGGCCACCCAGAGGATGACCGCGAAGCCCACGGGCAGGATCAGGCCGTTGATCGCACCGGCCATGATGAGCAGGGTTGCGGGTGCCTGACCGATGAAGGAGAAGACAATGGTGGAGACGGCAATAAACACGCAGGTGGCAATGCTGCGTATTCGCGGTGATGTTTTCGGTGTGGTGACGAAGGAGATCGACGTATACGCGGCACCGATAACCGAGGTGATTGATGCTGCCCACAGGATGATGCCAAAGAGCCGGAAGCCGAACTCACCCGCGGCGGACTGGAACGCCTCGGCCGCGAGGTTGTCGCTCGTGAGTGCCACACCGCCGGCGACAACGCCCAGGATGGCGAGAAAGAGGAGAACGCGAATGATGCCCGTGATGATGATGCCCAGAACGGAACTGCGCGTAATTTCGCGAACATTCCCCTTTCCGGATACGCCGGCGTCGATCATGCGGTGCGCGCCGGCGTAGGTGATGTACCCGCCGATCGTGCCACCGATGAGGGTGGTGATGATGAGAAAGTCGATGTTCTCGGGAATGACCGCGTTGCGGATGGCATCACCGAGCGGCGGCTCCGACACAATGGCCACGTAGCCGATCAGAATAATCATGATGGCGCCGAGCACCACGACGATCTTGTCGAGGGCAAGGCCGGCGCGCTTGCTGAGGAAGATAGCGATGGCCACCACGGCCGAGAGGATGCCGCCGAGGCGCGCGTCAATGCCGAACAGCACGTTGAGGCCGAGTCCCGTACCGGCGATATTGCCCACGTTGAAGACAAGTCCGCCCAGAAAGATGAGTGCGGCAAGGAACCAGCCGGCACCCGGCAGTACCGTGTTGGCCAACTCCTGCGCGCGTTTGCCACTGACACCAATGACGCGCCACACATTCAGCTGCACCGCAATGTCCACAAGGATCGACACCAGGATGGCGAAGGCGAAGGCTGCGCCCAGCTGAACCGTGAAGTTTGTGGTTTGCACAATGAAACCGGGCCCCACGGCGCTCGTGGCCATGAGGAACATTGCTCCCAGGAGAGCGCCGCGATGTTGACTGCGGGGCTTGCGTCGCTTCTTCTGAACAGGGGAAACCGTGGTGACCATGTGCTGCGCTCGCTTCGTTGGGGCTTGCCGCAGCGCCGGAGGTCACTGGGTTTGTGAAAGCCTACGATTGTTGAACAATCATCGCAAGGACAAAGGTGCGATTGGGGTGAATCAGCCGAAAACGTAACGTGCCCGTCACATAGCGGTCGCTGCGGGGGCAGTTAACGGGCGGGACGGCCGTCTGGGTGAGGGAGAAGACGCGCCTCGGTGCCGGGAACGACGCCCTCCTCCGTGGCCGTGGGAGCGGCATCCGCTGGAAAACCCTCAGTCATCGACAGTGGCATACGCGCGTTCACGTAGACATTTGCGGGCCCCGGGGAGGGCCGCCAGAACGCGGGCGCGCGATCGGGTACCGCGGGGAGAAAGGCGCCGGTTATGACTTCCACGCGCAGGCCGCCAGGGTCTCGAACGTAGAGAAAATTCTGCTCACCGAGCACGTGGATGCTGGGGCCGTATTCGAGATGCGTCGTCGGGCCGTGCTCGACGCGCACGCCGGCGGCCGCGAGCCGGGGAGCGGCGGCGAGAAGCTCGCTCCGATCGTCGATGCGGAACGCCACATGGTTCAGCCGACCGGTTCGGAGCGAGCTGTCGAGAACGACACCCAACTCGGGTGACGTGGCGTTGGCCCCGAGAACGGCGTACACGGTGGTGCCGGATTGCTCCAGAAGGGTCTGGGGCACCACCTGAAGACCGAGCACATCGCCGTGCCAGGTGAGGAAAGCTGCCACATCGCTGGTTGCGAGTGTTACGTGGTCGAGAGCCTGCGCCTGCGTGGTTGTTGCCGCGTCTTCGTCATCGTCGGGTTGGTGAAACTTGTCGGTCTGGGCAACGAGTTCCATGGTGTGTCCCCAGGGCCCCGTGAACAGGAAAGACCGGGTTCGCCCGAATGACCGCGCCCGCCACTGGCCAGCAATTCCCGCCGCGGCCACCCGCTCGGCCGCTTCGCGCAGCGCCGCCTCAGACACCGCCTGCCACGCCAGACTCACCAACGCCGCTTCCGGCCCCTGCTCCAGTGCCAGGCTGAAGAGATGGTAGTCGTCGGGTGTGCGGAGGTAGACGGAGGTGTCGTCGCGATGCACCTCGCGCAGCCCGAGATGCTCCGTGTAAAAGCGGGCAGACGCCTCACGATCCGGCGCCGCCAGCCTCACGTGCGACAGATGGGACAGCAGCTTGATCATGAGCGAGACAGCCAAACGTTGAGAGAGCGCGATGCGGTGCTTCCAGCCGAACGCCCACACTGCCCGGGCCGGCCCTCCTAGGACCGTATCAGCCACAGGTCGGAGAGGAGCGGATGCTGATCTAGGGTTAATAAATGAATGATGTGGGTTTTCGATCCAAGCGTGGTCCCATCCTGATTTCCCTCATGGTGACAACCGGTCTCGTGGCCATCGACTCCACAATTCTTGCCACGGCGGTGCCCACGATCGTGAATGATCTGGGTGGGTTTGCCCAGTTCCCCTGGCTCTTCTCGATCTACCTCTTGGCGCAGGCGGTGTCGGTGCCGGTGTACGCCAAACTCTCCGACACCGTGGGCCGCAAGCCGATCATTCTCATTGGCATCGGGCTGTTCCTGCTCGGATCGATTCTGTGTGCCTTCGCCTGGAGCATGCCCGCACTCATCGCTTTTCGTGCGGTGCAGGGGCTCGGTGCTGGAGCGGTGCAGCCGATGGCGGTTACCATCGCCGGCGACATCTACTCGGTGGCCGAACGTGCCCGGGTTCAGGGGTATCTCGCAAGCGTCTGGGCGATCTCCGCCGTGGTCGGACCCACCCTCGGCGGCGTATTCTCGGAGTTCCTCTCCTGGCGGTGGATCTTTCTGGTGAACATCCCGCTGTGCGTGCTCGCTGGCTGGCTGATCACGCGCACGTTCCACGAAACCGTCGTGCGCCGCCGCCACCGGGTGGACTATCTGGGTGCCAGCCTGCTCACGGCCTCTCTCACGCTTCTCATTCTCGCCGTGCTCGAGGGCGGGCAGTCCTGGGCCTGGAACTCGCCGCAGAGCATCGGAGCATTCGTTCTGGGTGGCATCCTTTTGGCCGGCTTCGTGTGGGCCGAATCGCGGGCATCCGAACCCGTGCTGCCGCTCTGGGTGGTCTCGCGACGCCTGCTCCTCTCCACCTCGTTGATCGGACTGGGCGTCGGCGCCATCCTGATCGGCCTCACCTCCTACGTGCCCACGTATCTGCAGGGCGCGCTCAGCATCTCGCCGCTCGTGGCCGGGCTTGCCCTCGCCACCCTCACCATCGGCTGGCCCATCTCCGCCACGATTTCCGGCCGGGTCTACCTGCGTTTCGGTTTTCGCACCACCGTGCTCTGCGGCATGGTCCTCGTGATCGGGGGCACGAGTCTGCTGGCCGCCTTTGGAGGCCGCCCCAGCCTGGTGATCGTTGCTCTCAGCTGCTTCACGGTGGGACTTGGACTTGGCTTCGTCGCCACCCCGAGCCTCGTTGCGGCGCAGGCGAGTGTGCCGTGGAACGAGCGCGGCGTGGTGACCGGTACGAGCCTGTTTGCCCGGTCGATCGGCAGTGCGGTGGGGGTGGCCATCTTCGGTGCTGTTGCCAACGCCATTCTCGCCGCCGAGGCATCCGGTCGCATGGGACCGGCAACACCGGCCGCCATCGAGGCCGCCTCCACGAGCGTTTTTATCGCCATCGTGATTGCAGCTTTCGCGGTGCTCGGTGCGACCCTCTGGATGCCCGATGTGCGTGCACCAATCCAAAAACCCGTGCCGTCGCCCGCCAGTCCCGACGCGGCCACCCAGCCCTAGACCGTCACAGCGGATGCCTCCGGCACGTTCGCGAGGCTGGCGCTGGCACACGGTGGTCGCCGGCCGCGGCGCCTACTAACCGACGGTCGTCACCATGGTGAGAACATCCGTGCCGGCAACGTCGGTGACGGAGAGCGCCACCCGCAGCGCGCCGAGCTGGCCGAGCGCGGTCACATGCGTGCCCCCGCAGGGGATGCGGGCCGGCTGACCGGGCAGGTCGCAGGCCCAGTAGCGACGGTCGGTGAGACGGTCGCCATCGCGGTCGATGTGCACCGCGGCATCCGTTGTCACCCAGCCGGCCAGGGTCGCGGTGATGGCACTCTCGAGTGCGGGCAGGGCCTCGTGGATGCCCTCGGTGATGAAACCCTTTTTGCGTAGGGACTTGCCGAGCCGGTAGGTGTCGGTCGACGCATTCTCGGTGATGAGGGACGCGTCAATGGCAGTGCCGTCGAAGTCGGGTGTGCCGAGCGCGTCGGCGCGAGGCTGCTTCTTCCAGCGGTCGGCAACGGCGAGGTTGAGAGCGAGGGACGCGAGGTGGCAGGCGGTATGCCCGGCCGAAGTTCGAGAGCGGATGCCGGCATCGACGCGGGTAATGACCTGGTCACCGCTTGCCAGAGTGGAATCACCGGCGATAACGTGCACCACCACGAAGGCCCAGCCGACGGTTCCCTTGCTCACTGGGATGTCGCGTCCGAGAAAGAGGGCCGTACCGTCGGTGGCGGCCACGATGCAGTCCAGGACGGGAAGCTCCGTGTCCCCGCTCACGAGCACCGCGTTGTCGGCGGCCTGGTCCGGCCAGCCGGCATCCACGGGGTGCACGCTGGTGACGTCAAGAAGCACTGCGCGGCGTCCGTCCGCCAGTTCGTGCACGTGCAGTACCGTTGCGGTGGTCTGCAGGGCACCCAAGGGATAGGTGACGAGCGTGTCTTCAGCGGGGAGCATGAGGGCCTTTCGCGGGCGTAACGACAAAAAAGTGCCGCCACACGAGTGGCGACACCTTCGATGCTATGTCAGGGAGAAGAAACCTAGCTCTTGCGAGCGCGCGACGCCGTCTCTTCAGACTTGGCCTTCTTGTCGGCCCTCTTCTCCTTCAACGACTTGTCGGCGACCTTTTTGGTCGCATCCTTCTTCGGTGATTTGTCAGCCATGTGTACTCCTTCGCCGTGAGCCTTGCGGCCCCATCAGTTGAAGAATACGCGGAAAAGGGTGATCAAGCACCACCCCACCCCACAGAAAGTACTGATGAAAGGCCCGCAAGTTCAGATTGACGGCACAGGACCCCTGTGCTTCTGGGCGGTGCCGCCGTATGCTAGCGGTGCACGCGGCGCCCCCTGAACGGCAGGGGGTGCATGACCGGGATGAGGGATCATGACGTCCACCTACAAAGCTGTTCTCTACGGTCCGAACCCCATGGCGGGTGGGATGGAACTCGACCTCGAATACGTCGAGGGTAACTACCAAGACATGGTTGTGCTCGAAGCCGTTGAAGAAGACACCGTGATCGTGCGCAGCTACCGGCGCGGACCAGAAACCGAGGAGCCTGTTCCGTACCGGTTTTATGAGGAGGTTGATGACGAGGTGGGTGGAGAGCCCGATGTGCAGAACTGAGCAGATGCGCAGTCTCACACGCACGCAGTCACACACACTCTGAGTTTTGCTAGATGCGCTTGTCGCCCGTGCGGCCCAAGCGCACAGGCAGCGCCATGAGTGGTCCAACGAAGCGGCGCTGGAGGCGACGAGCGGGGCCCCACACGTACTGAACGACGTACTGGGCCAAGATAGCCCCGGCAGCGAGGGCAAGGGCAACCGCGGTGGCGGTCAGGAGACTCAACAGTCCATTAATGTCACCGTTTGAGAGCTGCAGGAGGCCCCGAAAAAGAGTCAGCCCCGGCACGAGCGGAACCAGCGCGGTGACAACGATCACCAACGGCGGGGTGCGCACCACCCGAGCGGCGACCGACGCCGCGAGACCCACACCGATGGCGCTTGCTCCGGAGGCCCACACCAATCCGAAACCCGCAAAAATACCCAGCATGTAGAGCAGCTCACCGAGCGCCCCGAACAGGCACACCACCCAGAGAGCCCGCCACGGAACCTGAACGGCCAGCGAAAAACCGATCACAATGACAACGGCGGCCGCGAGCAGCAACGGGAGATCGAGAAAGGTTGGCGCCCACCGTGTTTCCGCGCTGAGGTCCAGCCCAAATCGACTTACCAGGAGTGATGCCCCGGCCACACCGGTCACGAGCCCCCCGGTAATGAGCACGGCCTCCACCATTCGTGCGGTCCCCGTGAGGTAGAAACCCGAGAGTGTGTCATGCACGGCACCGAACGTTGTGACACCGGCAAGAAGCATGATGATGGTGGCCACCACCACCAGTGACGAATTGGCGGTGGGGTCAAAGGTGTGCACCACGGCCGCTGACAGCGGACCGATAGCACCGCCCACCACGGTTTGATAAAACAGCGGCACCTGACGGTGAGCGAGCGCGGAGGTGATGTAATCAATAAGGTACGTCGCAATGAAGGCCGCGATCATCACAACCGGACCACCTCCGATGAGCACGGCAGCGCCGGCTCCCACGAGGCTCCAGCCCAGGCGACGAAAACGCACGGTGACCTGTGGCTTCGAACTCACGATGATGGCGAGACGCTTGCGAGCCTCGGCAATGTCAACGGGATGCTCAATCAGTTCGGCGATCAGCTCAGACGTGCGGGTGAGCTTCGTGTAGTCAAGCGTGCGGTACTTCACGTTTCGGCTTCGCGTGATGGACTCGTGAGTGGACTGGTCCTCCATCGTGAGCGTGATGATGGTGTGCGTGATATTCGCGTCGGTGCCTTTGAGGCCGTAGGCACGGGTCAACGCTTCCATCGCTGCGGTCGCGTCTTCCGCTCCCGCACCGGCCGTGAAGATCACCTCGGCCAGGCGCATCGTGATATCGAGAACGGCTCGGGTATACGCGGCGTGGTCGAGCGGAATTGCTCCGGTGAGGTCGTTCATCGGCCGTAACCAATACTGCTCACAGCGGCAGCAGACTTCGCAAAATTAGTGTGCCAGCGACTCGCCGCAGACAGGGGGATAACAAAGAAAAACTCGAACACTAGTCAAGCCTATGCAGCCTTGCGCCTCCGCGTGAACAACCGCACGATCAACACCACAATCAGGGCCAGAAAAGCGAGTGTGACAATCCACGGCAGCGCCACACCAACGGCCACCACAACGGCCCCGACGGTGGCCATCAGGGCCGTCCACCCCACAACGACACCACCCCAAAAGTCGCCGGGGGCGCTGGGAGCCACGGTTCCATCCTCGAGGAGATCGAGTGTGATGGTGGCGTAATCAATCTGGTCGGACAAGAGGTTACGCTGCGACACGAGGCTTTCCAGCTCCGCCTGACGACTCGACAGCGCCCCCTCGATTGAGATGAGGTCTGCCGTGTCGCTCGCGGTGCTCATCAGGGTCAGCAACCGGTCCACGGAGGTTTGCAGGGCTGTGATCCGCGCGTCGAGGTCAGTGCTCTGCTGCGTCACATCCGTGCCGTTGATGGACACGAAGTTCACTGTGCCCAGCGCCTTCAGTTCGGTGAGCGTGCGCTCGAGCTCATCCGAGGGAATGCGCAGGGTCAGGCTGGCGCTGGCGGCTTGATTATCGGTGGCGGGGTTTTCGCTGCGGGAATCCACGCGGCCCCCGGCCCGCTCGGTGAGTGTCACGGCAGATTGCGCTGTCGTGATGGGGTCGGCCACCGTGACGGACATCGATCCGCTGGTGACGACATCCCGACTGGCGGTATTGACCTCACTCGTGGTGCCGCCATCAGCAAGACCCGTGTCACCCACACCAGGTTCCGGCGCGCCCTGCACCGGCACGGTCCCGGACGTACTGGACGACTCGTTCCCCGCCGTGCAGCCTGCGAGCAGCAGCGCACACAGGATCGCCGCGGTGACCGCGGGAGCGAGTGCGAACGAACGTCTCATGGTCACAGTATTGTCCGCGCCCGCTTCAATGTCTGCCTGTTTTCTGTGAGACGCATCACAATTCAGACTCAATTGACTGACTCGACGTATTGTCGTGTCGTTGGGATGCTCACGCTCCGACACACGCACAAGAATCCACTGCAACTCGTATATCTGGAGGAAGACATGGGAATCGTAGACGATGCCAAGGACGCGCTCGATGCGACCGGCAAGAAGATCAGCCGCGCGGTCGACGATGCACGCGACAAGGTTGCGGACAAGACCGACGAGGCCAAGGCCGATGCCAAGGTGAAGCACGCAGAAGCCGAGCGGGATGCCACGAAGGCCAAGAATGACTACAAAGAAGGTCTTCGCGACGATACTTGATGCATGAAACGGTGGACGGCGGGACCTCGCACGCGAGACCCCGCCGTCTCTTCTTACCCGCGTGCCGCGGCATCTGTTGCATTATCCGCGTCTGCGGGGCCTACGTCTGAGTCAGGCGGCAACAGGGCTGGGGAAGGTCACGCCCGTGAGGTGCTCGGAGGCCCGCCACAGGCGCTCCGCATCGGCATCGCTGAGCGCACGCGACGGAAAACGGGCCGGAGCCGAGCCGCCTGTCAGCTCACCAAAGCCGGCCGGCCCGTAGAAACCGCCACCAGCCGCGTTCGCGTTGGTTGCGGCGTAGAGGGCGGGCAGGATGCCCTCGGGAATCTGCTGCCAGAGCCAGCTGATACCGCTGGTGGCCTTGATGAGACTCTGAGCTACGCGCGCTGATTGGCCCCCGTGGGTTGGTCCGGTGACCTGCAGGTTGGTGAGCGTGGCTCCGGGGTGGGCGGCAATGCTGCGGATGCCCCAGCCTGCGGCGACACTGCGGCGGTTGAGTTCGCGTGCAAACATGAGGGTGGCGAGTTTGGACAGCCCGTAGGCGCGCGTCGGGGAATATTTGATTCCCTGCAGATCATCGAAGTTGAGGCGGCCGGCGCGGGCAGCGAGGCTCGAGAGGCTCACGACTCGGCTTGTTCCCGCGGCGCGAAGCAGCGGCATCAGCTCGGCGGTCAACGCAAAATGGCCGAGATGATTGGTGCCAAACTGCAGCTCAAAGCCGTCTGCTGTCGTATCGCGCTTCGGTGTCATCATGATGCCGGCGTTGTTGATAAGCACGTTGACCGCGCGGCCCTCCCTGTTTAACCGAGCGCTGAAATCCGTGACGCTCGAGAGGCTGGCCAGGTCCAGGTGACGTACGCTGAGTGCCGCTGTCGGCGTCTGCGCTCGAATGCGAGCGGCAGCAGCGTCGCCCTTCTCGAGGTTACGAACCGCGAGAATCACCTCACTGCCGGCCGCCGCAAATCGTGAGGTAAGTCCGAAGCCCAGCCCGCTATTTGCTCCGGTGATCACGGTGAGGGTGCCGCCCAGATCGGGCACCGTCACCGTGGGTTCGACGTGTGCCATGGATGCTCCTTCAATAATTGTTGTTCCCATCTAACCCGCTTGTCTTCCTGAAATCTCCGAGGCGAGCCAAGCCGGAGCAGATTGGGGGTTGAGGGAGGCAGTCATCAGACAAAGGCGGGCGGTGCCCGTGCGTCCGCCTCTTGTGGCATTACACCGGTGCCACCGTAAACTGGGGCGATGGACACACGAATTCTGGGACGAACTGGCCGCGACGTATCTGTCATGGGCCTCGGTACATGGCAGCTGGGCGGGGACTGGGGTTCGGTAACGGATGCCGATGCTCTCGGTGTGCTCTCGGCATCCGCTGACGCTGGCGTCACCTTTTTCGACACCGCCGATGTGTATGGTGACGGTCGCAGTGAACGCCTTATCGGGCAGTTTCTGGCCACCGCGCCCTCGGACCACGGGATTACCGTCGCCACCAAGATGGGCCGCCGTGTTGATCAGGTGCCCGAGAACTATGTGCTTTCCCACTTTCGGGAGTGGACGGATCGCTCGAGGCGCAACCTGGGCACCGAAACGCTCGACCTCGTGCAGCTGCACTGCCCGCCGTCGGCCGTGGTGGAATCCGATGAGGTCTATCACGCTCTCGACACGCTCGTGGCCGAACAGGTTATTGCGGCCTATGGCCTGAGCGTCGAGACCTGCGAGCAAGCGCTTGCAGCCATCGCTCGGCCCGGTGAGGCCACCGTTCAGATCATCTTCAACGCGTTTCGCCTCAAGCCTCTCGACGCCGTGATACCGGCCGCGCGGGCTGCTGGTGTGGGCGTCATTGCGCGGGTGCCGCTGGCCAGCGGACTCCTCACCGGCAAGTACACGCGGGACACGGTGTTCCCCGAGTCTGACCACCGCAACTTCAACCGTGACGGCAGCCACTTCGACGTGGGGGAGACCTTCTCGGGCGTGGACTTTGAGGTGGGACTGCAGGCGGCAACGGAGTTCGCGGCGCTGGTCCCGGCCGGCGTAAGCACGGCGCAGGCCGCCCTCGCGTGGGTTGCCCAGGTGGACGGCGTGAGCGCCGTCATCCCGGGTGCGCGTTCGGTCGCACAGGCCCAGGGAAATGCCGCAGCCGGTTCCCTCGACGAGCTGTCCTACGAGTTCAACGTGGGCGTGCAGGACATTTACGACCGCCTGCTGCGGGACGCCATTCACCCCCGCTGGTAGCCTTTGGGCGACATGGCGCGTGCCGGCTAGTCCAGCAGGTCGGGATCCTTGCCGGTGCGTTCACCCGAATCGAAGGCGGCGATTGCACTGAGGTCGTCGGCGTCAAGGGCGAAGTCGAACACATTGA
This sequence comes from Cryobacterium sp. CG_9.6, assembly GCF_029893365.1. NCBI lineage: Bacteria > Bacillati > Actinomycetota > Actinomycetes > Micrococcales > Microbacteriaceae > Cryobacterium > Cryobacterium sp. CG_9.6. Next base: position 2,709,050 of record NZ_JARXUZ010000001.1, on the reverse strand, counting down.
GGTTGTCGCGAATGCGGTGAGGCGTCACCGACTTGGGAATCACCACGTTGCCGAGCTCCAGGTGCCACCGAATCACGACCTGCGCAGCCGACTTGCCGTATTTCGCGCCGATGTCGTCGAGGGTGTCGTTGCCGATGGCGCGTCCGCGGGCAAGCGGTGACCACGCCTCCGTGAGGATGCCGTGGGCTGCGTCGTACGCCCGCACGCCACTCTGCGGGAGCCACGGGTGCAGTTCCACCTGATTCAGCACCGGAACGACGTCGGTTTCGGCGAGCAAGCGGTCGAGGTGGTGGGTGTGGAAGTTGGAGACGCCAATGGAGCGGGCGCGACCGTCGGCGCGGATCTTCTCGAGGGCGCGGTAGGTGTCAATGTAGCGGTCCTGCGTGGGTGCCGGCCAGTGAATCAGGTAGAGGTCGACGTAGTCGAGGCCGAGCTTGGTCAGGCTCTCGTCGAAGGCGCGCAGGGTCGCGTCGTAGCCGTGGTGATCATTCCAGACCTTGGTGGTGACGAACACGTCCTCCCGGCCCACACCGGAACGTGCCAGGCCCTGCCCCACACCCACCTCGTTCTCGTACAGGGCGGCCGTGTCCACGTGGCGGTATCCGGCTTCGAGGGCAACCTGAACGGTATCGGCCGCGATGTCGTCAGCGACTTTGTACACCCCGAGTCCCAGCTGGGGGATGGTGTGGCCGTCATTGAGGAGCAGGAGCGGGGAGGAGGTCATGCTCTATCGTCGCAGGTCGCCGAAGAAGAAGGGCTACGAGACCTGCACGTTGATGGGTTCGGTATCGGGAATCGGACTCGGGTCTTTGCCGCGCAGATCGGGGTGCCAGCGGCGTCCGAGCGTGGGGATGATGCATCCGAGCCCGGCGAAACCCGCGGCCAGGAAGATGGCCGAGGCTGCTCCCGAGTGATCAATCGCGAAGCCGGCAAACGCCGATCCCATGGCCGCACCGATCAGCTGGCCGGTGCCGATCCAGCCGTAGGCTTCTGCGGTGTCGCTGAATTTGACGCTGGCTGAGACGATTCCAAACAGCACCGCGAAGGCGGGCGCCACGCCGATTCCGGCCAGAAGAAGGGTGCCCGCGAGCCAGCCGAAGTTCAGCCACAGGCCGGCCAGGCCGATGCCGATGGTCACGATGAGCATGCGGCTGGCCAGTGCCCACGGGCCGATGGGCAGGTGCCCGAGGGCAAGACCGCCAATGAGGGAACCCACAGCGAAGATACCCAGGATCCACCCGGAGTTGGCGCTGCCGTGTCCGAACGCGGCCACGACACCGGCTTCGAGTGCAGCGCAGGCGGCAACGAGCATGAATCCCACAACGGTGCTCAGCAAAACGGCCGGTCGCTTCAGAACAACACCGAGCTTGCGGCGGCTGAGGGGGATGCGCACCCGTCCGACCTCGGGTAGAACAACGAACCAGATTCCCCCACCAATGAGAAAGGCGGCCGCGAGCAGAATGCCGGCAACGGTACTTACCTGAATGGCCACGAAGGTGGCGATCACCGGACCGAGCACCCAGATGATTTCCTGCGCTGAGGCGTCGAGGGAGAACAGCGGGGTGAGTTGGCGGGAGTTGACGATTTTGGGATAAATGGTGCGCACGGCCGGTTGAATGGGTGGCGTCGCCAGCCCGGCCACGAGGCCCACGATCATGAGGGCGGGGATTCCCATCGGAACCAGTGCCATGGAAATGATCGAGATGGCGCACACGATGAGCGTGACGATGATCACCGGGCGAATACCCCAACGGCCCATGAGGCGGCTCGTCAACGGGCCGGCAACGGCCTGGCCGATGCTCATCGCTCCCAGCACGAGGCCAGCAGCCGCATAGGAGTCAAATAAACGCTCAATATGAATGAGAAACGCGAGGGACAGCATGCCGAAGGGGAACCGTGCGGTCAACTGTGCGCCGATCAGACGGGCCACACCCGGCGTTTTCAGAAGACTTATGTAGCTGCTCACTACCTGAGTCTAGGCGCGTGAGGTTCTGGTCGGGGAGTTCAGTGGGGACCTAGCTCCCAGCGCTCAAGTAAGGCATGCCATACTTAGGCAATGCTAACCTCACTTGCGAGCACGACGGTGGTTGAACGGATGCCCGACGACCGGCCCGCCTACCGTCCGTATGCCGCGTCAGTGGCTGGCATTCGACGCCTCGGCGAACACTCCGTGCGCGTCACGTTTGCGGGTGCCGACTTCGACACCTTCGGCACGGCGGGGCTCGACCAGCGCATCAAGATCGTTTTTCCACTGCCCGGAATCGGTGTGAGCGAAATTGGGGCAACCGATCAGGCCACCATCGACGAGGGCACCTGGTACAGCCGCTGGCGCGCCCTCCCCGACGCCGTCCGCAACCCCTTTCGCACCTACACGATTCGAGCGGCACGACCCGAGGTTCGGGAAATCGATGTCGATTTCGTTGCGCACGACAACACCACCGGCCATGCTGGCCCGGCCGCCCGTTGGCTCAGTGGGGTCGCTCTCGGCGACACACTCGTCATTGTTGGCCCAGACGCCCGCAGCGCGCAGGCAGCCACCGGTTTCGACTGGCACCCCGGGTGCGCAACGGTCTTGCTCCTCGCCGGTGATGAGACCGCAGCCCCGGCCATCTGCGCCATTCTCGAGAGCCTGCCGGCAACCAGCCGCGCACATGCGTTTCTCGAGGTCGTTGGTACGCCTGACGCCACGGATGCCGCTACTCGCAGCCTGTCGCCGGGGTGCCAGATCACCTGGCTGCCGCGTGGCACCGCGCCGCAGGGAGTGCTCTTGGATGCGGCCGTCCGAGCGTGGGTCGCCGGTAACCGGGACAGTATCACGGTGTTGCCCACCGCGCAGGTGCTCGAGGATATTGATGTTGACCGCGACCTGCTCTGGGAATCACCGGCCGCTGCGCCCGACAGCGACTTTTACGCCTGGCTGGCTGGTGAGGCGAGCGTTATTAAAAAGCTTCGGCGCTTTCTGGTGAGCGAGACCGGCATCGACCGTACACGTGTGGCTTTCATGGGCTATTGGCGGCACGGTCGGGCCGAAGCCCAGTGAGCCTCACCGCGTCGGTGACACCACAACGCGCCAGCGTTCGCCGGCGTAGCGGGACGGGTTCTTCTCGACTCGTCGCCGGGTTCGGTGTGGCGATTGCACTCCTCGTGCTTGCAGTCGCGGCCTCTTTCATGATCGGTACCCGGGACGTTCAGATCGGCACGGTGATCGAGGCGCTTCTGCGCCCCGATCGCACGCTCACCGATCATGTCGTGGTTCTCGACCTGCGCGTTCCTCGCACCGTTGTGGGGCTACTCGCCGGGCTCGCTCTCGGCCTGGCCGGTGGACTCATGCAGGGAGTCACCCGCAACCCGCTCGCCGATCCAGGGCTGCTCGGCGTCAACGCGGGTGCGTCTCTTTTCGTCGTGGCCGGGATCGCGTGGTTTGGGGTCACGTCTGCCCTTGGCTATGTGTGGTTCGCCTTTGCCGGGGCAGCGGTGGCCTCGACCGTCGTCTACCTGATTGGGTCTCTCGGACGCGACGGTGCCACCCCGGTGAAGCTGGCCCTGGCCGGTACGGCCCTCACCGCCGCGCTTACCTCGCTCATCACCATTATTCTGCTGAGCGACGGTGATGCCTTCGACCGCTTTCGGTTCTGGGCGGCTGGTTCTCTCGTTGCGCGCGGACTTGACTCCAGCCTGCCGCTGGTGCCCTTCATCATCGTTGGTACCGTGTTGGCCGTGGTGGCCGCTCGCATGCTCAACGCCCTTGCCCTCGGCGATGATCTTGCCCGTGGCCTCGGCCAGAACCTCGTGGTGGCGCGCATCGTGTGCGCCGTGGCCATTGTGTTGTTGTGCGGTTCGGCCACGGCGATAGCGGGGCCCATCGTGTTCGTGGGACTCGCAGTACCGCACATTGCCCGCTGGTTCACGGGGCCCGACTATCGGCTCATCCTGGCATTCTCCGCTCTTCTGGGCCCGGCGCTCCTCCTCGGAGCGGATGTGCTCGGTCGCGTGATCGCGCAGCCGGGGGAGATCGAGGCGGGCCTCGTAGTGGCCTTTCTCGGCGCCCCCGTGCTCATCGCGCTCGTGCGTCGCGTCAAGTTGGCCGGGCTATGACTCGCCTCGCCTCGGTGCACCGAGAGGCGCCCGTCCTCGCAGTGGTCGACAGCCGGGCGGCCGGTCGGCAACGAGAGCGCCGGGTGGTGACGGCGCTCTCCCTGGGAGTGCTCGTGGTTGCGGCCGCGAGTCTCACACTGGGCGCCTACCACCTGAGCATTCCTGATCTTGTCGGGACGCTCGTGGGCGCAGGTTCTCCGAGCGAAAAGTTCATCGTTCTCACGCTCCGATTGCCGCGGCTTGTGCTGGCCCTGCTGGTGGGCGTGGCCTTTGCGCTGTCGGGCGCAGTGTTCCAAACCGTGCTGCGAAACCCTCTGGCGAGCCCCGACGTTATTGGTGTCACCGGTGGGGCGAGCGCCGCGGCCGTTGGTGGAATGCTCCTTTTGGGCTTCGGGTCGCTGGCTACATCTCTCGCAGCCTTCGGTGGTGCCGTGCTTGTCGCCGCAGCAATCTACCTGCTCGCGTGGCGTGGGGGAGTCGTGGGGTACCGATTCGTGCTGATCGGTGTGGGCGTGGCCTTCATGGTTCAGGGGCTCCTCAGCTATCTACTGTCTCGGGCCGATCTGCGTGCCGCCCAAGACGCCCTGGTCTGGTTGGTGGGTAGTGTGAGCGGCGCGCGCTGGAGTGATATCGGCGTAGTCACTGCTCTTCTCGCCCTGCTGGTGCCCGCGCTCGGGGTGCTGTCCGGCCGGATGCGTGCTCTGCAATTGGGAGACGATACGGCCACAAGCCTTGGAGTGCGAACGGAACGCTCTCGCCTGGTGCTCCTCGCTGTGGGTGTGGCTTTCGCCGCCGTCGGCACGGCTGCCGTGGGGCCGCTGGCATTCGTGGCGTTCGTGTCGGCGCCGATCGCGCGTCGACTCTGCCACGCCGGAGGGCTTCACCTCGTTCCTGCGGCCTTGGTGGGGGCGCTCATCACCGCGGTGGCTGATCTGACCGCGCAGCACCTTCTGCCGGGTGACCTGCAACTCCCGGCCGGAATTATTACCGGCGTGATCGGGGCGCCGTACCTGCTCTGGCTGCTCGCTAGCTCGAACAAATCTGGAAAGGGAGCCTGATGCCTCGCTCTGCCGTTCTGTCTGCCGCCGACCCCCAGCTGGCGGGTGCTCACGACTTTCGTGCGGAGGGGCTGACCCTCGGCTACGAGAAGACGACCATCGTGCCCAACCTTTCTCTGGAGATCATTGCGGGGGCCATGACTGTCATTGTGGGTGCAAACGCGTCGGGTAAGTCCACCGTGCTGCGCGACATGGCGCGCCTCCTCCGGCCCGAAGCCGGGCACGTGCTGCTCGATGGGCGCGACATTAGACACCGGCGCAGCGTGGAGGTGGCAACCGTGGTGGGACTTCTGCCCCAGCAGCCGGTGGCCCCTGAGGGCATTACGGTGGCGGACCTCGTGGGGCGCGGTCGCTACCCGCACCAAGGGTGGTTTCGCACCTGGACAAGTACCGACGACGAGATTGTGGCCGAGGCGTTGTCGACCACGGGAACCCTCGAACTCGCGGCCCGACGGTTGGAAGACCTCTCCGGCGGTCAGCGTCAGCGCGTGTGGATCGCGATGGCGTTGGCGCAGAACACCGACATCCTGTTGCTCGACGAACCCACGACCTTTCTTGACATTGCCCACCAGATTGATGTGCTCGATCTCCTCCTCGAACTCAACCGCACCTGCGGCACAACCGTGGTCATGGTGCTACACGATCTCAACCTGGCCGCCCGGTACGCGGATCACCTTGTCGTGTTGAAGGGAGGCCGCATTCACGCCATGGGCTCGCCCGCCGAGACGCTCACGAGCGCCACCATTGCGGAAGCGTTCGATCTCTCGGCGACGATCAGCACCGACCCGGTCAGTGGCTCACCCATGGTGATACCACGGGGGCGTTTCCATAGCCCCGAGGCATCCGGTATATTAGGCAAGGCTAACCTAACTAATTAGTTAGCAACTCGACCTACGAAAGCGACAAAACCGTGCATCGACGCCTCATTCTTTCCCTTGCCGCCACTGCGGCCGCGCTGGCCCTCGCCCTGAGCGGCTGCACGGCGTCTGCCGTTGACGAAGCGGATGCCCCGGTGTCCGGTAGTTTCCCCGTGACCATGGAGCACGCCTTTGGCGAAACAACCATTGAGGCCCAGCCCGAACGTGTGGTGACCTGGGGCTGGGGGAGTGCCGACGACGCGATTGCTCTCGGAGTGGTCCCGGTGGCAATCCCCTTCCAGGCTTACGGTGGCGACGACGATGGTGTGCTGCCCTGGATTGCCGAGGCGCTTGCAGCCTCCGGCGACGAGACGCCCACCATTCTTCCGGATTCGGAAGAACCGCCGTATGAAGACATTGCCGCTGCTGCCCCCGATGTCATTCTCGCCGCCTATTCGGGCATCACCGAGGAGCAGTACGATCTGCTCAGCGAGATCGCCCCCGTCGTGGCCTACCCCGGCGAGCCATGGGCAACAGACTGGCGTGATCTGATTACGATAACCGGCACGGCACTCGGCAAGGACGCGGAAGCCACCGCGCTGCTCGGTGACATTGACGGCGAGATTGCGGAACAGGCGGCGGCGCATCCCGAATTCGCAGGTAAGAGCATCGCACTCACCAGCGACAGCGCCGGTACGTTCTACGTGTATAAGAAGGAAGACCCTCGTGCGGCGTTCACTCTTGACCTCGGCTTCGTCAGCGCGCCGAGTGTTGACGAGCTCGCCACCGACGAGTCGAGTTTCTACTACACGCTGAGTTACGAGCAGCTGGACAAGCTATCGAGCGACGTTCTTGTTAACTTCGGATCGACCAGGGAGCAGTCTGATGGGTTTCTCCAAGCCGGTTACTCGCAGGTGATGCCGCAGGTTCAAGACGGCAGCGTTGCCTCTCCGGTGGGTGAGGCGTTCATCGCCTCGGTCTCACCGCCCACGGGCCTGTCGCTCTCGTGGGGGCTTCAGGACTACGTTAATCTGCTGGCGGCGGCTGCCGCGCGTTAGATGGTGACGGGGCTCTCGGACGGTGGCGGAAAACGCCACGTTACCGTCATATTCGGCTGGTCGAGGCCCGTTTCATCACAACCTCTGTCGTTATCGGAGGGGTAAGTGAGAACAGGTGTAGAAAAGGTGCAAAAATAGTGCGTCGTGGTGTGTAACTGTTACGTGGGTCCATTCGCCGCTTTTCAATGGGTGCTGAGATTCGCCACCACACCATTTCGCGCTCAAAGTTGCGCACTGCATTCGTCATGACGCTCAAAAGTGGGTGTAAATCCGCTCTCGACGCATGAAATTGCCGTACGGCGGTGATATAGGCTCATGCCTGTCGCATCTCGTTTACGGCTTCAATGACGAACCCACCTCCAGATCACAACGAAGGACCCCTCATGCGCGCCAGATATGTTCTCCCGGCTTTTGCGGCCGTGGCCGCCCTCCTGCTCACCGGTTGTGTCGACAACTCCACGCCCGATGCCGGCGGCGCAACGGAGGCCGCAACCATCGCCCCCGATTCCGCAGCCGTGGCACTGCTGCCGGCCGACATCAAGTCAACCGGAACACTTCTGATCGGAACCGACGCGGCGTACCCGCCGAACGAGTTCAAGGACGACGCCGGGGCGCCGATCGGCTGGGGTATCGAGCTCGCCAACGGTATAGCCGCAAAGCTGGGCCTGACGCCCACGTACCAGATCGCCGACTTCGATAACATCATCCCGAACATCACGGGGGGCACCGTCGACATCGGTGAGTCGTCGTTCACCGACAACATCGAGCGTCAGAAGCAGGTTGATTTCGTCAACTACTTCAACGCCGGAATCCTCTGGGCTGCCCAGGCGGGCAGCTCCATCGATCCGAATAATGCCTGCGGCCTCACCGTAGCCGTGCAGTCCAACACTGTTCAGGACACCGACGAGCTCCCGGCCAAGAACGCGGCCTGCGCCGCGGCTGGTCAGTCGGCCATCGAGGTCTTGAAGTACACCTCTCAGGACGAAGCAACCAACGCTGTTGTGCTCGGTAAAGCGGATGCGCTCAGCGCCGACTCCCCGGTCGCTCTTTACGCCATCTCAAAGACCGAGGGCAAGCTGGAAGCAGCCGGAGAGAGCTTCGATGTTGCCCCTTATGGCATCGTGGTCAACAAGGGTTCGGACCTGACCAAGGCCGTGCAGGCCGCACTGCAGTCCATGGTGGACGATGGCTCCTACGCCGCGATCCTCGACACCTGGGGTGTCACCGACGGCGGCATCGACACCATCACGATCAATGCCGGCGCAAACGGCTAACGGATGGCTGACACAGTTGTAAACCGTTCGGCGGGCGCAAGCCCGCCGAACGGTTCGGATCGCGCTCCCGGAATCAAGGCGATTCGCCTCCGTCACCCGTGGCGGAATGTTTTTGCCGTGGTGCTCGTGCTCGTCCTCACACTCTTTGTGCTGGATGCGGCTCAGCGCCCCGCCTATGACTGGCCGTCGGTAGGCAAGTTTCTCTTTGACCAGCGCATCTCACAGGCCGCTTTCGTCACCCTTCAGCTCACCGTATATAGCATGGTGATCGCCATTATTTTGGGCGTGGTCCTCGCCGTGATGCGGCTCTCCCCGAACCCCGTGGTGAACAGCATCGCCTGGGTGTACCTGTGGATCTTCCGCGGGACGCCGGTCTATGTGCAGTTGGCCTTCTGGGGCCTGGTGGCAGTGATCTACCAGACCATCGACATCGGTCTTCCCTTCACGGAGCCCTGGGTATCCGTTCCTACCAAGGTGGCACTGAGCGCCTTCGTGCTTGCTGTCATCGGGTTGGCTCTGAACGAAGCCGCCTACATGGCGGAGATTGTGCGAGCCGGACTGCTCTCGGTGGACAGCGGTCAGGAAGAGGCAGCGACCGCGCTCGGCATGAGCTGGTCCCAAACCATGATGCGCGTCATCATTCCCCAGTCGATGCGCGTAATCATTCCGCCAGCCGGCAACGAGGTGATCTCGATGCTGAAGACCACCTCGCTGGTGACAGCGATTCCCTTCACCCTCGAGCTTTACACCCGGTCGAGAGACATCTCGGCCGTCATTTTCAACCCGGTTCCCCTGCTTCTGGTTGCGTCTATCTGGTATCTCTTCTTCACGTCGATTCTGATGGTGGGGCAGTATTTTCTGGAGAAGCGCTTTGCGCGGGGGATCGGTGATCGGCGGCCCAACCGTAAGGCCGACGACGCCACCGGTGCCTTCACCGGAATCGTGCCGGTAGCTGGTGACGGACAGAGCCCGCCCCCCACAACCAACGGAGAACCCCGATGACCGCCACGGTAGGTTCACGCGCAACCGCAGATGTTCCCATGGTGTCTGCCGAGGCTGTCTCGAAGAGCTTTGGCTCCAACGAGGTGCTGAAGAGCATCTCGCTCGAGGTGAAGCGCGGCGAGGTGATGTGCCTGGTGGGGCCCAGTGGGTCGGGCAAATCCACGTTCCTCCGCTGCATTAACCACCTCGAGGTGGTCTCAGCGGGCCGACTGAGTGTCGACGGTGAACTGATCGGCTACACCGAGCGCAAGGGCAAGCTCTACGAGATGAATCCCAAGGCTGCGGCGCTCCAGCGACGCAACATTGGCATGGTTTTTCAGCGCTTCAACCTGTTTCCGCACATGACCGCCCTGCAAAACGTGATGGAAGCCCCGATTCGAGTAAAGGGTCTGAACAAGGCCGCCGTTGAAACCAATGCGCGTGCCCTGCTGGCCCGGGTGGGTCTCGCCAACCGTGCCGACTACTACCCGGCTCACCTGTCGGGTGGGCAGCAGCAGCGGGTGGCTATTGCGCGGGCACTCGCCATGGAGCCCAAGCTGATGTTGTTCGACGAGCCCACGAGTGCGCTCGATCCCGAACTGGTGGGTGAGGTGCTCGACGTGATGCAGAACCTCGCGCGCGAGGGTATGACGATGATCGTGGTGACCCACGAGATGGGTTTTGCCAAGGAGGTCGCCGATTCGCTCGTCTTCATGGACGGCGGAGTGGTGGTGGAATCCGGGGACCCCACCGAGGTGCTCAAGAACCCCCAGCACGCCCGCACGCAGGCGTTCCTCTCCAAGGTTCTCTGACCCCTCCTCCCGGGGCGCTGAACCTAGGGCTGAGGCTGCTGGATAGACGCGTTGCTCTGTCGGCGACGTGCCGCCAGCAGGGTGACGGCGAACCCGAGCAGTAAGAGACCACCTGCGAGGGGCGCTGCGGTCAGTGTTGGTGTTCCCGTTTCGGCGAGGGCAGGGGCCGTGCTGGATACCTGGATCAATTGGCCGGCGGTACCGATCAGGAACCACGTGGCGGATTCCACGGGTGTGTTCGCCGCGCTGGTTCCTGCAAGGGTGAGAGAGTGCCACCCGGCTGTCAGCCCGGCGGGGATAACGGCGGAACCGGCCAAGCGTCCGCCGGGGGCAACGATGCCCGATGCAATGATCTGGGATGTTGGGCGCTCGGTGAGGGTCCAGGGTGACCCCGGCAGCAGGCCGGTGGCGGTGTAGTCAACGGTCGTGCCGGCCACCACATCACCGATGCGGGCGTTAAGCAGGATGCTCAGAACGGTCGCCTCGGTGACCGCGGGTGGCTCCGTGGGAACCGGAACCTCGGTGGGCTCAGGAGTGGGGACGGGCTTGTCCCACAGTTCAAGGGTGGCGGCACCGTCGTCGGCGATGGTGAGCACGTATTCGCCCTTGAGAATCCGTGGCGTCACCTGGTCAAGAACAACGAAGGCAACGGCGTAGCGGCCGGCAGGAGTCGTGATCGGATCGAAGGCAGGCGTACTGGCCACAGTGCCGTCCGCGTCAGACGTCAGGCTGAAGATATTCAGGAGGCCGGCCTGTTCCTGCACAGCTGACCACACGGCGGTCCCCGGGTCCGGGTAACCGCCCAAATTCGCGAGAATACCGGTTATAGCGAGGTTGGCGGGAAGCCCGAAACCGGTGATGGAGCCCGGAGTTTCCGGGTCCAGAGCGAGCGTCCCGGTGAGGGAAGCCCGTGCCCCGCGCATTGTTGCGAAGGAATAGCCGGCTTCGCACGTGGCCACCCACACCAGGGGAATCAACGTGTAAGCCAGGTCAGTCTGGGAGTTGGGATCGTCGCTCAGGAGCTGGCTCACGGTGCCGGACAGCGACACGTTTCCGTCCGCATCCACGGTGGTGTCGAGAGGGGTCGCGATCACCGGGAGAGTCTGCCCGATGAGACCATCGGCGGGATCGGCATCCTGGCCCAGAATGGAATACCAGCGGTTATCGATGAGGAGGCCCGGGGCGGCGCCCAGGGAAATGATCTCGGTCGGCTGTGCACCGGTTAAGGACAGCGTCAGATTCTGCCCAATCAGGGGCGTGTTTGGGTCCACCGTGAGCACACCGCAGTCGGTTCCCGACGAGGTGAGTGGTTCCCCTGAACCATTCACAGCACCAGCGGGACCGGCGACCGCCAGAATCAGACCGATCGAGACCAGAAGGGAGCCTGCGGCTCGAAAAGGAAGATTCACGTGCACAGCATAGCCGAGCGTGAGTAATTGTCACCAGCACTTTTGTTTGCCCCCGAATGGGGGTGCTAGCTCAGGTTAACTGGCGAGAACCTTCTGAATGCGCTGGAGCGATACTGACTCCGCGGCCTTGAGTTCCTGGGCGAACAGGCTGATGCGCAGCTCCTCGATCATCCACCGGGCGCGCACAAGGCGCGCCGCGGCATCCGCTGTGAGGGGCATGGTGCCGCCCGCATTCTCGAATCGGGTGGTGGCGGCCTGGGCCTCGTTCATCCACACCCGGTCACGCCCGGGGTTGTCCACGAGCTTGGGGATGCGTGCGCTGATACCACCGAGGTAGCGGGGCAGATGACGCAGTTGCGCAAGCCCGGTCGTGCTCACGAAACCCGGGTAGACGAGCGCAGCGAGCTGCCCACGGGCGTCGCTGATCCCCGGCAGGAGCGCCATGCTCGTTGCGGCCTTGAGGGCTTTGTCGGCAGTGCGACTGGCGGCAAGTACACGGGCCACGAGGCCCACGGTCTCAAACATCGAATCCATCACAACTCCGGACACACGGTCACGAATGTTTGTGAACTCGGCCTTCATGAAGACCTGGCCATCGGGTCGAACCCGATAGAGCACATCATCGATTGCGGCGGCAAGGCAGTCCTCGAACAGTGCCGGCGTGTTCTTGTACGGACTGGTGGCGAGGCTGAGTTTTTCAGCGGATGTGAGGTGCTGTTGCACATAGGCGGACGGTGACGGTGTCGCGAGCAGGAGCAGGCGCCGCACTCCCCGGGGAAGGGCTCTGGCCTGCTCGATCTCGGTGCTCATCATCTGAATCGACACGGAATCGCCATCGTCGATGAGCGTCGGGTAGCCACGAATGGTGTTGTCACCCTGCTTCGTGTCGAGGAATCGGGGGAGTTCCGCAAAGTCCCAGGTGGTGAGGCCTCGGCGTTCTATGGCATTCGCTGGTGTGGCCGCACTCGTTGCCTTGGCAACGCTCTCGCGAACGCGGGTGACGAGTCGGCGCTGGAGATCGAGGAGATCCTTGTCCGCCGCAACGGTCTTGCCGCGCTCGTCAACGACCGAAAAGGTGACGCGCAGGTGTGAGGGAAGACGGGAGAGATCGAAGTCCGGTGCACTGACGGGCACATACGTGAGCTTCTGAATCAGGGCCGCGAGCGTGGCGGCAAAGGTGGTGTCGGGAACGGTCGTGGGGAGCGTCTGCACGATTCCGGGCTCGGGCGGCAGCTCGGCGAGCAGACGGGCCGCCCAGTCCGCCGCGGGAACCACATTGCGACGGATGTTTTTGGGCAGCGATTTGATCAAAGCCGTCACCAACTCGGCGCGTAGGCCCGGCACCTGCCAGTCGAAGCCGTTCGGTGACAGACGCGCCAGCAGTGCCAGCGGAACACGCACGGTGACGCCGTCGTCTTCGGCACCGGGTTCAAAGCGATAGCCGAGCGAGAGGCGTTGGTCGCCCTGTTGCCAGCTCGGCGGAAAGACGGCCTCGTCAATGTCGGGGGAGTCGTCGGCCACGAGTGCATCCGCAGTCATGGTCAAGAGACTGGGGGTGTCGAAGCGCGCTTTGCGCCACCAGCCCTCAAAACTGCGCGTGGAGAAGACATCCGCTGGAATTCGGCGCTGGTAAAACTCGAACACGGCCTCGTCATCGAACAGAATGTCGCGTCGCCGCGTGCGCTCTTCGAGCTCGGCAAGTTCAGCGCGCAACTGTGCGTTGGCGCGCTCGAAGGCCCACATTCCCGGGTCTCCGGTCTGCCCGGGGCGTCCTCCCCGACTGGCTGCCGTGCCCGGCCCGCTCGAGCCTCCTCGTCCGCCAGAGGCAGCCCCGCCGTCAACGGCAATGCCCACCCGCTCGTTGCGCGACCCGTTGCCCCCGGCCTGCGCGGTGGACACAGAACCGGGTCCGGATGATCGGTCCCACTCGCCCTCCACCAGCGCATGCCGAATGAACAGCTCCCGCGCGTAGGCCGGGTCGATCCGGGAGAACTGCACGCGCCGCCGTGCCACGATCGGAACGCCATACAGGGTCACCCGCTCGTACACCACAGCGGCACCCTGCTTCTGCTCCCAGTGCGGCTCGGAATAGCTGCGCTTGCAGAGGGCACCCGCCAGCGGCTCCGCCCACGCGGGATCAACGACGGCGTTCATGCGCGCAAACAAACGGCTCGTCTCCACAAGCTCGGCGCTCATCACGGCCTCCGGCTGCTTCTTCGCGAGCGTTGAACCCGGGAACAGCACGAAGCGCTGCTGCCTCGCGCCCACGTAGTCGCGCTTTGCCGTGTCTTTGAGTCCGATGTGCGAGAGCAGTCCGGCCAGGAGGGACCGGTGCACGCCATCGGGATTCACGGCCGGTTCGCCGAGGTGCAGTCCCAGCGGCTTGGCGAGTTGGCGCAGCTGTCGCAGCACGTCCTGCCACTCGCGCACCCGCAAATAGTTGAGGTACTCGTTCTTGCACAGGCGGCGGAATGCGCTGGAGCCCAGCTCGTTCTGCTGCTTCTCGAGGTAGTTCCAGAGGTTGAGCAGGGTCAAGAAGTCGCTCGTGGGGTCGGCGAAACGCGCATGCAGCGAGTCTGCCTGGGCCCGGCGTTCCAGCGGGCGCTCCCGCGGGTCCTGAATGGTGAGGCCGGCCACGATCGCCATCACCTCGCGGCTTGTGCCCTGCGCCTTCGACTCGATCACCATCCGTCCAAAACGTGGGTCAATGGGCAACTGGGCCAGCTGCTGTCCCACGCGCGTGAGCCTCGGACCAGCGCCCGCTGCGGGGCGGCCATTCCGGGCGCGGGACGGGTCTTCCGTGGGGGTGGACTCCGCTGGCTCGTCGGTCGGGGTCGTTTGCGCGCCGCGGCCCTTTCCCTTGGTCGACCCGGCGGGCTCGAGGGCGCCCAGTTCGGCCAGCAGATCGAGGCCGTCCTTAATATTGCGGGAGTCCGGCGGTGTCAGAAAGGGGAACGAGGCGATGTCACCCAGGCCGAGCGAGATCATCTGCAAAATAACGGCCGCGAGGTTGGTACGCAGAATCTCCGGTTCGGTATATTCCGGGCGGCGGGAGAAGTCTTCCTCGGAGTACAACCGAATGGCAATACCGTCACTCGTGCGCCCACTGCGCCCGGACCGCTGGTTCCCCGACGCCTGGGAGATCGCTTCAATCGGCAGTCGTTGCACCTTGGAGCGCACGCTGTACCGGCTGATGCGGGCGGTTCCGGCATCGATCACGTAGCGGATGCCGGGAACCGTGAGGCTCGTCTCCGCCACGTTCGTGGCGAGCACGATGCGGCGCCGTACGCCGGCCACCGTGGAGGGCTGAAACACTTTGTGCTGGTCCGCGGAGGACAGGCGGCCGTAGAGCGGCAAAATCTCGGTGGGGTTGCTGCTCGCCGTCGACGCATATTTGCCCTGCAGAGCATCGGCAGCGTCGCGAATCTCGGTTTCTCCGCTGAGGAAGACGAGCACGTCACCGTTCGACTCACGCTCCAGCTCATCGAGGGCCGCGGTGATGCCCTCGATGTAGTCGCGGTCCACGCTGGGGGACGCATCCGTTGTGTCGTCATCGTCGTCAATGCCAGGCTCGGCCACGAGGGGTCGGTAGCGAATCTCCACCGGGTAGGTACGCCCGGAGACCTCGACGACGGGCGCCGGCGTGCCATCGGCGGCGGCAAAGTGCTTCGCAAAGCTGGCCGGGTCGATGGTGGCCGAGGTGATGATGAGCTTGAGATCGGGGCGCTTGGGTAACAGCTGGCGCAGGTAACCCAGCAGAAAGTCGATGTTGAGGCTGCGCTCGTGCGCCTCATCGATGATGATCGTGTCGTACTTACGCAGTAGGCGGTCCCGGTGAATCTCGTTGAGGAGAATTCCATCGGTCATGAGCTTGATCCGCGTGTCGGGGCCCACTCGATCGGTGAAGCGCACCTGGTAACCCACGATGCCGCCCACCTCCTGACCGAGTTCCTTGGCGATACGCTCGGCAATGGTGCGTGCAGCGAGGCGGCGCGGTTGGGTGTGACCGATGTTCGTGCGGCCGAGTTCGAGGCAAATCTTCGGCAGCTGGGTGGTCTTGCCCGAGCCCGTGGCACCGGCCACAATCACCACCTGGTTGTCGCGAATGGCGGCGGCGATGTCATCGCGGCGCTGGCTGACCGGCAGTTCGGGTGGGAAGGTGATCTGAACGTTGTCCATGGATCTTCTATCGTACGTCGCGTAGGTGTGGCCTTCGGATGTACTGCCGGACGAGCCCGGGTGTGTTCGGGTACAGAGAGTGAACAGCCCTCGCCCCTAGGGTGGGGGGATGACGAAGCCTGTACCCACCCTGACTCTTAATGACGGCCACACCATTCCCCAGCTCGGATTTGGTGTGTTCAAGGTTGATCCGGACGAGACCACACGCATCGTGCGGGACGCCCTCGACGTGGGTTACCGCCACATCGACACGGCCGCCATCTACGGCAACGAAGCGGGCGTGGGCACGGCGCTCGCCGAGTCCGGTATCGCCCGCGATGAGCTCTTCATCACCACCAAGCTCTGGAACGATCGCCAGGGCACCGAAACGGCCTTTGCCGCATTCGATGAGAGCCTCGACAAGCTGGGCCTCGACTACGTGGATCTCTACCTGATTCACTGGCCCACCCCGGCGAAAGACACCTATGTCGAGAGCTGGAAGGCGTTGGAAAAGATTCGGGAGAGTGGCCGGGCCCGTTCCATTGGCGTCTCCAACTTTTTGGTTCCGCACCTTCAGCGTTTGCTGCAGGAAACAGACATCGTGCCGGCTGTCAACCAGATTGAGTTGCACCCTGCTCACCAGCAGCTCGACGTGACCGCACTGGCGCGTGAAAACGGCGTGCAGATTGAGGCCTGGGGACCCCTCGGCCAGGGCAAGTACCCGCTCTTTGAGACGCAGGTGATCGTGGCCGCCGCCGAGCAGCACGGGAAGACGCCCGCCCAGGTTGTCATTCGCTGGCACCTGCAGACGGGCAACATTGTGTTCCCCAAGTCGAACCGGCGTGAGCGCATGATCGAGAATTTTGACGTGCTGGACTTCGAGCTCACACCCACCGAGGTCACCATGATCTCGGCACTGGAGCGTGCCGGTCGCGTCGGCGGACACCCGAACGACATCAACTAACCCACGGCGGCAGCGGGAGGGCATATCTCCACACTCGGCGGCCTGACGTAGCCCGAACTTCCCGAGGCGAGCACAATGGAGTATGCCCAACCGCCTCGTGGATGCCATCAGCCCGTACCTACGCTCGCACGCCGATAACCCGGTGGACTGGCAGGGGTGGGGGGCGCAGGCCTTCGAGGAGGCCCGCGCCCGGGACGTTCCGGTGCTGGTGTCGATCGGTTACTCCACCTGCCACTGGTGTCACGTCATGGCCCGGGAGAGTTTCAGTGACCCTCGTCTCGCCGCCTACCTGAACGACAACTTCGTCAGCATCAAGGTGGACCGTGAAGAGCACCCCGACGTAGATGCGAGCTATCTCGCTGCCGCAAGCGCGTTCGTACAGGGACTCGGCTGGCCGCTCAACGTGTTCGTCACACCCGACGGCCGGGCTTTTCACGCCGGAACGTACTTCCCGCCGCGGCCCACCCAGGGTGCCCCCTCGTTCCGTCAGGTGCTGGAAGCCGTGACGGATGCCTGGACTACCCGCCGCCCTGAGGTGGAGGCCGGCGCTGCTCGGGTGGCTGATGCCCTCGCCGAGTCGTCCCTCCAACTGCGCACGCAGGACGCGCTGCCGGACACCGACACCCTGGAGTTGACGGTTGCCGAGTTGGTTGCGCAGGAGGACACCCTCTTCGGCGGATTTGGCGGTGCACCGAAGTTTCCGGTGGCACCGGTGCTCGGTTTTCTTCTGGGCCGCACCGACGGCCAGCAACTGGCCCTGCGTACCCTCAAACGCATGGGAGCTTCGCCGCTGCGCGACCCGATCGAAGGCGGATTCTTTCGGTACGCCGTGAACCGGGACTGGAGTGAGCCGCACTACGAGCGCATGCTCTACGACAACGCGCAGCTGCTCGAGCACTACACGCAGGCGTGGAAGCTCACGGGCGAGTCGTGGACACGGGTGGTGGCCGAGGGGATCGGCAACTTTCTCGTGGAGGTTATGCAACTGCCCGGGGGCGGCTTCGCCAGCGCCCAGGATTCCGAGAGCACCGTCGGTGGCGAGCGGGTTGAGGGTGGTTACTATGCACTGGATGACCAGGCACGCCGCAGCGAGACCCCACCGGCTCTGGACGAGAAGGTGCTCACGGGGTGGAACGGTCTGGCGATCGGTGCCCTGGCGCGCGCCGGGTTTGCCTGGGGTCACAGCGGCCGACCGTTGCTCGAGGCCGCGCGCCGCGGTGCCGACTATCTGCTTCGCCGGCACGTTCGCGAGGACGGAACCCTCCTGCGGGCTTCGATTGGTGAACGCACCTCGTCGGCCGAGGCCACCCTGGAGGATTACGGGATGTTCGCGCTCGGTCTTCTGGAACTCGCGCTGGCCACTGGTGAGGTGACCTACGCTGTGGCTGCCCGCGCACTCATTGACGGCACACTGCAGGGCCCCGTCGATGCGCCTGTCGACGGGGCCAGCGACTCGGGGGGCAGGCTCCACACCGAGGTGTTCCGTGCTCCGAACGGAGCAGATCCAGTGCTCACCGCTCAGGGCCTCGCCATCGCCCTCGACCCCGCGGAAGGTGCGTATCCCTCCGGGCTCACCGCCACGGCAACGGCCGCGAATATGCTGTACCTCCTCACCGGGGACTCGGTGTACCGCGCCGGTGCGGAAGCAGCCCTGAGCCCGGTTGCGGCCCCCGCTCGTGACCGGCCGCTCGCTTTTGGTGCCACCCTGCGCCTGTTTACGGCGTTGTCCGAGGCCGCAGAACAGCTCGTCGTGGTTTCACCCACGGAGACGACGGCCACGACACCCGCCGAATTGGTGGAGGTGGCCCGGCGCCACCCGGCCGCACTGGTGGCATGCGTCACGGAACAGCAAGCAGCGGCCTTCGCGGCTGCCGGGTTCGAGCTGTTTGCGGGTCGCTCGGCACTCGGGCCGCTGCCGCGAGCCTACCTGTGCCTCGACTTCGTGTGTCTGCTCCCGGTCACGGCCGCCGCAGATCTGGGTGGTGCGGTGGCGCTCTGACCCCACCGGGCTGGTCGCGGTCAACCCAGTAGAATCAAGGTAACGCCACCGCGTTCGACCCGCCGCTTCACACTCGACGCCTGTTACCAGGTTGCCGAGCGGGCCACTATTTCGGACGTACTCTTCGAGGCCACCGTCGCTCGCCTCGCTGGAGTTGTCCACCCCAAGGAGGACCCATGCCGACATTTGATATTCCGGGCTCAGAGCCGCGGGGCACCCTTCTGAACAACGACCACATCGGCACCGAAACCAGCTTGATCCCGGCCCCCCTGCTCAGCACGGAGCCGGAACTCGTGCTCGTCACGCCGGATGCCCGCACGCGCCGTTTCGACCGCGACGACCTGGTTGTGCGCAAGGGCGAAATAGCGCTCATCAACGGACACTTCACTCCGCATGAGTCCATGGTGAAAGACCTCGTGGCGGTGTATGACGCGCTCAAAGCAGCCGACATCGACTTTCTTCTCGTTCGCGGTGATCATGAACGCCCGGTCATCGCGGTTGACCGCAAGCGTCGCAAGGAAATCACGCGAGTGCTGGCGGCGGCCTTCGCCAACGAACCCTTCTATGCAAAGCCGCTCAACGGCAACCAGACGATGCCCCTGTTGCTCGCCGACGGTGTGCTGTCCACGATGCGCAAGTCCTCCGTTTTTCGGGTTTATCGGCCGCGGATCGAGCCGATCGGTCGACTGAGGTACGGAGCCGAAACAGCCTTTCAGCTGGAACTCTGGCGGTTCGGCGATGAGGAAATCATCGCACCGGTGGAGAACGCGCTCATGCGCACCCGGTTACTCCGTTCGGAGGCCCGCGAGACCACGATCGAACTCTACGGACGCACCTGGCTCACCCTGCAGAACATGTTCGATGACCTCGCCAGTGATGTGAGTTTCGATATTGACCTCGTCTTCTCCTGGGTGGACGGCTCCTCCGATGAATTTCAGCGCGAGCGCGCTAAGCGGATGCAGTCCTACGTGGTCGGGGAGGGGGACGACTCCGACGCCCGTTTTCGGCAGATTGACGAACTGAAGTACGCGCTGCGCAGCGTGTACATGTTCGCGCCGTGGATCCGCCGCATCTTCATCGCCACGGACTCCCCGGCACCCGTGTGGCTCGCCGACCACCCCCGCGTGACGATCATGCGCAGCGAAGACTTCTTCGTGGACACCAGTGTGTTGCCGGTCCACAACTCGCACGCCGTTGAAAGCCAGTTGCATCACATTCCAGGCCTGGCCGAGCACTTTTTGTATTCCAACGACGACATGTTCTTTGGCCGGCCCGTTGGTCCGGAGATGTTCTTCTCTCCGGGTGGCATCACGAAGTTTGTGGAGGCCGCCACCCGGATTGGGCTGGGCGAGAATGACCCCACGCGCAGCGGCTTTGAGAACGCGGCACGAGTGAACCGGGCGCTGCTGCACGAGCGCTTCGGCAAGGTGACCACGCGACACCTGGAGCACACCCCAGCGCCGATGCGGAAGAGCGTTCTGTTCGAGCTGGAGAAAGAGTTTCCGGAGGACTTCGCGCGCACCGCGGCCAGCCGCTTCCGCTCGGCAACGGATATCTCCGTCACCAACTCGCTCTACCACTACTACTCGCTGATGACCGGGCGTGCCGTCGAGCAGACGCAGGCCCGTTCGCTGTACATCGAGACGACACTGCGGGTTGCGCTGCGGCAGATGAACCGCCTGCGCAAGCGCCGCGACCAGGACATGTTCTGTCTCAATGACGGCAGCAATCCCGAGATCACCCCCGACGTGCGCCGGGCTGCAGTCACGGTCTTTCTCGACCGCTACTTTCCCATTGTGGCTCCGTGGGAGCGGTCGTCGTCGCTTACGAGCGCAGAACCGGGATCGGAGTGGTCATTGGCGGCTCGGGCCATGCAGGCAAAGTTCCCGACGGGCTAATTTCGATCTCAGACGCCTCGAGTCGACGGGTGGTCTCGGCCGCATCAATATGGTCGAGCGTGGGGAAAGTGCCGAGCGGCACAACCGAGTGCAGCACCGTGTCCGGGAACACATGAATCAGATTGAATGCCCGTGCACCGTCACGACCCAGGGTGCCACCCACAGGAACATTCAGATCTTGGGTATAGCAGGTAGCGGATGCCACGGATACGGGAATTCCGGCGAAGGTTGCGGTTGACGAGTAGTGCAGGTGACCGGCAATGATGCTGCGCACGTCGGTGCCTCGAAGTACCTGGGCCAGTGGCTGCTGGTCACGCAACTCGACGGCTACGGCGAGGTCCAGCACGCTCGGTATGGGCGGATGATGCATGGCCAAGATGGTGCCATCGGGAGCGGGCACGCTCAGCTCATGGGCCAGCCAGTCCAGCTGTTCCGGTGACACCTCGCCGTAGTGATGACCGGGGACAGTACTGTCGAGGGTGATCAGCCGTAAACCGTTCAGCTCGTAGACCCGATCAACGGGAGCTTCAAAGTCACTTCCATTGGGCGCCGTGTTGAACAGGCCGTGACGAAAAGCTCTCCGGTCGTCGTGATTGCCCATGACCCAGATGACGCGGGCCCCCAGACGTTCCGCGACAGGTTCCACGATTTCTCGAAGACGCGCGTAGGCGCCAGGTTCACCCTTGTCGGCGAGATCGCCGGTGAAGACGATGGCCTCGGGCCGTGCACCGGAGGCTTCCACCTCGCGGAACAATTCGGTGAGATGTGCTTCTACGTCCACACTGCCGTAGAGGCGACGACCCCCGGCAAGCAGGTGGGTATCGCTCAGGTGTAACAGGAAATGGTCCGGCCGAGGGTATTCAGCCGTTCGAATGCTCACGGAGCTTCCATTCGTTCTGAGGTACGCACTCTGCACGCGCGAACATCGGTACTGTGCCTATTCGATCAGACTCAGGTGACTGTCGAGTGTACGCCACGCAACTCGTCAACATCTGCGGGGCGTTCTCCACGCTCATTCTTGCGACGCCTGCAGCTGACTGTGGCATGCTTAACCGTGCGTTCCACCCTCCCTCTCGCTTCCGCGCGATATGTGGGCGGCGCAGCGCTCGTGACAGTGGCCTTTATCGGTCTCTACCTGTTCTTTGTCGCCTCGCTTACTGGTCAGAGTGCCGACCAGCTCTCCTACGACGGCGCGGAGTTCGGGCGCCGGAGTGTGACGCCCTTCACCCGTGGACTACTTGATCTGGTGCCCACTGTGAGCGTGATTGTGGCACTGGTCGTGACGGGTGTGATCTCCTTAATCAGGCGCAACTGGCGCACCCTCCTTATTGCCCTCGGTGCGGCCGCTGCCGCAGTGATTTCCGCGCAACTGCTCAAGTACGGCATTCTGAATCGGCCGGACCTGGGAGTGCTGGGATACGCGGGCAACTCATTCCCGTCAGGGCATACGACCGTCGCTGCGGCGGCTGCTCTGGTGGTTTTTCTCGTGGCAGGTCCGCGACTGCGGCCCCTGATGGCGGTGGCGGGAACGGCCTTCGCCGTGCTCGCTGGTGTGGCCACGCTCGCCAATCAGTGGCACCGGCCAAGCGATGTGATCGCTTCCCTGCTCGTGGTGGCTTTCTGGGGCTGCGTGGGTGGCGCCATCCTCACCTGGCCGAGGCGCGATGGATCGACGGGAGCAGCTGCGGTTGTCGAGACGACGCGGGTGCGGCTGCCCGAGGCATCCACTGTTGTTCGCCTTCTCCGGGTGCTGCTGGTGCCCTTTGCGGCCCTCGCCGTGCTGGCCTTTGCCGCCACGTTCCTCGGAGAATTCGGGGCATCCGTCGACCTCCTCGTGGCCTATCTGGGTGGAGTCACCGCAATTGTCACCACGGGGCTCATCCTGGCGCTGACGGGAATTCGGATGTTCTCCCGGCTGCCGTGATAGCGCGCGCCGGTCGACGTGCAGAAAAAAACGGGTTCGCGTGCCACACTGTCGTATGGCCGTCACGCTGAGATCTCTCCAGACTGCAGTTCCTCCCACCGTTTTGTACCAGGAACAGGTTCGCGATGTCTTCGCGTCCCAACCCGGACTCAGTCGGTTGGGTCAACGCCTCGTGAACACGTCGTTCAACGTGTCAGGAATCGACACGCGGCACACGGTCATTGAAGAGCTCACCCTTGATGCCGCCGGAGAGACGCCGCAGTTCTTCGACCCGGTTGAGCAGCGCCTGCTCATTCCGGGAACACGCGTGCGCAACGAGCTGTACATCGTTGAGGCCACCAAGCTGTTCGTTGAAGCCGGGCGTCGTGCCCTCGAGGCGTGCCCGGGAATCGAGGCCGCCGACATCACCCATGTGATCACCGTCTCCTGCACCGGGTTCTTCGCTCCCGGACCGGACTACATGCTCGTGCGTGAACTCGGCCTGAGCCCGGCCACCCAGCGTTACCACCTCGGTTTCATGGGGTGCTACGCCGCAATGCCGGCGCTGCGCACCGCCAAACAGTTCGTGGAGGCCGACCCGAATGCGGTGGTGCTGGTGGTGAGCGCAGAGCTGTGCTCGTTGCACCTGCGCACCTCCAACGACCCCGACACCATCGTGGCCTCGTCACTGTTCTCCGACGGTGCTGCCGCGGGCATCGTCAGCTCCCGTGCGCCGCTTCCCGGGGAGAAAGCCCTCAACCTCGACCTGTTTGAGACCGTGATCACTCCAGTGGGTGAGGGGGACATGGCCTGGAAGATTGGCGACGAGGGCTTCGAAATGGTGCTCAGCACCTACGTGCCCCACATCATTGACCAGCACATTGCGGGGGCGCTCGCACCACTCATGGCCCGCGATGCCGAGCTCAGCTCGCTGCTCACCGACGACGGCCTGGGTTTCGCCGCGCTCACCCCGATCGAGTCGGCAGACGGTGCCGACTGGCAAACCGCGCCCGCCGGCTCGGTGGCCACCCTCGTGGCACCAGCTCCCAGCACCGCCATCGCGCACTGGGCTATTCACCCGGGCGGACGCAGCATCCTCGACAAGACCGAGGCCAAGCTGGGCCTCAGCGAAGCGCAGCTGCATGCGTCTCGCGAGACGCTGCGCGAGCACGGAAACATGAGCAGTGCCACCATCCTGTTCGTGATGAAGGCCATTCTCGAGGCCCCCACGAGCGCAGACGGCGAGCGCCTGTGCGCCATGGCGTTTGGGCCCGGTCTCACCGTGGAGTCTGGGCTCATGACCGTCAGCATCGGCTGAGGGTTGATTCCGTCGCTGCGCGAGCGAGCGGATGACGCCGTCGAGATCATGGACGGCGACTGCGACCCCGCGATGCTCACCAGAACCTATGCAAACTTTCGCCTGATCAATGCCGTCGTCTCGGGCTGGGGCACCGTATACCGCCGCGATATTCGCCCGGCCCTGTCTACCACGCGGCTCACGACCCTGCTGGACATCGGCTCCGGTGGTGGAGACGTGTCCCGTGCGCTCGCGCGCTGGGCGGTGCGGGACGGCCTGCGCCTGAACGTCACCGGTATTGACCCGGATGCGCGGGCACACGCGTTCTGCCTCGCGCAGCCGGAGCAGCGAGGGCTCACCTTTCGGCGTGCATTCAGTTCCGAGCTGGTGGCAGAGGGCGCGCGGTTCGACTTCGTGGTCTCCAACCACATGCTGCACCACCTCGGGGCGGCTGAGCTGGGAGCGTTGCTCGTGGACTCCGAACAGCTCGCCACCCGCCGTGTTCTGCACGCCGACATTGAGCGCAGTCGCTTCGGGTACCTGGGGTTCGCCCTCGGAACCTGGCCGTTCTTTCGGCGTTCCTACATTCGCCCCGATGGCCTGACCTCCATTCGCCGCAGTTTCACCGGCCCCGAGCTAGCCGGAGTCACCCCACCGGGCTGGCGGGTGGTGCGAGCGCTTCCGTCGCGCCTTGTGCTCGAATGGAATGCCCGGGGTGGCGCCCATGCGTGATGTTGTGATCGTGGGAGGCGGACCGGTGGGCATGATGCTCGCCTGCGTTCTCGCGGTGCGTGGACTGGACGTGCAGGTGCTGGAACAGCGCACGGAGCCGTCCCTGCGGTCACGCGCCATTGGCATTCACCCTCCGCTGCTCAACGTGCTGGATGAGATTGGCGTGGGCCGGGATATTGTGAGCCGGGCCACGCACGTTCAGGACGGCAGCGTGCGCTGTGACGGCCGAGACCTCGGCACCATGTCGTTTGCGGAGCTGCCCACTCGTTACCCCTTCGTCGCCACGCTTCCGCAGTATGACACCGAGTCCCTGCTGCGCAATCGGTTTGAACAGGTGCGCCCCGACGGCGTTTGCGGAGGCGTCACGGTCACCGGAGTGCGGGAGCGAACCGATCACCTGGAGGTGCTCACCGACACCGGTGACAGCATCCAGGCGAGGTTCGTGGTGGGTGCCGACGGCGCACGCAGCCGGGTTCGGGAAGCCATGCGCATCGGGTGGACGTCACTCGGCCGAAGCGGAACCTACGTCATGGGCGACTACGCCGACACCGGCACCCTCGGCGACACGGCCATGCTCTACTTCGAACGGGGCGGAGTCGTGGAGTCGTTCCCGCTGCCCGGCGAACACCGCCGGTGGGTGGCCATGACCGACTATCTGGCCACCGAGGCCACCAGCAGTGACCTGGCCGACATCATCCGTCACCGCACCGGTGCCGAGGTGGGGGAAGCTCGCGGGGAGGCGAGCGCCTTCGGGGTGCAGCAGCATCTCGCCGCGCGCATGTCGTCCGGGCGAGTGGCACTCGTGGGCGACGCTGCGCACCAGATCAGCCCCATTGGCGGGCAGGGCATGAACCTGGGCTGGCTCGACGCCGTGGCGCTCGCACCGGCGATCGAGCAGGGTCTTAGTTCTCCCCAGCACGCGGTAGCAGCACTGTCGGCCTACGGTAGGCGGCGACGGCGCACCGCCGTCATCGCCGCGCAGCAGGCCGGATTCAATATGAACATGGGTCGTCCCGCCACCGGGCTGCGGCTCAGTGCGCGCAACGCGCTGGTACGAACCCTGGCGCAGCCGCCGGCCAACGCCCTCGTGGCTCGGGCCTTCACCATGCGCTGGCTCTAGGCGGTTACCGTCGTCGGGTTTAATAGACCAGTGACTTCCGCTCTGATTGACCAGCTCCGCGCCGACCTGACCGCCGCCCACTACTCGGTGAGCGCACTGACGGGACTGTGGGGTATCCAAGCGGATGCCGCGCTGCGCCGCAACCAGCGGGTGCCGGCCCGCCGCGCCCTCGTGGCGCTGCGCGAACGTCTGTCCCGGCCGGAACCGACCGCCACCCTCGCGCAACTGTTCGTACTGGGGCTGCCCGTCCCGACCGGCGACCTGCGCGCCGCCTTGCCGGCGCTCGGCATCGAGGGCGCGACTGCCCTCGGGCTGGTCGCGGAGCACGGCACGGACATGCGCCCGCTCGTTGATCTTCGCCCATATTCCTTCATTGATGCGGCCGGAGCCGGCAGCTGGTGGATCATCTCCGACCTCGGTGAACTCGCGCTGGGGCATCCGCTGGGGGAGAACCATGTTCTGGGCGTGGGTGGGGCATCGCGCACGCTCAGCTCGCTCATCATGCCGATTCAGGTGGAGTCGGTGCTTGACCTCGGCACGGGGTGCGGCATTCAGGCGCTGCACGCGGCCCGCCATGCGTCGCGGGTCGTCGCAACCGACATCTCCGAGCGAGCCCTTGACCTTGCCGCGCTGAACGCGCGCCTCAATGGCATCGACAACATCGAGTTTCGACTCGGAAGTCTCTTTGATCCCGTGGCCGGGGAACAGTTCGACCACATTATTTCCAACCCCCCGTTCGTGATCACGCCCCGGGTTCCGGGGGTGCCGAGCTACGAATACCGCGACGGTGGCATGGTGGGCGATGCACTGGTGGAGGCCGTGGTGCGGGGTGCTGCTGCCCACCTCACACCGAACGGGGTGGCGCAGCTCCTCGGCAATTGGGAGTATCGGGGCGATACCGACGCCTTTGACCGCCTCGGCGACTGGCTCGAATCCGGAGACCAGCCGCGCCTCGATGCCTGGATCATCGAGCGTGAGGTACAGCAGCCCACGGAGTACGCCGAAACGTGGATCCGTGACGGCGGGACCCGGCCCGACACACCGGATTTCGACCGGCTCTACGCGGCCTGGCTCGATGATTTTGAGGCGCGCGATGTTCGTCAGGTGGGTTTTGGCTACCTCATGCTGCGACGCCCGGCCCGCGGAGAACCCACCCTGCGCCGGCTTGAGCGGTTGCCGGAAGCACTCGGCCACAACGCCGCGGGCATCGGGGCCCACCTCGCCGATTGTCTGCTGGCCCACGACTGGCAGGCGAGCACGAGCGATGCGGATTTGCTCCGGGCAACGCTCACGGTGGCGCCCGACGTCACCGAGGAACGCCACTACTGGCCCGGTCAGGACGACCCCACCCTGCTCACCCTCCACCAGGGCAGCGGATTCGGGCGGTCCGTACCCCTGAGCACGGCGCTCGCCGGGCTCGTGGGTGCGTGTGACGGCGAGCTGAACATTGGCGCCATCGTAGGTGCTCTCGCCCAGCTGCTCAGCGCCGATGAGAACGAGCTGAGTGAGGAACTGCTGGGGCAGGTGCGCCAGCTGCTCGCCGACGGTTTTCTGCAGATTCCTGGTCGCTGACGCGTTACCTATCCCGCGTCTCCGCGGTGAAGTCGGCCCGCTGCGGTAGTTTGGTTCTATGAGCTGCGCCGGATTGGATACGTGCACATCGTCCACGACTGAGACGTTCGCACGGTGATGAAGCGCCGTCAGTTTTTGATCGGAACGGCATCGGGGCTGTCGGTCCTGGTGCTCGCGGCCTGTGGTGCGCCGTCGCCCCAGCCCACGGCATCCGTTGTTCCCACCGCACTGCCCTCGGTGGTGCCGAACCCCCAGGGCATGGCGCGTACCTCGTGGTCGACCGACCCCTTTGCTCGTGGTTCGTTCAGTTTTTCCGCTGTGGGCGCGGCGCCGGAAGACCGACTGGCTCTCGCCCAGCCCCTCCTGAACCGGGTGTTCTTTGCCGGTGAAGCAACCGCGGCCACGGAACCGGGAACGGTGCAGGGCGCCCGCGAGTCGGGTCTGCGGGCAGCGACGCAGGTGCAGGCCAGTGGCCAGGTCAGCGACCGCGTCACCGTCATTGGCGCCGGCATCGCGGGCTTGGCGGCAGCCACTCAGCTGCGCGAAGCCGGATATGCGGTGAGCGTTGTCGAGGCCCGCGAGCGGGTGGGCGGTCGCATTGACACGGTCACGCAGGGATGGCCGACCCCGATCGAGCTCGGGGCGTCTTTTGTGCGCAACGCCGCGTCGAACACTCTGAACGATGAGTTCGCGGCGTTGGGCGTGAGCACCCTGCCGTTCTCGCGCGAGCCGGAGGTGCGCACCCGGACGGGCGAGGTTGTGCCGCTTTCGCCGCTCGGCGCCGATGCCGTGGCTGCGGCGCTGGTCTGGGCCGCGTCACAGCTGCAGGACGTCTCCGTGGAACGCGCCATCGTGGACTCGGGAGAATCCGATCAGTCTGCGTCCCTCGACGCCGCGGGGCTCTCAGATGCCGACTGGTTGCACTATGAGATCACCACCCAGCTCAAAATGGACTCCGGCGCCCTCCCCAGCGACCAATCCGCGTGGTACACCGCCGCCGCACCCACGAGCGATGACGACTATATCGTCGTGGGCGGTTATGCCAACCTGCTCAGCAGCGACGCTGCCGCTCTTGATGTCACCCTGGCCAGTGTGGTGACGCTCATTGCGTACACCGAGGAGGGTGTGAGTCTGCGACTCGGTGCCGGCGAGGCGCTCTCCGTGGACCGCGTGATTGTCACCGTTCCACTCGGTGTTCTCAAAGACGGGGCCGTGGAGTTCTCACCGGAGTTACCGTTCGCGCACCGGAGTGCGATTGCCGCGATGGGCGTGGGTGTGGTCGACAAGGTGTGGCTGCGCTATGACGTACCCTTCTGGGATACCGCTGCGCCAGTGTGGACCACCGTTGGATTGGATGCCGACTTCCCGGTGTGGGTCAACATGATGCCGATCACGGGAGAACCGGTGTTGATGGGCATGGTGGCTGCGGAGAACGCGCTGCGCCTAGCGGAGTCGAGCGACGCAGATTTTCTGGCTGCGGCGCTGAAATCACTGGAGCCGTTCCTCGCCGAGGCCTAAGCTCACGCGCTTGTTCGCTGCAGCCGACCCCTGTCGGGCCGAGTCGGCTCGGGCTTGGGCTCGTGCTTGGATTCGTTGAGGGGCGGGCTGCCGATCACCTGCATGCGCGGGGCCTGCGGGAACACGGCGAGCTGCGGCATCCGCGTGATTCTGGTGAGAGCTACGAGGAGGGCGGCGATGCCGGTGATGATCCCCACGATGATGGCACAGTAGAACACCGTTTCGGTCGGGCCACTCACCTGCCGCGCATCGAGGAAGAAGTAGGGATACCAGCCCATCCGGTCACCACGAATGAGGGTGAACACGAGCCAGGTAATGGGAAAAACGATCACCCAGGGCAGATACCGCCACGGAACGCGCGCCTTGAACGGGTCCACGATCCAGTCCAGGAGCGCCAGGGCGGGGATCCAGAAGTGCAACACCTGACTGGACCAGGGCACCGCGATGGCGTAGTTAGCACCCGAGGCCTGCAGGACGATGAGCGCGTAGACCACACCGGACACCAAAATATAGGTCGTAATCATGGCCCGAGCCATATCAAGCCAGGCCGGGTCCCGGGGACGCCGCAGAGCGATGAGGGCCGCCAGACCCAGCACCAGGATGGCGGCTATAGCGCTCTGAACGGTGAAATAACTAAAAAAGTTGCTCAGTGCAAAACTGGCGACGCCCAGCGTATAAATGAAATAGCCGGTCAGAGCGATGAATCCGAGGGTCGCCAACAGAAGTCGGGCAATGCCAAACCTTCTGCGCATCGCGTCTCCTGTCGAAAAAAACCGTGTGCGTGCACACAGCAATGCACCAACGCTACGCCTGCTTGCACCCTGCGGCGTCGACTATTCCATTTCTTCCCGCATTCGACGGCGCTGCACCACGAGAGGCTCTGCCCTACTCTGGAGGAATTGAGCACGTGACAATACTTTCGTGGAAGGATTCCCATGACACTGGTGACCGCTGATTTGTACGACGAGCACGAAGAAGCACTGCAGTCCGTTTCGCTGCAGTTTCAAAATCTGGGCGGTCGCGCCCGTTTCAGCGGTGCGATCCGCACCGTGACCTGCTTCGAAGACAATGCCTTGATCAAGTCGATTCTGGCCGCCCCGGGCGAGGGATCAGTGCTCGTTGTCGATGGGGCGGGCTCGCTCAATTCCGCGCTCATGGGTGACATGATTGCCGAATCAGCGGTAGCCAATGGCTGGGCGGGTGTTGTCATCAACGGGGCCATTCGCGACCGTGTTGCTCTCTCGCACCTCGACCTGGGAGTGAAGGCGCTGGGCAGCAACCCGCGCAAGAGTTCAAAAACGGGCAGCGGTGAAGCAGATACGGTGGTCGCTTTTGCCGGGGTGACGTTCACTCCGGGACGCACCATCTACTGCGACGAGGACGGAATTCTCGTCGAGCGCTGACGCAGGGGCGCTACTGAACCGCGTCGTCGATGGTGGTGACGGTGAAGGCTGCGTCGAGTTCAACGTCAACGTCGCGGCCGTCCGGGAGGGTGATCTCAACCTCATAGCGGTGGTCGGAGTCGTCACTGCGGTCGAACTCGGTGACCGTTCCGCTGCCCACGGCGGCGAGGGCAGCAGCCTCAGCGTTGGCCTGATCGTCGGCCTGATCGTCGGCGGGTCCGGCCGTTGCGGTCGGCGCAACAGACGTGCTGGGCTCGGAAGTACCACCCGAAGTTGATTCGTTTCGGTCGAGGTTACCGGTCCACACCACCTGGAACGCGCTGTCCAACTCCACATCGATCTCGTCGCCATTGTCGAGACGAACCTCGAGGTCGTATTCCGGCCCGCCGTCGTCCGTGCGCTCGGCGCTCGTTACCGTACCCGGGCCCACCTCGGCCAGAGCGGCATTGCTGGCACGCTCGAGCGTCTCTCCGCTCAGGGTGTCGTCTCCCATCTCGCTCACGGCGACGGCAACGCCAGCTCCGGCGAGTCCCACGACGATGGCCGCACCAGCGGCGATCAGGACGAATTTCTTCTTCATGTGTGGTGCATCCTCAATGTGGGGTCCCCGAACTGTCCCTCAGACAGGGTACAGATTGTCATCAACTTTATCCCGCGGATGTGTGGTGACCCGGCGGCCGCAGGTTTCCCACAAGTGGGGCTTGAGGGCATCGCCCCCCGTGGTTAACGTCAAGTGAGGGTTGAGGAGACCAGTGTGCCTAACGCCCCGACAATGCGAGAACGCCGTGCCGCTCACTCGGTCATCGAAGTCCTGCTCCTCGAGCAGAGTCTCGTCCCGCGGCGGTCTCGGATCAGTCGATTGTTCGGGCGTTCCCCGCTTGGACCGGCGAGCCTGGTCTGGTACCGCGGAGCGAAAGCCGAAATTGCTGTGGGCAGGATTCTGGCCGAACTCCCCGCCGGATGGATCATATTTCATGCGTTGCCGGCCGGCAACGAGGGAACAGACATCGACCACCTGGTTGTGGGGCCCGCTGGTGTCTTCACGATCCACACCACCCGGCATCGCCATAAAAAGGTCCGGGTGGCTGGCCGCACCGTTATTGTCGACGGCGAACGCCTGCCCTACATTCGAAAGGCCGAGGTTGAGTCGGCTCGTGTGACGGCGCTCCTCCAAAAGCGGATGCTGTTGCGCGCGGCGGTGAGCCCCGTCGTTGCCATCGTTGACGCGAGGCAAATTACCGTGTACCAGCCGCCCGCGCGGGTGAAGGTGATCGATGCGGACGAGCTCAGGCCCTGGCTCCTCACTCGCCCGCACATCTTCACTCTGCCTGAACGTGTGGCGGCCTCCGACATTATTGACAGCCCGGAAACCTGGGACGCGGTCCTCGGGGTTGAACCCTCCAGCCTGACCGAGCAGTTCACGCAACTTGAACGATCTGTGCACTCCGCTCGCATCCGGCGTTTCGTCTGGGTGCCCGGCATTTCTGCAGCCGTCATTCTCTTCGCGGCGGTCATTCACCGCATCGTCCCCGCGCTGATGGGATTCTGAGCGGCACACTGATCGTTCCACTGCCCCTACTGGGGCTCTCGGACAACCTGGCATCCTCGCTAACTTTGAACCACTCGAGGAGGAATTCCCGTGACCGTCGACATACCCGCTATGCGCACTCGACTCGCGGCCCACACGGTCATTGAAGATCTGGTGGATCAGCGTGGCGCAACCATCCGTTCACCCTTCGATCGTTTGCTGGGACGTTCCCCGTTGCAGGGGGAGTGCCTCGTCTGGTATCACGGAGCCCAGGGGGATATCGGGCTGGGCGCAGCCCTAGCCAAGCTGCCGGCTGGCTGGACCGTCTTTCATTCCCTCCCGGTGGGCGCGGTGCGGTCAGAGATTGCACACTTCGTGGTGGGTCCGGGGGGAGTCTTCAGCATCACGACACAGACCCCGCACGGTAAGAGCATTTGGGTTTTCAAGCGTCTGCTGCTCGTTGCGGGGTACCCCACCTCGTACCTCCACGACGCCGAATATGAAGCGGAACGAGCAACTCGAGTACTTCGAAAGCGGATGCCGCATCACGGTGTCGTGCGACCGGTTATCGCGCTCGTCGATCCGGGCGAGGTCGTGATCCGGGAGAAGCCCGGTGAGGTGAAGGTGCTGAACGCCCGTCACCTGAATAGCTGGCTGCTGCGGTTGCCACACATTCTGAACCCGCGTGAGCTCATGCAAATTGTGACGCTCGTGGATGATCCAGGCACCTGGGGAGCGATGCCGCAGCTGAACTCTCGTGACGTGATGGCTCGCTTTGCCGCGCTGGAGGCGGCCATGACCGTGTCGCGCCGCCGGCGGGTGTCGTGGATATCTGCTGGGGCCGCCATTGTGCTTGCCACGGTTGGTGTGGAAACGCTCATCGTGGTGCACCTGGTGTCCGCCATGCTCGCAACTGTTCCCCGACCCTTTTGATCGGAGCCGGCACCTGATCGGAGCCGGCACACAGCGGCGGCCCCGCTGACGCGGGACCGCCGTGACGAGGCGTGTGATTACGAGCTTGTCCCACCCTGCTCGGAGGGGGCATCGGTGGGCGAGACATCGGGAGCGTCCGTGGGTGGGGTCGGGCGGTCTCCCCGGTCTCCTCTGTCTCCCTTGGAACCAGGGCCGGCGCCGTCCATGGGGCCTGCCGGCGCCGTCGTGATCGTGGTGGCGTCGAGGCTCGTGCCGTTGGAATTGACGGTGCCGGCGGCATGAATCTCGGTGCCGGTGGCCAGGTCGGCGCTCAGCCCGTCGGCATACTCGGTGTCACCCGAGGTGAGGATGGTGCGGGTGAAGCCGTCCCTGTCCGTCACCGTAATGGTGCTGCCGTTCACCGACACCACCGTTCCGTGAATGTGGGGTTCGTGAACCGGTCGCGAGAGGGGAGCAGATGACGAGGCGTCCGTGGAATCCGACGTCGAATCCGCGGCAAATGCGGCGCCCGCTCCGCCCAGGACGAGTGCGGCGGCCGCCACAGCACCAATGATGAGGGGTGCACGGCGACGTGTCACTGGTTTGCTGCTCAGCGAGGTGATGCTTTGTGCTTCGGTGAGGCGTTTCATGATGCTCCTGACGAGTTGGTGTTCGATTGCGTTCTTTTTTCATCGTCAGCGGTGAATCTGAAGACCCCCTGAATCTTTCGAGCGGTCGATCTTCGCTCAGAAAATCGTCAGTATTTGTTCAGGTTCACGCAGGAGTCTGGGGTCATGCCTTCCGCTTCTGCCCGCATCCTCGTTGTTGAAGACGAGGAACCGCTTCGTGATGCCATCGGTCAGGCTCTCTCCCACGCGGGTTTCGTGGTGGAGACCGCCGCAGACGGCACCGACTTCGTGGCGCGCATCACCCTCTTTCGACCGGATGCCGCGGTGCTCGACATCTCGTTGCCGGGGGAGAACGGACTGCACCTCGCGCAGCGGCTGCGCACCATGGGCAACACACCCGTGCTTTTTGTTACCGCCCGCGACGGTGTCGATGATCGTCTGGCAGCCTTCGGCGCCGGAGCTGATGACTACATCATCAAACCGTTCATCCTCGCGGAACTTGTCGCTCGCGTGACGGCCGTGCTCCGACGAACCGGCACGCTCGTGTCGCCCACCGTGCAGGTCGGCGATCTCGTGCTCGATGAGGTCGCGGCAACCGCTACTCGCGGGGGACACATGATTGACCTCACCGCCACCGAGCGACGGCTGCTGACCTACCTGGTTCATAACCGCGGCCGAACCATGTCTAAGACGCAGATTCTCACGCAGGTGTGGGGATACGATGACTACGATCCCAACCTCGTGGAGGCCTATGTGAGCGCACTGCGCCGCAAACTCGAGGTGCACGGTCCGCGGCTGATCGAGACCGTGCGCGGCATCGGCTACCGGTTGCAGGGCTGATGCGCACGACGTCCCTGCGCCTCCGAGTGGTTGCTGCCGTGCTCGCTGTCCTCGCCGTGGTGCTCCTTGTCGTTGGCGTTCTGACCCATGTTGTGCTCGGGGAACAGCTGCGGGCGAACCTGCAGGAGCGACTCCTGGATCGGGCCGGGTACGCCCAGATTCTCGCGGATCAGGGGTTGGCGGCGCAGAGCTTGGCGGACCAACTCACCGGCGACAACATCAGCGTGGCCTTTTCGCGTGAGGGCGACACTGTTTATGGTCGGGCAGACCCGGCCCCGCGCTCCGGCAAACGACCCGGGCCACCGGGATCGCCGCCACCCGATGCGCTGATCACTCAGAGCGGTACCGAGGTCACAGTGACGCAAACCGTGGCCGGGGGGACCCTCTCCCTGAGCGCGAGTGAGGCCGGAATCGATGAAACGCTGGCCCAGCTCCGCACGATCGAGATCATTGCGGCAACGATTGCGCTCGTCGTGACCGGACTGTTGCTCACCGGGGTGGTGGGCGTCGCCCTCCGCCCGCTCACCCGCATGACCGAGGTCTTCACGGGAATCACAAACGGTGACCGCGGGGGGCGACTGCGCCCGAGTAATCCCGGCACCGACATCGGTCAGACCGCTCGTGCCATTGACGACATGCTGCAGACGCTCGAGACGGCCGAAACCACCGCTCGATGCGCTGAACAGGCCGCAACTCGTGCCGAAGAACGGATGCGACACCTGCTGGCCGATGTGTCGCACGAGCTGCGCACCCCGATTGCCGGGCTGCAGGCCAGCGCCGAAACACTCCTCCGCGCGAACCCGGCACGGGCCGAACGGGAGCGCCTCACGGTGGGAATGATTCAGCAGACCCAGCGCGCTGCTCGACTCGTGGGTGACCTTGTGCTCATGACGCGACTAGACCAGGGCGGGGATGGGGACGCGCGCCTGCCCGAGGCGGTCAACCCTGCAGCCCTTCTGACGCGGGTGGTCGCAGATCAACGACTGCTCGCGGCCGATCGAACGATCGAACTGCGCATCGACACCGAGCTGTGGGTGCGCGGCGATGTCGAACGATTGCGCCAGATCGTGACGAACCTTCTGGACAACGCACGTCATGCAACGGCGCCGGGCGGACTCATTGTGGTGACCCTCTGCAGCACCGTGGACGAGACGGGGGTTCAGGTTCGAGTCAGCGACTCCGGACCAGGAGTCGCACCGGCAGACCGGCAGCGAATCTTCGACCGGTTCGTGCGTCTTGACGAATCGCGGAAGAATCACCAGGAGGGGTCAGGGCTCGGCCTACCGATTGCGCGCGCCCTCGCGCACGCCCACGGAGGAACCCTCGACTACGTGTCGACGAGCACGGGTGAGGCCCACGCAGCGGATGCGTTCGTGCTCACTCTGCCCGCAGTGGCCCCGAACGCGGCGGTCACCACAGCAGTAGGGCCGGCACCGCGTCCGTGATCACAGCGAACGCAGCGAACAGCACCCCGTAGACCACGTACAGAGTGACTGGAATCAGCAGCACCCACTCTCGCGCCGAACCGGCATTGCCCAGAACAGGAAGGGCAAGGTAGCCGCCGGAGGTCCATAGGTGGCGGAGTGGGGTTTTCCGCCAGAGCCGTGGCGGCTTCGGAACCCACGGCCAGTAGAGCGGAAGCCCACCCACGGTGAGAAAATCGCCGAGCAGGTGAACCGCGTAGCCGAGCGCGACGCAGATGACAAACCATGCTTGCTGCTCGGGAGCGTAGAGGGCGATGAATGCGGCCACGGCGAGGCCGATGAGCCACGCACAGGGCCACCGCCGGGCAAGACGCAGCGCCTTTGCCGCGAAGGCCACGGTTGCCGCCGTCATGATGGCCGGACCCACACTGATCGGCTCGGTCCAGCCAGCCGGTTGCCACACGACAAGCCCCAGACCCGTGGCCAGAATCCAGACGCAGGCAATCGCGAGCAGGCTGTGGAGCCCGTGGCGATGCCCCCCGGATGCGCGCGAGATCGTGGATGTGACGAACTTTCCGAGGACCGGAACCGACTGGGCGATCGTGGCCGACCCGTGGTCGGCATCGGGTAGCAATGCCGCGCCAGCGCAGAGGAGGACGCCCGCCAGCGTACCGGTGGGGGTCACGGGAAAAAGGCCCAGGCCGTGTCCGGCCGTTGCTGTGACGGCGATCCAGGCGGCGGCGCCCGACATCGCGTGATGTGCACCCATCATGAGGTGGCCTCCTGTTGTGTGCGGGCGAATGAATCTCCACCGCTCACCACTGTAAAGGCCACCTCCGACACTGCAGGTACGCAGACTCCCGCTCGTGCTGCGGGACGTGCTCGCTTAGGTGCGGGGACGCACCACGAGCACCGGGCACGACGCGTGGCGTACACACTGGTCACTCACCGAGCCCAGAAGCATGCCCGCGAAGCCGCCGTGTCCGCGAGAGCCGACCACAAGCATCCGTGCTGCGTGTGACAGCTCGATCAGACCCTTCGCTGCGCCCGAGTGGACGACCCGGTAGTCCACCGTGACATCCAAGAACTTGTTCACCTGCGCCTCGATGTCGCGCACGAGGTTGTCGTGCACGGCGGCGGCATACTGGGCGAACGACGACACGTAGCCGAATTCCCAGTCGGCGGGGCGCGGGGCGGTGTCGATGGTCCAGGTGCGCACCACGACGACGGGGGCTGCGAGCTGCACCGCGAGCTCGAGTGCCTCGGTGAGTGCGCGGTCGGCATAATCCGAACCGTCGTGACCCACGACGATACTTCCGGCGGGAACAGCTGCCGGTGTGGCTGACGTATCAGTGTTGCCGAGAGTGCCGTCGGTGTTCATGGTTTGTGCTCCTCGATTGATCGGGTTGAGCGACTCTTCTGTCTCACTACCTATTGTGGGGCTTCTCGGCCCCGGGCGCATCCGCGTCGCTGGTCGAGGAGCCGGCGTGCTGCTCGCTGGCATCTCGCGGGGGTCGCCACTTTCGCTGGTCGAGGAGCCGGCATGCTTTTGGCCGGCGTCTCGAGACCTCGTGAGCGGTTCTGCGGATTGTCTCACCAGGTTTCGACTGCTCGCAAGCTCGCGCTCAACCAGCGAGGGGGGTTGGCTCGCGGCCTTCGCTGGTCGAGGAGCCGGCATGTTCTTCGCCGGCGTCTCGAGACCTGGTGACTGGTTCTGCGGGTCGTCTCGCCGGGTTTGGGCTGCGCGGCGAGGGTCGCGGCCTTCGCTGGTCGAGGAGCCGGCGTGTTTTTGGCCGGCGTCTCGAGACCTGGTGACTCGGTCTGCAGGCTGTCTTACAGGGTTTCGACTGCTCGCAAGCTCGCGCTCAACCAGCGAGGACCTCGAGACCTGGTGACTCGGTCTGCAGGCTGTCTTACGGGGTTTCGACTGCTCGCAAGCTCGCGCTCAACCAGCGAGGGGGGTTGGCTCCGCGGCCCTCGCTGGTCGAGGAGCCGGCATGTTCTTCGCCGGCGTCTCGAGACCTGGTGACCGGTTCTGCAGGTCGGCTCACGGGGTTTCGACTGCTCGCAAGCTCGCGCTCAACCAGCGAGGAGGGAACCTGTCGCAAGCTCGCGCTCAACCAGCGAGGAGGGAACCTGTCGCACGCCGGCGCCCAACCAGCGGGCGGACGGCGCGACATCCTCCGTCGGGGGGTATTGCTTTTTACCGCCGAAATGGCAAGATGTGTACTCCGGCGAGGAGTACACCATGAACCAAGCACCCTCAGGACGGCGTCACACTGAGACGTTGACCCCCACCGACCCGCGCCCAGCGCGCTACCTCACCGCCCTCGGGGAGCAGGCGCTCGAGGCGCTGCTGCACGAGCCGCCCACCGGCTGGGCCGTCTTTGACGCGGAGTCTGCCCGTTCTGTCTCCGAGCACCTGATTGTGGGTCCAGGCGGTATTTTCACCGTTCATACCCGGCACTCCGACGGTGAATGGGTGTGGGTTGACAAGGACACCATCCGGGTTTCCGGTCGTCGCATGTCCTACAGTCGAGACGCCATCGTGGAAGCGAATCTGGTGACAAGCCGACTGCGCGCGCGTATTCCACTGCGTACCCCGGTTCGGCCCGTCGTTGCGCTCTTCGGTGCGCGATTTATACTTCTGCGCGGTAAGCCGGGCGATATCACGGTCGTCGACGCCCGTGACCTGCGGGCCTGGCTGGAGAAGCTCCCCCCGGTGCTGCGCCCGATTGAACGTATGGAGCTCGCTGCTGTGATCGACAACCCGGTGACCTGGGGGTCTCGTTCATCGATGCAGGGTTTCGCTGACCCCACAGCAGCCTGAGATAACGCCCGAACTCTTTGGCCGTTATCTCAGGCGGATCAGATCAGACGAGGGCGAGCTCGATCGCGACGACGAGATCCGTCCAGCTGGCCTGTTCGAGGCCGAGGGCCACGCTCACCGAACGGTTTGCCACCTTGCCGGCCGCAATGTTGAGGCCGCCGGCAAGGGCCGCATCGCGCTCGAAAGCGGCGCGCACGCCGCGGTCAGCGATGGAGAGGGCGTACGGCAGAGTGACGTTGGTCAGCGCGTTGGTGGACGTGCGCGGCACCGCGCCGGGCATGTTGGCGACGCAGTAGAAGATCGAGCCGTGCACGGCGAAGGTGGGGTCCTCGTGCGTGGTGGCGTGTGAGTCAGCGAAGCAACCACCCTGGTCAACGGCAATGTCCACCAGCACGCTGCCCGGCTTCATGCGAGAGACGAGCTCGTTGGTGACAAGCTTGGGGGCCTTGGCGCCGGGGATCAACACGGAACCGATCACCAGGTCGGCCTCGACAACGGCGCGGTCGATCTCGAACGCGTTGGAGGCAACGGTTTTGAGACGGCCAGCGTACTGGGCATCGAGTTCACGCAGACGGTCGATGTTGATGTCGAGAATGGTGACGTCCGCGCCGAGGCCGAGGGCCATGGCCGCGGCGTTGGTTCCGGCCACGCCGGCACCAATGACGGTGACCTTGGCGGCACGAACTCCGGGAACGCCGCCCATCAGAATGCCGGGACCACCGGCCGGGCGGGTCATCGACTGCGCGCCCACCTGAACGGCGAGGCGTCCCGCAACCTCGCTCATGGGGGCGAGCAGGGGGAGGGAACGGTCCGCCTTCTGCACGGTCTCATAGGCGATGGCGGTGACGCCGGATTCCAGCAGGGCGGTGGCGAGCTCGGGCTCGGCGGCCAGGTGCAGGTAGGTGAAGAGGATCAGGCCGGTACGGAAGTACACGTACTCGGCGGTGACGGGCTCCTTAACCTTCAGAACCATGTCGGCGCTGGACCAGACCTCGAAAGCGCTCTCCACGATGGTGGCGCCGGCCGCCTCGTAGTCAGCGTCGGTGTAGCCGGAGGCGATTCCCGCTCCGGCCTGCACGAGCACGGTGTGGCCGTGCAATTTGGCTTCGTGCACTCCGGCGGCGGTAATGGCCACGCGGAATTCGTTGTTCTTGACTTCTGTGGGAACACCAATAATCACGGGACACTCCAGCTCGTTGTCGTGCGGCGCCGATCATGGGGCCAGCAGGAAAACGATATGTCAGGGTTTGCGCCTCTCCTCGGGTGCACGGCGATGAGGAGCGGATGCCGCGGATCGGCATCCGCTGTGGCCGTGGGGTTCGAATGGGTTGTGATACCCGTGTTTACCCGGATGTGTGGCTGGTACGGCAGTGACGGCGGTGCGGCCCCGGTGGGCCCGGCCCGAGCGCGGCCTCGACATTTGTAGCATGAAACCGCGTCGATTGTCGCCTGACGTTCACTCGCTTCTCTAGACTGGAGGCTATGAAAGCGGCCGATATTGACCAGGCGGTGGCGATTATTGCCGCGAAACTTGGCCGCGCACTCTCGCTGGAAGACCTTGACGGGCTGCTGCTGGCGTACAGCGCGCATCAGGCCACGGCAGACCGGGTGCGGACGAACTTTCTGCTGAGCAAGGTCGTTCCCCCCGACGTGAGTTCCTGGCAGCTGAGCCACGGCATTGCCAGCTCGGTGAAACCGGTGGCCATTCCGGCAAATGCCGACCTCGGCATGCTGGGCCGAGTGTGTGTGCCGTTGCTCGCCCGTGGGTTCCGGGTGGGGTACCTGTGGGTGCTGCAGTTGGATGACGAGCGCTCACCCGACGCGATTTTGCAGGAGTTGCGGGTGATCCGCCCCGAAATGGATGTGCTTGCCGAGATGCTGCTGAGTCGCACGAGCGCGGATTCCGATGGGCGCCGTGTGCGGGAGGCCCAGTTTCTCGCGGCTTGTCTCGGTGACCGCGAGGCATTGGTGGCGGTGGGGGGCTGGCCTGGAGTGCATGGGCGCGGGCCGTGGCGGCTCGCGACGCTGCTGGAGCGTGGTGAAAGCCCCGCCGACCCGGTGGAAAGTAGTCTGCTGCAGCGGCTGTCAGCCCTGCATGCCACGCTCGGCATCAATACCGTGCTGTTTTCTGCTGGGACCGAGACCCACGCCGTGCTGCTGCTGCAGGATGCCATTGATGGCATCGATGAGGCGGAAATTCTGCGTCGCTTCGGACTCGAAGTCTCTCGCCGAGGTGGGCAGCCGGCATCTCCCGCGCTGCTCGGGTTGAGCGAACCCTTTGCCGACCTGCGTCGCCTGCCGGGTGCGTATGCCCAGGCACGCAGTGCGGTACAGGCGGCGTGGGTGGATGCTCAGCTGGGAGCACTCGTGTCGTTTCGCACCATCGGCGTGTACCAATTTCTGGCCGTCGATGGCCGCGACGTGTCGTCCGGTGAATCCACTCTCTTCTCGGAGCTTCGGGAGCTTGATCGGAATGGTGAGTTATTGCCCGTGCTCGAACTGCTCTACGACACCGACGGCTCTGTTGCCGAGGTGGCGGCGCAACTGCATTTGCACCGCACCAGTATTTACAACCGGCTGGGACGCATCCGCTCCCTCATCGGTGTGGATCCCCTGGGCGGGAAGGCGCGTCTCGAACTGCACCTCGCCCTCAAGGCGGAACGCTGGGCGGGCCGGCCCCGGCTCTG
Organism: Cryobacterium sp. CG_9.6; assembly: GCF_029893365.1. Lineage (NCBI taxonomy): Bacteria > Bacillati > Actinomycetota > Actinomycetes > Micrococcales > Microbacteriaceae > Cryobacterium > Cryobacterium sp. CG_9.6. Next base: position 2,668,092 of record NZ_JARXUZ010000001.1, on the reverse strand, counting down.
AGCGGATGCGTGTGACCCGGTGCGTCAGTCGGGGGTGGTGTTGCGGTACACGCGGGGCACGCGGGGGCTGATGCGGGTGACAACCTCATAATTGATGGTTCCGGCAGCGGCAGCCCACTCGTCAACGGATGCCTCCCCATCGTCGCCCGGGCCGAAGAGAAGAGCCTCCGTGCCGATGACGCTCCCGTCGGTGGCCGCACCCTCGGCATAGCCGAGGTCGATAACCATCTGGTCCATGGCAATGCGTCCGACCACGGGATACGTGACCCCGTTGACGCGCACCGGGCCGCCAGTCGCGATGCGGGGAATACCATCTGCGTAGCCGAGGGGAACGAGGCCGAGTGTCGACGCCGATGCGGTCCGATAGTCGAGCCCATACGAGACTCCCTGGCCGGCCGGCACGTCTTTGCAGAGTGAGATCACGGTGCGCAGCGTCATCACCGGACGCAGGCCCAAGCTCTCTGATGTGCGGCCGGCGAACGGTGACAGTCCGTACAGGGCCAGCCCGGGTCGCACGAGGTTGAAGTGGGTATCGGCGCGGGAGAGTACCCCGGCACTGTTAGCGATGTGTCGCAGGCTGGGACGCAGTCCCGCCGCCTCGGCCTGAGCATTGGCCGTGGCGAACGCAGCAAGTTGCTCAGCGGTTTCGGGACGGTCAGGCTCGTCGGCCACCGCAAGGTGCGAGAAAATACCCACCACTGTGACCGTCCCCGCTAACTCGGCCTGTCGCGCCCGGCGCACGAACTCGTCCCAGTCCGCCGGAGTGCAGCCGTTGCGCCCCAGACCGGTGTCGATCTTCAGGTGAATGCGGGCGGTCGTCCTCAGCGCCTCCGCGGCAGCGACGATGTACGGGAGTTCCCAGCCGGAGCATCCCAGATCGATATTGGCAGCCACTGCGGCGGCAAAATCACTGTCAATCGTGTGGAGCCACGCCAGCATGGGGGAGTCGATGCCCGCTGCGCGAAGCGGGAGAGCCTCGCAGATGTGTGCCAGGCCCAGCCAGCTCGCTCCGGCTTCGAGGGCGGCTCGGGCCACCGGGAGAGCGCCGTGACCGTAGGCATCGGCCTTGACCACGGCCATGACGTCGGCGCCAGCGGCGAGTGCGACCAGGTGTCGAACGTTGTGCCGCACGGCGGCGAGATCGATGATCGCCGCGCGCTCGGGAAGGCGCTCAGCAAGGGTGGCGGGGACGGCAGATTTCACACCGTGTAGCCTAGCGTCGCTGGCTGGAATGTGATGAGCGGATGCCGGGCTGAGCACGAAACTGGCGCCTCTGTGGCTGGACGATGTCACAAGATGACACCTAAGTCGGCAATGACCCGTTCTGTCGCTCCCGCATGATTATGATGTCACTGGGTCAAATGTGGACCAAGCGGAGACCAGAGGCGGTTCGCCAGCGGGTTCACGGGGAATTTCAGAGAGCTGGGGGGCTGCATCATGATGGACACCGAGATCTGTCCGCCGGAGTGTCTCGGTGCCGGCATTGACAACCTTCTGGCCGACAGCGAACGATCGAGCACGAAGGGTGAACATCGCCTCGGTGCCGAACAGGCGGAAGCTGCCTTGACTGCCGACGGCGCGAACCCGGCGCAGCAGGCGAAAGCGCGTCAGCTTCTCACCCTGCACCGGCTGCGGCTCGGCGATTATCAGGCGTCGGTGAAGCACGGTCTCCTTGCGCTGGAGTATTTCGAGGCGACGGGGGACCTCCTCGCCCAATCCACGGTGCACTGCACTCTGGCGCTGGCCTTCACCGATACGGCGCTGAATGAAACAGCCGTGCGGCACGTGTTGGGGGCGCTTGAGGCGGCGCGCGCCTGCGGTAACCCGACGGCAGAATTCTGGGCACTGAGCCGGTTCTCACTCGTGCACGGGGCGATGGGAGATGGTCAGCGATCTATTGATTTAGGCCGGCAGGCCCTCGCCGTTGCGCAACGGTTGGAGGACGCGGAAACGAGTTTTGTTGCGGTGAACAATCTGGGTGATACCTACCTGGTGATCGCACGGGAGCTCCTGGCGGGCGGCGAGGACGCCACGCCGGCTTTCACGACTGGATTAGCTCTGATGAGAGAGGCTGTTGCGCTCGCCGAGGCGCAGGGTAATCCCTTCAACGAGACGCTGGCAAGAACCAATCTGGTGAGCTTCTTGGTGGGGTTAAGGCAGCACGATGAGGCCCGTGAACAGGGCCGGCGCGGCAAAGCGCTGAGCCGGACGCACGGCTACCGAAGCCTGGAGATTGACATTGACGCCCAGCTGGCTGAGCTGGCGCGCGAGGCGGGCCATGTTGACGTGGCTGCCGCCATGATGGAAGACCAACTCGCGAATCCCGATGTGTGCGGTGAGCCGAAGCTGCTTGCCAAACTCCACCGCGCATTGTTTGAGATCTACAAAGCGGATGGGCGCTTTGATCTGGCTCTGGCCCACTATGAGAAGCTGCACGCCGTCACGCTGCTGATGACGGTGCAGACGGCCGGGCTGCAGTCTCAAATGCTCATCAACACAATTGAGATCGAGCAGGCTCGCCATGAAATGGAAAAGTCACGGCTGCAGCTGCGTGTCGAAAAGATTCGCGCGGAAGAGCTCAACGATCAGGCGCACACCGACCCACTCACCCAACTTTCCAACCGCCGTGCGCTGGACCGGGAACTGCCGTGGATGATTGCGCGTGCGCAACGCCGAAATAGACCCCTCTGCGCGGCCATGATCGATCTGGACAACTTCAAGCTCGTCAACGACGACCATGGACACACCACCGGTGATGAGGTGCTCACCGTGGTGGCTGGAATGCTCCGCACGATCACGCGTGGCACCGACCTCGCGGTTCGTGTGGGCGGTGAAGAGTTCTTACTGATCTTCGCCGAAACCAGTGAGCGCGAGGCGGCAATCGCGTGCGAGCGGCTGCTCGCATCGGTGCGCGGCTACGACTGGGAGGCCGTGGCGCCGGGTCTTCGCTGTACCGTGAGCGCGGGTCTTGCGCAGCTGGAACGAGACGGCAGTATTCCAGACTGGCTGGCGCGAGCGGATCGCGCCCTGTACGACGCAAAACGTGCCGGTCGGGACCAGATTGTGATCGCGCGGGCCATGGGTGGCACCGAGAAGCCCTGACCCGATCTGCTCTGACCCCACCAGCGACTTTTTCCTCGTCGTCAGCCGAGCAATTCCAGAAGACCGCGTCCCACGGTGAGGACGGAACCCACGTAGGCCACGATCACGAGCAGACGACGTGCCGCCGGGGCTTCGACGACTCGGGCGAGGCCCTCACCAAGACCCAATCCGGCCAGACAAGCGACACCCACGGCAACCCACGCCCAGATTGGCAGATCTGGGAGTCCCGCCGACCCGGTGGCCAGCTTCGCCGCGACGGATGCCAGGGCGAGGGTCAGAAAATACGGTTGCATGGTCGCCGCGAACGAGCGATGGGGCCACAGGGTGGCAATGGCGTAAACGCTCACCGCCGGCCCGCCCACGCCGGCGGTCGCATTCATAAACCCACTGGCAAGCCCGGCGACGGCCCGATTCCTCCGGCTGTCGCGCAGCGTCGCGCGTTTGAGGTTGATGGACACGGTGAGCGCCGCCGCCACCAGGACACCAATACAAATCTCCAGCCACGCCACGGACACAAATTGCAAAACAAACGCGCCCGGAAGAATACCCAGCAGCGCAAAGCCCACGAGGCCGCGGTACCGATGCCAGTCAATGTGCGTGCGCACCCGCAGCAAAATAGCGGATGCCGTGACAGCCGCACAGATGTTCACCAGCATGACGCCCTCAACCGGTCCGAGAAGGAGCACCATGAAGGGGGCGGCCACGAGGCCAAAGCCCATTCCCGTAATGCGCTGCAGGCTGGAGCCGATAAACACAGCCGCCAAGACCAGACCCGTCGTCAGCACGGGTCGCACCCGAAACGGGGGAGCGGCAGCGCAGGCATCATTGCTCCAGCCTACGACCGTCGACCGGCTCTGCCTCCCGAGGTGCGCTCCGTGCCACACGGGCGTTCGCGCGACAGTCAGTTGAGGCTGAACCACTCCGGCCGAACGATGACGGTCATGGTCGATGAGGTCGCACCGAGTATTCCGCGAATGCGAGTGGCGGCTGGCTCGTCAGGCACCGCGATCGAGGTAATCCGCCGAAGAGGAAAGAAGCCCTGCACGAGAAACTCGGCTTCTCGTGACTCCGCAACGTGCTCGTGCGCCGTGGCCGGGCTGAACAGCACCCGCACGAGCGATGCCAGCTGGTCCCGTGTGCGGCCGAACTGGGTGTTCGGTGCAGCAGCATCGGCGTTGGTGAACAGCATTTTGGGCACGTGGGCCCGGTGCGCGGTCGCCTGCCAGTCGAGCACGGTCGCTATCGTGCTCATCAGCAGGATAAGGCCGGAGCGGTCGGACAGGCTGCACAGCTGGTGTGAATCCGGGCGCAGGGAGAAGGGAACGAAGTCCGCCACCACGGAGTCACCGTGATGGCCCGTATGTCGGTCGCGACGAGTGATCCGAGTGTGTGCGGACGACAGGTCCACGACCGGACGCTCGTCCCAGTCGGGGCTGGCATCGGCCAAGAGCTGCTTCTCGGCCAGGATCGACGCCAGATTGTGCTCGTGGGTCAGGTGGAAGATCTGCTGTTCGTCCACCCGCACCCACGGTTCCACCGCAACGCTCACCTTTGCCGAACCACGCGACAACACCTCGCGCTGACCGATGCGGGAGCGACGGATCGGAGCCGAGCGTCGCACCGGGGCAGGGTTCTCCTCCAGCGGGTCGATGAAGTGAACCACGGGAATCCTCCTTTTCTCACCTTCGGTGCGTTGAACTTTTCCTCGTGACGGGAAGAAAAGATCTAGCTAAACCCTTCCTGGGCGTGGGGCGTGTAGTGCTCCTCCAGCTGGGTGATCTCGCTTGCGGACAGTGACAGATCCAACGCAGCGACAGCGTCATCCAGGTGATGGCGCTTTGTGGCACCAACAATGGGGGAGGACACCACGCCGCGCTGCATCACCCAGGCCAATGCCACCTGAGCGCGAGAAACCCCGCGCGCTGCGGCGATGCTCGTCACGGCCTCCACGATCTTGCGATCCTCCGCTTCCGCCTGCCGGTACAGGATCTGGCTGAATTTGTCGGTCGCCACACGAGCGGTGGTGCTGTCCCAGTCGCGGGTCAACTTGCCGCGGGCAAGGGGGCTCCAGGGCAGCAGACCAACACCCTGGTCCACGCTGAGTGGGTGCAGCTCACGTTCGTCCTCACGAGTGAGGAGGTTGTACTGGCTCTGCATCGAGATGAAGGGAGTCCAGCCATTCCTCTCAGCCACATACTGTGCTTTCGAGAACTGCCACGCGTGCATGGATGACGCGCCGATGTAGCGAGCCTTACCGGCCTTCACGATGTCGTGCAGCGCTTCCAGGGTCTCTTCGATGGGAACAGTGGGGTCCCAGCGATGAATCTGGTATAGGTCGACGTAGTCGGTGCCCAGGCGGCGCAGACTGGCATCAATTTCATGCATGATGTGCGCCCGAGATAATCCGCCACCGTTGGGTCCTGGACGCATGACACCGTGCACCTTTGTTGCCAGGGTGATTTCGTCCCGACGTGCGAAGTCTGCCAGCGCCCGGCCCACGATCTCCTCGCTGTGACCGAGCGAGTAGATGTTTGCCGTGTCGAACATGGTGATGCCCAGTTCAAGAGCGTCCCGAATGAACGGACGGCTCTGCTCTTCGGGCATGGTCCACCCGTGCGCGCCCCGTCCCGGATCGCCGTAGCTCATGCATCCCAGAGAAACTGCCGAGATTTCTAAACCGCTCGTTCCAAGTTTTACGTACTTCATGGTTTCTCGCTTCCGACGCTGACTGACCTTCCACCTTACGGTCGCCAGCGGCTACCTCACCGCAACAAAAAAGGACCGCGGGTTGGTTTACTGAGGTTTTATCCAGAAACCTGTGGCACGTTAGACGTTTCGCCTGCGTCGCATTGGAGTGCGCGGGCCCGATGCTCAGTGAGCTGACGCTCTCCGAGCGATCAGGCCCATGCAATTTGGTAGGTTATGCACCCCTCAATACCCGGTACCACCCCAGACACATCCAGCACCACAGCCCGTTCCCACCCGAAACACCTCAAACGTTTCATCATCGGCTCTGTAGCCGTTCTCTCCATCACCGGACTCGTGGCCGGTGGTGCGTTCGCCGTTCAGTCAGCGGCCGACAGCCGCGAGAGGGTAGCCGCCACGAGGGCGCTGACCGACAGCACCGGTTTGCAGCGTGACCAGCTCGGTGCCTATGCGGGCATCGCCGAGGCACACACCGACAAGACCGCGTCCTCCACGCTCGCCGAAGCCAACCAGGTCCTCGCCAGCACGGAGGGCAAAGCGGATGCGTCCGCCCTCACCGCTGTGTCCAGCTCACTCGCAAGCTTCGAGAGTATGCCGATCGACCTTGTCGTTGAGTTGACCATCGAGACCCAGACGGAAACGGCCGCGTTGAGCGCTGCCGCCGCCGAGGCTGATCGCGTTGCCGCCGAGGCCGCAGCCGAGGCCGCCGCTGCCGCCGAGGCCGCGCGCCAGGCGACGCTCGCCACCACAAACACGCCCGCGGGCGCGAAGGCCTTTGCGCAGTCGCTTGCGTCCTCGAACTATGGCTGGGGTAGTGACCAGTTTTCGTGCCTGAACCAGCTGTGGCAGAAAGAATCCAACTGGAACTATCAGGCGTACAACTCAAGCGGTGCCACCGGCATCCCGCAGGCTCTGCCCGGGAGCAAAATGGCCTCCGCTGGAAACGACTGGGCCACCAACGCCGCAACCCAGGTGACCTGGGGTCTGGGATACATCAAGGAATCCCGTTATGGAACGCCGTGTGCGGCGTGGGCTCACTCTCAGGCCAACAACTGGTACTAACTCGAGTCGGTCAGGTGCCGGTGGTGAGTGCGAGAAAGACCATCACGTTCACCGCCACGGTTCCCCAGAAGGCGCGCCGAAAGCTGACCTTCTGGGTTTTGTGGCGCAGGAGCTGCTGAGCCATGATTGCGCCCGGCCAGCCGCCGAGCATACCGAGCAGTAAGAGGTTTCGTTCCGATACCCGCCGACGGTGCACCCGTGCCGCGGACTTGTCCACGGCGTAGGTGATGAAGGCCGTGACGCTGGCCACCAGATAGACCGCGGGCACCCAAACGGGGACCGGCCAGAACAGGTTGATGCTGAGAGCGAGGCCGGCAAAGACGGCAATAGCGAGGTAGCTCAACGTTCGGGGCCGGTCGGTCCGAGCGGATGCGACCTTCGTGATGCGTCGTGGTGCAGAAGCCATGGTGTGAGCGTAGCGGCCCGAGAGGCACCAATCTTCGCAGACCCGGCACATTCCCCTCGGTTTTCACGGCGGAAGTTGGCTAACCTGTAAGGGCAGTGCAATTTTCTTGCACGGTCTGATCGGTGCCTGCCGGGAATCTCCGTGGAGTGAGTGGCATCGATGCGCGAATGTGATGGAGGAGTTTCTACAATGACGTCTGAGCCCACTGCAACCGATGACTCTCCGGTAGAGCGGTCGTTCATAGCCGACTATTACGAGCATTTGATCGACGACGATGCTCAGAACTACACGGATGAGCTGCTGAGAGACCGTGCGTTGGCACACTGGCAGGTGGCGCTGCATCGCACTCCAAAAACCGCCAACGTGGGTATTCGCACCGAGGCTGGCCGCAGCGTTGTCTTCATCGTCACCGATGACATGCCGTTCCTCGTGGACTCGGTTATCGCCGAGCTCGTGCGGCAACAGTCCGCCATTCACCTCGTGGTGCATCCGCTTCTGATTGTGGCTCGCAGCCGCGAAACCAACGAGCTCGTGAGTATTGCGCGGATGCCGGCCAGCGTGGGGGTATCCAGTGGTGACACATCAGCGATGCCGAACATTTCGCACTTGATCGCCACCGGTGGTAACGCGTCGCACCTTGAATCCTGGATCGCCATCGAAATTGAGAGTGCGAGCGATCAGACGCAGCAGAACCTTATCGACGGGCTGTCGTCTGTTTTGGCCGATGTGCGTTCTGCCGTTGACGACTGGCCGCTGATGCGCAGCAAGGCGGTGCAGATCGCAGACGACCTTGATCGGGTGGTGCACGGCGAACAGATCCACGACCTGAGGCAGACCCAGGACCTGCTTCGCTGGCTGAACAGCGACAACTTCACGTTCTTGGGTTACCGCGAGTACGACCTCGAAACTCTGGGCGGCGAAGACGTGCTGTCCATTCGGGATGGCAGCGGGCTCGGACTGCTCCGCTCCGCTGAGGACCGGCACCAGATTCAACACCTCACCGAGGCGGGTCGTACCAAGGCGCGGGAGCGCACCGCCCTGGTGATCACGAAGGCGAACTCTCGGTCAACCGTGCACCGCCCCGCCTACTTCGACTACATCGGCATCAAGAGTTTCGACGAGAACGGGTTGGTGCGCGGTGAGCAGCGTTTCATCGGACTGTTCGCGGCGAGCGCGTACACGAGTTCCGTGGAGGTCGTGCCCATCCTGCGAGAAAAAGTCGCCACGGTCATGACCGAGATCGGGTTTCCGCCCGGATCGCACAGTGGCAAAGACCTGCTCGGCATCCTGGAGACCTACCCGCGCGACGAGCTCTTCCAGATCGAGATTCCCGCGCTCGTCACTGCCGCCCTCGCCATCCAACGGTTGCAGGAACGCCGCCGCACGCGACTCTTCCTGCGTCCGGATGTGTACGGACGCTTCATGTCTGCGCTCGTCTATCTTCCCCGGGACCGGTACAACACTGCTGTACGGTTGCGCATTGAAAAGGAGCTGCGCGACACGTTCCAGGCGGAGTCTCTCGATTTTGAGGCCCGCATGACCGAGTCGGCACTGGCGCGTCTGTTCTACCGCATCCGCTTGCCTCAGCCCAATGCCGTGGCGGATGTCGACGGCCTTGCTCTCGAGCGGCGGCTCACCATGGCCGTGCGGTCCTGGCCCGAGGGCATCACCGATGAGCTGCGCGAGACGCACACGCTCGAGGAAGCGAACCGTCTGTCCGGATTCTGGGCCGAGGCCTTTCCTGACAGCTACCGGGTGGACTACGAGGTGGACGATGCCCTGGCGGACATCGCCCGGTTCGAGACCTGTGCCACGGATGCCGCCCGCGCGGAAGCAACGGGAACGGCACCAGCGCGCCCGGGCCTCTACGTGTACATTCCGAAGGACAGCGATTCCGCTCCGGTTCGCGTGAAGCTCTACATGATGGAGTCCCAGAGCCTCAGCCAGATTCTGCCATACTTTCAGAACCTGGGCATCGAGGTGCTCGATGAGGTGCCGTTCGCCATTCAGACCTCCGACGGCCGGGACTTCTTCCTCTACGATCTGGGGCTGGTCTACCCGGAGGGTGTGGACCCGCTCGCCACCGGCGACCTGCTGGCCGATTCCTTCGGTGCCGCGGTCACCGGTGCCATTGAGTCCGATGGCCTCGACCGCCTGGTGCTGCGCGAGGGCATGGCGTGGCAGCGTGTCGTCATTCTCCGCAGCTACGCCAAATACCTGCGCCAGATCGGCAACACCAACTCCTATGAGTTCGTCGCAGATACCCTGCTGGAGAACCCGGTGGTCACGAGCCGCCTCGTGGCGCTCTTCGAGGCACGTTTTGACCCTGACCTGAGCGCTGACGAGCGGATGCCGCGGGTTGATCAGGTACGCGCCGACCTCACCGCAGCCATGGAACAGGTTGCCACTCTCGACGCCGACCGCGTGTTGCGCACGCTCATCAACCTGATCGAAGCGTCGCTGCGCACCAACTTCTTTCAGAACAAGCCGTATTTGAGCATTAAGCTCGAGCCGACCGAGATTGCCCTGCTGCCGTTTCCACGACCGAAGTATGAGATCTGGGTGTACTCTCCGAGCGTCGAGGGTGTACACCTGCGTTTTGGCAAGGTCGCTCGTGGCGGACTGCGTTGGTCGGACCGCCGGGAGGACTTCCGCACCGAGGTGCTCGGCCTCGTGAAGGCACAAACGGTGAAGAACGCCGTGATCGTGCCCACGGGTGCGAAGGGCGGGTTCTTCGCTAAGAAGCTACCGAACCCCGCCGTGGACCGCGCTGCGTGGATGGCGGAGGGAATCGAAAGCTACAAGACCTTTATTCGTGGACTGCTCGACCTGACTGACAACCTGGTGACGACGCCCGATGAGGGTGAGCGGATGGTGCCCCCTGCCCGCGTGGTGAGCCACGATGACGCAGATACCTATCTCGTTGTTGCCGCCGACAAGGGAACGGCATCGTTCTCCGACATCGCTAACAGCCTCGCTGCCGAGTACGGCTTCTGGCTGGGTGATGCGTTCGCGTCGGGCGGATCGGTGGGTTACGACCACAAGAAAATGGGCATCACGGCCCGCGGTGCGTGGGAATCGGTGAAGCGACACTTCAGCGAGCTGGGAGTGGACGCGCAGAGCGAGGATTTCACTGTTGTGGGCATCGGCGATATGTCGGGCGACGTCTTCGGTAACGGCATGCTGCTCTCCGAGCACACCAAACTTGTGGCAGCCTTCGACCATCGGCACATTTTTCTGGACCCCAATCCCGACCCGGCCGTCTCCTTCGTCGAACGCGCACGTCTCTTCGAACTGCCGCGCTCTTCGTGGGCGGATTATTCCACCGACCTCATCAGTGCGGGCGGTGGGGTGTTCCCCCGGCAGGCCAAGTCCGTGCCCATTTCGGCCGAGGTGCAACGAGTGCTCGGTCTCGCTGAGACCACAACACGGTTAAGCCCACCAGAGCTGCTGCGAGCCATTTTGATGGCCCCAGCTGATCTGCTCTACAACGGCGGCATCGGAACGTACGTGAAGGCGAGCAGCGAATCGGCCGCGCAGGTGGGCGATAAGGCGAACGACGGCATCCGCGTGGACGGCAAGGATCTGCGGGTCAAGGTGGTGGGAGAGGGCGGAAATCTCGGACTCACCCAGCTGGGCCGCATTGAGGCGGCGCTGAATGGCGTCATTTTGAACACCGACGCGATTGACAACTCGGCCGGTGTGGACTGCTCCGATCACGAGGTGAACATCAAGATATTTGTTGACCGCATGGTCGCCGCCGGCAAGCTTGACCCGGCCGAGCGTGCTGAATTCCTGGCCGAGATGACCGACGAGGTGGGTCGGTTGGTCTTGCAAGACAATGTCGATCAGAATATTCTCCTACTCAACGATCGAGTACTCGTCAACAACTGGAGCCCGAGCTACGAGCGGCTGATGAACTGGCTGGAATCGTCGGGGGATCTGCAGCGCGATCTGGAGGCCTTGCCGACCACGGCCACGTTGCGAGAGCGGCTCGATCAGGGGCAGGGTCTCACCTCGCCCGAACTGTCGGTTCTGGCCGCCTATGCCAAGATCGAACTCGCCAACGCCCTGCGCGACAGCGACCTCGCCGACGATCCGTGGTTCGGTCGTACCCTGCGCCGGTACTTCCCGAGCCACCTCGCCGATCGATTCGACGCCGAGCTGGACACGCATCCGCTTCGCCGAGAAATCATCGCCACGGTGGTGGCCAACGACATGATCAACCTCGGCGGCATCACCTCGGCATTCCGCACCATCGAAGAGACGTCGGCGAGTCAAGCCACGGTGGCACGGGCGTTCGTGGCGCTCCGCGAGGTGTTCGACCTCGACAGCATGATGGACGCACTCAACGCGCTGCCCTCGTCGTTCCCCACTGAGCACTGGACGGAGATGCACCTCGACATTCGGCGTCTGCTCGACCGCGCGGTGCGGTGGCAGGTGAACCAGGGTGACACTCGCACCGTCGCCCAGGTGGTGGATAAGTACAAGCCGCAGGTGCAGCGGCTGCGCTCGCATCTGAGCCAGTACCTGCAGGGTTCGGACCTCACGCGTTTACAGACGCAGCTGCAGAAGGCCGGGGACTGGGGTGTCCCGGTCGCCCTCGGGCGTCAGTGGGCCGAACTTTTTGAGGCATTCGCCCTGCTCGATGTTGCTCGTGTGTCAGCGCGTACGGGGGAGCCGGTGGAAGATGTGGCGGCCGTGTATTACATGGTGTACGACCGTTTTCGTGTTGACGACATTCTTGTGCGCATCACGGGACTCCCGCGCAAGGATCGCTGGCAGGCGCTTGCTCGTGCGGCCCTGCGTGACGACCTGTATTCCACCGTTGCCGACATGGCAAGGGCAGTGCTTGAAGCAACGGATGTTGGTGAGGCCAAGGCCCGCCTTGCCGCCTGGGAAGCCCTCAACGTGGAACAACTCGAACGTGCACGGAGTGTGTTTGAAGAGGTCAACGCACTCGGCCAAGACGATATGGCCTCCCTCTCGGTTGCCCTGCGCTTGCTGCGTTCGATCGTTCGCCGTTAGCAGGCCGTCAATACGCGTACCGCGACATACCGGGCTAAGAAGAGGAAATTCCTTTCTGGGGGGCAGAACTGAGGTTTACCAGGCGCTCCGACCCGCCATTTCAACGGATTTCACCGCTGGGGACAACTCCTCGTCTGTCCACCCAGTGAACTCAGTGAGTTTCGGCCACCCAAATAATTAGTGCCGACGTGAATCCGCTGCTAGGTTCAGGATTAGCGGAGGTAATCTGGTGGTGAGCAAGTGACCGAAAACGATGTGATGACGGAGACGACGCAGTACGACGACGGTTCGACGGGGGCCGTACGACCGTCGTGGGGCGCGGGTTCTGTTCAGGTTGAGGCGGTGCACGCTCAGCTGCCGAACGCGATGACAATCGACGCCAAACTGGCCGAGTGTGAACGCCTCGGAACCGCGGGACAACACCGCGCGGGGGCCGAACTGGCCGAGAGTGTGTTGGCTTCCCCCGGCGTGACCCGTGACCAGCAGGCGCACGCCCGGGAAATGCTGTCCCTGCACTACTTGCGGCTGGGCGATTGCGGAGCCTCCGTTCGGCACGGGCTGCTCGCGATGGAATTCCTCACGGTGAGTGGCGATTTGCTTCGTCAGTCCAAGCTGCACTGCACCCTCGCTCTGGCCTACCACGAGACGGCGCTGAAAGAACCGGCTCTGCGCCACGTGCTGGCTGCGCTGGAGGCAGCCCGCGCCTGTGGAAGTCACACCGCCGAATTCTGGGCCGTCAGCCGCTCGGCAATGGTGCACGAGGCCATGGGCGACGCGCAGCGCGGGGTGGAGCTGGGTCGTCAGGCTCTGGAGATCGCGGCGACTCTGGATGATCCGGAGGCAGCCTTCGCTGCCAGTAACAACCTCTGCGACACCTTTCTCGAAGTGGCCAAAGCCAACCGGCTCGCCGGGCTTGATGCGGTCGCGCCACTCACCGAAGGTCTCTCACACGCCCGGCAGGCCGTGGCGCTGTCGGAAGCCCAGGGGCACTCTTTCTACGAATCCATCGCCCGGACAAACCTGGTGAGTACCCTGATTGAGCTGGGCCAGAATGTTGAAGCTCGAGAGCAGGTTGGTCGAGCAAAAGCCATTGCCCACGCCAACGGTTTTCGCAATCTTGAGATCAACAATGACGCGCAGCTGGCTACAATTTTTCGCGCCGAGGGTAACCTCGACGAGGCAACCGCCATGATGGATGCTCAGCTGCAGGACCCGTCGTCGGGAGAGGATTTGGTGCTTCTCACCGCACTGCACCGTGGGCTCTTCGAAATGCACAAGGCGAGTGGTCGGTACCAGGAGGCCCTGCACCACTTTGAACAACTGCACGACCTCACCTTTCGCATGGCGGCACAGACCGCCGGCCTGCAATCCAAAATGCTGATCAACACCATCGAGATCGAACAGGCGCGGCACGAAGCAGAGCGTGCTCGGTTGGAAGCGCAGGTGGAGCGCATCCGCGCCGAGGAATTCAACACCGCAGCGCAGACCGATCCGCTGACCCAGCTCCCCAATCGCCGGGCTCTGGACCGCGCACTGCCGATCATGGTCGCCCACGCCCGTGAGGCTGACGAGTCCCTCTGCGCCGCAATGATCGATTTTGACCACTTCAAACGCGTCAACGATACCTTTGGTCACGCGGTGGGCGATCAGGTTCTCGTCGTCATGTCGGCGCTGCTTCGCGAGGTTACTCGGGAGACCGATCTTGCGGTTCGGATGGGCGGCGAAGAATTCCTACTGGTTTTTGCTGATACCCGGCGGGATCAGGCCGAGCAGGCCTGTCAGCGCCTGTTGGCGGCGGTGCGCGGATACCCGTGGAACACGCTGAAGCAGGGACTTTCCTGCTCGGTCAGCGCCGGTGTTGCAAAGTGGCAGCCGGGCGAGACGAGCGCCCACTGGCTCGCCCGGGCCGACTCGGTGTTGTTTGCCGCGAAGCGCGCCGGGCGAGACCAGGTGATCGCGGACGCAGCCTAGATTCGTGCCGGCTGCGGACCGCAGGGTTCAGTGGCCGCGAGTAATCCATTTCTCACGGTCGCCCGCTTCGGCTCCAATCGTGGTGGAGTCACCGTGTCCGGGGAGCACCACCGTTTCGGCCGGCAGGAGCAATAGTCGGTTGGTGATCGATTCGATGATGGTCGGGAAGTCGCTGTAGGAGCGACCGGTGGCTCCGGGGCCGCCATGAAACAGGGTGTCCCCGCTGAAGACGGTGCCGAGCGCGGCAGCGTACACGCAGACGGCACCGGGCGAATGACCGGGGGTGTGGATAACCTCAAGTTCAATGCCCGCCACCGATAGACGTTGGCCGTCTTTCAGGGTCTCATACGGGGCATCCGGGTAGACCGTGCGCCACAGCATGTCCTCGTCGGGGTGCAGGAAGACGGGTGCGCCCGTAACAGCCTGAACGCCGGCTACCGCGCCGATGTGATCGTTGTGGGCATGGGTGCAGTAGATGCCGCGCAGGGTGCGCTCCCAATCGCCTTTAGAATCGCGTCGGCGTCGTGTGCGGCGTCGAAAACGATGCACTCCGTGTCGTCGCCGATGATCCACACGTTGTTTTCCACGTCCCAGGTGCCGCCATCCAGGCTGAAGGTGCCGGCGGTGATGAGCTGGTCAATGCGCGCAACCATCAGAGCACCACAACCGAGCGCAGCACGTCGCCGCGGGCCATCTTGTCGAATGCCGCATCGATCTCGGTGATGCCAATCTTTTCACTGACAAAGTCGTCGAGGGGGAGGCGACCCTGCAGGTACAGGTCGGTGAGCATGGGGAAATCCCGTTCGGGGAGGCAGTCGCCGTACCAGGACGATTTGAGTGAGCCGCCGCGGCCGAACACATCCAGCAGCGGAATTTCGAGCATCATCTCCGGTGTGGGTACGCCCACGAGCACCACGGTGCCGGCGAGGTCGCGAGCGTAGAACGCCTGGCGCCAGGTTTCGGGGCGCCCAACGGCGTCAATGACTACGTCTGCTCCGAAGCCGCCGGTTAGCGCCTGCACGACGGCAACCACCCCGGCCTCGTCGAGGTCCGACGAGTCAATCCGGTGGGTGGCACCGAGGTCTAGGGCCTTGGCGAGCTTTTTCGGGTCGCGATCGATGGCGATGATGACGGATGCCCCGGCGAGCTTCGATCCGACAACCGCCGCATTACCTACCCCGCCGCACCCGATCACGGCGACCGAGTCACCGTGTGTCACGTTGCCGGTGTTCATGGCGGCGCCGATGCCAGCCATGATGCCGCAGCCGAGCAGTCCGACCGCCGCGGGGTCGGCATCCGCATTCACCTTGGTGCACTGTTTCTCGTGCACGAGGGTTTTATCGGCGAAGGCGCCGATTCCGAGCGCGGGGCTGAGCGGTGTGCCATCGGTGAGGGTCATCTTCTGCGTGGCGTTGAAGGTGTTGAAGCAGTACCAGGGCTCGGCGCGCTTGCACGCGCGGCAGTCGCCGCACACCGCACGCCAATTGAGCACAACAAAGTCACCGACCGCCACATGGGTGACGCCGGCGCCAATGACGCTCACCCGCCCAGCGGCCTCATGTCCCAGCAGAAAGGGGAAGTCATCACTGATGCCGCCCTCCTTGTAGTGGAAGTCGGTGTGGCACACGCCGCAGGTTTCGATGTCAACGATCACCTCGCCGGGACCGGGATCAGGGATGACGATCTCGGTGAGCTCCACCGGGGCGCCCTTCGAACGAACGATGACGCCGTGAACGGTGATGGGCATGGAACTCCTCAAAGCAGGGTGGACGGGCCGTTTACCCTAGCAAGTGGAACCCCGCGAGTCAGGCGGTGGGAGCAAACTCCGCCAGCTTGGCGCGCAGATCAGCATCTGTGGGTTCGACGACGTGCGTGTTGTCGGGGAACACGATGACCGGGATCTTGGAGAGCCCGCTGATGGCCTTGGCCCGGTCGGCACCGTCTTCGACGCTCTCCAGATCGACGTAGTCGTAGTCCACGCCCAGGCCATCGAGTACCTTCTTCGACCGGCGGCAATCGCCGCACCATTCAGCGCCGAACATGGTGATGCGCGACGCGGTGGACTCCGTGGACGTTGCTGTGTCAGTCATGCAATAAGTCTAAACGCGGCACATCCATTGACCCTGAATGCGGATTTTATAGTGGTCTGTCGTCCGCGTCATCTGTTGTTTACCTGGGAACGCCCTCTGCAACATGGTGGAAATAATACGTCGCCGAACGCGTAACACAGTCCTGTCAGAGTCTGAATACCCGACGCGAACCGCTGCGTCACTGCAGAGAGGTTTTTCACATGGATCAAGGCAATACCGCGTTCTTGCTCATCTGCGCAGCATTCGTGCTGTTGATGACACCCGGACTCGCATTCTTCTACGGCGGACTGGTCAAGGCCAAGAGCGTCATCAGCATGATGATGATGAGCTTCGGCGCATTAGGACTCATCGGCGTGCTCTGGGTGGTCTACGGCTATGCGATCGCCTTCCCCGGATCCGAGGGCACGGTGGCACCCTGGTCGATTGACTGGTCCAACATCGGGCTCACGGCAGCCCTGGAAACGCCGGAGGGTGCGGCCTACCCACCGCTTGCCTTCGTTGCCTTCCAGGCTACGTTCGCCATTCTCACCGTCGCGCTCATCTCGGGCGCAATCGCAGACCGCGCTAAGTTCGGCTCCTGGATGATCTTCGCTGGAATCTGGGCGACCGTCGTGTACTTCCCCGTGGCCAGCTGGGTCTTCAACTTTGGTCTGGCCGAAGACGGTAGCTTCGCCTACGGCGGCTGGATTACCTACGGCCTGCAGTCGGTCTTCGGCCTCGGAACCATCGACTTCGCGGGTGGTACGGCCGTGCACATCTGTGCCGGAGCCGCTGCTCTCGCACTCGCTCTGGTGCTGGGCAAGCGTGTCGGCTTCCAGAAGGGCGTCGACGTGGCCCACAACCCTCCCTTCGTGCTCCTCGGAGCTGGACTGCTGTGGTTCGGCTGGTTTGGATTCAATGCGGGCTCGGAATTGGCCGCAGACGCAACGGCAGCACTGGCCTTCGTGAACACGATTGCGGCACCCTCGGCCGCACTGCTGGCCTGGCTTGTGGTGGAAAAGATCCGTGACGGTAAGCCCACGTCGATTGGTGCCGCATCCGGTGCTGTTGCCGGACTGGTTGCCATCACCCCGGCGTGTGCGTCGCTGCACCCGATCTGGGCCATCGTGCTCGGTGTCCTGGCGGGCGCGGTTTGCTCCATGGCTGTCAACTTGAAATTCAAGCTCGGATTCGATGACTCGCTTGACGTTGTGGGAATCCACCTCGTGGGTGGCCTCATCGGTACCCTCTACCTGGGCTTCTTCGCCAACGGAACCGGCCTCTTCATGGGCGGCGACGGCACGCAGCTTCTCGTTCAGGCGATTGCCGCATTCTCTGTCCTCATCTACTCCTTCGTCCTTGCCTTCGTCATCGCCTTCATCATCGAGAAGACGATTGGCTTCCGCGTGAAGAACGAAGACGAAATCGCCGGCATCGACTCTGTGATGCACGGCGAGGAAGGCTACGTTCTCGCCGACATCAAGGCCTAACTGAGCACACCCCGCCCGTGACTCGAGATGTGCTGGATGGTTGATTTGCGAACCATCCAGCACATCGCTGTGTCGTGTAACGCCAGTAGGGACAGAGCATGAGCACGATCGCAGGAGACACTGGCGGTGTCAATGCTCACCGTGTTCCTCCGCGCACGATCCGTTTCTCCGACATTCCTCGCCAGGCTCTCGATGAGGGCCGGGGCACAGCCCGAGAGATTTGGGCAGACCTTGACGACGATTTGTCTTTGCGCTGGCAGCTTCGCGTGGTGGAGCTGCAGGATTCTCTCGGCCTCCTGGTGGGGCCTGCCGGGACCCACCACTTCGTCATCGGGCTTGCCGGACCGCAGGTTGCGGTTCGCACTGCCGGCTCGAGCCGTGTGCTCCGGCGTGATGAGGTTCTGGCCGTGATGAACTCCACCGTGTACTTCGAACGATCCAAACTGCGACCTCCCGGGGCGAGCACTGTTATCGTGCTCACGTTCTCGGGTACCTCCGCCGCGCCCGCCTGCATTGCAGGTCCGGTGAATCCAAGTGGTGATCTTCCTGGGGGCGCACAGCTCCTCGTTGCCCTCCGAGGCAGCGTCACTGTGAACGGGGCCGAGTTAGGCCAGGGAGCAGCGCTCCTGCTGGACCCTCGTCAGACCTATCGTGCGGGCAGGTCGACCGCGCACGTGCTGACGATACAGGGCCCCACGTTGAGAGAGGCGCGGGACGGTTATCACTGAGACAAGAAAGGCGGTGGTGTCAACGAGAGGGCTCTCGTCGACACCACCGCCTGGTGGATCAGCAGCGTCGAATCAGCGGGCGGCAGCCGCAACCAGCGCGGTGCTCACGAGCAACTCGTAGGCGGGCTGGGTGAGAAAGTCCGTGAACTCCTCGCTCAAGCAGATCTCCGCGACGAGATCACCGGCCGGGGCGTAGAAGCTGGTGAACAGCTCGTCGTCGACCTCCGTGCGCAGGCGGGCCGTCTCCTCCGCGAGGATGCGTGTCACCAGCTCGCGTGTCACGGTGGCACCGGTGTCGCTCAGCGTTACCCCGTTCCGAATCTGCTGCCACACCTGTGAGCGGGAGATCTCGGCCGTTGCCGCGTCCTCCATCAGGTTGTGAATAGCGACGGCGCCGTTACCCGAGAGCCACACGGCAATGTAGGCGACGGCCACATACAGGTTCGAGCGCAGGCCCACCTCGGTGGCTCGGCCGGGAGCGCTCGTGACGTCGAGAAGATCGGCTGCCGTCACCTCGACCTCGGGGCGCTGACGATCGATCTGGTTTGCACGCTCGCCGAGCACGGAGTCAAAGACCTCACGGCACACGGGCACCAGGTCGGGGTGGGCGACCCATGAACCGTCGAAGCCGTCGCCCGCCTCACGGGTTTTGTCGGCACGAACCTTGTCGAACGCCTGCGCGGTGATGAGAGGTTCACGACGGTTGGGGATGACGGCTGCCATTCCGCCCATGGCGAAGGCGCCACGTCGGTGGCAGGTTTTGACGAGCAGTTCGGTGTACGCGCGCATAAACGGCGCGGTCATCGAAATGTCGGCCCGGTCGGGCAAAGAGAAGGCCACGCCCGCGTCGCGGAAATACTTGATCATGCTGAACAGGTAATCCCAGCGCCCCGCGTTCAGGCCGGAGGCGTGGTCCCGAAGTTCGTAGAGAATCTCGTCCATCTCGAACGCGGCGGGAATCGTTTCAATCAGCACGGTGGCGCGGATCGAGCCCTGGGCGATGCCGAGCTCGTTCTGCGCGAACACGAAGATGTCGTTCCACAGCCGGGCCTCCAGGTGGCTCTCGAGCTTGGGCAGATAGTAATAGGGACCACTTCCGCTGTGCAGAAGCGTTGCGGCGTTGTGAAAGAAGTGCAAACCGAAGTCCACGAGGGCGCCGATGCCCGGGGCGCCGTCAACAGTGATGTTGGACTCATTCAGGTGCCAACCACGAGGGCGCATCACGACGACCGAGAGAGGCGCATCCGTTCGAAGCGAATATTCCTTGCCCTCGGGAGAGGTGTACGAGAGGGTGCCCCGAGTGGCATCGAGGAGCGAGAGCTGGGAATCCACCACGTTGTGCCACGTGGGCGTGCTCGCGTCTTCGAAGTCGGCGAGCCAGACCTTGGCACCGGAGTTGAGCGCATTGATTGCCATTTTGGCCGGTGAGGCCGGGCCAGTCATCTCCACACGACGATCCTGGAGCGGCAACGGTGCAGGAGCGACCTGCCAGTCACCGGAGCGGATGTGCGCCGTTTCGGTCAGAAAATCCAGAGTGCCCGTGCGTGCTACCGCGGCGCGTCGCGTTGCCCTGGCAGTGAGGCGCTCGCTGCGGGTGGCGGCGAACTTCTGGTGCAACTTCTCCAGGAACGCGAGTGCCTCCGGCGTGAGAATTTCGTCGGCTCGTTCTACGGGGTGGGGCGGTGTGACTGTTATCGACATCTGTCAATCCTCTGCTTCACGTGCGCGGTGTTTCCGTATAATGGACTTTACATTCTGAATCGTGACAAATAATTTCTTTCTGACCCCTGTTGGAGGGTAAACATGGCTGAACCTGCAGCCTCCGGCGGTGTGCAGTCCGTTGAGCGCGTCTTCGAACTCCTCGAAATTCTCGCGGCCACGGGGGGAGACGTGATGCTCAGCGAACTCGCCACGTCCACGTCGCTGCCTCTGCCCACGGTGCACCGACTGTTGCGCACGCTGGTGGCCAAGGGTTACGTTCGCCAACTCGCGAATCGGCGCTATGTGCTCGGTCCCGGGCTTATTCGGCTCGGTGAGGGTGCCAGCCAGCAGCTGGGAGTTCTCGTTCGCCCGCGGCTGAAATCGCTCGTGGACCAGCTGGGAGAGACCGCGAACATGGCGGTGCGCGAGTCCGACATGGTGCTCTACATTGCGCAGGTGCCGTCCCAGCACTCGATGCGGATGTTCACCGAGGTGGGGCGTCGGGCACACCTGCACGACACGGGAGTGGGAAAAGCTATCCTGGCTCAGATGAAGGACGACGTGGTGCGCGCTCTCGTCGCCAGAACCGGACTGCCGATGGCCACGGCTTCGAGCATCAGCAGCGTGGAGGACCTCTTGGCCGATCTGGCGCTCATTCGCGAGCGCGGGTACGCCATCGACGATGGTGAGCAGGAAACCGGCGTGCGCTGCTTCGCCATTGGTGTTCCCAACTCTCCAACGCTCACCGCGATCTCCGTCTCGGGGCCGCTGTCGCGCGTCGATGACTCGTTTGCGGAACGAGCAGTCCCGCTCCTGCGAGCCGCTGCCGAGGCGCTATCCGCCGACCTGAACCTGCAGGCGGTTGAGAGCTAAACCCTAAAGTACCGGGTCCATGGAGCTGAGGTGGCAGGCATCATTCCAGCCCTGCAGCACGCGGTTCTCGCGCTCCCAGCCCAGTGTCGACACCGTGGCGGTCCCGAGGCCGAGGCTCTGGCCCGAGAGGGCCGGGAGTCCGATCCACCGAGCCGCCATCACGCGCAGAAAGTGGCCGTGGGCGAAGACCGCCACGCGGCCCTCGGCCGAGAGGCACTGCTCGATGGCGAGGTCGGCCCGGGCGCCCACCGCATCGACGGTCTCACCACCGGGGATCGGGTCGGTCCAGACCGACCAACCGGGGATGGTCGTGCGGATATCGTCGGTGCGTCGCCCCTCATAGACCCCGTAATCCCACTCGAGAACGTTCGTGTTGACCTCGCCCTGAGCGCCGTAACCGGCTCGTTCCATCGTCTCCCAGGCTCGAACCAGTGGGCTCGAGAGCACGCGATCGAAGTGCTCGCCGTCGAGCATGCCGCCCAAAGCATCCGCTTGCTGGCGACCGAAATCGGTGAGTGGTACATCCGTACGGCCCGTGTGCTGGCCGGTAATGCTCCATTCGGTCTGTCCGTGTCGGATCAAGACGATTTCGTTCTGTGTCATGGTGTTACGTTCCTCACGGCTTCTGGCCTTGGCCTCCCTCAGTCTAGGAGCGCGGTAACCTGCGGCAAAAAGACGCCTGATACGTTTATGACGTCAGTGCAGACAGCCTGAAGCAATGCCAGCTCGGCACATCAAGAGGATCATCAATGTCGATAGTGAGCGAAAAGCGCGCCAACGGGCCGGTTGCGGCCTTCATGAGGCCGATCAATTCGCTCGTGGAGCGCTACATTCCGAGTGCCCTCGTCTTTGTGATCGTGCTCACCATTGTGGTGGCGATCCTTGCGCTTGCCCTCACCGATGTCGGCCCGGTCGACGTGATCCGCAGTTGGGGCGATGGCCTCGCTGGCCTGCTCGCCTTCATGACCCAGATGGCACTGGTCCTGCTGCTCGGACATGCGCTCGCCAACACCAGCCCCGTTCACCGGCTGCTCACGAAGCTGGGCGCTATTCCTCGAACGCCCCTCCAGGCCTATGTGTTTGTCTTCGTCGTTGCCGCCCTCGCCTGCCTCATCACGTGGGGCCTTGGGCTGGTGGTGGGAGGCCTGTTGGCCAAGGAAGTTGCCGCGCAACTGCGCGCTCGGGGAGTGAAGCTGCACTTTCCTCTGCTGGTGGCTGCCGGATATTCCGGATTCGTGGTGTGGCATATGGGCTACTCGGGATCGGGACCGCTCACCGCTGCCACCGAAGGTTCATTCCTCGCGGAGCAGCTGGGGCGCACCATCCCTCTCAGCGACACAACGTTCTCGCCCTGGAACATCGCCGCTGCTGGCGCCACCATCGTGGTCGTGGCTCTTGCGCTGGCCATCGTGGCGCCGAAACGCAACGCACCGATCTTTGAACTCGAATTCGATGCCCGCGAGAAGCAGGTCGAGGAGGAGAAGGTCGTGACGCCCGCGGACCGGCTCGACGCCAGCCGAATTCTCACTCTGCTCGTGGGGCTCGCCCTCGTGGCCTACCTCGCTGTGCACTTCGTTGAGGGCGGTACGCTCACCCTTGATATTGTGAACTGGTCTTTTCTGGCACTGATCTTTCTGCTGGTGCGCAATCCGTTCGAACTGGTGCGTCTCGTGCGTAATGCGGCGGCCAACGTGGGAGATATTCTGCTGCAGTTTCCGCTGTATGCGGGAATTCTGGGCATGATGGTGGGTTCCGGACTGATCGGCGTCTTCTCGGACTTTTTTGTCAATATCTCGACGCCGCAGACCTTCGGGCTGATGGCGCTGCTCTCTGCCGGGCTGGTGAACTTCTTCGTTCCGTCCGGTGGTGGTCAGTTCGCCGTGCAGGGTCCGATCATGCTCGATGCCGCCAATCGACTGGGCGTCGACCCGTCGGTGGCCATCATGGCGGTCTCCTACGGTGACCAGTGGACGAACATGATCCAGCCGTTTTGGGCGCTGCCGCTGCTCGCCATTGCGGGACTCAAGATGCGAGACATTTTGGGTTACACCACCATCACCTTCCTTGCAGCAGGTCTGGTCTTCGCTGCCACGCTCCTCATCGTGGGCGCCGGCTAAAGCGCATTACGGTGCAAACTCACGGGTGAGGGATCGTAGGCTGGGGTAATTCAACTTGAGTTTGAGGCAGGTCTTCCATGAAGGTCATTAGTTACAATCTCCGAAAGAATCGGGCCAGCGGTGAACTCGTCGCGCTGGTGGAGCGCTACGATCCCGACATTCTCTGTCTGCAGGAGTGCGACACCGAAGAGCTACCCGCCGAGGTGGGTTTGCTGCACCTGGCGGATTCGACGGTGCGTAACCGGCTCGGTCTGGCGATCTATTATCGACGCGACCGGTTTCGTGCGCTGGAAACAAAAACGTTCGCGCTCAAAAAGTCCCTGCATGACCGCGTGCTCACGCCGGCACACGAAAGACTGATCGGTACACGCCTGGTTGATCTGGCCGAGCAGCGCGAGATTGTGGTGGCCTCGTTCCATGCCGCACCACTGACCGCGCTGAATTCCCTGCGCCGCAACCAGATTCGTTCGGCACACGACGAGCTGCACGAGCTCGGCCCCGGACTGCCCACGCTCATGGTGGGCGATTACAACTACCCCATCTTCAAGCAGAAACTGAGTGCCCGGGTGAACGAGTCCGGGTATGACCTGACCCTGAGCGACACGGTCACCTACACCCGTTACAAGTTCTTCCACGGGCACTTCGACTTGGCCACCTCGGTGGGTCTCAGCATCGACAACGTAGAAACCTTGCCGAGTGGCACGTCGGATCACATGCCCATCTTGGTGACGTCCTCGTACAGTGCGTCTAAGCCGATGCGCCCGCTCACGGACGCGGTCGCATCCCGCGGGGCAGACTTCGAGATCTGAGCCTGACCTCGACCGGTGGGCGTCCCCTCATCGTGAAGCACCGCTCGAAAGGAACCAGATGCCCGTCGCCGCTACCACCCCCGTTACCGCGACAATAGTGCTCGGGCGAACATTTCACGGCGTTCTGTTCGATATGGATGGCACACTGATCGACTCCACCCCCGCCGTGAACCGATCCTGGCTGCGCTGGGCTGCCGAGCGCGGCATCGATGAGGCTTTCCGCTCGGGTAACCACGGTATGCCCGCACGGCAGATCGTGGAATCGCTCGTGCCGGCCGCCGAGGTGGAGGAGGCCCTCGCTCACGTCCTTGCTTTGGAAACCGCGGACACCCATGACATCACGGTTTTGCCCGGGGCAGCAGACCTGCTGGGCAGCATCCCCGAAGCCCGCCGTGCCATCGTCACCTCGTGCGCGCGCACCCTTGCCTCAGCCAGAATTGCGGCGTCCGGGCTCGTTGCGCCGAGCGTGATCGTGACGATCGACGACACGCCGCGCGGCAAACCCAACCCGGAACCGTTCCTGGTCGGGGCAGAGCGACTCGGGCTTGATCCGGCGCAGTGCATCGTCGTGGAAGACGCGCCCGCCGGCCTGGCTGCAGCCCGCGCCGCGGGGTGCACGACCATTGGCGTGGTGGGAACCCACACCGCCGAGGAGCTGGTGGCGGACCTGGTGGTGCCGGGCCTGGACCGTCTCCGGGTGACGGTCACCGAAACGGGTGTGGTCTTCAGCCTGCGTCCCTAGTCGGCACGACGCGAGCCGTGCTTACGTCGGGAAGAATCAGGGCGAATGGCAGCAGGCTCGGCAAAATAAACGTAACGTTGGTTGGTGGTGTTCTTTCCCACGCCCACGAAAGGTTTTGACTTGAGCGACGAATGCATTCACGGACTCGATGGCGGGCTGTGCGCCATCTGCTTTCCCAAGGCTGCACCGGAGGTCGTTCCCGTAGCCACCGTCCGGAAGCGGTCGAGCAGCGCTAAACCCCCGTCTCTCACCGGGCCGCGGCGCGTCACGCCGGTCGCTGCCCCCCGGAAGACGGCCGCCGCCAAGCGGGCCGTTGACAACGTGGGCGAACAGCGTCTGTACCACGTGACCCACATCAGCAACCTCGCAGCCATTCTGGCCGACGGGGGACTGCTGGCCGATGCGAGCGAGTCGATGGAGGTGCGACCAACCGTTGACGTGTCCGCGCCCGCTGTGCGTGACGCCCGCCGCACGGTTCTTCTTCCCGGTGATGACGACCTCACCGTGGCCAACTATGTGCCCTTCTTTCTCTCCCCGGACGCGAGTGTGTGGGATGCCATCCGCGCCCGCACCGGGGATCCGCGTCTCGTGCTCAACGCGCACGGGTCTGACGCCTACGACTTCGTGATTATCGTGAGCACGGTCAAGACCGTCGTTGACGCGCACGTGGCCACCAACGAAGATTTCCCCGCGGGTGTGGCGCTCGCCGACGGTGATGCCGGGGCTGCCGGTACCCGCATTGTTGCGACGAGCGACGGTGTCGAGCGGATGCTGGTTCGCCTGCGTTCCGATCCCGAGTCAGATGTGCTGCGGCACGCGGAACTGCTGGTCATGGACTCGTTCCCGCTCGAGCTGGTCACCCTCTTGGGCGTGGCGAACGACCGCGTTCGAGACGTGGTGCGCGCGATCCTGAAGCAGTCCGGTTATAGCCCCAAGGTTGCCGTGTACCCGCCGTGGTTCCAGCCCAGCGAAGAGATTGACGTCGAGGAGTAGAGGCCGCGTCCGGCAGGTGACGCGGGATCAGACGACGACGAGCGGGCGCTGTTCGCCCACGGGCAGCTGCACGCGAATCGTGTCGCCGGGCCGAACCGTGCCGCTCCGGGTGACCAATCCCATGACGCCGGCCCGGCGCATGGGGTGACCCTGTGCATCCGGTGGCATGAGGGTTTTCATCAGCGAGCGTTGAAAACCGTTGATGCTGGAGCACGGGCTACGCATGCCGGTGAGGCGCACGACCGCGTCGTCGCCGAGAGAGAGCAGGGTGCCCTCCGGCAGGGTCATCAGGTCAATGCCCGCTGTCGTCACGTTTTCACCGAGGTCGCCGGGCGCCACGCTGAAACCGGCGGGTGCGAGGTCGCTGAAGAGTTCTGAACCAATGAGGTGCACCTGCGTGAGGTTGGGCCGGGTGGGGTCTTTCTTCAGCAGGTAGCGATGCTGGGTGGTGGCGCCCGCGTGCGCGTCACCCTCAATGCCGAATCCCTCGCGCAGCACAATCTCGGTGACGGGCGGTTTGCTGAATCGGTGTCGATCGTCACGGCTCACCGAGACGACCGTGGATGGGGGCGCAAAGTTCATGCGGCCATTCTCGCATCCTGCCGGTATCAACTGCCTTCCGAGCGGATGCCGTGGCAGTATCAAGAGGGTGACCTACATTCCCGCAGAAGACCGCTACGAATCCATGCCGTACCGACGCGCGGGACGGAGCGGCCTGAAGCTGCCCTCGATCTCGCTCGGGCTCTGGCAGAATTTTGGCGATGACAAGCCCATTGAGACCCAGCGCGCCATCCTGCGCCGAGCCTTCGATCTCGGCATCACGCACTTTGACCTCGCGAACAACTATGGGCCGCCGGCCGGAAGTGCCGAAACGAACTTTGGCAAGATCTTTGCGGAAGACTTCGCGGCACACCGTGACGAGATGGTCATCTCCAGCAAGGCCGGCTACGACATGTGGCCGGGGCCGTATGGTAACTTCGGTTCGCGCAAGTACCTGCTGGCGAGCCTGGACCAGTCCCTCGGCCGAATGGGCGTGGACTATGTCGACATCTTCTACTCCCACCGCGCCGACCCGGATACCCCGCTGGAAGAGACCATGGGAGCCCTGCACACGGCCGTGACGAGCGGTCGGGCCCTCTACGCCGGGATCTCGTCGTATTCGCCGGCCCGCACGCGTGAGGCCGCCGCAATTCTCGCCGAGATGGGCACCCCGCTGCTCATTCACCAGCCGTCGTACTCGCTGTTCAACCGATGGGTGGAGGACGACCTGCTCGACACCCTCGACGACATCGGCGCCGGCTGCATCGCGTTTTCCCCCCTCGCCCAGGGGCTCCTCACCGACCGCTACCTCGCGGGTATCCCAGCGGATTCCCGCGTGGCACGGGACGGTTCGGCGAATAAGTCCATGGTGAACCAGGCGACGCTTGCGAGCATCCGCTCACTGACCGACATTGCGCAGTCTCGCGGCCAGTCACTCGCGCAGATGGCGCTCGCCTGGGTGCTGCGCAATACCGCCGTCACCTCGGCGCTCATCGGCGCGTCGTCGGTGGCTCAGCTCGAGACCAACGTTGCCGCACTTGATGCCCTGTCCTTCAGCGTTGATGAGCTTGCTGCAATCGATGAGCACGCCACCGACCAGGGCATCAACCTGTGGGCGGGGTCCAGCGCGGTGTAGTTGTCGCGGAGGGCGCCGCTGTTACAGGGCGACCGTGGTGCTGAACTTGGTCAGCGTGGGTGCGTCGGCCAGGATCGTCCCGAGGTCGCTCTGCCCCTCCTCCGTGGCACGCCACTCGCGGTAGGCCACGTCGCTCTCGAGCGAATCCCACAGTTCGACGACCACAACATGTGTCTCGTCGTCGGTGTCCACCAGCACGTCGACGCCGGCGTTTCCGGCGAACGCGCGGGTCTGGGTCAGAACCCGGCTGATCAGTGCGGCAGAAATGGCGAGAGATTCGGGCTTGATACGGAGGTCGAGCATTGCGGTGATCATAGATCGAGTCTGACGTACCTTCGGCTCGGTGGCAAACGCACAGCCGGAGGTGTCACTTCACGTGACGTCCCTTGTGCCCGCCGGAAGTTCGAACAGTGAGCGGATGTCGTCGGCGGTGAGTGATTCGCTGAAATCCGCATCGTCCCCCAGTACGGCGTCGAAGAGTGCGGCCTTCCGCTGCTTCAGCGCCATCACCTTCTCTTCGATCGTGCCGGTGGCCACCATGCGATAAACCATCACGTTGCGGGTCTGGCCGATGCGATGGGTGCGGTCGATCGCCTGCGCTTCACTCGCCGGGTTCCACCACGGGTCCAGGAGAAAAACGTAGTCCGCTTCCGTGAGGTTGAGCCCAAACCCGCCGGCCTTCAGACTAATCAGGAAGACCGGTGCGAGGCCGGTCTTGAACCGATCAATGACCTCCGAACGCGCGAGCGTCGACCCGTCCAGGTAGCAGTACGGCGTGCCGAGTGCGTCGAGCCGCGCTGCGGCCAACCGCAAGAACGACGTGAACTGACTGAAGATCAGCGCGCGATGCCCCTCGGCCACCACGTCTTCCAGTTGTTCCAGGAGCACGTCCAGTTTGCTCGACGAAACGTCGCGGTAGGCCTCGTCCACGAGCGTTGCGTCGAGGCTGAGCAGGCGCAGCAGCGTGATCGAGCGAAAGATGATGAACCTGTTCTTGTCCATGTCGTCGATGAGGCCCAGCAGCTTCTGTCGCTCGCGCTGGAGGAACGTGTCGTAGATCACGCGGTGCTCGGGGTTCAGCTCGATTGCCAGCACCTGCTCCTGCTTGGGCGGTAGCTCCGGTGCCACCACCTCCTTGGTGCGCCGTAGCAACACCGGGCGGATGCGTCGGCGCAGCTGTGCAAAGAGTGCGGCGTTTGTCTGGAGCTCCAGCGGACGAACATAGGTTTCCGTGAATAACCGTGCCGACGCGAAGAGTCCGGGAGCCACAATGCTGAGCAGTGACCAGAGGTCGAGCAGCGTGTTTTCCATCGGGGTGCCGGTAATGGCCAGCTTGAACGGTGTGCGTAGGTCGCGTGCGCAGAGGTACGCCTGCGAGGTACGATTCTTCACGAACTGCGCCTCGTCGAGCACGAGTCCGGCCCAGCCGTGGGCCTGGTAGGCGTCAAAGTCGAGCCGGAAGAGGGCGTACGACGTGACGATCACATCGGCGTCTGCCGCGGCATCCGCTATGGAGGTTCGGCTTGCGCCCTCGGTGGCGGTGATCGCGCGTACCCGGAGCCCCGGGGTGAAGCGAGCGGCCTCGGTCACCCAGTTCGACACAACGGATGTGGGTGCCACCACCACAAACGGACGGCGGTGCTCTGCGGTGCCAACGGTGCCAACGGTGCTAACGGTGCCAACGGCGGCGACTCGGGTCGCGTGTTCCATCAGCGCCAGGGCCTGCAGGGTCTTGCCAAGGCCCATGTCGTCCGCCAGGATCCCGCCGAGGCGGTGCGTGTAGAGGAACGCGAGCCACTGGAAGCCCTGTAACTGGTACGGGCGGAGGGTTGCGGTCACTCCCGGTGGGAGGGGTGTGGGCTCGATTGCGGTCACGTTGAGCAGCCCGCCCACGGCGGCCCGCCAGGACACCGCCTGCTCGGTCTCGTCGGCGAGGTCTTCGAAGTCGGCCCAGAGGCTGGCCTGGTGGCGGCTGATGCGGAGGCCCGTTTCCCACTCGGAGAGCTCGCGGGCCTCCTCGATGAGTTCGCGCAGCCGGTCAAACACGGGCTGCCGCAGCGACAGGTAGCTGTTGTCCACCAGCAGCAGGCGTGCCTGCCCCTTCGACAATGCCGTGAAGAGTGGTGCGAACGGCACGCTGCGGCCGTCGACCCGCACGAGCACGCCGAGGTCAAACCAGTCGCGCTGCGTGCTCTCCACCGTGGTGAAGGTGAGCTCGGGAGTGGCGGTGAGTTCCCGGTAGTTTGGCTCGTCGCCGACCACATCCACGCGCACGCCGGGCAGGGCGCGAAGCTGGTTGAGAACCGTGGCGGTGAACCGTGCCGCGTCGATGCCGCGCAGCGTGTCGCCCAGCGCTGCGGGTGGGGGACCCTCGTCGTCGGTCCGGGCATCCGACGGGTTCAGCACGTCAGCCACCCGGCCCCGCAGCTCGGCTTCCGCATCCCCATCGCGAGGATCGGTGTCGTCGGCACGTGGTTCCAACGCAAGGTGGGTGACCAGCGTGCCTTCCCGGTACTCGAATTCACCGTCCAGCCGGAGGGTCTGCTGGGCCTCGAACCGGGCGGTGACCACGAGCACGGGGGGAGGGGGCGCGTCGAAGATCACCGAGGCATCCGTGCTGGTGGTGGGCAGCGTGCGGCGAAGTGCTGGGTAGTATTCGGTCAGAAACTCGGTGACATCTGACTCCGGAACGACCGCGGCGGAGGCCTTTCCCATCAGCGCACGCTGGGCTGTCGTCAGCGTCTGGCTGGTGGGAGCGAGGGTGAAGGTGGCGTGCGGGGTGAACGCATACGTGTAGACGCCGTGGGTGCCGATCGCCCCGGCCTGTTCGGCGGGGTAGGGCCGGTCATCGAGGGTGAGCACGGCTGCAAGGTTCAGGGCGCCCTGGGCCTGCGTCACATCAAGACTCACGGACGCAGTGTCGGCAACGCTGACGCTCACGTTCTTCTGCGTGCCCACAAACGCGATCCCGAGCACGGTTGCCTGCTCGAAAAAATGCCACAGGAGCGGGCTGCTGAACTCATCGAGATAGATCCAATCGGCCTCTTGGCTCGAATACACCAGACGCACGGCCCGGTACAGGGCGATCAGCTCCGAAAACCACCGATGCTGCGTAGGGTCAAGGTTCAGCTCCCGCACCTGAAACGTGAGGTTGTTCCACGCCAGGCTGGCCCGAACCCAGTTTCCGTTGTCGTTGTGCACAACGGGCCGCACACCGAGACGAAAGTCGCCGTGGCCGGGCGTCAGCTTCTTCACCGGTTGGGCTGTTGGCCCGCGCCAGCGATCGCTCGTGCGCGGCGTCTGTTCGCGCAGCTCGAACTGCAGACCCATCCGGGTGGCGGGGCGGTCGTGTGCCGCGACCGGTTGGCTGCCCACGCGCCCGGAATGGCGCAGAACGGATGCGTCGGCTGCGGCAATCGGAGCGGCCAGTAGCGCCTTCCACGCCGGGATCCCACCCGGTGCGACCGACGGAGGTCGTGGCGCCCGTGGAGTCATGACCTAATATTCTCACGTTCACACCCAAGAGCACTGCTGGTCGGTTCGGCTAGCGGCCGCTGAGGCTACACGCGCACTTCGTTGCTGATGACCTTTTCGGCGCTCTCGTGCATGGACTCGTTGTGCGCACGGGCGTAGGTGCGCAGGCGGTTGAAGGCATCGTTCATATTCAGTTGGCTGCGCTGGGCAATGACCCCCTTGGCCTGCTCGATCAGAACCCGACTGTTGAGAGCCCGCTGCAGTTGTTCGGTGACGGCGGCATTTTCGCGCACGGTGCGCTCCTGCAAAATGCTGATGGTGGCGACATCCGCCAGAGCCTGGCCAATTGCGGCGTCTTCCTCGCTCAACGCTCCGGTTTGGATTCGGAAGAGATTCAGTGCCCCGATGGTGTTGGGGCGTAATCGCATGGGAATGGCGTGCACCGAACGAAAGCCCTGGGACA
Source organism: Cryobacterium sp. CG_9.6 (assembly GCF_029893365.1). Taxonomy (NCBI): domain Bacteria; kingdom Bacillati; phylum Actinomycetota; class Actinomycetes; order Micrococcales; family Microbacteriaceae; genus Cryobacterium; species Cryobacterium sp. CG_9.6. The sequence continues at coordinate 2,636,683 of NZ_JARXUZ010000001.1, read as the reverse complement.
GAGCGGCTGCTTGAAAGTCGGGGTAGCGGTCACCCTCGACAGAGGCGATGTCATCGATCGTCACCACGACTCCGGTGCGGAAAGCATCGACGCACGGACCCACACCAGCTTCGCTTTGCAGGATCTCCACCAGCTGGCTCTCTTCGCTGGTGGACGCAAGAACCTGCAGGATGCCGTCTTGGTCTGCAATCAGTAGCCCGGCCGCCTCAGCGTCAAGAAGCTCAACCGACTGCTCCACCAGAGTATGCAAGACGTCAACAACGTCGTACTCGCCCACCAGGGCATCAGCCAATTTTACGAACGCCCCGCTCACCAGCGATGCGCGACTTACCGTGCTCATAGTGACATCATAAAACCAAAATTGCTGGGAAGGAACTCCTAATCTTGGGCGAAAACCAGAGTGCGGGCCACGACTTCCTGGGCGACGTTCCGCACGGACATGCCGTGGAGAAAAGCGTGCGCACGCAGACGAAGCAACGCCTCGGTGGCGGTTGACCCCAACTGCACGAGAACCATTCCGGTGGCCTGATGGATTTCCCGGCGACCGACAGGCGATAGCGCCTGGGGGGTCTTCTGATCCTGCTCATTCCAGGTGAGCACAACGTTCAAGAGGGACCACGCCGCCTGATCAACCAGCGCGGTGGCGGTGGTGATGTCCTTCGCGCTCAGCATGCTGGGTTCTGTGCTGTGAAGCTCCACCACCCCCACGTCAATGGCACCGATGATGAGAGGAAAAACGAAGAGGGCCTGAACATCGAGGAGCATAATGGCTTTGCCGTAGACCGGCCACAGCGTGTGGGGGTGGCTTCGGAGGGAGGGAACAAAAACGGGCCGTCTGGTGCGCACGGCTTCCCAGCGCGGACCCTCGCCCAGATCAAACTGGAGTTCCTCAAGCTCAGCCGCTCGTGAATTGCTGGAACAGATAGAGGTTTCCGGGAGCGCTGTACCAAATACGGAAACGCCAGCACCGGAGATTGGGAGCGCCTTCACGAATTGGGCGCACACAGAGCCGTCGTAGCCAGGGTTTGAGAAAAACCCATGATGTGGCATGCTCGACCGGCCTCTCTGGCCCTCGTAGTCTGTGCCACTACAGGATACGACCCTCGGTGCTCCCGCGTGAAGGGGCCAGCAGTAATCCGACCGAGAATCGTGGGGAGCACGCCGATCAGTCGACGGCGGTGAGTCCTTCTCCGGTCGGATGCGCGCCGGCCACGTCGATGACCCAGGCATAGTTGAAGGCCCGCTCCCGCCACGCGCTGTACCGGCCCGACACGCCGCCGTGGCCGGCTGACATTTCGGTCTTAAGGAGGGCATCCGCTCCCACCTCGCGAAGACGGGCCACCCACTTAGCCGGCTCAACATACAAGACCCTCGTGTCGTTGAGGCTGGTGACCGCGAGAATGCGTGGATAGTGCGTCTGGCGCACATTCTCCACGGGTGAGTACGACTTCATGTAGGCGTAGACCTCGGGGTTGTGCAGGGGGTCTCCCCACTCGTCCCACTCGATTACCGTGAGCGGCAGCGACGGGTCGAGAATCGAGGTGAGGGCATCGACGAAAGGCACCACAGCGAGAATTCCCGCAAAGAGCTCCGGTGCCATGTTGGCCACCGCACCCACGAGGAGGCCGCCGGCACTTCCCCCCTCGGCCACGAGGCGATCGGGCGTGGTGTAACCCTCGTCGATCAGGTGCTCGGCGCAGGCGATGAAATCGGTGAAGGTGTTGCGCTTCTGGTGTGTCTTTCCCTGCTCGTACCAGGTGCGGCCCAGCTCGCCACCCCCACGAACGTGCGCAATAGCGAAGATCATGCCCCGATCAAGGAGGCTGAGACGAGGAATACCGAAGCCCGGATCGATACTGTGCTCGTAGGAACCATAGCCGTAGAGCAGGGTGGGCGCGGGGGTCCCGGGAGTCACGAGGTCGCGCCGAAAAACGAGGGAGAGGGGGATGCGGGTGCCGTCGGCGGCAGTGGCCCACTCCCGGCGCTGCTCGAACAGGGACGGATCGTACCCACCCAGCACCGGCTGTTGCTTGAGCATGCGGAGCTCACCCGTATCGACGACGTAGTCATAGACCGTTCCCGGGGTGACAAAGCTCGTATAACCCAGACGCACGGTGGGCTGGGTCCATTCCGGGTTGCCGGAACTCCCCACGGTGAACAGGGCTTCGTCGAAGGTGATCTCGGTGAGCACTCCGCCGGGGCGGTCGACCGCCACCCGTGTCAGGCCGTCTCGGCGGTACTCCACCACGATGAAGTCGCGAAACGCGTCAACGCTTTCGAGACGAATGTCTGGGTTGTGGGCCAGAAGCATGCGCTTGTCACCGAGCGGGTCGGCGGCCAGAACGCTCACGAGTTCGAAATTGATCGCCTGATGGTTATGCACAATAAGAAGGCGGTCTTCTCCGTCGATCACGGCGTGTTCCACGTCATACTCGACGCCCTCGTGTCGGGGCCACACCACGGTGAACTCGCCGGTGGGGTCGGCGCTATCCAGCAGGTGTGTCTCCGTGGTCACGCTGGACCCGGCCTCAATCATGAGGTACTTACGGCTCCGTGTGAGTCCAACGCCCACCCAGAAGCGTTCGTCGGGTTCGGTGAACACCTGCACGTCAGCGGATGCCGCGGCACCGATTTCGTGACGCCACACGGTGTCCGGCCGCCACGCCTCGTCGACCGTTGTGTAGAACAGGTACTGGCCACTCGGGTCGAACAGGGCGCCCGCGCTGGTGTTGGAAATCTCATCGGGCAGGTTGTCACCCGTGGCGATGGTGCGCACGCGGATCGTGTACCGCTCGTCGCCCTCCACATCGATGGCGTACAGCAGCATGCTGCCGTCGGCGCTCAGGTCGAAGCTACCCAGAGAGTAGAAGTCGTGGTCGGCCGCCTCCAGATTGTCGTCGAGCAGAACCTGCTCACCGGGCAGCGTGCCGCCAACACCCGGGTGCAGAACGGGTGGAACCCAGTCGCCCGGCGCGGTGATCGGTGCGCGGCAGTGAATGCCGTACTCGTGGCCCTCGACGGTGCGGGTGTAGTACCACCAGTCGCCGCGGCGCACTGGAACACTCAGGTCAGTCTCCTGGGTGCGACCCTTGATCTCTTCGAAAAGTTGTTCCTGCAGAAGCTCAAGATGATTCGTGCGCACGGCGGTGTAGGCGTTTTCAGCCTCGAGATGACCGATCACCTCGGGGTTTTCCTTGTTCCGCAACCACTCGTAGTTATCGACAACGACATCGTCGTGATGGATACGCTGCTGCGGTTTTTGCGCCGCCAGGGGAGGAGTGCTCATGCTCAAGAGTACGTCCGCAGACCGGCCTAACGTGTCGTGCTGACGCTCTTTCGTCGTGCGGAAATCTTCGGAGGCACGGGAATGATGGTGCGTGAACCGGGGCAGTCCTCGGTGGAGCTCTCTCTCGAGTGATAAGTGGCGAAGCGCGTATCCGACGTGATCCAGACCAGTTGGTTGCACTCTGGGCATTCAATCTGTAGCATCTTCACGAGAATCCTTCCCATCGCCGAATCGTGGTGATTCATCCGACACTTCCACCATACGTCGGTCTGGGCCACGCGGTCTTCTCCCGCTTGGGGGATAGCGGTAGAGCATCTGACGACACTAGACTGCCGGTTTTATGCCTGGCCGAATCTGCTCAGATAACCCACGCGGGCACGACACACGTGCGTGGCCATGAGCTGCTTGGCCCGGTCCGAATCTCCGGCGTCGATGGCGGCCATGATCGGTCGATGATCGTCCCACAGTCGCTTGCCCCGAGAGTGGATGTCGGCCGCGTAGAGCCATTCAATCTTGCGTGAGATCTGACGAAGCAACAGGGTCAACGATGCACTCGCGCTGAGTTCAGCCAGTCCCAGATGAAACTGTCCGTTCAGCTCCGGCAGCGTTTCGAGAGAATCGGTGGCTACCGCCCTGTCGCCGGCATCGAGAATGCCAGCAAGGCGGCGGCGGGTCGGCGCCCAGTCCGAAAACGGTGCTGCGGCGGAGAACTGCGCGCGCGACCGTTCTGCCGCCCGCCGAGAGATGGCGGATTCGAGGACCTCGCGAATGGCAAAGAGGTCGTCGGCGTCGGCCACCGGAATCTCGCAGACTCGCGAGCCCACGTAGGGCGTGGACTCGACGAACCCTTCCGCCTCGAGGGCGTGCAGGGCTTCACGCACCGGAACCCGCGAGGTGCCGTAGGCCGTGGCCAGTGCGGTCTCCGTGATGCGACTTCCCGGTGCAAGGGTACCGAGAACAATGTCGGCGCGAATGGCGTCCTGCACGCGAAACGGCGGGAGGGAAATGGGGTCAGTGGGCGAAGGCAGCACCGGGTATTGCTCCTAGGAGTTCGTGGGTATAGGCGTCGTCGGGTGCCAGGAAGATCTGGTTCACGTCACCGTTCTCCACCACTTTGCCCGACTTCATCACCACCACATTATGCGCAATCTGCCGCACCACGGCGAGATCGTGTGTGATGAAGAGATAGCTGAGGCCGAGGCGCTGCTGCAGGTCCTGGAGCAGGGACAGAATCTGCTCCTGCACCAGAACGTCCAGGGCCGAGACGGCCTCATCGCAAATGAGCACCTGCGGTTCGAGCGCGAGAGCGCGCGCAATGGCGACCCGCTGTCGCTGCCCGCCGGAGAGTTCGTTCGGTCGACGCTGCGCCACCGCACGCGAGAGAGCCACCTGATCAAGCAGCTCGGCCACCCGCGCACGCCTGCTGGCCCGGTCGCCCACGTGAAAAATGCGCAGGGGCTCATCGATCAACCGCTCGATACTGTACGTGGGATCAAGCGACGCGTAGGGGTCCTGGAACACGGGCTGCACCATGCGGCGGAGCGCCTTGCGGTCCCGGGCATGACTGGCCGAGATGCCGCGGCCAGCCACGAGGGCTGTACCGCTGGTGGCGCTTTCCAGGCCGAGGATGATGCGGGCAATGGTCGTTTTCCCTGACCCCGATTCGCCCACGATCGCCGTGGTGGTTCCCCGCTGCACCGAGAAGGACACATCATCGACGGCGCGCACCAGGGAACCGCGCTGTCCGCGCAAAGCGAACTCCTTCACCAGGTTCGCCACGGCAAGAATGGGCGGTGAGTCAGCCACCGGAGGCGCGGCGAACTGGTCGCGCGCCACCACGGATGCGACGCTCAGCGGCCCGGAGTCGGGCGGCGTTCCGAGCGTCGGTGCCGCGGCGACGAGGCGCTTCGTATAGTCCTGCTGGGGGGAGAGCAGGATTTCCCGGGGTGTGCCCACCTCAACGATCCGTCCCTCCGACATAACGATGATGCGGTCCGTTCTGTCGGCGGCCAAACCCAGGTCGTGGGTCACAAACAGCAGCGTCGTGCCCCGCGCATCAACCAGGGTCTGCAAATGATTGAGAATCTGTCGTTGCACGGTCACATCAAGAGCCGAGGTGGGTTCGTCAGCGATGAGCAGCTCGGGTTCGCCGGCCAGCGCGATAGCAATCAGCATGCGTTGGCGCATTCCGCCAGAAAACTCATGCGGGTACTGTTTGGCCCGTCGCGCGGCGTCGGGAATACCGGCCTCGGTCATCAGCTCGATCACCCGTTCCGTGCGAGCAGCGCGGGTGCGTAGCCCGTTACGTTCACCGTTGCTCGCGAGAGCATCGCTGATCTGAGCCCCCACCTTCATGGACGGATTCAGATTTGCGGCCGGGTCTTGCGGCACGAGAGCCACTCGACGCCCACGGATGCCGCGCATCCGCTTCTCGGTCGCCGACGAAATTTCAATCCCCTCAACGTGGGAACCGAGGTGAATGTGCCCGTGGGTGATCTGGCCGTCCCCGGGCAACAGACGCAGGAGGGCGCCCACGATCGTGGACTTGCCGCTACCGGACTGGCCCACAATGGCCACGCGCTCGCCGCGACGCAGCTGGAAGCTGACGCGGTGCACCACGGGTCGAGGGTCGGCGCCGAAGGACACTTCGAGGTCCTGAACGTCCAGCAGCACCGTTCCGGGGCCGGTCGTGGTCTCGTCGGTGGTCGCGGTCGAAGTGCTGGCGGTGGTTCTAGCGTCCTGCGGCATAGCCCTGTGCTCCTCGGGGGTTCGCGGCGGCCTGAAGCAGGCCGGTCTCGGGGTCACTCGTCACCGACGAGAGCCGACCGAGTGACCAGTCACCCGCTCGGGTAATCAGGTGGCCGTGCTGTTCAAGGTTGGCAATCACGGCCTCGCCGAGGCGGTCCTCCACCACGGCGCCACCCGGTGTCCAGGTGCGGGGCCAGAACGAGCCGGGAAACGATGTCGTGTGGAAGGCCGGCGCATCGATCGCCTGCTGTGGGGTGTAGCCCCCCACAATGGTGCGCAGTAGATAAAGCAGTTGCCACTGGTCCTGCTGGTCGCCGCCGGGGGAGCCGAGGGCCGCCACGGGGACGCCGTCCTTGAGCACGAGCGTGGGCGTCAGCGTGGTGCGCGGGCGCTTCCCGGGTGTGAGCGTGGAGGGTGATCCCGATTCGAGCCAGGTCATCTGCAGCCGTGAACCCAGGCAGAATCCCAGTTCTGACATGGTGGGGGAGGACTGGAGCCAGCCGCCGGACGGTGTCACCGAGACCATGTTGCCCCACTGGTCCACCACATCAATGTGGCACGTGTCGCCGCGCATCTCTCCGGTGGGCATGGTGATGGCTTCGCCAGCGGATGCCGCGGCCGGCGCTGCGACCGTGGGCTCGCCCACTCCGGCAAAGGTCACGTCTCCGCCGAGGTGAACGAGCGCGGGGGGAAGATACTCGGTGCGCATCGGCGGAGTGAAGGAAGTATGCCCCGCCAGCACCCCGGGGCGCCACTCGTGGGAGGCCTGATCGGTGATGAGCGCTCGTCGAACGGTGGCATAGCTGCTCGAGAGCAGTACGTCGAGGGGAACATCGCCGTCACCGTAGTACGCATCGCGATCCGCGAGTGCGAGCTTTTCGGCCTCGATGATCGTGTGCACGCCGAGCGCCGTGGAGGGGTCAAGATGGTCGTCATCGAAGCCCTCCAAAATGGTGAGCATCTGCAACAAAACCGGTCCCTGGCCCCAGGCTCCGGTCTTGGCGATCGTGTGGCCGCGGAAGGTGACGGTGGTGGCGGGTTCAACGGATGCCTGAAAGGCTGCGATGTCTGCAGCGGTCATCACCCCGGCGTGGTCTGTGCCGGTGGAGTGGCGGTGCGGAGTCTGGTTGAACTCGGCGATGGCCGTGGCAACGAAGCCGTCACGCCACTGCTCGCGGGCCGCATCGATGCGATCCTCGCGGCGGGGTCCGGCCGCCTGGGCGGTTTCGATCAACCGGCTCAGGGTTCTGGCCCACGGCTCATTGGTCACGAGCTCGCCGGCGAGGGGAACGCGACCGTTCGGCATCCACTGCGCCGCCGAGGTGGGCCAGTGCTCGGTGAACAGCTCGGAGACCGTGGCGATGGTGTCGCAGACCCGGCCGAGGATCGGGTGGCCGGCGCGGGCATAGCCGAGGGCGAAGGCGAGCACGGCGTCGAGTTCCCAAGTGCCGTAGTCGCGCAGGAGCAGCAGCCAGGCATCGACTGCTCCGGGAACGGCCGCCGCGAGGGCCCCGGATCCGGGGACCAGCTCAAGTCCCTCGTTGCGGTAGTGGGCCACGGTGGCGGCGAGCGGCGCCGGTCCCTGACCCATGAGCACGAGGGGAACGCTCGGCTCGGCTGCGGTGGCGAAGACTCCCGTGAGATCGCCGCCCGGTCCGTTGAGGTGCGGCTCGACCACCTGCAGAACGAACCCGCCCGCGACGGCAGCGTCAAAGGCATTCCCGCCGCGTTCGAGCACGGCCTGCGCCGTGGCCGTCGCAATCCAGTGGGTGGATGCGCTCATGCCGAAGGTGCCCTGCAGTGTGGGACGCGTGGTGAAGGTGGTGGGGGTGGTGAAGGTCACGGCGGCTACTTTCGGCTTGCGTTGGTGGGGTCGAGGGCGTCGCGCAGAGCGTCGCCCACAAGATTGAAACCGAGGCAGATCACGGCGATGGCGACACCGGGAAAAATTGCGGCGGTGGGCGATCGAAAGATGTACTGCTGGGCATCGGACAGCATAATGCCGAGGCTGGCCGTTGGCGGCTGGATTCCGAGCCCGAGGAACGACAGCAGCGCCTCACCGATCACGGCGACGGGCATAATGACGGAGGCCTGCACGATGATGGCCGAGGCGCAGTTGGGCAGTACATGCTGGAAGATGACCCGCAGCCCCGAGGCGTTCATGGTGCGGGCACCGAGAACAAAATCGGTCTCCTTGATGCGCAGCGTTTCGCCACGCACCACTCGGATCATGGTGGGAACCTGGGCAACGCCGAGGGCGATTGCTGCATTGGTGAGGCTCGGGCCGCTGATAGCGGAGAGGCCAACAGCAATGATCAGAAAGGGGAAGGCGAGCGTCACGTCGGTGAGGCGGGAGATGATGCCGTCGAGCCAGTTCCAATACCCGGCGAGGAGCCCGAGGGGGGTTCCGATCACCACGGCGAGGGCTACGGAGAGCACGCCCACCTGGAGCGACACGCGAATCCCGAACAGCATGCGGGAGAAGATGTCGCGGCCCAGGTCATCCGTTCCCATCAGGTAGCCCACGGTGCCCGGCTGCTGGAAGGGTGCGTTGAAGTTCACCTCACTGGGTCCGTGGGGCGCGATGAGTGGGGCGAGAAGGGCGGCGAGCACCACGACGGCGAGCATGATTCCGCCGGCCATTCCGAGCGGGTTTCGTCGCAGCGAGCGCCAGAGTCGACCACGATCGCTGCCCAGGTCGTGGGTTGCGAGGGTGATGGTGTTTGTGCTGGTCACGAGGTTCTTCCTCCCACTCGGATGCGTGGATTGACCACGGAATACAGGATGTCGACGGCGAGGTTGATGAGGATGTATCCAACGGTGATGATGAGCACAACCGCCTGGATCACCGGGTAGTCCCGTGTGAACACGGCGTCGAGGGTGAGCTTGCCGAACCCGGGGAGCGCGAAGATGCGCTCGGTCACGACCGCGCCGGAAATCAGGCCGCCGAGCTGCAGCCCCACAATCGTCACCACCACGATGAGCGAATTGCGGAGGCCGTATCTCACCAGTACGCGACTGCCGCTCAGTCCCTTTGCCTTGGCCGTGCGCACGTAGTCGGTCTTCATCGTTTCGATCATGGAGGCTCGGGTCTGCCGCATGATTACAGCCGCAAGCCCGGTGCCCAGAATGATGGCCGGCAGTGTGAGGTGATAGATGGCGGTGAGCGGATTCTCGGTCATAGGGACATATCCCGAGGCCGGGAACCAGCCGAGCGTCACCGACAGGTAGAGGATGGCGAGAATCCCCAGCCAGAAATTGGGTACCGACAGTCCCACGAGGGCTAAACCGTTGGCGATCCATTCGGGCCATCGTCCGCGATACCGCTCGGCGATGACGCCGAGGATGACGCCCACGATCACGGCCACGATAATGGCATACGTGGCCAGCCACAGCGTCACCGGCAACGTCGTGGCGATGAGATCGGCCACCGGTGCACCGGTGCGGGTGGAGTTGCCGAGTTCACCGCGAGCCATGTTGCCGAGAAAGGTGAGGTACTGCGTGATGAGAGGTTCGTTGAGGCCGAGTTGAACCCGGATGGCCTCGACGCGTTCCGGAGTCGCTTCTTCTCCCGCCATGGCGAGGGCCGGATCACCCGGCAGCTGGCGCACCCCCACGAAGACCACGAGCGACGCCAGAATGAGCGTGATCGCGGACTGCCAGAGCCGAGTGATCAGGTAGTGGATCATTCTGCGCTACTGGCCTTCCACGAACGCGACGTCGCTCAGGTGCACCACGCCGTCGGCGAAGGTTTCAATTCCGGCAATGCTGGTGGAGTACGCGGTGAGACTGCGCTGGCGGTAGAGGTACACCACGGGGTTGTCGTCCTGAACCTGGGCCACCGCCTCGCCGTAAAGCGCGGCGCGATCCGAGACGTCGGTGGTGGCGGAGGCATCCGTGAGAAGGGTATCCACGTTGGCGTTGCTGTAGCCGGAATAGTTGTTGCTGCCGCCGGTGGAGAGAAAGTTGAACATGTTGCCGTGCGGGTCAACCCGGCCCGACCAGCCCAGCTGCAGGGCGTCAAAGTCTCCCCGGGTCTGAACGTCAAGAAGAGTGGAGTACTCCACGGGGGAGATGGTCAGTTCAAAGCCGCCATCGGCAACGGATGCCTGCAGCGCCTGAGCGAATCGCAGGGTATCGGGGTTGTTGCTCACGAGCATGTCGATCGCGTAGGGCTGTTCGACTCCGGCGGCAGCTAGGAGTGCCTTGGCGCCCTCCGGGTCGTAGGCGGGGCAGGCCTCGCTTGCGTTTGAGGTGAACGGGCTTGCCGGGGAGACCGGGGAGCAGGCGGGCTCGTACCAGTCGTTGAAGACGCTACTGACGAGGGCCTCACGGTCCACCGACATGGAGAGTGCCTCGCGGATGGTGGCGTCCTGCGCCAGGGGTGTGTCAATCGTGCCGGGCGTGGTGCCGATGCCGTCGGTGTTACCGATGTTGACGGTGATGCCCTGGTAGCCAAGCGAACCAACCTGGAGGATTCCCACTCCCGGTTCGGTCATCAGCGCATCGACGTCTTGGGGTGAGATGGAGTCGGCAGCCTGCACGTCACCGGAACGCAGGTTTGCGGCACGAATATTCGAGTCGGTCATGATGCGGTAGGTGATCGTGTCGAGGTGAACGTTGCCGGCGTCGTAGTACAGGGGATCGCGTTCAACGGTGATCGAGGTCTGCGGCACCCGCTCCACGAACTTGAACGGCCCGACGCACACGGGGCTGTCACCGAAGGCGTCGCCGGTGGTGGCGAGTGCCTGCGGGGACATGATCATGCCGGCTCGGTCGGCCAGGGCGGCCGTGATCGGGGCAAACGGTTCGGAGTAGGTGATCTGCACGCTGTCGTCGTCGATGGCGGCGACGTTGGTGATGGGGCCAAGTTCGCTCCGGCGGGAGGAGGCGGGCAGCGCGAGGTTGCGTTCGAGGGTGGTGGCCACGGCCTCCGCGTTGAAGGCGGTGCCGTCAGCGAAGACCGCGTCACTGCGCACGGGGATGGTGACCGTGAGACCGTCGGCGGAGAACTCCGGCAGCTCGGTGGCGAGCTGCGGCACAATATCGCCGGTGGCATCGATGTCGTAGAGCTTCTGGCACACGGTCTGCATCACATACCGGGTGTACAGCGACGACGACGTTGTGGGGTCGAGACGGTCGGGTTCGGCAGACAGGGCCATGACGAAATCGCCGCCCTCAATGATGGTCTGGTCGCCGATTGGGGCGCTGGTGACGTCCTGGCGTGATGACGAATCGGGTGCTGCCTGCAACTGCTGGGCCTGGCACGCCGTTGTGGCGAGCACGAGACCCGCTGCGAGCGCGGGGAGCCAGAGGCGACGCGCGGAACGGGGGAGGGAGGGAGACATGAACATCCAATGATCGGCGAATCACAGCTTTGTTAGATTGAATACAATCATTCACATATTTCATCGTTTGTATACCTTTGTTACGATCTTGTTAACCGATCGTGGGAATCGATCCGGTGTGTGGAGCGGTGGTGTCGGTGGTGTTCGGTAGCCTCGCAAGCGCGGGGTAATTCGTCCGCGCCCGACGCAAGGAGACCGCGTGTACCTGCTCGACCCCACGACCGTTGTGTACTCGGCCAGTGACCTGAGCGCGGCGGCGCAGTGCGAATGGGCGCTTATGCGCAGCCTTGACGCTCGTCTGGGGCGTATCGATGCAGTGGTCGGAACCGAGGACGCCATGCTGCGCCGTACGGCCGAGCTTGGCGACGAGCATGAGCTGCGCATGCTCGCGCGGTTGCGTGCCACGCACCGGGTTGTGGACATTTCTCGGCCCGCACGCGGTGACGATCCCCTGCACGCCGTGCACGAGAGCGACGCGGCACTGCAGAGCGGTGCCGAGGTGGTCTACCAGGCCGCCTTCTTCGATGGGCGCTTTCTCGGCTACGCCGACTTCATCATTCGCGGCGACGACGGCACGTATGAGGTCTATGACACCAAGCTGGCCCGAACGGCGAAGGTCACCGCCCTGCTGCAGCTGGCGGCGTACAGCGACCAGTTGCTGAGGCGGGGACTGGCCGTGGGAGACCGGGTGCACGTTGTGCTCGGCGATGGTCGCACGAGTTCGCACCGCCTGCAGGACATCCTGCCCGTCTACCGACAGCGCCGAGAGCGCCTGGAACGTCTGATCGACGAGCGCGTCGCCGCGAACGGACCCACCGAGTGGAACGACCCCCGCTACAGTGCGTGCGGTCGCTGCCAGGCCTGTGACGAGCAGGTCACGCTGCAGCGCGATGTCTTACTCGTGGCCAACCTGCGGTTAGGTCAGCGTGCGCACCTGCGGGCCGCCGGCATCACCACCATCGAGCAGCTGGCCGGGCGCACCGCGTCCGTGGATGGAATGTCCGACAGCGCCCTCACTGCTCTGCGAGAACAGGCCCGAGTGCAGATCGAGAAGCCCACGGGTGGGCAACCCATCGTCTGGGAGGTGGTGAATCCCGCGGCGCTCGCAGGGCTCCCCGAACCCGATGCCGGTGATATCTTCTTCGATTTCGAGGGCGACCCGCTCTACTCAGAGATCGCCCTCGGTGATTCGGCTGCCACGGAAAACATCGACAACGCGGGGAGTGCGTGGGGCTTGGACTACCTGTTCGGACTCGTTGAGCCCGACGACTCGTTCCATGCGTTCTGGGCGCACTCCTATGCCCAGGAGCGGATGGCGCTCCTCCAGTTTCTCGAGTGGGTCGAGGCGCGCCGCGCTCGGCACCCCGGCATGCATATCTACCACTACGCGCCCTATGAACGCACCCACCTCCTCACGCTCGCGGCGCGCCATGGGGTTGGCGAGCAGATCGTGGACGATCTGCTGCGCAATCGGGTTCTGATCGACCTTTATCCGGTGGTGCGTCAGGGACTCCGTGTGGGCAGCCGTAGCTACTCGCTGAAAAAACTTGAGCCCCTGTATATGGGTGTTGATGAGCGCGAGGGCGTGGCTAACGCGGCCGACTCCATTGCCGAATACGTTCGCTTTCGGGCGCTAACGGCGGCGGGAGACACGGCTGCCGCGGCCGTCGTTCTCGCGGACATTGCGCGGTACAACGCCTACGATTGCCGCTCCACACTGCGCCTGCGTGATTGGCTGCTTGCTCGGGCTCGCGAGAACAACGTGCCGCTGGCAACCGCCCGCGACCTCACCCTGGACGTGGTGTTGCGCGAGCCTGACCCGGTGTACCTCGAACTGACGGCTCTGCTCGGGGATGTGTCACCGCGGGAGCGCACGCCCCACCAGACCGCGTTGGCGCTGGCCTCAGCGGCCATTGATTACCACCGCCGGGAGCAGAAATCGTTCTGGTGGGATCACTATTTTCGCCTCAGTTCACCGGCCGACGAGTGGGCCGACACGCGTGACGTTCTCATCATCGAGTCGGCCAGCGTTGCCGTGGGGTGGCATCGAGAGGGTCGCCAGAAGCTCGATCGGCGGTTGCTGCGCGTGTCGGGAACCCTCGCTCCGGGCAGCTCGCTCAAACCGGGGGACCAGCCATTTCTCCTCTACGACGCGCCGTACCCGAACATCCCTCGCGGCAGTGACCCGCGCGCGCGCGCGGCGCACAACAAAGCAACGATCGTGGAGGTTACCGACGCGTTCGACTACCTCATCGAAGAGGTCCTGCACGCGGATGCCCCGCAGCACGACGAGCTGCCCGTCGCGCTGACGCCGGGAACGCCACCGCCGGCTGGCACTCAGGTTGACGCGATCTCCCACTGGGGCCGCACCGTGCTTGAGGCACACCCGGAGCCCCTGGCCGATGCCGCATTCGACATACTGCGTCGCTCGGCACCGCGCACGGGCGCACTTGCGCCGGTTATCGACGGTGATGTGCAGACCGCTATTCGCACCAGTCTGCTTCGAATCGACCGCTCCTACCTCGCCGTGCAGGGTCCGCCCGGAACCGGGAAGACCTACGTGGGCTCGCGGGTCATTGCCGATCTCGTGCTGAATCACGGCTGGACAGTGGGTGTTGTTGCTCAGTCACATGCCACGGTGGAAAACATGCTCAAGGCGGTATTGGCAGCTGGCGTTGACGCGGATCGGGTGGGGAAGAAACCGAGAAAGGGCGAGGAAAAGCTGCCCGTGCCGTGGACCGCTCTTGACGCCGCCGGCTTCGTGCGGTTCACCGGGCAACAGGGTGGTTATGTCGTGGGTGGCACGGCCTGGGATTTCAGCAACGCCACCCGAATCCCGCGGGGATCTCTCGACCTGCTCGTCATTGATGAAGCCGGTCAGTATTCCCTCGCGAGCACCATCGCGGCGGCGGTGTCGGCCCAGCGCCTGTTGCTGCTGGGCGATCCGCAACAGCTCCCTCAGGTGAGCCAGGGCACGCACCCCGAACCGGTGGATACGTCGGCCCTCGGCTGGCTCTCCGACGGCCACAACGTGCTGCCGAGCGAGTTCGGTTATTTTCTGGCCACCAGTTGGCGCATGCACCCGGCCGTCTGCGCGCCGGTTTCCGTGCTCTCCTACGAGGGCAAGCTGCGCTCGCATGACTCGGACCGGTCGCTCGCGGGAGTGGCTGCGGGCCTCCATCCGGTGCCCATCGAGCACCGCTCCAATTCAACGTCGTCTCCGCAGGAAGCGGCGGCCGTGGTGACCCTCGTTGGCGACCTTGTGGGCCGAGCCTGGACATCCGCTGGTCGCACCGCGCCGCTGGAACAGCGCAACGTCATCGTTGTTGCGCCCTATAACGCGCAGGTGGAACTGCTGCGGGCAGCGCTCGGCGTGGCCGGCTTTGCCGGTGTTGCCGTGGGCACGGTCGATAAGTTTCAGGGGCGGGAGGCGGCCGTGGCCATCGTGTCGCTCGCGGCGTCCTCAGCCGAGGAGGTGCCACGCGGTCTGGAGTTTCTCCTCCTGGCCAACCGGCTGAACGTCGCCATCTCGCGGGCGCAGTGGGCGGCGTACGTCGTCTACTCGCCCGCGCTCACGGACTACCTACCGCGAACCCCGGCGGCCCTGGCTCAGCTGAGCGCATTCATTACGCTGGTGAGCCCGAACGCAGAATGAGTGAAGCGGATGCCCGCCATGGGCATCCGCTTCACTCAGCACCTACTTGCCGCGAGGGCGCGGGGCCTGAGTCTTCTGTACGGCAAATTCTCCGCCCACGCGTCCGCCAAAGGGGCGGCCGTGGTCGGCGAATTCTTCCCGGAAGTAGCCCATGCGCCACGGGCCCATTTCGATCCGTGAGCCGGTGCGCAGAACCTGACCATCGCTTCCACCGCGGCCATCTTCTTTCGGCCGTGAGCTGCCGGAGACGTCACCGACGGCAAACAGTCGGTACTCGTCGTGCTCGTCATGACGGATTTCGGCGTGGATTGCCTTCAATCCGGGCAGCTGCAAGTCGGCCTGGGGAGAGGAACCGATGGTGGTCACTCCCGGGAGCAGGTCGAACTCCCGAGGCATCTGTCCGTTCCAGTTTTCTGATCCCACGACGAAAATCAGTCGAGGACGACCGCTTCCGTGCGAGTAGTGGGTGGTGGTGACCCCACGCCGGCGGTGCCGATCGAAGGTAGGCGCGATCGGGAGCACCGTTGCCGGCGGAAGCGGGATCGCCACGGACATGCGTGACTTTCCGCGCATTCGCGCCTGCACCAGTGGCGCGAGGGCGTTGGGTGCACCGAGAACAATGTTGGGGGACCGGGTCACCAAACGCTGTGTCACGGATGCCTGAACGTCGCCGAGGCGAGCAATGACGCCCACGGGGCCCGTGATCGATACCGTCAGACCGCGGGACGCCAGTTCGGCGGCCACGGTGCGGAGCGGTTCTAAGCTGAGGGCCCGACCCTGAACAAACAATTCGGGGTTGCTCGTGAAGACCGTGATTTCCGATCCATTGGCGGTCACCGTACCGCTCATCACGTCGGCGGCACCGAAGGAGTCGCCGAACTCTGCACCGGTCGATTCACTGCTCTCCACCGGCGTGGGCGTGGGCTCAGCGAGGGAAAAGGCGAGATCAATATGCAGCTTGATGCCGGATTTCGTCGCCTTTGAACTTTTCGGTGCTGAGCCCGCTGAGGAGCTCATGATCAGTTCCGGTAAGGGTCAGCGCCAGCGGACTGTTCGTCACTCGTGGTGACCCGCAACGTGCCGTTGAGCTTCCACACCGCGCGCGGGGCATCGGGGCCAATGTCACGGGGAACTTCAACCATCATGTCGATGAAGCTGTAGTTGATGGCTGCGCCCTTGCCCGTCAGGTACGACCACATTTCCTGACCCAGATCGGTCCAGTCCTTGATGGTGCGTTCTTCTGGCTCCGGGGTGCTTTCCACATTGCCCAGGTATGTCTGTCGTTCAGTCACGGTAGGTCCTTTTCGCTCGCAATAAGGTAGTGCCCGTTCCGGCAATTGCACCGGCCTCCCCGCACACAGTCATGCCGGGGAGTTTTATCTAGCTTAGCTACCTAGTTAGGTGTGTTCAAGACAGCTCAGGAGATGACGAGGCTACTAGTCGGCGTCGAGATCCGTCTCAAGAATGGTGACGAGCGAGGCGAGCGCCTCATCGGCGCCGTCACCCTCCGCACGAAGTACAACAGTGTCGCCGTTGCTGGCACCGAGACTCATGATTGACAGGATGCTTGAGGCATCCATGGCGTCATCGGCGGGCTCCCCTTGCAGGGAAATGGTGACCTCCAGTTCAAGCGCGCTCACGGCGGCGACGAAGATTCCGGCTGGACGGGCATGGAGGCCTACGCGGCTGGCAATGACGGCGGTGCGTTCAGACATGGTTTTCTCCTGAAATGTTTGATGTGAATGTGGTGGCAGAAAAGCGGGGCTCTAGAGGCCCAAATCGTGCAGAATCGGCAGGTGGGCGCGCACAGCCGCACGAGCCTCCGTTGCGCTCGACGCCGCCAGGGCGAGCGCGGCCAGGCTCTGCGCCTCAGCCAGCGTGACCGAGGCCAGCACGGCGGCTACGGCCGAGAGCGCACGTGCCGTCATCGAGAGGGTCGAGACCCCCAGGCCCACGAGCACCACGGCGAGGGCCGGATCTGCGGCGGCCTCACCACATACCCCGACGGGCTTGTTCTCCCCTTCGGCCACGGCGCCGGCGACGGTGAGTCGAACAAGCTGCAAGACGGCGGGTTGCCAGGGGGTGTTGAGCGCAGCGAGGGGGCCGAGCTGGCGGTCGGCGGCCATGGCGTACTGCGTGAGGTCGTTGGTTCCGAGGCTCACGAACTCCACGTGCCGAAGGATCGCCTCGGTGGTCAGGGCCGCGGACGGCACCTCCACCATCACTCCCGGAGTCGTCAAGCCAGCAGCCGTGCAGAGCGCCGCAAAGTCTCCGGCCTCCTCAGCGGTGGAAATCATGGGTGCCATGACCCACACGTCGGCGGCCGAGTCCTCGGCAGCCAGCGCGACGGCGCTGAGCTGGCGCTGGAGCACGCCGGGTGAGGTGAGGTCTGTGCGGTAACCACGCACACCGAGGGCGGGGTTCGGCTCCGAGGCATCCGTCAAAAAGGGGAGCGGTTTGTCCGCGCCGGCATCGAGGGTGCGCAGAACAACTTTTTTACCGGGGAAGGCGTCAAAGACGCCGCGGTAGGCGGCAACCTGTTCGTCCACGCTCGGTTCGGTGTCGCGGTCGAGAAAACAGAACTCGGTGCGGAGCAGCCCCACGCCCTGAGCGCCGGCCGCGGCTGCTTTGACCGCGTCGTCCGCGCCACCCACGTTGGACAGCAGGGGAACGAGGTGGCCGTCTCGTGTGCGGCCGTTACCATCGAATTCAGCGAGGGAGGCGGCCGTCGTTGCCCAGGCCGCGGCGGCGGCATGTTCATCGGCACCGGGGTTCAGGGTAACGGTTCCAGCGGCGCCGTCCACGTAAACGAGGGCATCGTGGGCCAGCTCGGTGACACCCAGTGCCGCAACGACGGCGGGCAAACCCAGAGCCCGCGCAATGATGGCCGTGTGTGACTGGGGTCCGCCGCTCGACGTGATGAGGGCAATCACGACTGCGGGATCCAGCGTGGCCGTATCGGCCGGAGCAAGGTCTTCGGCCACAAGCACGAACGGCACGTCGCTGAGGGGGATCCCGGGTGCCGGCACACCGCGCAACTCAGCGACGATTCGAGAGCGCACGTCAAAGACATCCGTTACCCGTTCCGCCATGTAGCCGCCGAGGTTGTGCAGCATTTCGGCAACGGATGCCGCGGCGTCCCAGATGGCGCGCTCGGCCGATGACCCAGCGGTGATGAGCTTGACCGCAGCCTTGATCAGCATCGGGTCTGCCGCCATCAGTGCGGTGGCCTCGAGAACCTGACGACCGGCCCCGGCGGCACCGGCAGCGCGATCGTTGAGTACTGCCTGCACCGACTTCGCTGCTGCTCGGAGCGCGTCCGTGGCCGCCTCCGGGGATTCGTGCGTCAAACGCTCCCCGGCCGGGGGCTCGGACACGGCCCTGGGCATCTGCCGAACGGAACCGATGATCCGTCCCGGGCTGACACCCACTCCGGTGTACGTGTTGTCTGACAGCGTCTGCACGAGACTCCCTTAGATGTGGTGGTGTTACGACCCGCACCCGGAGAACCGGGTGCGGGCGAGGGTACTGCTGGTGACTCAGACGGTCGCGTAGGCCGTCTCGTTGACGGCTTCGGTAACCGCGGCCTTGGGCTTCCGCACCGCGTACCGCTTCAGGCCCACGACGGCGAATGCCGACACAAGTGTACCGATCACGATGGAGAGCACGAAGAGCAGGAAGTTGTCGATAGCGAAGAAGACGAAAATTCCGCCGTGCGGCGCCTTGCTCGTCACTTCCCAGGCCATGGAGAGGGCGCCCGTCACGGCAGCTCCCAGCATGCTGGCCGGAATCACGCGGAAGACGTCGGCAGCAGCGAACGGGATGGCGCCCTCGGAGATGAAGGAGGCGCCCAGCAGCCAGGCTGCCTTGCCGTTTTCGCGCTCGGCGAGGCTGAACAGCCTGCGGTCGAGAACGGTGGCCAGTGCCATTGCCAACGGCGGAACCATGCCAGCAGCCATGACCGCGGCCATGATCTGCCACGGTGCCTGGTTGGTCAGGCTTGCAGCGCCGAGGCCGGCAACGGCGAATGCGTAGGCCACCTTGTTGACGGGGCCACCCAGGTCGAAGGCCATCATGAGGCCGAGGATCATGCCCAGAATCACGGCGGAGGCACCGGTCATGCCATTGAGCCAGGAGTTCAAGGCCACCGTGAGGGAGGCGATCGGGCCGCCGAGGGCAATGAACATCAACCCGGAGGCAACGATGGAGGCCACGAGCGGGATGATCACAACCGGCATGAGGCTGCGGAGCCAGCGCGGCACACTGATACGGCCGATGCCTGCGGCAACGACGCCGGCCAGCAGGCCACCCACGATGCCACCGAGGAAGCCGGCACCCATGAATCCGGCAACAGCACCGGCCACGAAGCCCGGCGCGATGCCGGGTCGGTCGGCGATGGCGAAGGAGATGTAACCGGCGAGGGCAGGAACCAGGAAGCCCATCGACAGGGCACCGATCTTGAAGAACACGGCGCCGAGGTAAATGGCGATGCCACCCTCGGGCAGGTTGGTGAGGCTGTTCTGCAACACCACCGTGTCGGCAATCTGGGTGATCTCATAGCCGCCGAGCAGAAAACCGAGGGCGATCAGCAGTCCTCCACCGGCCACGAACGGGATCATGTAGCTCACGCCGGTGAGCAGTGCGCGCTTGACCTTCTGGCCCAGGTGCTCGTTCTTCTCGGTTGCGTCGGACGTGGTGGTACCGCCGCTCACGCGGCGGGCATCCGGGTTGGCGGCGGCGGCGAGGGCTTCCGCAATGAGCCGTTCGGGATCATCGATTCCACGCTTGACGGGAGCGTTGATGACCGGGAGGCCAGCAAAGCGCTCGCGTCCACGCACATCCACATCCACGGCAAAAATGACGGCCGAGGCTGCGGCAATCACGGCCGGATCAAGTGGTGTGAGACCGGCCGAACCCTGAGTTTCAACCTGCAGGTCGATTCCGGCAGCCTTGGCGGCGGCAACGAGGGCGTCGGCTGCCATGTAGGTGTGCGCGATTCCCGTGGGGCATGCGGTCACGGCCACGAGGCGCTGTGCGCCCGCAACGGGAGCAACCGAGGCACCGGTTCCGGCGTTGGTAGTGTCGGCACCGACCGTAGCAGGGGCCGGAGCGACGACGTTCGAGACCAGGTCCACGATCTCGGCCGACGTTGCGGCGCTACGCAGAGCGGCGGTGAAGTCTTTTTTCATGAGCGAGCGGGCGAGCTTTGCAAGAATCTTGAGGTGCTCCTGGTCGGCTCCGTCCGGGGCGGCGATGAAGAAGATCAGGTCGGCCGGGCCGTCCTTCGATCCAAAGTCCACGGGCGTGGACAGGCGGGCGAGGGCCAGGGTGGGCTCCAGCACTGCCGTTGATCGGCAATGGGGAATTGCCAGACCACCGGGAATACCGGTTGCCGTCTTGGCCTCGCGGGCCAGGGCATCCGCATAGAGTCCGTCCACGCCCGTGGCGCGACCTGCTGCCACGATGAGTTCGGCCAGGTGCCGGATGACGGTCGCGGGCTCGGTGCCGAGCTCGGTGTCCAGAGCAACGAGCTCCGGGGTAATCAGTGCACTCACTGGTCATTCTCCTTTGGATGTAGGGCCATGCTGTGTTGTTGTACTGCCGTCACGGAGACGAGATCAGGGTGGGTCTGGTGAAGAGCGGGAACGGTCGAACCGGGAAGTGCCACGGCGGCGGCACCGTGTGCAGCGGCCTGGCGGAGGCACTCGCTCGGGCTCGCTCCGGCGTTGCTGCGAAGCAGAAAGCCGGCCAGAGCCGAATCTCCGGCGCCGACGGTGCTGACAGCAACCATCGGGGGAGTCTGGGCCAGCCAGCTACCCGCTGCGGTCACGAGTACGGCGCCTCGGGACCCGAGGGTTGCCAGAACAGCTCCGACACCGCCCGCGATGAGGCTTCGCGCGGCTTCGACGGTGAGAAGCGGGTTGGACTCCAGGGTGTCGGCATCCGAGACGCCGGTGAGTTCGGCGAGTTCTTCGGCGTTGGGCTTGAGCAGATCGGGAGCGGCAGCGGCGGCGAAGGCGAGGGGCGCGCCGGATGAATCCACGGCTACGCGCGGTGCGTTGTCGCCGAACCGGGCACGAAGCGTGTGAATGACAACGGCATAGAAATCGTCGGGCACTCCGGGGGGCAGCGAACCCGCCAGCACCAGCCAGCTGGCGCCCTGAGCGTGATCGAGAACAAGATCCACAAGGGCGGCCTGCTGGGCCAGGCTCAGGATCGGGCCGGGTTCGTTGACCTTGGTGGTGGTGCCGTCGGGTTCGGTGATGGCCACGTTGCTGCGCAGAGCGGCGCCGATCGGCAGACCGAGGTGGGGGATTCCCTGACTGCGGAGGGCAACCAGAACCGGGTCGTCTGTGTCGCCGGGAAGGATCGCGAGACTCCGGACTCCGGATGCCTCCAGGGCGCGGCAGATGTTGACGCCCTTGCCGCCGGGTTCGTGGTGAGCGGCGACGGCTCGCTGCACCTCCCCACGCGCGAGTGGCCACGCCAGCTCGATCGTGCGATCCAGGCTCGGATTCGGTGTCAGCGTCAGAATCATGCGATCACTACCTCTACGTCGGCGGCGACCAGTGCAGCCGCGAGTTCAGCTGACGGCGGGGCATCCGTTATCAGGGTGTCGATTTCAGTGAGCTCCGCGAAGCACACGAGAGTCTCCTCATCGAGCTTGGAGGAATCGGCCAGCGCAACGACGCGGCGGGCGGACCTCACGATGGCCGACTTCACTGCCGCCTCGACGGAGTCTGGCGTGCTCAGCCCAAAGTTGGCGCTCACGCCGTTGGCACCAATGAAGGCAATATCTGGGCGCAGGGCGCTGAGCTGTTCGATTGTGTCGCTTCCCACAATGGCGCTGGTAAGACCGCGGACGCGGCCTCCCAGAACGTGCAGATGAATTGCAAGATTGTTGGAGAGCTTCCAGGCGATGGGGAGGGCATTGGTGATGACGAGAAGTTGGTCCCCGGGCGCTGGTGGTGACCACTCGGCGAGTAGATCGCCGAGGTGCTCCGTGGTGGACCCGGCATCGAGGATGATGGACCCGGTACGGCTGGTCGGGATCATGGCCAGAGCAGCCTGTGCAATGCGTGATTTCTCATCGAGGCGCTGGGTCTGGCGTTCCTGAATGCTCGGCTCCGACAGGCTCATTCGCTCGATGGCCACGGCGCCGCCATGAACACGTCGAAGTTGACGGGCCTTCTCGAGCACGTCCAGGTCACGACGCACCGTTTCGGAGGTGATGTTGAAGCGGCTGGCGAGGTCATTGACCGTGACTCGACCGCGTTCGTTGACCAGGTCGGCGATCAGAAGTTGACGCTCTTCGGCGAACATGATGCCTCCTCGACGCTGAGTGACGGATGTCACGGGAAGTTGGTTTCATTAACTTTAGCTGTGTTTCATTTCCGATGTCAAGATAAACAAAGAGAAATAAAGAAAAAGTAAGGGTGGACGCTCTGGCTGGTGGGACATCCGCTGTCGGTGGCCGCCGGTAGCGTGGGAATCATGAAGATTCTGCATACGTCGGACTGGCACATCGGCCGAACTTTTCATACCCATTCGACCCTCGAGAACCTGAGCAGCGTGCTGTCGGCGCTGGTGGATGTGGTGCGGGAGCGCGGCGTGCAGGTTGTGGCGGTGGCCGGGGACATTTTTGACAATGCCATGCCCTCGAAGGAGAGCTACGCAGTGCTCACCGGGGCTCTGCGGGACATCAAGGCCGCCGGAGCTGCGGTTGTGATGACCAGCGGCAATCACGATTCGGCCGCACGGCTGGGTTTTCAGGCCGAATGGGCGGGTTTGGCTGGCATTCACGTGCTCACGCGTCATGACGGGTATCTCACGCCCGTCACCATCACGGACGTCGATGGGCCCGTGCACTTCTACGGCATTCCCTACCTTGAACCGGCGCTGATTCGGCATGTGTACCCCCACGTTGAGATGAGAACGCACGAGCAGGCTCTGCGTCATGCCATGGACGGTATCCGGCAGGATGTACTGGTCAGGGGCGGACGCAGTGTTGTGCTCTCGCACTGCTTTGTGGCCGGCGTGGCGGCTGCCACCGAGGCCAGCGAGGTGGAACGGGACATTACTGCTGGCGGGCTGGACGTTGTGCCGCTCGGTGTCTTTGACGGACCGGACTATGTTGCGCTGGGCCACATCCACGGCCGGGCTCAACTCAGTAATCGGGTGCGGTACTCCGGTGCTCCGCTGCACTATTCCTTTTCGGAGGCGGGAAAACCGCGTGGTGCGTGGCTCGTCGAGTTGCCGGACCCGGCAGCGCAACCGGAAGTACCCGATAAGTCCTTGCTGGTCGAATGGATCGATCTCCCCGTCCCTCGCCGGCTCACGGTTCTTACGGGCACACTTGCCGAGCTCGTGACCGATGAGCGCTATGCAGACCGAGAACACGATTGGGTGAAGGCAATTCTTACCGATCAGGTGCGACCGCTCGATGGTATGCGAACCCTGCAACAACGTTTTTCGCACTGTGTCGCGCTGGAGCACCATCCTGCCCGCGTGGTGACCCCCGAGAAC
Organism: Cryobacterium sp. CG_9.6; assembly: GCF_029893365.1. Taxonomy (NCBI): domain Bacteria; kingdom Bacillati; phylum Actinomycetota; class Actinomycetes; order Micrococcales; family Microbacteriaceae; genus Cryobacterium; species Cryobacterium sp. CG_9.6. The sequence continues at coordinate 2,613,120 of NZ_JARXUZ010000001.1, read as the reverse complement.
GCGACCTACGCCGAACGTTTGCGCGCGGCTCGAACGGACCCAGACATCGTGGCGGGCTTTTTATCGTTCGTGCGTAACGGTGAGGGACCCACGGCATTTGAGACTGCCCTCATCTCAGAGCTGTTTGCGGAGCAGGGAACGAGAGAGGCCAACTCGTGAAGATCAAGAGACTGCGGCTTGCCGGCTTCGGACCATTCAAGACCGAACAAACCGTGAACTTCGAGGCCTTCGACGCCGACGGCATCTTCTTGATTACGGGCAAGACCGGTGCCGGTAAGTCGAGCATTCTCGACGCCATCTGCTTTGCCCTCTATGGGCAGGTGCCGCGCTTCACCGGCAGTGAGCAGCAGTTGCGCAGCGATCACTGTGCTGCATCCGATCCCACCTATGTGGAGCTGGACTTCAGCATCAGCGACACGGACTATCGATTGCTGCGCAGTCCGCAGTACGAACGAGCAAAAAAGAGCGGCATCGGCATGACCACCGCCGCGCCCACGGCAGTTTTACAGGTGAGGGATGCTGACGGCTGGCGAGGGGTGGCAGCAAAGCCGGGCACCGTCGGACACGAACTTGCCACGATCCTCCCGCTCAAGCAGGACCAGTTTCTGCAGGTGATTCTGCTGGCTCAAAACCGGTTCCAGCGTTTTCTTCTCGCCAAGACCGACGAGCGCCGGGAGGTGCTGCGCACTCTGTGTGGGTCCAGCCGCTTCGATCAACTGGAGACGGCGCTCATTCTGCGGCGCAAGGCGCTCGATGATGAACTTGGCACTGTGCAGCGGGCGATCGAGGACCAGGCCACCGCTGCGGCGCATCAGCTTCGGCTGGTCGATACTGTTCCGACTCCCGACCTGGCCTGGTTCACAGCGGCTCTTGCCGGTATTCAGCGTGACCTTGGTCAGGCGGTCAGCGACCTCGCCGACAGCACGACGGCCCTGAGCGCGGCCGCCGCACAGGACGAGGCCGTGGCCGAGACCGAGCGGCGTCAGGCGCGTCGTGCGGGAGCGGCAGCGAAGCTTCTCGTCCTCGCCGGGCAGCGCTCTGCCACCACGGAGCTGCGGGCGGTCGTGACCCGCGCAAACCGTGCCGCGCGTGTGTGGCCGCAGATCCGCGGACTCCGGGCCGCGACAACGGGCGTAACGATCGCTCAGGCGAACGAGGTGGAGGCGCGGACCGCGTGGCGCGAGCTACGCGCGGCACGGGGGCAGGCCGGAGCTATCGCTGGCATCAAGGTGGAGCCCGATGACGAACGGACCCTGACGACCACCATCGACGAGCTTCTCGGCCGGATGGGTGCTCTGGGCGCCGCACTCACCGACGAGAAGCAGCTGCCCGCCCTCACCAGCGAGGTAATGGCACTTGGCCGCGCTCTCGCCACGAGCACGGCCGCTCTGAATGCGGCACAGGAGCGCCTTGATGCTCTTCCCGCCGAGATCGATGAGCTGGTGGCACAGCATTCGTCGCTCGCCGTGCTGGCTGCGGGGGAGAAGGAGGCTGAGGCGAAGCGCGCTCGTCTGTCAGTGGCGCTCGCGGCTGCCGAAGACGTTGTCTTGTGCGAGCGTGAGTCCACCGAGGCTCAGAACGCCCTGCGCGAGTCCAGCCGCGAGAATATGGCGGCTGCCGCGGCCTACGACGTTCTTCTGGCCCGACGTTTCGCTGGCCACGCCCAGGAACTGGCCGGTCAGCTCAGTGATGGAATACCGTGTCTGGTGTGTGGGTCGCCGGTTCACCCGGCTCCGGCATCCGCTGACGCTCAGCCCGTGAATGAGCTTGACCTCGACGAGGCCCGCATGATCATGCTCGATCGGCAGGCGAGCCTGGCCGCAGCTCAGGGTGTTGTGAACGAGGCGTTGGCACGACTTTTTGAGGTGCGGGCCATCTCCTCTCACCGCGGTGTGGATGACCTCCAGCTGGCGCTCGCGCAGGCCGATGAGCAGGTGCACATCATTCGGGAAGCGGTGAAAACCGATGAACGCGTGGCACAGGAGCTTGCGGAGCGCCGGGAGCAACTCGTGCACGCCCACAGCGGGTTGGTCGCCGTCAGATCTGAGCGAGACGCGGTCGCGACGACACACGGGGACCGCAGCGCCAACCTTGATGTGCTCCGGACCCGTGTTGCCGAGCACCATGACGGTTTTGACAGCATCAGCGCTCAGATGTCACATCTGCAGCAGGAGCTCGATGCTGCTCGAGCCCTGAGCGATGCCCGAGCAGTGAGTCGCGAACGGCAGACCGCCTGTGCTGATGCTGCGGCAACTCTTCAGGCCGAGATTATTCGCGAAGACTTCACGGATGAGTCTGATGTGGTGGGCGCGCACCTTGATGATGCCCAGATCCAGGCGGCTGAACGGAACGTGCGTGACTACGATGATGCGCTCGCTGCGGCTCAGGCCGCCGCCGATGACCCTGAGCTCGTGGGCGTGCCCAGTGAGGCCGTGGATCGGCTCTTTTCTGCGCGGGCACGCGAAGAGGCGGGGATCGTGCGTGACGACGCCGTCATGGTGCACAGTTCCTTGGTCGAGCGGTGCGGGCAGCTCGCCCGGATCGTGGCCGAGGTGACGACGCGATTCGCGGCATCTGCTGATCTGCTCGAGAGGCACAGTCAGGTGCGCCAACTCGCGGCGGTGGTGCACGGTGATGAGCCCAACACCAAACGCATGCGACTGGAGACCTATGTGCTCGCAGCTGAGCTTGAACAGATCGTGGAGGCGGCGAACACGCGACTGCGCACGATGACGAGCGGTCGTTACACGCTTGAACACGACGATTCCGCAGAGTATCGCGGCGGGCAATCGGGACTCGGCCTTGCCATTCGCGATGAACACACCGGGCGTGCGCGGGCAACGCATTCGCTGTCCGGAGGTGAAACCTTTCTTGCGTCACTCGCGTTGGCTCTCGGTCTGGCAGAGGTTGTCACCGGCCAAGCGGGCGGGGTGACGCTCGACACACTCTTTGTGGACGAGGGTTTTGGATCTCTGGATGCTGAGACGCTGGAGACCGCGATGGGGGCTCTCGATGCGCTGCGGGCGGGTGGACGCACGGTTGGACTGATCAGTCATGTTGAGTCAATGAAGGAACAAATTCCCGCTACGCTCAACGTCATTGTGAGCGATTCGGGGCCCAGTATGATTCGGCAAATCGACTAATTTTCGCGCGGTTTGTGTGAAATTTTTCATATAAATGGCTGTCTAGGAACCTTTTACGCACGGTGGTTTTTTTTTGAGAAAAAATCAAAATTTTTTCTCGGAAGGGGTTGATCCTGATTCGGGGGCGCAGTAAATTTTTATTGTTTAGATCAGTTCGGGTCGCCCTACCGACACGAACTGATCTACTTTAGATCAGCCCGTTGCCGCCCTACCGGCCGGGCTAATCTAACACTTTAACCCCCCTCTTCCCGCTGCGCTGGCTCTCGCCACCCGCGTGCCGTCCCTCGACCTGGTCGAGCGCGAGCCCCTCGCCACCCGGGTGCCCGCCTTCTCGCTGGTCGAGCGCGAGCTTGCGAGTGGTCGAGACCTAGTGAGCTGGCCTGCGAGACTGGCTCACGGGGTCTCGAGACGCCGGCGAAATGCGTGCCGGCTCCTCGACCAGCGGGGAGGGTCGCGCCTCTCTCATGGCCGCCACCCGTATCGGTGGTCGCTACGGTAATCGGCGTAGCGCCCACCGATGTGGGGCGCGGCCACCAGTCATATAGGCAGCGCCCAGCGAAAACAGGCGCGCCCACCCTTTCGCTGGTCGAGCGCGAGCTTGCGAGCAGTCGAGACCAGGTGAGCTGGCCTGCAAGGCCGGCTTACGGGGTCTCGAGACGCCGGCGAAAAGCGTGCCGGCTCCTCGACCAGCGGGGAGGGCCCCGCTTCTCTCATGGCCGCCACCTGTATCGGTGGTCGCTACGGTAATCGGCGTAGCGCCCACCGATGTGGGGCGCGGCCATCCGTCATACTAGGCGCGCCCACCGAAAATAGGCGCGGCCACCCTCTCGCTGGTCGAGCGCGAGCTTGCGAGCAGTCGAGACCAGGTGAGCTGGTCTGCAAGGCCGGCTTACGGGGTCTCGAGACGCCGGCGAAAAGCGTGCCGGCTCCTCGACCAGCGAGAGGGAGCGCTGCCCGGACGGAACGGATGGCTGTGCTCCGCGACCAGCGACGGGGCGGTGCGGGCGTTAGCGGCAGCGTGTGGACCCTGATTATGGCGGTAGGCGGGGCCTGTAGGCGGTGAGAACAGGCGTCAGCTGGGCGCGTGGGGACGCTCATGGGCGCTGTCGGAGCCGATGCTGTGCGTGGAAATATTTACTAAGGTCACGAGTTTAAAAACGTGAGCAAGCCTCGCTTTCTTGTTCTATTCAGGGTAAAATGGGGACATGTTCACGACGATGAAGTCCGGTCCCGAAGTGGTCGCTCTGCTACAGCAGGCCAGCGACCTGATCGGTGACGCTCTTGACGGAGTGCACTTCACCCTCCTCGACGACGACGCGGCCCTGAGCGTGATGGGAGCATTGGAGGCGGTGGGGCGCCGGGTGGATGGGGGCCGGATCTGGTCCGCCGCCGACGTGGGCATGCGTGCCGAGGCCAGTCGTGGCCATGACTCCCTCGCGTGGAAGAGCGGATGCCGCACCAAGTACGAGCTGATCACCGGCATCACTCGGGTGTCCGCCTCCGAAGCCAAGAGGCGGATGCGCCTTGGCGGTATCGTCACCGGTACTGCCGCGGCAACGAGTGGTCTGCTTGGCCAGTCGGTCACGGTGCGACACCCCGCCGTCGCCGAGGCACTCACGGCAGGTAATCTCGGCGTGGACGCCGCGGACGTGATTGTGGCGGCGTTGGAGCAGATGTCCTCCCGGGTCGCCCCCGATGACCTTGACCGGGCCGAACGTGCCCTCGTCGCCTCAGCGACCGGTGCGATCACCCCCGAGACCGAGGGACTCCCCGGAGCGGGGATCGCGTTCCCGGCGGATTTGATTCGCGCGCAGGCACATGAGTGGGGAGCGATCCTGGACCCCGACGGTGCCGCGCCGAGTGATGAGCGGACCGCGGCGACCAGCACTGTGGGGTTCGGACTGCTGAAGAACGGCCTGTATCCGCTGAGAGGCGGGGTGACACCGGAGCTGCGCGGAGTGATGAATGGCGTGTTTGCCACCTTCATTAGCGCGCACGCGACACCGGCGTTCCCGTCGGCCGAGGATCAGGCCCGCATGGAGGCGGGGGAGCTGATCCCGGGTGCGGAAGAGATCTGTGATGACCGTACTGGCGGGGAGAAGTGCGCCGACATCCTCCGGGCCGTGTTTGACAAGACCGCGCGGGACCCGAAAACACCGCGGATGGGCGGTGCGGCCCCGACGGTGATGGTGCACGTGAATGCCCGCGACCTGAAAAACGGGCGCGGCGTCGGCTGGATCGACGGCGTCGACGCCCCGATCAGTCTGAAGGTGGTGCAGGAGCGGCTGTGTGCTGGTGGGTATCAGCAGGTGATCATTGGCGACAACGGACAAGTCCTCCATCTTGGGGAGAAGGAGCGGTTCTTCAGCCCGGCGCAGCGCCGGGCGATTGCCGCCCGCGATGGGGGCTGTGTCATCCCCGGCTGCACCATCGCGGCCGCGTGGTGCGAGGTGCATCACGTCTTCCCGTGGAAGTTCAACGGCCCCACCAATATCGATAACGGGTGTTTGCTGTGCTGGTACCACCACCACACCATTGACACGTCCGGGTGGCAGATCAAGATGGTGGGTGGCAGACCCTGGATCCGCGGGCCCGTGCTCTTTGACCCCGGTCAGACGTGGCGACCGGCCGCTACCCACCGCGCCAATACCCCCAGCACCGACCCGCCCTGGGGAACAGCGAAGCACTAGAGGTCTCGAGACGCCGGCGAAGTACATGCCGGCTCCTCGACCAGCGACGTGGGCGAAGCGGGTGCGAGGCTACGAGCCCCATTTCGCTGGTTGAGCGCGAGCTTGCGAGTGGTCGAAACCTGGTGAGTCGATTTTCAGAGTCGGCTCACGGGGGCTCGAGACGCCGGCGAAGTACATGCCGGCTCCTCGACCAGCGGGGCCCGCTGGTTGAGCGCGAGCTTGCGAGTGGTCGAAACCTGGTGCGTCGATTTTCAGAGTCGGCTCACGGGGTCTCGAGACGCCGGCGAAGTACATGCCGGCTCCTCGACCAGCGGGGCCCGCTGGTTGAGCGCGAGCTTGCGAGTGGTCGAAACCTGGTGAGCCGACCTCGAGACAAGGTTGCGGGGTCTCGAGACGCCGGCGAAGTACATGCCGGCTCCTCGACCAGCGACAGGGGGCGAAGCGGGAGGCTGGCTCAGAACAAGGCCCGGCTAAAAGGGGTTCAGCAGACGGTGCAGAAACTGCTGGGTTCTCTCGTTCTTGGGGTTACGTAGCAGTTCCTTGGGGTCGCCCCGTTCCACAATGTGTCCGCCGTCAACGAAGGCCACCTCGTGGGCTACCTCACGAGCGAATTCAAGTTCGTGGGTGACAATGACCATGGTCCAGCCTTCACTGGCGAGCTCCTTTATCAGGCGCAGCACGTCACCAACGAGTTCGGGGTCGAGCGCAGACGTTGGCTCATCAAAGAGCAGAAGCTGCGGCCGCAGCGCGAGCGCGCGCACGATCCCCACGCGCTGCTGCTGTCCACCGGACAACTCAAACGGGTAGCTGTCACACTTGTCCGTCAGCCCCACTCGGGCAAGCAGCGCGAGAGCCTCGTCACGTGCCTCAGCGCGGGGGCGCTTCTGCACGACGACGGGTCCTTCCATCACGTTTTCCAGCACTGTCTTGTGCGGAAACAGGTTGTAGTGCTGGAACACCATGGCAGAGCGGTCCCGGAGAGCCGTCAGTGCTTTCTTCGACGGCACCGTGTCGAAAGACAGCGTCAGTTCTGCGGCAACATCAATGCTGCCGCCATCAGCGAGTTCGAGTCCATTGAGGCAACGCAAAATCGTGGTCTTGCCCGAGCCCGACGGACCGATGAGAGCCAGCACACGACCGGCAGCAACGTCGAGGTCGATCGATGACAGCACCTGATTAGTACCGAAGCTCTTCTGAAGACCGCGCACGGTCAGCACAGCGGATGCCGAAGCGGATGCCGAATCAGAAGCCGGCGAATCAGAAGCCGGCGAATCAGCAGCCGGCGAATCAGCGGGCAACATAACGGTCCAATCGCTTTTCAAGAAAACCCTGGCCCGTGGAGAGCACGAGGCAAATGACCCAGTAAATCAGGGCAGCTTCAAGATAGAGAAGCATGAATTCCTGGCTGAATGCCGCAACCTGTTGCGCCTCGCGGAACAACTCCGTGACCAGAATTGTGGATGCGAGCGAGGTGTCCTTCACGAGGCTGATGAACGTGTTGGAAAGTGGCGGAACCGACACGCGCGCGGCCTGCGGGAGGATGATCCGGGTGAGAGCCCGCGACCGAGACATGCCGATCATGTAGGCGGCTTCCCACTGCCCCTTGGGCACCGACAGAATCGCCGCCCTGATCACCTCTGCAGCGTAGCCGCCCACATTGATCGAGAAAGCGGCGACAGCACTGGGCCAGGGATCAATGAGCACCCCTACCGAGGGAAGCCCGTAGAAAATGATGAAGAGCTGCACGAGCAGTGGAGTGCCGCGCACGATCGAAATGTAAACCCGCGCGATCCCGGAAATCCACCGGCGAGCAGACAGCCGCATCAGGGCCAGCACGAGCGCCAGCACGAGCCCGATTGCAAAGGACATCACAGCGAGTGGGATCGTGCCGCGAATGGCCCCGTCCAACAGGGGTAAGAAGGAGCTGAAGAACAGCTCCCAGTCGGGCTGGATCATGGTCGTCGCTTATCTATCCACAGGAATTATCGAGTGCGGTGCGGTGCAGAACCTAGCTAACGTCGGCGCCGAAGTACTTGTCGCTGATCGTGGCCAGGGTGCCATTTTCCTTGAGAGTGGCGAGGGCGGCATCCACGGCTTCGGCGAGGGCGGTCCCACCCTGTGCGAACGCAAACGCGCTCTCGGACTGCTCGGACGTCTCGGCGGCAATCTTCAGGCCGTCGGCGCCCGTCTGCTTCTGGTAGTCAAGGAAGGTAAGCTTGTCGTTCACCGTGGCATCCACGCGTCCCTGCTCAACGAGAGCAACGGACTGGGCCCACCCCTCAACGGCTTCGACCGTGGCACCGCTTTCCGTTGCCAGAGCGTTCCAGTTGCTGGTGAGTGACTGAGCCGTGGTCTTGCCGGACAGGCTGGCGAAGGAGGTGATGTCCGTGTTGTCGGTGGGAACCACGATGACACCGGTCGAGTACGTGTAGGGCGTGGAGAACGTGTATGCGGCCTCGCGCTCGGGGGTGATGGACACCTGGTTGGCGATCATGTCGAACCGGCCGGCGGTGAGGCCAGCAAAGATGGCGTCCCACTGTGTTTCTTCGAACGTGACACTTACGCCCAGTTCCTTGGCGACGGCAGTGGCAACCTCAACGTCATATCCGGTGAGGTCGCCCGAACCATCCTCGTGAAACGAGAAGGGGCGGTACGTGCCCTCGGTACCCACGGTCAACGTTCCCGCCTCTTCCACGGCGCTGAGAGACGTGTCGGCACCGGCCGTGGCGCTCGAACCGGTGTCCGAAGCAGCACAGCCGGTGAGCGTCAGTGCGATCGCCGTGAAGAGTGCTGCCGTGGGGAGGGTGAGCTTCATGAGTGCGTGCCTTAAGGGTCAAAGGGTGTGGCTGGGCCGCAGTGGCGGCATCCGTAGAGTAACAAGCGGCCGGACGGATGAAATATTCCTGTTATCCGGTGTTGCGGTGCTGGGGCAGTGCGGCGGCACCGGTCAGCTACGACCGCAGCGCGAGAGTGAAGGGCAACACCGCTGAGGCGCCTGCCCGGCGGAGAACCCTGCCGGCCACCGTCAGTGTCCAGCGGCTGTCGGCCACATCGTCAATGAGCAGAATGGGTCGACCGGCAAACGGTTCGAGCGCCGCCTCGAGATCGGCCCCCACCTGAAATCGGTCCCACACGTTGGAGAGTCGATAGGCGCTGTTGCCGCCGGGTGTTCCGGCGGGACCACCGTTCGCAGTGTCGAGCTCACCGAGCCAGGGGAGTCGTCCCACTTCGGACAGGGCGCGAGCAATCGACCCAATGAGAAGCGGATGCGTCCGCGATGGCATGCTCACCACCGCGGCCGGTCTCTCCTGCCAGTTCCACTCGGCGAGCACGCGAATGCAGGCGGCCGTCATGGCCGCCGTAGCCTGGGCATCCGCTGCGGTGCCCTCAAACACCTCGCGAAGTGCACCGCCCCAGCCGAGGTCGGTGAGTCGGGCCAGAGCCCGACCTTCGGAGAGCCGATCGCCGAGGGCGATTTTTCCCGACGCGCTCACGCCCAGGTTGGCGACACCGGTGGGCCACTGCGCGCGAGCATCGAGAGTGACACCCACGCGGTCAAGTGATGCTGCCGCGGCACTCGCAGCCTCTTCCCGCACGTCGAGCGGATACCACGGCGTGGTGCAGTTATCGCAGCGACCACAGGGTACGGCCGTCTCATCATCGAGGGCTCGCTGCAGAAATTCCATCCGACAGCCCGTGGTGGTTTCGAATTCGAGCATGGCGCGCTGCTCGGTGAGTCGAGCTGCTGCGATGCGTTCATAGCGGTCTCGGTCATAAACCCAGGGTTCTCCGGTGACGACCCAGCCGCCTTTCACCCGGCGCACGGCGCCATCCACGTCGAGCACCTTAAGCAGAAGCTCCAGGGGAGTGCGACGCAGGTCGACGCGCGCCTCCAACGCTGGTGTTGACAGCGGAGACTGCCCGTTCTCGGCGAGTGCACCCAGCACGGCTTCGGCCTTAGCCTGGTTGGGCATCGAGGCGGTGGCAAAGTACTGCCAAATGGCCTCATCTTCGGTGCCGGGCAAAAGCAGCACGTCGGCGCTTTCCGTGGCTCGCCCGGCACGACCCACCTGCTGGTAGTAGGCGACGGGCGAGGAGGGTGCCCCCAGGTGCAGCACAAAACCGAGGTCGGGCTTGTCGAATCCCATGCCGAGGGCGCTCGTGGCGACGAGAGCTTTCACCGCATTGTTCTTCAGGAGCCCCTCCGATTCCTCCCGCTCGGTGGTGTCGGTCTGGCCGGTGTAGGACCTGACCGCGTGACCCGCTTCGCGCAGCAGTCGCGCGGTGTCTTCGGCCGCAGACACGGTGAGGGTGTAGATGATGCCGCTCCCGGGAAGGTCCCCCAGGTGGCTGAGCAGCCACGCGAGCCGAGCACGCGAATCCGGCAGCCGCAACACCCCGAGGCGCAGCGAGGTGCGTGCCAGGGGTCCGCGGATCGTCTTCACGTTCTGCTCCGCACCACCGCGTGCCTGCGCGATTTGCTCGGCGACATCGGTCACCACCCGGCTGTTGGCGGTGGCCGTTGTGGCGAGCACGGGAACTCCGTCGGGCATTTCGGCGATCAGATCGCGCAGCCGACGGTAGTCCGGACGAAAGTCGTGACCCCAGTCCGAGATGCAGTGCGCCTCGTCCACCACGAGCAGTCCCACCCGCGCGATGAGGGCCGGCAGCTGCTCGTCGCGGAACGCGGGATTGTTGAGTCGCTCGGGAGACACGAGCAGCACGTCGACCTCGTCGCGCTGGAGTTTCTGCAGCACCTCGCCCCATTCATGAGCGTTTGATGAGTTGATCGAGACCGCGCGCACACCGGCGCGGGCTGCGGCCGCCACCTGATCGCGCATCAGCGCGAGCAGCGGGGACACCAAAATGGTGGGTCCCGCTCCCTGTCGACGCAGCAGCAGAGTGGCCACGAAGTACACCGCAGATTTACCCCACCCGGTGCGCTGCACCACGAGGGCCCGCCGACGCTCATCAACCAGCGTTTCGATGGCCTCGAACTGCCCATCATGAAAATCTGCATCGGGTCGTCCCACGAGCGTGCGAAGAATGGCGAGAGCGGATGCCCGGGTATCAGTCATGAGTCAAGGGTCGCAGAGTCCTGTGACATCGGCTGCATGGCGGCTGCCCACTGGTCGCGGCTCCGCGACATTCTTTCGTTGGGAGTGGCGAACAGACCTGCGGTATCGGTGGGCGTGGCTAGGCTCGAAGGATGAACGTCATCCAGCAATTTGAGCCGCGAATGCATGCCGACTCCGTGCCCGGTTTTCGCCGGCTCATTGCCCAGGCGCGGGTGCGCGACTCGATTCTGCTCAACGAACGAGCGATGACGCGCATGGTGACACAGATCAACTGGATGCTGCGGCGAGTGGGGGACGGCGGCATCCGCTTGACAAAGGCCGGCCATCTGCCGCCCTCGGTCGTCGTCGAAGCCACAACCGAGCTGGACTGGGGCTGGCCCGTGAGCGTGAATCGGGAGAGCCACATCAGTCCGCTGCTGGAGATGCGACTGCACATGCGCGATATTGGTCTGCTTCGCCTGAGCAAGGGTGTGCTTGTGCGCACAGTCAAGGGGAAGGGGCTCACGGATTCTCCGCGTGCGCTGTGGTGGTTTCTGGCAAAGACCGTGCACCAGAGCCGCATTCCTGAGGTCAGTGATGCCACACAGCTGCTGCTGCTCTTCATCGCGACGCGCACCCTCGACCAGTCCCAGGAATACCTCGTTGCCGTGGCTCGCGGTCTGGACACGATCGGCTGGGCCGAACCGAACGGAGACCCCGTCACGGAAATGCGCGTGCAGCGTCTCATTATCGAGAAATGGCGCCTCCTCAACCGCCTCGGCGTCTTCGAACCCACCAAGGATTGGTACGGCAACACCTGGACGCCGAGCGTGGGTGGTGCCGCTTTCGCGCGCGCGGCGCTGCAGACCGAGATCGCCCCGAGTTAGCTGGGAATGCTCGGTCCGAGTTCCGAGATGGCAGATACTGCCTTGCTCAGAGCAATGATCATGGCCAATACGCTCAGAACGGCCCAGGTCCAGATGGGAGCCAGGGAGCCACCCACCCGGCGGCGCACAATGATCGTGCGGCCGATCACGTAGATGGCACCCGACAGAAATGTCCAGGCCCAGGGAAACGGTCGATCCATTCCGAGCCGCACCAAGCGGCGGCGATCGAAGAAGGCGAGCACAATCGTGACGCCCCACAGGATGTACCCAAGAAACTGCATGGCAACGTAACCGGGATCGACGGGAGCAGCGGTGCCCGAAAGCGATGCACCCAGATAAGCCGTGGCGTCAAACTGCAGGGTGGAAATCAGCGTGATCACCGGCAGAAGAACGATGGTCCACAGCAATCCGTTGCGCACCGATGTTCCGGACGAATCCGGGTACCAGCCGGCGTCGAACGTGGTGTTGTCAGTCGAATCCACTACGGAGCCCCTCTGCGTCAAGCCGTGCACGTGCGTTAAGTCTAGGACGCTCGGAAGGGGTGGTTGGATGGAGGGATGGATGCCACCCTCGACTACATCGATGACTTCGCCCACTTCATCACCGCCTCGCCGTCGTCCTATCACGCGGCCGCCGAAGCTGCGAGGCGTCTCACAGCGGCGGGATTCACTCGTCTGAGCGAATCCGATGCATGGTCCGGTGCAGCCGGCGGCAGTTTTGTCGTGCGTGACGGCGCCGTCATCGCCTGGGTGCAGCCGCCCGAAGCCGGCCCCACGACCCCGTTCCGAGTGCTCGGTGCACACACGGACTCACCGGGTTTCAAGCTCAAGCCCAAACCCACGATCGGTGCACAGGGCTGGCTTCAGGCCGGCGTCGAGGTGTACGGCGGCCCGCTCCTCAACTCCTGGCTTGATCGTGAACTGGAACTCGCCGGTCGTTTGGTTACGAAGGACGGCACGGAACACCTCGTGCGCACCGGACCCTTTCTGCGCATTCCCCAACTCGCCGTGCACCTGGACCGTGAGGTGAACAACGGGCTCGTGCTCGACCGGCAGCGCCACCTCACCCCGGTCTTCGGTGTGGGGGACCTCGCGGACGCCGACGTGGTGGCACATCTTGCCGGGCTCGCGGGCGTTCGCGCAGCGGATGTTGCGGGCTTCGACATTCTCACCGCCGACACTCAGCCGCCCGCCGCGTTTGGCCTGGACAATATGCTCTTCGCTGCCGGGCGCATGGATAACCTGTCGTCGGTGCATGCCGGCCTCTGCGCCCTGATTGCCGCGTCGGTGGATCCGTCCGCCGGGTCGATCAGCGTGCTCGCCGCGTTTGATCACGAGGAGCTGGGTTCACAGTCCCGCTCCGGTGCCAGTGGCCCCCTCCTCGATGACGTGCTTACCCGTCTTGCCGCCGGCCTCGGGGCATCCGTTTCCGAACGTCTCCAGGCGTATGCGGAGTCGTGGTGCCTATCTTCCGACGCCGGCCACGCCGTTCATCCCAATTACTCCGAGCGCCACGACCCGAGTAATCGGCCCATCCTGGGTGGCGGGCCGCTGCTGAAGATCAATGGGAACCAGCGCTACGCCACGGATGCTGTGGGGGCGGCCCTCTGGGCACGCACCTGTGATCAGGTTGGTGTGGAGTATCAGGAATTTGTCTCCAGCAACAACGTGCCCTGCGGCTCCACAATCGGGCCGCTCACGGCCACTCGCCTCGGCATTCGCACCGTAGACGTGGGGCTGGCGCTGCTCTCGATGCACTCGGCTAGGGAGCTGTGCCATGTGAATGATCCCGCCATGCTGTCGCGGGCGATCGGTGGCTTCTTCGCTCCCGAGTTCTAGTCCTTGAGCGCAGCCGCAGCCGCAGCTTCGGCATCAATGCGGGCAATGCGGGCCCGGGCGGCGTCTTCCGAGGACGACGACGCGCCCAGGAGGGAACGCACGAGCCCGAGCACGACGCCGGTTGCCCAGATCACGGGGAGCCGTGACCGCTTGAGCCCGAGCATGGTGCGGTATTCCGCGGGCAGTGACGCCACGGCCCCTGCGAACATGATGCGGTAGAACGGCAACATGGAGGGTCGCAGCGGAGGATTGCGAATGAAGCGCACCGCCTCGGCCACCCGCTCATCGCTCTTGAGCGTTCCGGAGGCACGGAAGGCTTCGAGCTGGCCGCGCAGGTCGGCTTCCGACATCGGCGGGTTTTGCACGCCCACGAGTTCGCCGGCCTTGGACCACTCGCGCACGTACTGGTCGGCACCGCCCGGGATCGGATCTCCCCACAGCGTTTCGGCTGCGAGAAAGGCATCCGTGAACACCACGTGAACCCACGACAGGAGTTCCGGGTCGCCTGCCCGGTAGTCACGTTCATTACCCTGCGCATCGAGGTAGGTTCCCACGACGCGGTCGTGAAAGTGAGCCACCCGGCCCGACTCGTGGGTGGCCTGCTCGGTTCCGGCGAAGGTCACGGTTATCAACCATTGGATGGTTCCCGAGAGTCTGCCGAGAGGATCCTCTTTATAGCGAGACCAGTCGTGAACTCCCGCCATTGCACCCGGGTGCAGGGTCTGCATGAGGAGAGCGCGAATGCCGGCCACCATCGTGCCCATGCCGCCGTGAACAGCCCAGGAGGCCGAACCTGGGCCGAAAAAGCCGATGTCGTCGCCCAGTTCCATCTTCTGGACCCACTTCGGGCGTCCCTGGTCGTTGCCCGAGAGTGTGGTCAACAATCGTGCACGCCATGTATCCGCAAACCTGCTCATGACCTGACACTAGTCCCGGTCGGCTGGATGGCAGCCGACCGGGAGGTTTGCATTGGGGGCAGTGTCCCGTCAAGGGGTACACGAGGCGTAGTCTCGGGAGGTTGAAGAAATACTCGATGCGGTCTGAACACATCGTTGATTCATGAACGCAGGGGAGCGGTACTGTGACCAACACAAGCACGCCAAGCACGCCAAGCACGCCAAGCACGCTCGGCACACCAGGTACTAACCGAAAAGTCATCATTCTGGCTATTGCTGGTGCGATCGGTGGTTTTCTCTTCGGTTTCGACTCCTCGGTCATTAACGGTGCCGTCAATGCCGTTCAGAAGGAGTTCGCCCTCAGCGGCGCACTCACCGGCTTCGCCGTGGCCTGCGCACTCCTCGGAGCCGCGGCCGGCGCGTTCTTCGGCGGACGTTTCGCTGATCGCTACGGTCGTATCCCCATGATGGTTGTGGGTGGCGTTGTGTTTCTGGCCAGCTCCATCGGGTCCGGCTTCGCATTTGGCGTCGTTGACCTCATCGTCTGGCGGGTCATTGGTGGCTTGGGTATCGGGCTCGCGTCGGTTGTGGCGCCCGCCTACATTGCGGAGATCTCCCCACGTCACATGCGCGGCCGGTTGGGCTCGCTGCAACAGCTCGCCATCACCCTCGGTATCTTCACCGCGCTCCTCTCGGATGCCGTGTTTGCCAATGCCGCCGGCGGTGCCAGTGGAATGTACTGGTTTGGTCTCGAGGCTTGGCGATGGATGTTCCTCGCCGGGGCGGTACCGGCCATCGTCTACGGTGCTATCGCGTTCGCACTGCCCGAATCGCCGCGTTTTCTGGTGCTCAAGGGACGCGAGAGGGACGCCCGTGCCGTGTTCCTGAAGATCTGGCCCGCGGGTGATGTCGACCGCGAACTTCGCGACATGAAGTCGTCGATCACCGACGACCAGCGTTCCCAGCGGTCGGGGTCGCTTCGTGGCGCGACCTTCGGCCTCAAGCCCATCGTCTGGGTGGGAATCATCCTCTCGGTGTTCCAGCAGTTCGTGGGAATCAACGTGATCTTCTACTACTCCACGACCCTGTGGGAGGCCGTGGGCTTCGCTGAGAGTGACTCCCTCACGATCTCGGTCATCACCTCCATCACCAACATTGTCGTGACGCTGGTGGCTATCGCTCTGGTTGACCGGATTGGTCGACGCCCCATCCTGCTCGCTGGTTCGGTCGGCATGACGGTGTCCCTCGCCACCATGGCCCTCGCCTTCAGCCAGTCCGAAACCATCAACGGTGCGCTGAGTCTGCCGGGTGCCTGGGCACCCGTGGCCCTCGTTGCCGCCAACCTCTTTGTCATCTCGTTCGGCGCCTCGTGGGGCCCGGTCGTCTGGGTACTTCTCGGAGAAATCTTCCCCAACTCCATTCGCGCGAAAGCACTCGGTCTGGCTGCCGCCGCGCAGTGGATCGCAAACTTTCTGATCACCGTGAGCTTTCCCCCCATGGCGGATCTTTCTTTGCCCATCACCTACGGAATGTACGCGCTCTTTGCGGGGCTCTCGTTCTGGTTCGTCCTCGTGAAGGTGCCCGAGACCAATGGGATGTCGCTGGAGCAGGCGGATACGCTGCTTCCGCCCAAAAACGCGGCACGCAAAGCACGTGGCGGTAACAGCTCAGATCACCGGACAGCCGAGAAGAGCGCCCGCTAGCCGAACGCGTCCGACAGCCGCCCCCAAACGAAGGGCACCCGAAGTGGAACTCGCGCGTCGCTGAGCCCGGCGCGTACTTTTGCCTGATAACAGGTAAAGGAAGAGTATGCCCAAACGTGGTTTTGCCGTGGTGCACGTCGAAACAACGGGACTCTTTCCGTATCGCAACGATCGAATCCTCGAAATTGCCGTGGTTCTCACCGACGCGGCTGGACGAATCACCGGTCGCTGGCACACCATCGTCGATCCGGGGCCGGGCTCGGACAAGGAACCAGCCGAGCGGGAAGACGCTCCACTGGCGCCCACCTTCGACCGGGTCGCACCACTACTCGTCGAGCTGGTGTCAGGTCGCGTCCTTGTCTTCCACGACGCGCAGTTTGGCACCAGCTTCCTGATGAGCGAATTCGAGCGGATGTCGTATCGGCCTCGTCGGGGTATGGAGGCCATTTGCACGATGCAGCTGGCGCGCGAATTCTTGCCGGGGGCCGGCCGCTCCCTGTCGGATTGCTGCGCCGCCTTCGACATCGAGATCGAGCAGGACGCCGATGCTCTCGCGCAGGCCACCGCGACCGCGCAGCTCTTCGCCGCCTACGTTCAGAGTGATCCTGATCTGCCCGTGTGGACCCTAGCGCTCGATCGTGCCGCACACACTCCGTGGGCACCGCTCGAGTCCCCGCGGGCAGCCTGGGTGCCCCGGGCCGTCGCGCCCGACTCGCCCACACTGAGCTCACCAGCCCGTAGCTTTCTCGGCCGTATGGTGTCACGGATGCCTGACTATTCGGGTCCGGACGCACACCTTGACTTTCTTGCCCTGCTTGATCGGTGTCTGCTCAATCGCCGCATCGACGCCGATAACCTGCGCATGCTCGTGCAGCTGGCTGCCTTCAGTGGAATCAGTGTCGCTGTGTGTACCGAACTCACCACCAGCTACGTTGCAGACCTAGCGAGGGTCGCACGAAAGTCGGGCGCACTCTGCCAAGCAGATCGAGGTGACCTTCTCGGTGTTGCAGCATCGCTCGGCGTTTCCGCGTCGGTGGTGAACAGCGTCATCGACCCGCCGCCTGGTGACGTGGGCGCGGGTACCGTCCAGCTGTGCGAGCCGGTGCCTTTGGTGCGGGGCGATATTGTCGTCCTGTCGGGTGACCTGGCCCGGTCACGAGCCGACTGGCATCGTGAGCTGAACGCTCGAGGATTCCGCGTGGCATCCGCTGTCACGATGCGCACGCGCCTTCTGGTGGTGGCGAACCCGCGAGCCAGCACGGGAAAGTCGGGAAAGGCCGTTGACTACGGAATCCCCATGGTGTCGGAGTTCCGTCTGCGGTCCCTGATTGGGGTGAGGTAGAGGTGCTGCGTTAGCGACGCCTCTCCGCCTCACGTTCGCGCGCGCAGTCGATGCAGAATTCCGTTGCCGGCTGGGCTTCTAGTCGTTCGCGGCCAATCGCTTCGCCGCGGCGCGTGCAGAAGCCGTAGGTTCCGATGTCGACACGCTCCAACGCCTGGTCAACACGGGCGAGCTTGTCAGCGAATTCCTGCTGCACACCCGAGAGGCGTGACCACTCCATGGTGAGGGTGGGCCCTTCCGGATCGTGCTCATCGTCCTGCGTTCCATCGCGGGCCACTCTCACCTCGTCGAGCGACCCGGTCAGGCGGGCAAGCTCGGTGGCGAGCTCCGTACGCAGCTGCCGCAGGCTCTTCTGAAAGCGCCGCAGTTCCGCAGAGGTAAGCGCTGTCATGACCATGATTGCTCCATTCGTCGGTGAGGAGAGAGGCAACTGTTACCCGGGCTGGATGGGTACGTGTCACAACCGTCCGCGGAATACCCGGAAGTATACGCCTGGGTTTACGTCCGCAATAGGAGTGGTGCACGTGATGGAGCGTGTCAGATCAGGTCGCGGAGACAGTCCTCAACGCTCACCCCACGCACGCGGGCGCGCTGGGTGAGTCGGCTGAAATGATCCGCGCTGAGCGTCACCGTGATGCTGTGTGCGTCACTCAGGTTGGTGGTGTCGTCATCGAAGGAGAAAAGTTCCGTGTGGGCAAATGTCACCGGGCGAACATCGGTGCTGGTGGGCGTTCGTGCTGAGCCAGCTGAGTCTGCTGAGTCTGCCGACGCTGCCGACGCTGCCGACGCTGCCGACGCTGCCGACGCTGCCGACGCTGCAGCGATCCCTGATGCGGTGTAACCGGGGCCACTGCGCACGGGGGTGCCACGCTGAAACGATTCGGAGGCCCCGCGGGCCCGCGTGTCGGCCGCTTCGTTCAGCGGATGATTCGCATGACCCTTCACCCATTCGAAGCGGTACCGGCGCCCCACGATCTCCGCGTCGATCTCCTTGAGCAGATCCACATTGAGCACCGGCTTACCGTCAGCCTTGCGCCAGCCCTTGGCCTTCCAGCCGCGCATCCACTTGGTGATGCAATTGATCACGTATTGGCTGTCACACAGCACCAGAAGGTCGTCGTCGATGTGCGCGGTGGCTCGGAAAAGCTCCAACACCGCCTTGAGCTCACCCTGATTATTGGTGGCGTGCTTCCATCCTCCTGCGGCCCAATTAGAATCATCGACGTACCAGGCCCACCCTGCCGGACCCGGATTGCCGAGGGCTGACCCATCGGCGGCAGCAGTTATTGTCATTGCCCCATTTAACCACCCGTGCGGGGACGAACCCATGTGTCCAACGTGTAACACGGTGCCCTCATCGAACGGGTGCGGCTGTGACCATCTGGTGACCGAACGTTAACGGTGCCCATGATTGGGCGAAACACGCTGCGGATAACGTCACATCTAGGTACAGATCACCAGAACCCAGGGAGCCCTCTTGACATCTACGTCCGCCCCGGCCGCCAGGCCCGGCATCTCGCCCGACGCGCTGCAGACTGCTGTTCTTGTTCACCGCCCCGGGCGCTGGATCGACAACTGGAACCCCGAGAACACGGCCCAGTGGGAGAACGGTGGAAAGTTCATTGCATCCCGCAACCTCAAGTGGTCTATCTTCGCCGAATTTCTGGGCTTCGTGGTGTGGCAGCTCTGGAGCATCGTGGTCGTGTCGCTGCCAGCGGCGGGCTTCACCTTCTCCACCGCCGAAATCTTCTGGCTCATCTCGATGCCGAGCCTGGTTGGTGCCACCCTGCGTTTTCCGTATACCTTTCTCGTTCCGAGGTTCGGTGGTCGAAACTGGACCATCATCTCTGCCGGGCTGCTTCTTATTCCCTCCATTGCACTGGGATTCTGCGTCGGAAACCCCGACACTCCTTTTGGTGTGATGCTGTTCGTCGCCGCACTTGCGGGCTTTGGTGGCGGTAACTTTGCCAGCTCCATGTCGAATATCACCTACTTCTATCCGCAGAGCCAAAAGGGATATGCCCTCGGATTGAACGCCGCTGGCGGCAACCTCGGTGCCTCGATGGCCCAGCTGATTGTTCCCATCGTCATCACCCTCGGCGCGGTGGGCACGCTCAACATCAGCCTCGCCGGCTGGTTCTGGGTGCCGTTCATCCTCGTCGCCATGTGGGGTGCCTGGAAGTACATGGACAATCTCAGCAGTGCGAAGGCAGACTTCGCCGGCTCGGTAGCCGCGCTCAGGGAACCGCACCTCTGGATTCTCGCGATGCTCTACATCGGAACGTTCGGCTCGTTCATCGGCTTCGCGAGCGTGTTCCCCAAGCTCATTGCCGATCAGTTTCCCACGTACTCCACCTTTCAGGTGGCCTCGGCGTCCCTGTCCCTCGCCTTCATCGGAGCCCTCGTTGGTTCGCTGGCTCGGCCGGCCGGGGGACGCCTCGCTGACCGCTTTGGCGGGGCATCCGTCACCGTGGTGGCTTTTGGGGTGATGGCGGTGGGCGCCCTCACCGTGACCGTGGTGCTGCCGCTCGGGAACTTCTGGGCCTTCCTCGCGAGCTTCGTACTCATCTTCGTGGCCACCGGAATCGGGAACGGTTCCACGTACCGCATGATTCCGAGCGTGTTTTCCGCTCGAAGCGGTGTCGCTGACGCTCACGTCAACTCGGGTGACGTCACAACCCAGCGCAAGACCGCCGCTGCCCTCGGCCTTATTTCCGCAATTGGCGCCTACGGCGGATTCATCATTCCGCAGGTGCTCGGTTTCTCCAAGACCACGACCGGCGACTACACGAGCGCCATCTACGGCTTTGCTATCGCCTACGTTGTGTTGATGGCGGTCACCGCATTCGTCTACCTGCGCCGCGGGTCGTCCGTCGCCGGTCAGCGTATTTAGGCCTCAGTTGTCTGGCCGTTCGAACGAAATGAGACCCACCGTGACCGCTCCTGGCGCTTCCACCTCCACCGGCCTGGCCACGCACTGCCCCTACTGCGCGCTGCAGTGCGCGATGACCCTCACCCCAACGGATGCCCCTACTCGCGTCGTCATCACCGGTCGTGAGTTCCCCACAAATCGCGGTGGTCTCTGCAAAAAGGGCTGGAGTGCAGCCGAGCTCATCGCGGCACCCGATCGGCTCCTGCAGCCCATGGTGCGCCAGACCGACGGCACTTTCGCCGGTTCCTCCTGGTCGGACGCCCTCGACCTCGTGGCCGAGCGGCTGCGTGAGACGCGCAGCCGGCATGGCGCGGACGCCGTGGGGGTCTTCGGTGGTGGGGGACTCACCAACGAGAAGGCGTACCAGCTCGGTAAGTTCACCCGGGTAGCGCTCGGATCAAGCCGCATCGACTACAACGGTCGCTTCTGCATGTCGAGCGCGGCGGCCGCGGGAAACCGGGCCTTTGGCCTCGACCGTGGGCTGCCGTTCCGAGTGGATGATCTTGACCGTGCCGACACGATTCTCATTCTGGGTTCCAACGTGGCCCAGACCATGCCGCCCTTCATCGGGCATCTCGAGGGAGCGCGCGCCGCTGGCGGCCTGATCGTTGTTGACCCGCGGCGCACGGCTACCGCGCGGCTCACCGATGATGGTGCCGGCATGCACGTGCAGCCCACACCGGGAAGTGACCTGGTGCTGCTCCTTGGCCTCACGCATATTGTGATCACCGAAAAACTCACCGACACCGCCTATGTGGCGGAACGCACCACGGGGTTCGATGCCCTGCGTCGGAGTGTGAGCCAGTGGTGGCCAGAACGGGTTCAGCAGCAAACCGGTGTTCCGGTCTGGCAACTACGCGAGCTGGCGCGGCGCCTTGCAGCGAGTGCGGCAGCCCGCACCGGCACCTACATTCTCACCGGGCGCGGCGTCGAGCAGCACGTCGACGGCACCGACACGGCAACGGCGGCAATCAACCTCAGCCTCGTGCTGGGTCTGCCGGGAACCCTGCACTCCGGGTACGGAACCCTCACCGGTCAGGGCAATGGTCAGGGCGGGCGGGAGCACGGTCAGAAGTGCGACCAGCTACCCGGTTACCGCAAGATCAGTGATCCGCAGGCCCGCGCCCACGTGGCCGGGGTGTGGGGCATTGATCCCGACACCCTCCCCGGCGTGGGGCTCCCTGCTGTCGAGTTGCTCACCACTCTGGGACAGCCGGGCGGGGTGCGCAGCCTGCTCGTGCACGGCTCTAACGTGGTCGTGTCTGCCCCGAACGCCGACCGGGTGCGCACTGCTCTGGCGGCACTGGATTTTCTGGTGGTGGCCGATTTCTTTTTCTCCGAAACCGCAGCGCTCGCCGACGTCGTGCTGCCGGTGACGCAGTGGGCGGAGGAGAACGGCACCATGACCTCCCTGGAAGGCCGTGTCCTCCGTCGCCGACAGGCCGTTGTGCCGCCCGCTGGCGTGCGCAGCGAACTCTGGGTATGGCACGAACTTGCTCGCCGCCTGGAGGCGCCGTCAACATTCAGCGCCGATCCCTCGGAGGTTTTCGACGAGCTGTGCCGAGCCAGCCAGGGTGGCCCGGCCGACTACTCCGGACTGAGCTATGCACTACTCGACGCCGAACTCGATGCTGAATTTCACGTTGAATCTCAGCCGGGTGGCGCAGCCGGTGCGTATTGGCCCTACCCCGTTGGCTCCACCGGCACCCCGCGGCTTTTTCTCGACCGATTCGCCCACCCCGACGGCCGCGCTCACCTGGTAGCAGTGCGCGCCCCGAACCGGCCGGAGGTCGAGCAGCGGGGCGGCGCCCTCACGCTTATTACGGGACGCCTGCTGGAGCATTACCAGTCGGGAGCCCAGACTCGCCGGGTGCCCGAACTGCAACAGGCTCAGCCGAACGCTCGAGTGCAGATTCACCCAGCCACTGCGCACGGCCTCGGTATCGTGGACGACGACTGGGTGGAACTCAGTAATAACCGCGGAACCGTGCGTGCTCAGGCCACCGTAACCGTCGACATCCGCTCGGATACCATTTTTCTGCCCTTTCACTTTGCCGGCGATCAGCGGGCGAACCTGCTCACTGACGACGCGACCGACCCGATTTCCGGCATGCCGGAGTTCAAGAAAACGGCGGTGCACGTGCGCGCTCTCGTGGAGGCGGCGGCCCATGTCTGAGCGAACGGGCGGCGGCCCCGAACGCATCGTTCTCGTTGGGTACGGCCCGGTAGGCGCCCGATTTGTGGAGGAACTCCTCCCCGCGGTGCGTGCCGGCCACCTGACGCTCACTGTCGTGGGCGCAGAGAGCGCCGATGCCTATAACCGTGTGCTCATTGCGGAATACGCCGTGGGGCACGCCGATCGCGAGAGCCTGGAGATCACCGACACCGACGCGGCACGCACCGCGGGCGTGCAGTTTCACACCGGCATGACCGTTACCGCCATTAACCGAAGCCGCCGCACCGTGACCGTCGGCGACAGCACTCAGCTGCCCTACGACCGTCTCGTGCTGGCCACGGGGGCCCGTGCCAACATCCCCACCCTCGACGGCGTCACGCGCGTGCGGCATGACAAGACCAGGCCGGCAGCGGATGCCACGCGCCTCGACGCCAACGGCGCCTCACTCCCGCGCGGAGTGACGGTGCTGCGTGACCTCGACGATGCCCAGCGCGTGCTCGCGGCCGTGCGGAATGAGCAGCGCATTGTGGTTCTCGGGGCCGGGGTTCTCGGCATGGAGATCGCGCTCGCCGCAGCCCGCGCGGGGAGTCAAGCCTGCGTGGTGTACCACGGGGAGATTCCCATGGCGAGAAATCTGGACCGTGGTGGCGGCACCGTGCTCGCCCGCAGTGCGCGGCGAGCGGGAGTCACCATGGTGAACCATTCTCGGGCCGAGAGCTTGCTCTTTCACATCGACGACGACGGTGTCGAGCGGTTTGACGCCCTGATTTGCGCCGATGGGAAGCAGATTCATGGTGACCTGCTGCTGCTCTCCTGTGGCGTGGGTGCACGAACGGAGCTCGCCGGTCTCGCCGGTCTCGACGTGTCCACCGGAATTCTCGTGGATGATCAGCTGCGCAGCTGGGCTGACCCGCACATTTACGCGCTGGGGGACTGTGCGCACGTGGCCCCGCGGCCCGGTCTCGGCGCGTCCCGGGCACTTCCGGCAGGCGGTCCGTCGGGGTTGATCGGACCCGGGTGGCGTCAGGCCGACTGGCTCGCGGGACGCTTCACGGCCGAGCTTGCGGCCGAGATTGCTGCCGAGTTCGGCGCAAGGGGCGAGCTTTATCTGGGTGCCGGGCTTGCCGCGGGCACTGCCGCGGTCGTCATGCTGAAGGCCGAGGGCGTCGACGTAGTTGCGGTGGGAAATACCATGGCCGACCCCTGGGACGAGAAGCTGAGCGATCATGCGGCGGGCTGCGGGGATGCCCGACTCAGTGTCTCGCAATGGTCAGACCCCGAGCACCTTCGGTATGTGAAAATGGTGACTCGCGGGGGTATCCTCGAGGGTTTTGTGTGCGTGGGGATGCCGCGCACCGCCGCCGAACTCACCCTGCTCTTCGAGCGCGGCAGTGAGCTTCCCGCCGACCGTTCCGTGCTGCTGCGCTATGACGGGCCGGACTACGAACCGACGGCCGGGAGTGCGTTCGCAGCTGATGCCACGGTGTGCTGGTGCAACGGCGTGAGTGTGGGTGCCATCATGGCCGCGGCAAGCGGTGGTGAGACCACGGTGGCGTGCATCGGGGCGGCAACTCGGGCCGGTACCGGGTGTGGCGGCTGCCGGGGCCGTATCGGCGAGGTTCTCGAGCGGTTCACCGAGGCCGGAGGGCCGCAGGAAGTTACTGCCTGAGTGGGAAGAACGTCTAGGTCACGTTCACAGAGACCTCGTGCAGTCCGGTTGCGCCGTCCGGAGCCACCGCGCGCGTGACCGAGGTCTGAACGAGACCCTCCGCATCCGTTGCCCGCACGGTAATCGAGTGGGCACCGGCGGCAGCCGGCCAGGTGAACATCCACTGGCGCCAGGTGTCGGCAGAGATGGCATCGGCGAGCGTGGCATCGTTCCACTCGCCGCCGTCGATCTGCACCTGCACTCTGCTCACTCCCACATACTGCGACCACGCAACGCCCGCGACAACGACCTGCCCGGCTTCCACCTGCACGCCGGCGCGCGGCACATCAATACGCGACGAGAGTTTCACCGGGCCGAGTTCCGACCAGCCTCTCGGAGTCCAGTAACCCTGCTCCTGATCGAAGCGGGTGACCGTGAGTTCAACCACCCACTTGGTGGCCGAGACGTAACCGTAGAGACCGGGAACAACCATGCGCACCGGGTAACCGTGCTCGAGCGGAAGCGGGTCACCGTTCATCCCCACGGCGAGAATGGCGTTGCGGTCGTCGGTGAGGGCTTCGAGTGGCGTTCCGGCGGTGAAGCCATCGGAGCTGCGCGAGAGCACCATGTCCGCATCGCCCGTAGGTACGGCCCGGGCGAGCAGAGCACGAATCGGGTAGCCGAGCCACACGGCGTTCCCGATCAGGTCACCGCCCACATAGTTGGACACGCAGGCAAGCGTCGTGGTGCTCTCCTCCAGCGGCAGGGCGAGCAGCTCGGCGAAGGAAATCTCGATTTCGTTCTCCACCATGCCGGTAATGCGGAGGGTCCAGGTGCTCGGGTCGATCCGGGGCACCTGCAGGGCGGTATCAATGCGATAAAAATCGGCGTTGGGCGTGATGATCGGCGAGAGTCCCGCAACGTCAAACGATGCCCCGGCCGCAATCGGAACGCCGGGAACGGATGCCGGAGGCAGCGTGAAGAGCGCGCGCGCGGCATCCGTTGCCCGAGTTCCGGCCAGAAGGAGCTGGCCACCGATGAGCGCGAGGATTCCGACGCCGGCGCTGGCACCGGTGAGGGCGAGGAAGCCACGGCGATCGAGGGTGCCCTCTCCGACCGGCCGGTTGCTGAGCCGACGCGTGAGAACGGCGAGCACGAAGGCGCCCACGCCGGCGGCCGCGATCGAGGGGACGGCGTCGAAGACCGCGGACTCGGAGCGGGTGAGGGCAGCGACGAGTGCGAGGCCGGCGGCGGCAACCACGATCAGTCGCCCCCACGGGGGTCGGCGGTATTCAACAATTCCGGCTACGGCGGCCAGCACGACCACGACGAGACCGATGCTGATGATGAGCACAATCTTGTCGGCCGTGCCAAAGAGGGAAATCACGAGGTCTTTGACAGCCGCCGGCACGAGGTCGATGATGAGGGCGCCAACGGAGAGCACCGGACTTGCCGTGGGAGCCAGAACAGCGGCCACCAGCTCGGCGACTCCGAGGGCCGCGATCGCCGCGGCCACGCCGGCAACCGCCGGACGCCAGAGAGCGGCCAGGCTGTTCGGGCGCTGAGCCACGGTGGTGGGCGCGGCGGTGGGCACGGCGTACGTTGACTCATCACTGCTGGACATGACTCCAGCCTAGAACCGTTCCCTGAACCCAGGCCCGTCCCGTTCCCCGTCCCGTTCCCCGTCCCGTTCCCCGTCCCGTTCCCCGCACCGTTCACCAGGGCACAGCGAAGTAGTGCAGTCTTAAGGGAACATGTCACTTCTCACGAGTCTCCCCAACGTAACCGACCCCGACGTTCTCTTCGAGGCGTTCGAAAACTGGGCGACCGAGCAGGGGCTCTCGCTCTACCCGGCTCAGGAAGAGGCGGTCATCGAGATCGTGTCGGGTGCCAACCTCATCCTCAGTACCCCCACGGGCACTGGCAAGTCGCTCGTGGCGGTCGGAGCGCACTTCGCCGCGCTGTCCGCGGGTAAGCGCAGCTTCTACACGGCCCCGATCAAGGCGCTGGTGAGCGAGAAGTTCTTCTCGCTGGTGGAGACCTTCGGTGCCGAAAACGTGGGCATGATGACGGGCGACTCGTCCGTGAATGCGGATGCCCCCATCATCTGCTGTACCGCTGAAATTCTGGCGAACCTCGCGCTGCGTCACGGCGAGGACACCGAGGTCGATCAGGTGGTGATGGATGAGTTCCACTTCTATGGCGACCCGGAACGTGGCTGGGCGTGGCAGGTGCCGCTGCTCCTGCTGCCGCGCGTGCAGTTCATCCTCATGTCGGCCACGCTCGGTGACGTGCGGTTCATTGCCGAAGACCTGTCGAAGCGCACCGGGCGGGACACCGCGATCGTCACCGGTGTGGAGCGCCCGGTACCGCTCAACTTCTACTACGAGACCACTCCCGTGCATGAGACGGTCGAAGACCTGCTGCACACGCAGAAGGCGCCGGTCTACATTGTGCACTTCTCGCAGGCTGCCGCGCTGGAGCGAGCGCAGGCGCTCGCAAGCGCCAAGGTGGCCACCCGGGAGCAGCGCGACGAGATAGCCGAACTCATTGGTGAGTTCCGCTTCACGACCAGTTTCGGCAAAACCCTGTCGCGCCTCATTCGCATGGGGATCGGCGTGCACCACGCCGGAATGCTGCCCAAGTATCGGCGCCTCGTGGAACAGCTCGCACAGCGCGGCATGCTGCGGGTCATTTGTGGAACCGACACCCTCGGCGTGGGCATCAACGTGCCTATTCGCACGGTGCTGTTCACGGCGCTCACGAAGTATGACGGCGTGAAGATGCGCCAGGTGCTCGTGCGGGAATTCCACCAGATCGCCGGGCGTGCCGGACGCGCGGGCTATGACACCGCCGGCACCGTGGTGATTCAGGCACCCGACCACGAGTCGGAGAACCTGAAGGCCATCGAGAAGGCGGGGGACGACCCGAAGAAGAAGCGCAAGATCGTGCGCAAGAAGGCGCCGGACGGCTTCGTCTCCTGGGGCGAACCGTCATTCCGCCGCTTGGTGGACGCCGAGCCGGAGACCTTGAGCTCGAGCATGCAGATGACCGCCGCAATGCTCATCAATGTGATCGGGCGTGGCGGGGACGCCTTCGCCCACGTGCACTCCCTCGTCTTTGATAATCACGAGCCGTGGAAGCGCCAGCTGGTGCTCGCCAAGCGTGCCCTCGGCATCTACAAGACGCTGCGGGAAGCCGGGATTGTGGAGCAAACCGCGCGAGGTCTCGACGGGCTCGAGCCAAGCATCCGCCTCATGATCGATCTACAGGCCAACTTCGCTCTCAACCAACCGCTGTCCCCGTTTGCGCTCGCCGCCTTCGAGCTGCTCGACCCGGATCCGGCCGTGGGTCCCGGCCCCGGAACCGGCAACTATGCCCTTGACATGATCTCCATTCTGGAGGCGACGCTCGACGACCCGCGGCCCGTGCTCATGGGCCAGCAATTCGCCGCGCGGGGCGAGGCCGTGAACGCCATGAAGCGCGAGGGGATTGAATATGACGAGCGGATGGCGCTGCTCGAGGAAATCACCTGGCCCAAGCCGCTCGAAGAGCTGTTGAACTACACGTTTGAGACCTACAAGGCGTCGCAGCCCTGGATCGCCGACTTCGAGTTGCGGCCCAAATCCGTGGTGCGCGACATGTACGAGCGGGCAATGTCGTTTGGGGAGTTCATCGCCTTCTACAAGCTCGCGCGGAGCGAGGGTGTGGTGCTGCGATACCTGTCGGACGCGTACCGCGCGGCCCGGCAGACCATCCCCGACGAGGCCAAGAATGAAGACCTGCTTGATCTGATCGAATGGCTGGGCGAACTGGTGCGCCAGGTGGATTCGAGCCTGCTCGACGAGTGGGAAGAACTGCTGCACCCGGACCCGGTGGAGCATGAGTCTGAGGCGCATGCACTCATGCCGCCCACGCCCAAGCGGCTCACGATGAACGTGCGGGCCTTCCGCATTCTCGTGCGCAACGAACTCTTTCGCCGCGTGCAGTTGGCTGCCCTCGAGCACTACGACGAGCTCGGCGACCTTGACAAGGAGCACGGGTTCACGGCCGACGTGTGGGGTGACTCGCTGGACGCGTACTTCGACGAGCACGATGAGATTCTCACCGGTGCCCCGGCGCGCAGCTCCGACCTGCTCATGATCGAGACCACGGCAACGAGCTGGACCGTGCGCCAGATTCTCGACGATCCGGCCGGTGACCACGACTGGGGAATCAGCGCGGAGATTGATCTGGAAGCATCAGACGAGCTGGGAGAAGCCGTCGTGCGCGTGACCGGCGTCAATCGCCTGTAACCCTCCCGGGTGGGGGCCGCCGATTCGGCCGATTAGGCCGAATCGCGCCAGACGATTTCGGTCTCCAGCAGAATCCCACCAAGCTCGGGGGCCTCACCGCGCAGCTGGCTGAGCACCGATTCTGCGGCGCGCTCACCCAGCTTGTTGGCGGGCTGGCGCACGGTGGAGAGCAGGGGCTGGCAGCGCACAGCCCAGGCGCTGTCGTCAAAGCCCACAATTCCCACGTCACCGGGCACGCTGCGGCCGGCCTCGCGCAGCGCGTTCAGCGCGCCCGCGGCAATAGCGTCGGACGCCGCAAAGACACCGTCGATGAGGGGGTCCCGTTCGAGCAGCATTCGCATCCCGGCCTGCCCGTCGGCGTAGGTGTACAGGGGGACCGAAGCCACCAGTGCCGGGTCGAAGCGGTCACCGAGCGCCGCCGTGAACCCCGCCAGACGGTCGATACCCGAGTCGCGATCCAGTGCGGCAACGATCATGCCGATGCGCCGTCGTCCCGTCTTCATGAGGCGTTCAGTGATCGCGCGGGCAGCCAGGGTGTTGTTGATGCTCACGTAGGGGAGGTCCACCAGGTCCAGCGGATGCCCCACGAAGGCCGCGGGCAGATCCAACCGTTCGATGACGCGGGTGATCGGGTCCTGCTCCCGAGCGGAGATGACGACAATGCCGTCCACAAATCCGCCACTGAGGTATCGGGCCACCCGTTCGGTGTCCCGATCGGACTCAATCACCAGGCTCACCATCTGGTAGTCCGCACGGGAGAGTGCGGTGTTGGCGCCGAGAAGGATCTCACCGATATTCGGGTCCTCGAGAAAAAGCGAGTGTGGCTCGTGCACGAGCAGGCCCACGGCCTGTGAGCGCTGCATCACCAGGTTGCGTGCCGCGGTGTTGGGAACGTAGCCAACCTTTTCGATAGCGGCCTCAATGGCGCTGCGGGCTTCGGCCGACACATAGCGCTCGTTGTTCACGACCCGACTGACCGTGCCGCGGGAGACGCCGGCTTCAGCAGCGACATCGTGGATCGTCGCGCGTTTGCGTCGCCTCGGAACGGTAACCATTTGATAACTGTACCGGCTTGTCACCTTGACACTCTGGTGCCAATCTATTTAGTGTGTGTACGTTCACAGAAATCTCAACGGGGAGTTATTCACTCCCATCTGTGCACGTTCACAGAAGAGCACGCAGAAGCGGGAGCAGATGTACACGCCAGCAGCCACCCAGGTCCACCTCGATGAGGCCGTGCGGGCGACCCCCTTCGTGCAGACCGGTATCGCCTACGGCTGTGATTACAACCCCGAGCAGTGGGGACCAGAGGTCTGGGCCGAAGACGTGCTGCTGATGCAGCAGGCTGGCGTCGACCTCGTGGCCATCAACATTTTCGGCTGGTCCGCTCTCGAACCCCGCGCGGGTGAGTACGACTTCACTCTGCTCGACACCATCATTGACCTGCTTCACTCGCACGGGATTCGCGTCAACCTGGGCACGGGAACCTCGTCGCCGCCGCCGTGGCTCACCACCGCACACCCCGAGATTCTGCCTCAGGTCGAAGACGGCACCACGCGCTACTCCGGTGGACGCCAGGCCTGGTGCCCCAGTTCGCCGGTGTTTCGTGCGCACGCTTTGCGCCTGGTCGAGCGAGTCGCCGAGCGCTATGGCGCTCATCCCGCCGTTGTGCTCTGGCACGTATCGAACGAACTGGGGTGCCACAACGCGCTCTGCTACTGCGACGACACTGCCGGTGCATTCCGGCGCTGGCTCGAAGCCCGCTACGGAACCATTGCTGCCCTGAACACGGCGTGGGGAACGTCCTTCTGGAGCCAGCGCTACGGCGCTTGGGAAGAAATTCACACGCCACGCCTCACCCTGTCCAGCCGTAATCCGGGGCAGGCCCTGGATTTCCACCGGTTCAGCTCCGACGAACTGCTCGGTTACTACCGGGCCGAGGAAGCCGTCATCCGCCGGCACAGTCGCGTGCCGGTCACCACAAACTTCATGGTCACCGCACACATTCGCAACCTTGACTACTGGTCCTGGGCATCCGACGTTGATGTTGTGGCCAACGATCACTACCTGGATCACCGACTCGACGACCCCACAACGGAGCTTGCCTTCTCCGCAGACCTCAGCCGAGGGCTCGCCGATGGCGGTGGCTGGCTCCTCATGGAGCAGGCCACAAGCGCCGTGAACTGGCAACCGCTCAACCGGGCAAAGGCCCCGGGGGAGATGACCCGCAACTCGCTCTCCCATGTGGCTCGCGGTGCCGAAGCCATCTGCTTCTTTCAGTGGCGCGCATCCCAGCAGGGGTCGGAAAAATTCCACTCCGCGCTGGTGCCGCACGCCGGAACCGACACCGTCCTCTGGAAAGAGGTCGTCGAACTGGGCGCCACGCTCACCCGCCTCCGTGAGGTGGTGGGCACCCGAGTGGTTGCCGACACGGCGATCCTGTTCAGCTGGGAAGCCTGGTGGGCCGCAGACAACGAGTCCCGTCCATCGAAGGCGGTCACCTACCTCGAACAGGTGCACGCTGCGTACACCGCGCTGCATCGGCTCGGAGTCACCGTTGACATCGTCTCTCCGGACGCCGATCTCACGGGTTATCGCCTCGTCGTGGTGCCGGCCCTCTACCTCACCACCGATGAGCAGGCAGACAACCTGGCGGCCTTCGTGGCTGCGGGTGGCCACACGCTGGTTACCTTCTACAGCGGCATTGTTGACGAGGACGACCGAGTTCGTCTCGGGGGCTACCCCGGTGCATTCCGTGACCTCCTCGGCATCTCCGTGGAGGAGTTTGTACCGCTGTCGCCCGACCAGGCTGTGCGGCTCGATGCGTTCGGTGCTGATGCCTTCGGTGCTGATGCCTTCGGTGCTGATGCGTTCGGTGCTGATGCCACGGGCACACTGTGGACCGAGCGCCTGCGCCTCGCCAGTGCCGAGGCGATCGCGTCCTACGCCGACGGGACGCTCGTCGGCGTGCCGGCGATCACGCGCAACCGCCACGGATCCGGGGCGGCGTGGTACCTGGCCACCGCGCCGGACCACACCACCTACCGTGACCTCTTGCGGGTGATTGCTCGCGAGGCCCGTGTCACCGCGACCGGCCCGGAGAACGACGGGCTGCTCGAGGTCATTCGACGCGTGGGCGACGACCGTAGTTTTGTGTTCATCATCAACCACGGCGTCTCCGACACCGTGGTTGCCACCGCAGACGGAATCGACATTGTCACCGGTGACGCCGTGACCGGCACCGTGCTGGTGCCGGCCGGAGCCGTCCGCGTCATCAGAGAGGAGACCGCATCATGAGCGCTTCGGCTACGTCCGCAGTAGGCACCCGCATCGGCTCGGTTCCGCAGCCCCCACGGCGACCGCGCAAGGTTCGGGTGGCGCACCCCCAGGCCATCGCCTTCTTTATCGTGCCGTTCGCCGTTCTCTTCACGCTGTTTTACCTCATCCCCATTGCCTATGCGGTCTACCAGTCACTGCTCGTCATCGAGCGGGAGGGTACCTTCGGCAAGGCGACCGAGGTTTTTGGTGGCCTCACCCAGTACATTCTGGTGTTCCAGAATGGTCCGTTCTGGGAATCCATTGCCCGCGTGCTGGCCTTCGGTGTCGTGCAGGTGCCGGTCATGCTCGGCCTCGCCCTCATCTTTGCCCTCCTGTTGGACAGCCCGCTCCTGCGCGGCAAACGTTTCTTCCGGCTGGCGTTCTTTGTTCCCTACGCCGTGCCGGGAGTGATCGCAGCGATTATGTGGGGTTTCCTGTACTCACCGAACCTCTCACCGTTCACCGCCCTCACCAGCAACGTCAGTTTTCTTTCCGCCGACCTGGTGCTGTGGGCCATCGCAAACGTGGTCACGTGGGTGTACGTGGGCTACAACATGCTCATCATCTACTCCGCACTTCTCGCCATCCCCACTGAAATCTATGAGGCCGCCCGGCTCGACGGTGCCGGTCAGTTACGCATCGCCTGGTCCATCAAGATTCCGCTGATCATGCCGGCCATCGTGCTCACCGGCATCTTCTCCATCATCGGTACCCTCCAGCTGCTCGCTGAGCCCCAGGTGTTCCGCTCCTTCAGCTCCGCGGTCACCAGTACGTTCACACCCAACCTGATGGTCTACTCCACCTCGTCGATTCCGAACGTCAACCTCGCCGCGGCATTCAGCGTGGTGTTGGCGCTGGCCACCTTCGTGCTGTCCTTCTCATTCCTCAAATTCACCCAGCGGAAGGAAGCCAAATGAGCGCCCTCACCGAGCCGGCCGTCGCTCCCGGCGCGCCCACGCGTGTGCCCACGTCCCGTCGAGTCGCGAAGGGTCCCAGGGAGAGCCCGCTATCGCAGATCGGGGCCATGACCGTGATGCTCGTCTTCACGCTCTACTTCCTCATCCCGATCTGGTGGCTGTTCATTGCTGGAACGAAATCCAGCAGCCAGTTCACAAACACCAACCCACTCTGGTTCGCCGACTTTAATCTGTTTGAGAACATCGGTGACCTTGTGGTCTACCGTGACGGTGTTTTTCTTAAGTGGATGCTCAACAGTGCGGTCTACGCCGGAGCGGGTGCGCTGCTTGCCACCCTCTTTGCTGCAATGTGCGGCTACGCGCTGGCCAAGTATCGGTTCCCGGGCCGCGAGTTCCTCTTCAACATTGTGCTTGGCGGGGTACTCGTACCGGCCACCGCGCTCGCGCTCCCACTCTTTCTGCTCTTCAGCCAGGTGAGCCTCACCAACACCTTCTGGGCGGTCTTCCTGCCCAGCCTGGTCAGCCCCTTCGGCGTCTACCTCACCCGTATCTTCGCCGCGGCCAGCGTGCCCGACGAACTGATCGAAGCGGCTCGCCTCGATGGCGCCGGGGAAGTGCGCACGTTCTTCACGGTGTCCGTCAAGCTGATGTTCCCCGCCCTGGTCACGGTCTTCCTCTTTCAGTTTGTGGCCATTTGGAACAACTTCTTCCTTCCCCTGATCATGCTGCGCGATGAGACCCTCTTCCCGGTGACTCTCGGGCTCTACGCCTGGAACTCCCAGGTGAACCAGATCCCCGAGCTGCGCGGTTACGTGCTGATCGGAGCCCTCTTGTCGATCATTCCGCTGATCATTCTTTTCCTGCTCCTGCAGCGCTTTTGGCGCAGCGGCCTCGGCGCCGGCAGCGTCAAATAACCCCTTCTACTTTTCCGACCGTCCCATCCGCACCACCCCGTACCGCCCCGCACCACTCCACTCCAGCGAAAAACCATCAAAGGAAAATAATGCGAATCACGAAACGAGCGGCCACCGTTGCCCTGCTCACCGCAGCGACGGTAGCCCTCAGCGGCTGTTCAACGGCCGCGTCCACGAGCGACACTGCCGCAGACTGCGCCCCCGCTGACGGAAAGGTCAACCTCACCTTCACGTCCTGGATCCCCGGCATCGAAGACGTTGTCGACGTCTGGAACGAGGCCAACCCCGACATTCAGGTGGCCGTGCAGACCGGACCGAACGGAAACGGCGGCACCTACGCCAACTTCTTCAACCAGCTCGAGGCCGGCAACGCGCCTGACCTCGGTCAGATCGAATACGACGCGCTGCCCAACTTCCGCGTGCAGGATGGCCTGGTCAACCTGGCTTCCTGCGCTGGTGTGCTGGATGCGCAGGCTGACTTCGTGGACTGGACCTGGGGCCAGGTGAACTTCAACGAGGAGGACGCCGTGTACGCCATTCCGCAGGACTCGGGCCCCATGGCCATGTTCTACCGGGCTGACCTCTTCGAGGCCAACAACATCGCTATTCCCACCACCTGGGCCGAGTTCGCGACCGCGGCCGAGCAGGTGCGCGCCACCGGTAACTACATCACCAACTTCTCGCAGAGCGACATCAACCAGTTTGCCGGGCTCGTCTGGCAGGCCGGCGGTACCTGGTTCGGAAATGACGGCACCGACTGGAGCGTCAACCTCACCGACGACACCTCCATCAAGGTTGCCGATTACTGGCAGGACCTGATTGACCGGGACCTCGTCTCCACCCAGCCGCCGTGGACCACCGAGTGGGATAACGCCTACAACACGGGCGCGGCCTGGACCTGGAACTCTGCCGCTTGGGGTGCCAACTCCATCGCCAGTGGCGCGCCGGACACCGCGGGCAAGTGGGCCGTGGCTCCGTCACCGCAGTGGGCCGCCGGCGACGCCGCGAGCGGAAACTGGGGTGGCTCGTCCACCGCAGTCTTCACCGGTTCTGAGCACCCGTACGAAGCAGCGCAGTTTGCACTCTGGCTCAACAGCTCGAGCGAGTCGCTGACCATGCTCAACGAATCGGCCAACCTGTACCCGGCCGCCAAGGCTGGTCTTGACCTCCCCGTGCTCAAGGAGGGCGTGGCGTTCTACGGCGACCAGCCCATCTACGACGTCTTTGCTGCAGCATCCAGTGAGGTGTCGGCAGACTTCGTGTGGGGCCCCACCATGACGCAGACCTACAACGATGTGTCTGATGGTTTCAAGGCGGCTGTGAGCGGCAACGGCACCCTCGCCGAGGCGCTCACCACCGGCCAGACTGCCACGATTGAAGCCCTGAAGGCACAGTCAATCCCGGTCAAGGAATAACAGCGCACTGATCAATTGACCTGATCGATTGAAGTGATCGTTTGAACTGACAATACTGTCCGGTGCACCTGCACCGGGCAGTATTGTCGTGTAGCCCCAACCCGTCGTGCTTCGATTGGAAACACCCTCATGATTCGCCATCTTCGTGCCGCCGGCACCTCCCTTGTGCTGGACGCCTCCGGTCCGGGTGTTCCCGTGATCGTGTACTGGGGTGCCGATCTCGGCGCACAGGACGCGGTCGATCTGTCCTCCCTCGCACGCGCGAGCATGCCGCCGGTCGGCCCCAGCTCCCTCGACGTGCCGGTGCGACTGTCACTGCTTCCGACGCTCGCGGAGGGCTGGAGCGGTCGCCCCGGCCTGGGTGGTTTTCGGCCCAGTGTCGGGCAGATAGACCTGGCCTTCGAATGTGTGGCCGTGCGGGAGGAGGCTGCGAACACGGTGGCCATTGACCTGGTTGATCGACACGCATCCGTTTCGGTGCGCATTGATCTGGAACTCACCGTGCAGGGCGTGTTGCGGCTGCAGCACGCCCTGACCAACACGGGGGAGACCCCCTTTGAGCTGTCGGCTCTCGACGTCATTCTGCCGATACCGGATCGTGCCCAGGAGCTCCTGGACTTCACCGGTCTCTGGAGCCATGAACGCCGTCCGCAGCGAAGCGTCCTTGGCCACGGTGTGTGGAGTCGGGAATCCCGCCACGGTCGTCCCGGTCACGACGACTCCTTCCTCACCGTGGTGGGAACCCCCGGGTTCGGCTTTCGGCAGGGTGAGGTGTGGGCCGTACACGAGGCCTGGAGCGGTGACAAACGTGTGTGGGTGGAGCGGAGCGCGCTCGGCCACGCGGCTGTTGGAGCCGGGGAGCTGCTGGCACCGGGCGAGGTCAGTCTGGCTGGTGGAGAAAGCTACCGCAGCCCCTGGACCATTGCCGTGTACTCCGGCGCCGGCCTCGACGGCCTGAGTGCCCGGCTGCACCCGTGGATCAGGTCGTGGTCTACGGTCACCGGTCCGCGTCCGGTCGTGTTGAACACGTGGGAAGCCGTGTACTTTGATCACGACCTCGAGACGCTGTCGCGGCTGGTCACTGCAGCTGCGTCGGTGGGTGTGGAGCGCTTCGTGCTCGACGACGGCTGGTTTTCGGGGCGCACCGACGATCAGCGTGCCCTCGGAGACTGGTTCGTTGATGCCACCTCCTGGCCCAACGGGCTGCATCCGCTTATTGAGAGGGTGCAGTCGGCGGGGCTTGATTTTGGCTTGTGGGTCGAACCCGAGATGGTGAATCCCGACTCCAACCTCGCGCGGGCGCACCCCGACTGGCTGCTCGGCTCGGCGGCCGCGCCCACCTGGCGCGGCCAACGCGTACTGGACCTCGGCAACCCCGAGGCGTTCGCCTGGCTGTTCGAACGCCTCACCGCGCTGCTGAGTGACTATCCCATCGCCTATCTCAAATGGGATCACAACCGTGATCTGCTCGGCGGCTCGTCCCACCGGCAGACCATCGCCCTCTACAAGCTTCTTGATGCTCTGCGTGCTGCACAGCCGGGGCTGGAGATTGAGTCCTGCGCGTCCGGTGGGGGCCGCATTGACCTCGGTATTTTGGGGCGGGTTGACCGGGTGTGGACGAGCGACACCAACGATCCTCTGGAGCGCCAGCAGATCCAGCGCTACACGGGTGTGTTGGTTCCGCCGGAGTATCTGGGCAGTCACCTGGGTGCGGCCACCGCCCACACCACCGGGCGCGCCTCCGCCCTCGGCTTTCGCCTGGCCACGGCTTTGTTTGGCAGCGCGGGTATTGAGTGGGACCTCACTCAGGCGTCCGAAGCCGAACGCGACCAGATTCGCGCGTGGATCACGATCTACAAGCAGCAGCGGGCGCTCCTGCACAGCGGCACGGTCGTGCACGCTGACGGTTCCGATCCCGCGATTGAGCTGCACGGTGTGGTGGCGGCAGACCAATCCTCGGCGGTCTTTGCGCACGTAGCTCTTGCTGCGCCGCGCACCGCGCTTCCCGCCCAGATCCGGTTTCCCGGCCTCGACCCGGCTCGCCGCTACCAGGTGCGACCGCTGGTGGTGGGTCCGCTGCCTCGCACGCTCCAGACCGTGGCACCGCTGTGGCTGGCTGACGGTGTGGTGCTTTCCGGAGCGATCCTCGCCCGGGTGGGGTTAGCTGCGCCGCTCCTGACGCCCGAACAGGCCATTCTCTTCACCGTTGACGCGGTCTGACCCGAGGTTTCGAGACCATCCGGCCTCGAAACCTCGGTAGCTCGAAACCTCGGTAGCTCGAAACCTCGGTACCGTTAAGCCATGAATCTCACCCCCACCCGTTCCCCCCTCCGCACGGCCGTGATCGGGTTCGGTCTGGCAGGGCGCACCTTTCACAGCCCGTTTATCGCGGCGAATCCCGAATTCTCCCTCGATGTGATCGTGACGGGCGCTCCCGACCGCCAAGCGGATGCCCGTGAGCTCTATCCCGAGGCGCGCATTGTGGCCTCCACCACGGAGCTGTTCGCCACGTGCGCCGACCTTGATCTGGTGGTCATCGCCTCCCCACCCGCGACACACGCGGTGCTCGCCCATGCGGCACTGGATGCCGGGCTCGCGGTCGTCGTTGACAAGCCGTTCGCCGTGACCGCGGCCGAGGGGCGTGAGCTGGTGGAGAAGGCCGAACGGCTCGGCCTGGCTCTCACCGTGTTTCAGAACCGGCGGTGGGACGGTGATTTTCTCACCCTGCGAGCGCTCCTTGCCGATGGAGCCCTTGGTGAGGTGCGCCGGTTCGAGTCGCGATTTGAGTTTTGGAAGCCCACCGTGCGGGCATCGTGGAAGCGTGACGCTGCTCCGAACGACGGGGGTGGTCTGCTCTACGATCTCGGTCCGCACCTCATTGATCAGGCGATCGTGCTGTTCGGTGCGGTCGAGAGCGTGTACGCCGAGACGCTCACGCAGCGGGCCGGGGGAGTTGCCGACGACGACTCCTTCGTGGCGCTCACCCACGCATCCGGTGTGGTGTCGCACCTGTGGATGAACGGTCTGGCGGCTCAGCGCGGGGCCCGTTTTCGGGTGCTGGGGTCCCGGGCCGGCTACACGAGCTGGGGACTGGATGCGCAGGAGGCCGCACTCAAGAACGGGGCCCGGCCCACCGATGCCGCATTTGGGGTCGCGGCAGAAAGCACGTGGGGCATGCTCGGCATCGACGGTGCCATGGCGCCGCACCCCACCGAACGGGGTCGATATGACCTGTTTTACGCGGGCCTGGCCGACGCGCTCCTGCGGGGAGCTATGGTTCCCGTCGATCCGAGCGACGCCGTGCGCGTTACCTCGATCATCGAGGCCATTCACGCGGCCCGGAACTAGCCCGCGGCACGTGTTTGGCCGGGCGGCACTCGTTTGAACGGGTGCCGCCCGGCCAAACGAGTGCCGCGGGCGTCGCGGGCACGTGTGCGGCGCAGTTAGCGCAGTTAGCGGGTGGTCGTCCAGTCGAGGTTGATGATCTGCTGCAGGTAGATGCGCTCACCGAGGCCGGGAACCGACGGATTCATGGTAAGCATCAGCTGCACCGGAATGTTGAATCGCTGAGCGATGTCGAAGAAGGCATCACCCTCGACGACCGTGTACGTGACCAGTGCTCCCGCGCTGTTGGCGACGGCGGGACCGCGCGCGCCGGGCGTGGAACCAAGGTCAACCGCTGGTCCCTGGGGCAACGGAATCGGCTCCGCATTCGGGATGACGTTGGGCACCTCGGGATTGGGAATCAGGGGGGCCTCCGCCACGGGTTCGGGCGTGGCGGTTGGTGTTGGTGTTGGTGTGGGCGATGGGCTGGGGGTGGCGGCAGGCGTGGGAGTGTAGGTCACCGTCACGGCCGGAACGGGAGTGCCTGCGCACCCCGCCAAACCGAGCGTCAGGGCCAGCAGCAGCGTGCCGGTCGAAACCGCAATGCGCAGCGGATGCGTTGACGTGTGCAAAATAATGTTCCCCCATTAGTGCCTCGTGATGCCCCTACTCTAGTGCTCACCGCCCCGCCGGCGTCGAACCCGGCGGGAGGTGCGTCAGCACTCGATGACGTTCACGGCGAGGCCACCCTCACTCGTTTCCTTGTACTTCGTCATCATGTCGAGGCCGGTCTGGCGCATGGTCTCGATCACCGTATCGAGGGAAACGAGGTGGGTTCCGTCGCCGTGGAGGGCCAATCGTGCGGCCGACACGGCCGTGGAGGAGGCGATGGCATTTCGCTCGATGCAGGGCACCTGCACGAGTCCGCCCACGGGATCGCACGTGAGGCCTAGGTGGTGCTCCATCGCAATTTCGGCTGCGTTCTCCACCTGCCGGGGTGTCCCGCCCAGCACGGCACAGAGTGCGCCAGCGGCCATGGCGCACGCCGATCCCACCTCGGCTTGACAGCCGCCCTCGGCACCGGAAATCGAGGCGTTCGCCTTTACCAGCGACCCGATGGCCACGGCGGTGAGCAGATAGCGGCGGATGCCCGCGGCATCCGCTCCCGGAACGAAGCGCAGGTAATAGTGGCCCACGGCCGGAATGATGCCGGCTGCGCCATTGGTGGGTGCCGTCACGACGCGTCCACCCGAGGCATTCTCCTCGTTTACGGCCAGGGCAAAAGCATGCAGCCACTCGGTCGAGGTGTCACGGTCACGCTGCGGCTGACATTCATATTCCTCAAGTCGCATACGAACGGATGCCGCACGCCGCTTGACCTTGAGTCCGCCGGGTAGCGTGCCGGTGGCTCCGAGTCCGGCCTCAACGCACTCGTGCATCGCGCCCCAGATGGCATCGAGCCCGGCCGTCAAACCCTCGGGTCCGTGGATGGCTTCTTCGTTCTGGCGAGCCACCTCGCAAATACCAATGTCGTGTTCGTCGCACAGGGCGAGAAGCTCAGCGCTCGACGTGTAGGGGAGGGGATGAACCGCGCACGGCTTGGTGCCCACCTGATCGTGGTCCTGGCGGAGGAAGCCGCCACCGATCGAATAGAAGGTCTGCTCGAACAGGGGCGCTGTATCCGCTTCGCCCCACGCCGAAATCGTGAGTGCATTGGGATGGCCCGGCAGCCGAGTGCGGGGTTCGAAGGTGATGTCATTCTGGCGGACGGGAATGGTGCGTCCGCCAAGCAGTGTGAGCGTTGCACCGTCCGTGAGCTGTGACCAGGCCCCACGCACGTCGTCGGGATCACACACCTCCGGCCGTAGTCCGGCCAGGCCGGCAAGGACCGCGTCGGGGGTGCCGTGGCCGAGTCCGGTGGAGCCGAGGGACCCAAAGAGCGAGCAACGAATGCGCTGCACGTTGTTCAGGAGCCCGGAATCCCGGAGGCGCTCGGCAAAGATGCGGGCGGCCCGCATCGGGCCAACCGTGTGGGAACTGGATGGACCGATCCCAATGGAGAAGAGGTCCAGAGCCGAGACGTACGCTGTCACGATCCCATGTTACGTCGTGTTACAACATTCAGGGACGGCGGCGCTCCCGTGATCGTGTGCCAGTTCGACCTGCTCGACCAGTTCGACCCGTCTCTGAAAAGAGCTCGGGCCCCGCGACTGAATCAGCGGAGGCCCGAGAGCGAGGGACGATGTGCCGATTAAGCGATCGTGAAGGTGATGGTGGAGATGTAGGGGTTTATGGGGCTGCTTCCGACAACGCCCGAGAAGTTAGACCGGAACGAGTTTGCGGGAACGCTGAGGCCGAAGGTGGGAGTGAGAGTGTAGCTGCCCTTGCCGAGGGTGGCTGAGGTGACGAGTGCCTGCGCCGTGGTGCTCATGGTCACCGGGGCAGTTGTCGGTGCGTCGTCCGAACCGGTACCGGCAGTGACTGTTCCCGGCGTGATGATGAGGTTGCCGATGTCCAGCACGCGGGCGGTGGTGTCGATGCTTCCGGCCGCGCTCGTGAAGTCCGTGGCACTGGCCGAGAGGCTCCACGCCGCGTCGCTACCGCGTGCGTTGGTGACGGTCCACTCGGGTGCGGTTCCGGTGGATGTGTTGGTGTTCGTGCCGTCGAGCACGACGTCGGTCATGGCGTCGGGTGCGAAAGCGCTAGCCGAGAGGAGCCCGGCAGTGACTGACACCGTGATGGTGTCATCAGGAATGTCCGCAGAGGCGGGCGAAACCACCAGACCGAGCATGATGCCCGTCGCTGCGATGATTCCAAGACTTGTGACGATGATGCGGATGGTGTGTCCTCTTGCGTGGGGGGAGAGCGCAGAAAAGCGCAGTGAATCAAATTGAGGGGCGGGCTGGGAAGTCCGCAGTGCAGGCCGTGGGCTGCATGTGTCAGCGACGAGTGCTGCTGATGTGACGATAACTCAATACTCGCACGCTGCGTGCCCTCGAAACGGTTCTGCGCCACAGGGTTGCCGCAGGGTTCGCGCAGGGTTCGCGCAGCGCTTGCGACGCGATCACCCGATGGTGATCGTGAGGATGGAGACATAGGGATTCAGCGGCGAGTTGTCGACCTCACCAGAAAAATTGGATCGGTACGCATTCGCGGGAATGGTGACACTGAAGGACGGAGTGAACGAGTAGGTTCCCCGATGCGGGCCCGGAGCCGCGATGAGAGTCTGGCCCACGGACGTGAGGGCCAGCGTGGTCGTGATAATCCCCAGAGCCGGGTCAGCGCCCGATTTGGCGGTGATCCCGCCGGGTGCAAGGACGAGACTCCCACTCGGCAACATGCGCGCAACGGTCTCCACCGTTCCCGGCGCGCTGATGGGGGAGGACGCACTCACCGTCATGCCCCACTCGGCACCTGTCCCACGGGCATCGGCCACGACCCACGGGGTCGCTGTGGCGCTGACAAACTGGGTGTTGACGCCGGTGAGAGCGATATCAGACAGGGCAAAGCCGCTCGTCACCGCGCTGAGGGAACCAGACAGTGGCGGGGGAACCGTGGCCTCAGTGCCGTTGAGGGCGATGGCCCCGCCTGCGGTGAGCGCCGCCCCGGTTAGGACAGCCCCGGCTCCAATCGAGATGGCCGCGTCGCCGAGGATCGTGCCCTGGAAGGTGGCACCCGCGCCGATGGTGGCCGCGCCGAGGACCTGCCAGAAGACCCGAGACGCCTGTGCGCCGTTTGTCAGCACCATGCTGCTCGCTGCCGCCGCACTCAGGGCGGCCTCGATCTGAAAGATGAAGACCCCGTTCGGATTCCCCTGTCCGTCCAGCGTGAACGCGCCGCTGTTGCTGACCGCGGCGTCGGACCGATAAACGCCGGCCCGGATGGTCTGCCCCGCCAGATCTCCCGCCAGAGGAGCATCCGGTGCGCGCGTGAGGGCGTCCTGGTAGGCGAGTCGCGTGTCGGCCACGGCCTGGGCAGCCGCCGCATCGCCAACATGAATGGTTCCATTCACTACTCCGGGTGGGAAACCGGTGACGGCCACGCCTGGGCTGGTGCCCACATCACCGGTGACGACGGAAACTCCCGTGTTGGCGACGGAGGTGTTGGAGAGGAGGGCGTAAGTGCTCGCGGTGCCGAGATCAAGTGTGGGAGTCACACCGACGCTGCTGGTATTCAGGGTGACCGAGCCAGAAAGGGTGAGCGCACGGCCCAGAAGCTGGGCGGACCGTCCAATGGTGATTGATTCTGTGCTCAGAATGGAACCGGTGAAGCGTGACAGACCCCCGAGAGTGACCGGCCCGCTGACACGCCAAAAAATCTGGGACGCCTGGGCGAAATTGATCAGGCGTATCTCGCTGGCCGGCGCAGTCGTTATGCCGGCGGCGAGTTGAAAGATGAAGACACCGTTGGGATTGTTCTGACCGTCGATGATGAGGGTGTCTGTGAGCGTCAGCGCGGCATCAGCCCGGTAGACACCCGCGGTGAGTGTGCGTCCGGAGAGATCGCCGGCCAGCCGGTGAGTGACGTCGCGGCTACCCGCATCGTCGTACGCCCTCTGCAGGTCGACGCGTGCCTGAGCGGCGGTGGCGTCTCCAGCATGCACCACACCGGTCAGCAGTCCAGGCGGGAATCCGGTGACGCTGTTCGTGGGGCTCGTCCCCACGTTTCCGCTGATCACCGTGGCGCCCGTATTGGTGACAAACGTCCCCGCCAAGACCGAGCAGCTGGCGGCCGACCGGAGCAGGACAACTGGTTCGAAGATAAAGGTGTTGTTGTTCAGAGCGACGGCATCCGTCAGTGCTATAGCGCGCCCGGTGACGCGGGTATTTGCCCCGACGCTGACAGCCCCCTGCCCCAGAATCGTGCCGGAAAACGAGGAGGCGGCTCCGAGAGACACTGCGCCGACGACCTGCCAGAACACGTTGGCTGCACGGGCGCCATTGATGAGCGTGACCGTACTGGCCGCAGCGGTTCCCATGGCTGCGCCGATCTGAAAAATAAAAACGGCCTGTGGATCGCCCTGCCCATCGAGGGTGAGGGTTGTGCTGAGACTCAAGGCTGCAACGGATCGGTGGACACCAGGAAACAGTGTTGCTCCGCCGATGTCGCCGGCTATAGTCCCTGTTGGCACCCGGTTAGCGGCATCAATGCTGGCGAACACGGCATCATTACGAGCCACGGCGGCGACGGCGTCACCGGGATGGATGTCGCCGCTGACGACTCCAGGGGGAAACCCGGTGATGCTGACGCCCGGGCTTGTGCCAATACTGCCGGTCATGGTGCTGATTGCCGTGCTGGCAATGGAGGCTCCGGCCAGAACGGAGAACCCTGCTGCCGTGCGCAGGTTGATGGGATCGTTGGCTGCCCGTGCCGAGAACGGGGATGCCGTAACGGTGAGAATCAGGACAAGAACGGTTGCGAGTCCGACAGCGCGCGCGGGTCGTCGTGCCGAAAAGCGTCTCCCGTGGGCGGCGTGGCGTCTCGCCTCGCGGAGAGTCATCCGGATGCGAACGGACGATCTGGGCCCGGCGCCACAGCAGATGCAACGGACACGTCTTCAGGCTGCACCGAGGGGGATCGAGTTCCACCCGGTGGGCTGACCCCGGGCAGAGTCCGGCGGGTTCGTCGGACAG
The DNA here is from genome assembly GCF_029893365.1 of Cryobacterium sp. CG_9.6. Lineage (NCBI taxonomy): Bacteria > Bacillati > Actinomycetota > Actinomycetes > Micrococcales > Microbacteriaceae > Cryobacterium > Cryobacterium sp. CG_9.6. Next base: position 2,568,992 of record NZ_JARXUZ010000001.1, on the reverse strand, counting down.
AAGCGATCGTGCGCCAGATGCCCAGGATGCCGGCCAGCAGGGCCAGCACGGCGAGGACGATGACCCACCAGGGAGCGTAGACGAGGCTGGTTCGAACTGTTTGGGAACCCACTTCGGACACCAGGGTTGCTTCGGCGTTCCCGATGTGCAGGATTGAGGCGTCCGTCAGTGTTGCCACCAGGTCGAGACGCGCCCCGGGCAGGAGGATCTCCGGCGTGGTGAAGGACAGTGTGGTGTCTTTTCCCATCCAACTACTGAGTGCGAGCGTGGCTGTCGGGTGCAGTGTGATGTTGCCGGTGTTCTCGATGGGCAGCGTAAAGGTGATCGTTGAGCCTGACCGTTGCCACGTCAGAAGGCCATCGCCGAGAGCCGGGGTGGCGGTCCCATCCACGCTGAGATAGATGCGCACCCCCTGGCGCTGAATGACCTGAAATTGGAACGGGACATCGCCCCCGGATGTGGTGCTCGCGACCGGTGGGCTCTCGATGATGATTCCACCGGCATAGTCCCCGGGCGTGACACCGATCGGCACGCTGAGCCGGAAGGGGACGGCCAACTCCGAACGTGGCTGGACCGTTATTTCTTCGGCTGGAAGGGTGACCCAGGCTCCCACTCCCGTGCGCTCGTCGGTACGTTCCGCAAGGGCGAAGCTGCCCTGGGGCGTGCTGATGGCATCCGCGGGGTAGTTCAGCAGTGTCACGGGGACGTCGGATTTGTTAGACACGAGTGCTGTTGCCGCAACATCGGAGCCCGGAGCGAGCGTGACGCGGAAGAAATCCGATTCAAACTGAGGACGGATGCCGATGGTGCCGTTATCGACGGCGCGCGCGCCCGCGATGGGGGTGATCGGCAAAAGGCTCACAGCGGCGGCAACGAGCGCGACGGCGGTGTACCGGGCCACGGATCGGAGCCGCGAGGGACGCGGCACCACGGCAGCTGTCCTGTTGGTCGTGAGGAGAGCGCGCATGATCTTCCAGAGGAGCGGTGGCCACAGACGCGTGTTTGCGGCCACGGGGGACTGTGACTAGAAAAGAATCATACGTCTTCAATCTGCGGAATCCTCACTTTTGCGCGCAAACAACAACGCCACCGGATCGTCGTCCGGTGGCGTTGTCGAGCGGGTGCGGCAGATTCCTTACCGGATTGTCTTGCGTGCCGTGATCTGGCCGGTGTCGAAGCCCAGCAGATGCAGGCCGCCGTGGAACCGGGCATGCTCAATCTTCATGCAGCGATCCATCACCACGGTGAGTCCCTGAGACTCGCCGTACTCGGCGGCCTCCTGGTTCCAGATACCCAGCTGCACCCAGACGGTCTTCGCACCAATGGCGAGAACCTCCTCGATGACCGCGGGGATATCACTGGCCCGGCGAAACACGTCCACAATGTCGGGAACCTCAGGGAGCGACGCGAGGCTGGGGTAGGCCTTCTCGCCCAGAATGGTGTCGGCGTTCGGGTTCACGAAATACACCCGGTAGCCCGTGGACTGCTTGAGGTACGTGCCCACGAAATAGCTGGAGCGGGCCGGGTTCGCCGACGCACCGACGATGGCGACGGACTTGGCGCCGCGCAGAATTTTGAGGCGCTCCTTGGCGTCCGGGCCCTCCCAGGTGCGCTGCGACTTCAAGAGCTTCGCAAGCGGCGAGTCCGTGGGCACGGAGCAGCTGAGCCCGTTTACCCGGCGAACCGTCTCGGTGCCCGTTGACGTGCTGGTGTCCGTGGTGATGGTGTCGGTCACAGAATTCCTCCTACGGCCTTGGTCAGGGCCTGGTCGAGATCGTAGATGATGTCCTCCACGTCTTCAATGCCCACGCTGATGCGAACGAGGCCCGGCAGCGCGCCGGCGGACACGAGCTGTTCTTCGGTGAGCTGCGCGTGTGTGGTTGACGCGGGGTGAATCACCAGCGTCTTTGCGTCACCAATGTTCGCCAGATGACTGGCGAGGTCAACCGCTTCAATGAAGGTTCGACCGTTGTCCCGGCCACCCTTCACTCCGAAGCTGAACACCGAACCCGGGTCCTTCGGGAGATACTTCTTGGCCCGTTCATGGTGTGGGTGGCCCGGGAGTCCGGCCCAGTTCACGTAGTCGATGCGCGGGTCGGCATCGAGCCACTCGGCCACGACGCGCGCATTGTTGATGTGCGCCTGCATGCGGTACGGCAGGGTTTCAACGCCCTGTGCGAGCAGGAAGGCCGAATGCGGAGCAAGCGTGGGACCGATGTCTCGAAGCTGTTCCGAACGCAGGCGGGTGAGAAACGCGTACTCCCCAAAGTTCCCCGACCATTCCAGCCCGCCATAGCTCGGCACGGGTTCGTTGAACAGCGGAAACTTGTCGCTGTCCCAGTTGAAGCGCCCGCTCTCCACGACGACGCCACCGAGCGTGGTGCCGTGCCCACCCAAAAACTTCGTTGCCGAGTGGATGACGATGTCGGCGCCCCATTCGATGGGGCGGCATAGATACGGCGTCGCAATGGTGGAATCGATGATGAGCGGAATTCCGGCGGCGTGAGCCACGGCAGCCAGTCCCTCGATGTCGGCGACCTCGCCGGAGGGGTTTGCCACGGTCTCGGAAAAGATGAACTTGGTCTTGTCGGTGATCGCAGCCGCATAGTCGGCCGGATCGGCACTCTGCACGAAGGTCGTGTCTACACCGAAACGGCGCAGTGTCACGTCAAGTTGCGTGATGGAGCCACCGTAGAGGTTGGCGCTGGAGACGATGTGGTCGCCCGAACCCACGAGGCTCGCGAACGTGATGTACTGCGCGGCGAGTCCACTGGCCGTCGCCACGGCGCCGAGTCCACCCTCGAGGCTTGCAACCCGCTCTTCGAACGCGGCCACCGTGGGGTTTGCGACGCGGGAGTAGATGTTGCCGTACTTTTGCAGCGCAAAGCGGGCCGCGGCATCCGCTGTGTCATCAAAGACGAATGCACTGGTTTGGTAAATGGGGAGCGCACGCGCACCCGTTACCGCGTCGGGGATGTTGCCCGCGTGAATTGCACGCGTTGAGAAGCCATACTCGCGATCTGCCATGCCTTCACGCTACCGGGCCGTACGCTCTGACGGCGACGTGCACGTAACCTTGCGCAACCCGTTCGGTGTCGTGGCATGAGAGGCGCGTGCGGTTGTCGGGCGTCTGGGGGTGTGAGAACCTGAGAGGAAGGTCTTTTCAGACCTCCGGACGAGGGACCAGTACCCGGCACGCGACAAGACTGGCCAGTGGAGTCGTTGATGTCCTGGATTATTCTGATCATCTCCGGAATTCTGGAGGCCGTGTGGGCAACAGCCCTCGGCAGGTCCGAAGGGTTCACCCGCCTGTGGCCGTCAGTGGTCTTTGGGGGTGCCATTCTGCTCAGCATGGGTGGACTTGCGTTTGCCATGCGGGATATTCCCATTGGCACGGCCTACGCGGTGTGGGTGGGAATCGGAGCTGCGTTGACGGTCACCTGGGCGATGGTCTTTGGCGGTGAGCCCACGTCGATCCTGAAGATTTTGCTGATTCTGGGGCTGATCGGCTGCGTGATCGGTCTCAAGCTCGTCGACGACAGTCACTAGCAAGCGCTCGTCACGAGCACGTCACGGCCACGAGATCAGGCGAGCTGCACCGCACCCAGCGCCAGAATGGCGATGAGGGTCCACGACAGCAGGCCTACGAGCAGGGCGCGCCAGCCGGTGCGTAGCAGCGGGACAAGACGCACCGCGGCGCCCAGAGCAAATAGCGCCATGGCCAGGAGTGCATTCTGCACGCTGTCTGCTGCGCTGAGCAGCCCCACGGGGAGCGCAACGGCACTGTTCAGAAGAACGGCTGCGAGAAACCCCGCGACGAAAAGCGGCATGATCGGCGGTCGGCTGCGAAGGCCGATCGTGGCGATGCCGCCCGGCACCGGACGTCGCCGCTCCACAACCGACGCGACCGCCACAATCGGGGCGAGCATGAGCACGCGGGTGACCTTGATCACCACGGCGAGGGACAGCGCGGCCGATCCGGCGATTTGAGCAGTGGCCACGACCTGACCCACATCATGTACTCCGGCACCAACCCACTGGCCAAACTGCAGGGCACTCAGCCCCAGCGGATGCCACAGTGCCGGCAGCACGGCGATGGCCAACGTTCCGCAAAGGGTCACGAGCGCTATCGAGGTGGCGGTGTCGTCATCCTTCGCTTTGACGACGCCGCTCATCGCTCCGATGGCGGAGGCACCACAGATGGAAAATCCGGTGGCGATGAGCAGGGGCTGATCCCCGGGAAGTCTGAAGAGGCGGCCGAGCCAGAGAGTGCCCGCAAAAGTCAGCAGCACGATTGCCACGGTGGAGCCCACCGTGAGCCAGCCGAGATCAGCAATGTCACCGAGGCTGAGCTTGAGTCCCAGCAGCACAATGCCGAGGCGCATAAAGCGGGTTCTGGCCAGTGACAGTCCCGGTGCCAGCGTTCCGGTGAGCCAGACGCGGAATGCGGGAACTTGGCCCACTGCAATGCCGAGGACCACGGCCACCGTGAGGAGCGGGAGAGCGGGGACGAGGGCATGCACGCCCCAGGCCAGAAGAGCGGCGGCGGCCGCGACGAGCACGCCAGGCAGCCACATGAACCCCAGCCTACGTGTGCCGAGCAGTACCCCTCGGTGTGGAGACCAAAAAACCTCCCGGCCGCGTCACGCCGAGGCGATGTGCAACCGGGAGGCCGGGTGTGTTACGAAAGCAGAATTCGCTAGGACTTGTAGCGGAAACTGGCGATCATCGGGCAATCGAACGGATCCCGGGCAGCCAGACCCACGCGGTTCAGGTACTCGATGACGATGCCGTAGGACTCGAATACACCGGTTTCGGTGTACTTGATGTTGTGCGAGGTGCAGTATTCCTTGGTGATTTCCTGCGCCTTGCGGAGGTGCGGACGGGCCATGTTCGGGAACAGGTGGTGCTCAACCTGATAGTTGAGGCCGCCCATGTAGGTGTCGATGAACGTGCCACCACGAATGTTGCGTGACGTGAGCACCTGACGGCGCAGGAAGTCCACGCGGCTCTCGGCGGGCAGCTGCGGCATGCCCTTGTGGTTGGGAGCGAACGACGCGCCCATGTAGACACCAAAGACAGCGAGCTGCACGCCAATGAACGCGAACGCCAAGCCGAGCGGTAGGAAGAAGAAGATCACGGCAACGTAGAGCGTGATGCGAGTGACGAGCATGGAGATTTCGACCCAGCGCTTGTCGACCTTGTGGCGACCGAAGACGGTCTTGAAGCCCTGCACGTGAAGATTGAAGCCTTCGAACATTAGGAGTGGGAAGAACAGGTAGCCCTGCTTGCGCGTGACGAAGGAACCGAGCCAGCTCACCTTGGCGGCGTCCTCTTCACGGAACACGATGAAGTCCGGCTCGATGTCGGGGTCTTTCCCGATCACGTTCGGGTTAGCGTGGTGCCGGCTGTGCTTGGTCATCCACCAGGCGTAGCTGATGCCGACAAAAAGGTTTGCCAGAATGCGTCCGGCACGATCGTTGGCCTTACCGGACTGGAAGACCGCACGGTGAGACGCCTCATGGGCGAGGAAGGCAAACTGCGTGAAAATAATGCCCAGGGCCGCAGCGATCAGCAGCTGGTACCAGGTATCGCCGAGCAGTACAAAGCCGGTGACCGCGCCACCTGTTGCCACCACAAGGATCGAAAAAACCATCCAGTAGAAACCGGTACGTCGTCCGAGCAGACCCAGATTACGCACCGTATGAAGCAGAGACGAGTACTCACTCGTGGGGTTTTTGTTATCTCCACCCGGACGGGTCCGAATGATGCGGACCGCGGGTGCGGCAGTTGCTTCCGACATGAGGCCTTTGTTGGACGTAAGACTTCCCAGCCAGATGTGAGCAATTACTCGCGATTCAGATACTGGTCAGTCTAGGGTCGGGACCCCTCCCAATGCCAAGTTTTCACACAGTATTCTCAGTCAGTATATACCATTTCTGGAATATATCAAGCGAATTCATCGCCAACTGGACATCCACGTGTGAAGCTGCCAGAACGCGAACGACGTTTGCGTTCCCGTCCACAGCGGGTAAAAGAAAGCACTGATCAACAGCGCTAAAACGAGAAAAACAGTGACAAGACGGATGCCTGTTCGTCGGTCCGCTGCCTCCGGCGGCAGCCCGTGAGACACCGGCGAGAGTCCGAGAATCAGGCCAATCACGAACGTGAGACCCAAAATAAGGTAGGGCTCGAAGCTGATGGTGTAAAACTGGAAGACGGTTCGGTTGAGGTACATGAGCCAGGGAACGTAGCCGGCCACGATGCCCATCATGATGAGACCCACCTGCCATTCCCGGTACCGAGCCAGACGGTAGAGAAGGTAGAACAGGGCGGCCGTGGCGGCCCACCAGATGAGCGGATTGCCGAGGGATGTGATCGCCGCGGAGCAGGTGTCGCTCGCACACCCGTTCTCACCACGGCTGGTCCCGGCGTAGTACATGCTCGTGGGCCGGATCATAAAGAGCCAGGTGAGCGGGTTGGCCTGGTAGGGATGTGGCGTCACCAGACCCACATGGTACGTATAGGCGGAAACCTGGTAGTGCCAGAAACTCTGGACGGCATGCGGGATGAAGGCCAGCGGTCCGGTCCACGCTGCTCCAGCGGTATCTGCCCAGTCGCGATAGAAACCACCCCGGGTGACGAACCAGCCGGTCCACGACACCAGAAACGTGGCGATGGCGAGGGGAACCAGGAGTACGAAATTGGCGGGTGCCTGTTTCAGCACCGCCGCGCTGGCCCAGAACGCTACGCCGGCTCGGCGGCGAGCGAGGGCGTCAACAACCACGGTGTACACACCGAAGGCGGCCAGAAAGTAGATGCCAGACCATTTGACGCTGCTTGCCAGCCCGAACGCGAGTCCGGCGGCCAGAAGCCACGGGCGCCACCACAGGGTTGGCCCCCACTGCGGATCCAGCCCAGCCCGGCGCCGGCTATCAAGCCAGGCGCCTAATCGATGAGCGTGCCACTCTCGGTCGAGCAGGATTGCTCCGAATCCGAGGAGGGCAAAGAACATGATGTAGTTGTCGAGGAGGGCGACCCGGGACATCACGATCGCATGGCCGTCGATGGCGAGCAGAAACCCGGCGATGACGGCCAGGGTGAGAGACCGAAAAAGGGTGCGGGCGATCAGCATGAGGAGAATAACCGCGAGAACACCGACGATCACGGTGGAAATCCGCCAGCCCCAGCTGCTCGCGGGCCCCACGGCGGCCATACCGAGGCCGATGAGCCACTTACCGAGCGGGGGATGGACTACGAATGACGGATCGGTTGAGTAGATGTCGGTCTGGCCGCCGGCAAACAGCTCATCGGCACCGCTGGGCCACGTGGACTCATAACCGTTGTTGAACAGCGACCAGGCATCCTTCACGTAGAAAGTCTCATCAAAGACGAGCGAATGCGGGGTGCCGAGGTTCCAGAGTCGAAGAGTGGCCGCGAGCACGATGACAAGAATGGGGGCGGCCCACCGGACCCATCGAGAAGTTGCAAGCACGATGCCATCGTACCGAGCAGGTGCCAGACCCGGGAGATTGCGTCGCCCGGGAGATTGCGTGACCAGAGCGAAAGTGCCTGAGACAATAGAGGCATGATCATCCTCGCTGCCACACCGATCGGAAACCTCGGGGATGCCTCCAAGCGCCTGGTTGAGGCGCTCACCACAGCAACCGTCATCGCTTCCGAAGACACCCGAGTCACCATTCACCTGCTCAAGGCCCTCGGAATCGAAAACCGGCCGCGGCTCATCAGCCTGCACGACCACAACGAACGCGGCAAGGCGGCCGAACTGGTGGAGCTCGCTCGCGACACCGACCTGCTCGTGCTGAGCGATGCCGGCATGCCCACCGTTTCTGACCCCGGCTTTCACCTGGTGGATGCCGCTGTTGCTGCCGGAGTCGTGGTTTCTGCCCTGCCGGGGCCGTCGGCAGTGCTGACCGCCCTGGCGGTTTCTGGACTTCCCACGGACCGCTTCACATTCGAGGGATTTCTTCCGCGCAAGCACGGTGAACGAACCACGCTCTTTCGTGAGCTTGCCGCCGAGCGGCGCACCATGGTCTTCTTCGAGTCGCCTAACCGGCTAGCCGCGAGCCTCCTCGACCTGGCGGCAGTCTTCGGAGCCGAGCGACGGGTGGTGGTGTGCCGGGAGCTGACCAAGTTCTACGAAGAAGTGAAGCGCGGCACGGCCACGGAGCTCGCCGAGTGGGCCGCCGGCGGGGTCCGCGGCGAGATTTGCCTGGTCGTGGCCGGGGCCGAGGTGCGGGTGCTCAACCTGAGTGACGGCGTGGCCGAGGTCATCGCACTGGTGGCCAGCGGCATCCGTTTGAAGGACGCGACGGCCGACGTCTCAGCGGCCAGTGGCCTGAGCAAACGCGACCTGTACGAGGCCGCCCTGCAGCAGAAGGCACCCAAAACGGTGCGCTCTGAGCACTGAATTTCGCGTATTGCTTCACCGTAGTGTCGTCACACGGCGGGGGAGAGGGCCGCGCGCGCATAAGATGTGAGCATGTCCGACGGCTCTTCTTTCTACATCACCACGCCCATTTTCTACGTGAATGATGTCCCGCACATCGGGCACGCCTACACCGAGGTGGCGGCAGATGTCCTTGCTCGCTGGCACCGCCAGTCGGGCGACAACGCCTGGCTCCTCACCGGAACCGACGAGCACGGGCAAAAGATTCTGCGCACCGCCACGGCCAACGGCGTCACGCCCAAGCAGTGGGCCGACCGCCTGGTGGAGACGGCCTGGAAGCCACTGTTGGCCACCGTGAACATTGCCAATGACGACTTCATTCGCACGACCGACGAGCGCCACGAGGTGAACGCGCAGAAGTTTCTGCAGCATCTCCAGACCGAGGGCCACATCTACACCGGCGAGTACGAGGGCTACTACTGCGTGGGTTGTGAGGAATACAAGGCCACGGGCGATCTCGTGGATGGAACCGGCGAGGACGCCGGTGTTCTCGTGTGTGCCATCCACTCCAAGCCGGTCGAGCTCCTGCACGAGAAGAACTACTTCTTCAAGATGAGCGCCTTTGCCGATCGGCTCCTGGCCCTTTACGAGGAAAACCCCAACTTCGTTCAGCCGGAGTCAGCTCGGAACGAGGTCATCTCCTTCGTGAAGCGTGGGCTGAGCGACCTGTCAATTTCCCGTTCGAGCTTCGACTGGGGAATCAAGGTTCCCTGGGACGAGAGTCATGTCGTGTACGTGTGGTTTGACGCGCTGCTCAACTACATCACGGCCGCCGGGTACGGTCAGGACGACGAGGCGTTTGCCAGCCGCTGGCCGGCCACGCACATTGTGGGTAAAGACATTCTGCGTTTCCACGCGGTTATCTGGCCTGCAATGCTCATGGCCGCCGGCATCGAGGTGCCCAAGCAGGTCTTCGGCCACGGCTGGTTGCTTGTGGGCGGCGAGAAGATGAGCAAGTCCAAGCTCACCGGGATCGCGCCCAGCCAGATCACCGACACGTTCGGCTCCGACGCCTTCCGTTACTACTTCATGCGCGCCATCAGCTTTGGTCAGGATGGGTCCTTCTCGTGGGAGGACCTCTCGGCCAGGTACCAGTCCGAACTGGCGAACGGTTTTGGCAACCTGGCCTCCCGCGTCATTGCGATGGTGGTGCGGTACTGCGAGGGAACCGTGCCTGTGGGGGGTTCTCCGAGCGCGGCCGACCTCGCCATTCGGGCCACGGAACAGCGGGTGACGGATGCCGCGGCCGCGGCCGTCGATCGCCTGGCGATTCACGAGGCGGTCGCATCCGTCTGGGAGCTCGTCGACGAGCTGAACGGGTACATCACCCTGCAGGAGCCGTGGGCTCTGGCCAAGGACCCGGCCAGCCGTGAGCGCCTCGAAAACGTTCTGCACACGGCAGTGCGCGGTCTCGGCACGCTGGCCGTGCTGCTGTCCCCGGTCATCCCCATCGCTACCGGCACGCTCTGGACGGCGCTGGGTGGCACCGGCGCGCTCGCGGATCAGCGCATCGATCGTGCCTGGGAGTGGACCGGTGGCCAGCAGGTTTCTGCGCTCGAACCGCTTTTCCCGCGGATCGAGTCGACGGTTGGCTAGCGACACCGCAGCAGCGTCTGCGGGTAAAAAGCGACGCGATCTGAGCTACCCGCCGCTGCCCGAACCGCTCACGGTTCCCATTTACGACAACCACACCCACCTCGACCCCACCGTCAGCACGAGTGGCCGCATCACCGACGAGGAGACCCCGCTCAGCTACACCGAGCACCTGGACCGTGCGTCGAGTGTGGGTGTGCGCGGCGTTGTGCAGGTGGGTGGTGATCGGGTGACATCACGGTGGTCGGCCGAGACGGCACAGATCGAGCCGCGCATGCTGGCCGCGGTGGCCATTCACCCAAACGAGGCCCCGCGCTACGAGAGTGAAGGTACCCTCGACGACGCCATCGCCGAGATGAGCGATCTGGCCGGCTGGCCGCGTGTGGTGGCCGTCGGCGAAACGGGGCTGGACTTCTTTCGCACCGAGGAACCGGGTCATGCCACCCAGGTGCGGTCGTTCGAGGCGCACATCGAGATCGCCAAGGCGAACAACCTTGCTGTGCAGATCCATGACCGCAACGCCCACGCCGAGGTCATTGCCACGCTGCTGCGGGTGGGCGCCCCCGAACGCACGGTGTTTCACTGCTTCTCCGGTGACGCCGAGATGGCGCGCGTCTGCGCCGAAAATGGCTGGTACATGTCGTTCGCCGGAAACGTGACCTTCGGTAACGCACACGACCTCCGCGCCGCCCTCTCCGTCGCGCCCCGCAGCCTGCTGCTCGTCGAAACGGATGCCCCCTTCCTCACGCCCATGCCTCACCGCGGGCGTCCCAATGCCCCCTACCTCCTGCCCAACACGCTGCGGATGATGGCCCGCCACCTTGAAACGGATGTCTCGCTCCTGTCTGCCCAGATCACCTCTAACACCGAACTCGTCTACGGCCGCTGGGACGCGGAGCCGGTCACGGCCGCTTCCGATGCTGTTCTTCCCTCTGCCGCCCCGCTGGGCGGTCTGGCATGAGCCCCGAGCGCGCGGCGAACGTGGGCGACGAGACGCCTCGCGTTCCGCAGAAGCTTCTCGGGCCCGCCGAGATCCGCGACCTGGCGGAGATGCTGGGTGTGAACCCCACCAAGAAGCTGGGCCAGAACTTTGTTATTGATGGCAACACGGTGAGGCGCATTGTGCGGGTGGCCAGCGTCGCCAGCGGCGATGTCGTCGTGGAGGTGGGCCCGGGCCTCGGCTCACTCACCCTCGGTATTCTCGAGACCGGCGCGAGCGTCGTGGCCGTGGAGATTGACGATCGACTCGCCGAGCAACTGCCACTCACCGTGGAACTCATGCAGCCCGGTGCCCCGCTCACGGTGATCCGAGCGGATGCCCTGAAGATCACCGAACTTCCCGGCGACCCGACCCGGCTCGTGGCGAACCTGCCGTACAACGTGTCCGTTCCGGTGCTGCTCTACCTGCTCGAAAACTTCGCATCCGTTCGTGCGGGCGTGGTCATGGTGCAGGCCGAGGTGGGCGAGCGGCTCGCCGCGGCTCCCGGTAGCAAGATTTATGGCAGCCCGAGCGTCAAGGCCGCCTGGTACGGTGATTTTCGGACTGCGGGCAAGGTGAGCCGCCAGGTGTTCTGGCCGGTGCCCAATGTCGATTCCATCCTGATTGCGTTTGAACGCCGCGCCACCCCGCTCGAAAGCGAGGAGTTGCGCCTGGCAACCTTCGCTCTCGTGGACGCTGCTTTTCAACAGCGGCGCAAAATGATGCGCCAATCGCTGTCGGTTGTTTTGGGTGATTCCGCCGCGGCATCCGCTCTGCTGGAAAGTGCGGGGATCGACCCCACGACCCGTGGTGAGCAGCTGACGGTGCATGATTTTCTTGCCGTTGCGCGCGTCTGGGTCGACTCCCGTTCTGCCTGAACGGGCAGCGCCGCGTCGAACCCATGGTGCTCGCTGGGCTAGGTTAAGACCATGACGACGATCGCCGGCACCCAGGTTGTGCATGCACGAGCGCCGGGCAAGATCAACGTCTTTCTCAAGGTTGGTGCCGTGCGGGACGACGGCTATCACGAGCTCGCCACCGCCTTTCAGGCCGTGTCACTGACCGAAGAGGTGCGCGCCTATCCGGCGACGGATTTTTCCGTGACGTTTACCGGTTCCATTGACACCTCCGGGCTGGCGACAGACGGCACGAACCTGGCCATCAAGGCCGCACGGGCTCTGGCCCGCAAGGCCGGTTACCGCGGCGGAGTGCACCTCGAGATCGAGAAAAATGTGCCCATTGCGGGCGGTATGGGTGGCGGTTCAGCGGATGCCGCGGCCACCCTGCTCGCCTGCGACACCCTGTGGAATACGGCCGCCAGCAAAGACGAGCTGCTCGCCATCGGCGCCACACTCGGAGCCGATGTTCCGTTCGCGTTCACCGGCGGCACCGCGATCGGTACCGGTCGCGGCGATCAGCTGAGCCCGGCCCTGGCCAAGGGAAAATTCCAGTGGGTGCTGGCGCTGGCTGAGTTTGGTATGTCGACCCCGGCGGTGTACAGAGAACTCGATCGGCACCGGGACCGTCACGCCCAGGACATCTTCCCGGCCGAGGTCCAACCCACCGTGGACTCGAGTGTGCTGCTGGCTCTGCGTGCCGGAGATCCGCACATGCTGGCTGACGCGCTGCACAACGACCTGCAGGCGCCGGCCCTGCACCTCGCGCCCGGCCTCGGTAGTGTCATTCAGCTGGGTGAGGAAAACGGTGCTCTCGCCGGCATCATCTCTGGATCCGGGCCCACGGTGGCGTTTTTGGTAGCGGATGCCGACAGCGCGCTCGAGTTGCAGGTTGCCCTCTCCGCCTCCCGGCTCCGCGTCGTGCGTGCCACCGGACCGGTGCACGGAGCGCGCCTCATCAACGACTAGGCGGAGTGGGCCCAAACGTGCCGTAAACTCGGAACCTATGGCACATTTGCTCGGGGCTGAGTCCCTGCACCTCGAATTTCCCACCCGCGTCATCTTTGACAACGTCACCGCCGGCCTTAACGAGGGCGACCGTATCGGCGTTGTCGGACGCAACGGCGACGGTAAGTCCACCCTGATGCGGCTTTTGGCTGGTCGGATGGAGCCCGATGAGGGACGCGTGACCCGTCGTCGCGGCGTCACCATCGGCATGCTCGACCAGTCTGACGATCTCGCCTCGGGCCAGACCGTGGGCCACACCATCGTCGGTGGCATCGAGGAGCACGTCTGGGCGGGCGATTCCAAGGTGCGCGACGTTATTGGTGGCCTGGTGCGGGATATTCCCTGGGACGCCCTCGTCGATGACCTGTCCGGTGGCCAGCGCCGTCGAGTCGCCCTCGCCGCCGTGCTGATCGGCGACTATGACGTGATTTTTCTGGATGAGCCCACTAACCACCTCGATGTGGAGGGTATCTCCTGGCTTGCCGGACACCTGAAGACCCGGTGGGCCGCGCAGAGCGGTGGACTCGTGGTCGTCACCCACGACCGGTGGTTCCTCGACGAGGTGTGCAACATCACCTGGGAGGTGCACGACCGCGTCATCGAACCCTTCGAGGGCGGTTACGCCGCCTACATTCTTCAGCGCGTCGAGCGCGACCGTTCCAGCGCCGTCTCAGAGGCCAAGCGCCAGAACCTCATGAAGAAGGAACTGGCCTGGCTGCGCCGCGGTGCTCCGGCCCGCACCGCCAAGCCCAAGTTCCGTATTGAGGCCGCAAACGAACTGATCGAGAACGAGCCGCCGCCCCGCGATACCGTCTCGATGCAGTCGATGGCCATGCAACGCCTCGGCAAGGACGTCGTTGACCTCATCGATATCTCGGTGACCTTCCCGGTGAAGGGCGATGCTCACGCGGTCAAGACCGTGCTGAATGACATCACCTGGCGCATCGCTCCGGGGGAGCGCACCGGCATTATGGGTGTCAATGGTGCCGGCAAGAGCACCCTCCTCGGCCTCGTGGCCGGAACGCTTCAGCCCACAAGCGGTACGGTCAAGCGCGGCAAGACCATCAAGGTTGCCGTGCTCACCCAGCAGCTCTTCGAACTCGACGACATCGCGAACGACAAGGTGAGCGAGGTGATTGGGCGCCAGAAGTCCAGCTACATGGCTGCGGGCAAGGAAATCACGCCCGGCCAGATGCTGGAGCGCATGGGCTTCATGAGTGCGCAGCTGTCGACGCGGGTGAAAGACCTCTCCGGTGGTCAGAAGCGTCGCTTGCAGCTGCTCCTGATCGTGCTCGATGAGCCCAACGTTCTCATCCTCGACGAGCCCACTAACGACCTCGACACCGACATGCTCGCCGCCATGGAAGACCTGCTGGACTCCTTCCCGGGCACCCTGCTCGTTGTCTCGCACGACCGATACCTCATCGAGCGTGTGACGGACAACCAGTACGCCGTCATGGATGGGGCCTTCCGCCATCTTCCCGGTGGAGTGGACCAGTACCTCGAGGTGCGCCGCAAGGCCGTCGCGGGGCCGGCGTCGGGTTCTCCAGCGGATGCCGGCACTCCGGCCAAGAAGAAGTCCAACCTGGGCGGCGCCGAGCTGCGCAACGCGCAGAAGGAACTCGGTTCCATCGACCGCAAGGTCGTGAAACTGCAGGAGCGTATCGCACTCAAGCACGAGAAACTTGCTGCCCACGATCAGTCGGACTTCGCCGGTCTCACCGAGCTCGGAGTGAAGCTCACCGATTTGGAAAGCACCATCGCCACGCTGGAAACGCGCTGGGTCGAACTTACTGAGCTCATTGAGGGCTAATTCGCAGGTTCTGTGACGAAGTATGCCGCAGCGACCTGCGGAGCGTAGCTTCAGCGGATAACGTTGAAGTGTGCCTCGCAGAGCAGCGGCACAGATTCCCGAACATGACACCGGGTTGCTCTGTGCCCACATGTCGGATTCGCGAATCCGATCCTGTCGATACCGGCCCACGACGGCTGTATCGCTCCCTGCGGCGTGCGCGCATACACCCACAGCGATTAAGGATCTGCATCGTGACCACGAACCCCCGTTTCAAGAAGTCTCTTCTCGCCGCCCTCGCGGTGATTCCCCTCGCGGCCCTGCTGGCCGGATGCGCCGGTGCGGCTGGCGGTGATGATGTCGTCAAGATCGGCGTCGTCGGCGCGAGCGACCCGTACTGGGAGGTCTACACCGAGGCGGCTGCCGCCGAGGGCATCACGGTGGAGATCATCGACTTCTCGCAGTACCCCCAGCCCAACCCCGCACTGACCGCGGGCGAGCTCGACCTCAACCAGTTCCAGACCATCGCGTACCTCGCCGACTACAACGTATCCAGTAGCGAGGATCTCGCTGTCGTGGGTGCCACGGCCATCTACCCGCTCGCGCTGTACTCCAGCGAGTACGGCAGTGTCGAGGAGATCCAGCAGGGGGACACCGTTGCGGTTCCCAACGACCCGGCCAATATGGCCCGCGGGTTGCTGGTGCTGCAGTCGGCTGGCCTCATTACCCTCACCGACGGTGGATCGATCGCTTCCAGCCTTGACGACATCGATGCGTCCGCATCACGCGTGAAGGTCACTGCTCTGGAGGCTTCCCTCACGGCTAACTCCTTGCCCGATCTGGCCGGCGCCATCATCAACAACGACTTTGCCGAGAAAGCCGGGCTCAAGTTCTCGGATGCGATTGCTCAGGATGACCCCGCGGATCCCGCGTCCCTTCCGTACGTGAACGTCTTCGCCGCGCGCGCCGAGGACAAGGACAACGCCACGTTCACGAAGCTTGTCGAGATCTACCAGAACACGAAGTCCGTTCAGGATGGCGTGCTCGAGGTATCGGGTCAGACCGCCGTCATGCTCACCACTTCCGTCACCGACCTCGAGGAATCTCTCGCAACGGTCGAGGCCGAAACCAGGGCACAGAAGTAAGCATCCGCCTGGTCTGCCCACCGATCGAGAAACAGAGCACGAGGAACAGCGGATGGCTTTAGTCAGCCTCAAAAATGTCAGCAAGGTGTATCCACCCACGGCAAAAGGCGCACTCCCGGTCACAGCCATTGATTCGGTGAGCCTTGACGTGGAGGCCGGTGACATCTACGGAATCATCGGCTACTCCGGGGCGGGTAAGAGCACTCTGGTGCGCCTCGTGAATGCGCTGGAGCGGTCCACGAGCGGCGAGATTTTCGTCGACGGTCGGGACATCGCCCTGCTGTCCGAGCGCGAACTTCGCACGGTGCGGCTCGGGATTGGGATGATCTTTCAGCAGTTCAACCTGCTGGGCTCCCGCACGGTCGCCCGAAATGTGGCGTATCCGCTGGAGGTCGCGGGCAGCCCCAAGGAGCTGCGGGCCGCACGGGTGGCCGAGCTGCTCGAGTTTGTGGGGCTCACCGATAAGGCGGGGGCCTACCCCGATCAGCTGTCGGGAGGCCAGAAGCAGCGGGTGGGTATTGCTCGTGCCCTGGCGACGCAGCCGAGCATCCTCCTGGCCGACGAGTCGACGAGTGCGCTGGATCCGGAGACCACTCATGAGGTACTTGCTCTCCTGAAGCGGGTCAACGAGGAATTCGGGGTGACCATCATTGTGATCACCCACGAGATGGATGTTATCCAGACGATTGCCACGAAGGTGGCCGTCATGGACCAGGGCCGCATCATTGAACGCGGCCCGGTCTTTGACGTGTTCTCGAACCCGCAGCAGGCGGCATCCGCTCGTTTCGTTTCCACCGTGGTGAAGGGCGTCCCGTCAGCTGTCGAACTGACAGTTCTGCGGGAACGCCACTCCGGTCGGATCGTGACGATGGCTTTTCGGGACAGCGCCGTTGATCAGGCCGCTGTTTTCGGTGAACTCGCTCGGGCCGGTGTCGGCTTTGAGGTTGTCTACGGTGGCATCAATGAGATTCAGGGGCGGCCTTTTGGGCACCTCACGCTGGCGCTGACGGCCTCCGATTCCGCGATCGACACGGTACTGACCCACATTCGAACGCTGACCACCGTGACGGAGGTGCGCTGACCATGGACGCACTCACAGACCTGCTGCCCGAGCTCTGGCAGGCATCATATGAAACGCTCTATATCGTGGCGTTGACCCTGTTTTTTGGTGGCCTCGGCGGACTCATTATCGGGTTGGGGCTCTACCTCACCCGGGCCGGCAGTATTCTGCAAAACCGGGCCGTCTTCTTTGTCCTCAACCTTCTGGTGAACTTCATTCGCCCGATTCCGTTCATCATCTTTCTCGCGGCGGCACAACCTCTTGCTCGTGCGGTGACCGGGAGCGGCATCGGCAACAACGCGATCATCTTCACGATTGCGTTGGCGGCCTCGTTCGCTATGGCTCGTATTGTTGAGCAGAACCTGTTGACCGTCACTCCCGGCGTGATTGATGCCGCACGGAGCGTCGGTGCTGGACCCCTGCGGATTATCACCACCGTGCTGCTGCCCGAGGCGCTCGGCCCGCTGATCCTCGGCTACACATTCATTTTTGTAGCTCTCGTGGACATGTCCGCGGTTGCCGGTTATGTGGGCGGTGGCGGTCTCGGAAACTTCGCGCTCCTGTACGGTTATCGCCAGTTCAACCCCGTCGTCACGTGGGCGGCGGTGCTGCTGATCATCATTCTGGTGCAGTGCGTGCAATTCTTCGGCAACTGGCTGGCGCGGAAGGCCTTCCGCCGGTAACTGCCTCGAGCACGACCATGGGGATGGTCGTGCGTCGTCGACGTCAGCGGCCCGTTGTCGCCACGATCGTGACCGTGCCGCACGAGGATGTTTGGGCTTCGGTCACGGCCGGATCGTCGGCGGCAAGGTCTGATCGGGTGCGAGTACCGTTGGTGGCCGTGGTGCCATCGATAGAGACGAGAATTTCGGTCGTCGTGACGTCAAAACGCCCGTCGGACTGCTCGTCGGTCTGAAAACCCACGAGTTCCCGGCCGGTTGTTCCCATGCGGCAGCCGACCCCGGTGCCGTTACCCAGTCGGTTCTGCAGGTCGAATCGGTAGGGTTCACCCAGTACATCGAGCGGGGTCACAAACGCGCAATCGACGATGGCGTGCAGTGTGGCCCCGCGGCCGTCGTCAAGGACGGTGACGACCACTCCGTTGGCGAGCCGGGCCGACCAGCCGCGATGCGTGCCCGGGCCAGCCAACCCGTCGTTTACCGAAAACGTGGCCCCCGATGCCGTGGTCACTCCGTAGCGGAAGGGCGAGGTCTCGGCATACCACTCGCTGTCCGCTTCGCCATCGCCATCGAGATCGTCAATTGCGGCGGCATAGGTGTCGGAGGGGCGTGGTTCTCCGCCCGACGGGCACCCCGCACCGGATGCCGCACCGGGCGTCTCGGGAGCAGCTGCTGTGGGTGTTGCTGTTGGTACAGCTGACGAGCTGGGCGTTGCGGAGGTTGTGGGCGTTGCAGCGGGCGCGGAACAGCCGACAAGCAGGAGTACGCCGGCGCAGACGATCAGAAGGGGCAGAGGCGAATAGCGAGTGAGCACACCAGAAACCTAACGTACCGATGCCGTTGACTTTTAACGTGATCGGGGGGTACGCGATTAGTGTGAACACATGCCCCTCCTTACTGACGGGTCGACTCCGCTGTCGTCGACCCGAATTCGTCTTGCCCTTCTTGCGCTTGCCCTGGGCGGTTTCGGTATTGGGTCGACCGAATTTGTAGCCATGGGATTGCTGCCCAATCTGGCCCAGGACCTGCTTCCAGCGCTTTACGCCAGCTCACCGGAGACAGCAAATGCTCAGGCGGGGTGGCTCATCTCCGCCTACGCTCTGGGGGTGGTTGTCGGCGCCCCCACCATTGCGGCGGCGGCGGCGCGGTGGCCGCGTAAACAGTTGCTTCTGGCACTCCTCACGGCCTTCACGCTCGGAACCATCGCCTCTGCCCTGTTGCCGAGTTTTGAAACGGTGCTGATCGCTCGTTTTATCGCTGCCTTGCCCCACGGTGCATACTTTGGCATTGCCTCGCTGGTGGCAGCCGACCTCATGGGGCCGGGCAAGCGTGCCCGAGGTATAGCACTGGTTCTCTCCGGACTCACTATCGCCAACGTCATCGGTGTTCCCATCATCACCTTCATTGGGCAGACGAACGGTTGGCGTGTTGCGTACCTGGTGGTGGCTGGTATTTTTGCGGTCACGTTCGCGGCTGTGGCACTCGTTGTCCCCTTCCAGCCGGGCAACCCTCGGGCCACAATGCGTTCGGAACTCCGGGCGTTCCGTCGACTTCAGGTCTGGATCACCCTGGGAATCGGCGCCATTGGCTTCGGAGGGCTGTTCGCGGTGTACACCTATGTTGCTCCGCTGGTCATTGAGATCACCGGACTCACGGCCGGTGCAGTTCCACTGGTTCTGGTTGTCGTTGGCCTCGGTATGACCGTGGGAAACTTCGGTGGCGGGGCGCTGGCCGATTGGAGCGTGCGCCGCACCATGTATATTTCGTTCGCGGTTCTCATCGCGGCCCTGGTGCTGCTGGCCGTCTCTGCGCAGTCGCTACCGGGCCTGTTGGTGGGGATGTTCTTCATTGGTGCCGCGGCATCCGCTTTGTCGCCCACGATTCAGGCGCGACTCATGGATGTTGCGCACGATAGTCAGTCACTCGCTGCGGCTCTGAACCACTCGTCCCTCAACGTGGGTAACGCACTGGGGGCGGCACTGGGGGGTGTGGCCATTGCTGGTGGCCTCGGCTACCTGGCTCCGGTCTGGATCGGAGTGGGTCTCAGCCTCATCGGTGTGGCTCTCACGCTGGTGACCTTCGGTATCGACCATCGGTGGCGCCGACGCGGGGATGACGTTCCGTATGGCACTGCACTCATCACGACGGTACGGGTGAAGTAGGTCAGCGGAAACACCATCACTGCACACACACGCACACAACAGGCCGACCCACCGAAGTGGGCCGGCCTGGTAGACCTGGGAATCTCGGGACTGTCAGTCGGTCTGGAGCAAGATTCCATCGCGAATAGCGCGCTTACGCAGTGCAACCTTGGTTCCCACGTCGTGGCCCGCGAGGCGGTACTTCTCCCGGATGCGCTTGAGGTAGCTCTTCGCGGTCTCCTCGGAGATGCCGAGCTGGTAGGCGACCGCCTTCACCGGCTCGCCAGCCCCGTAGAGGGCCATCACTCGACGCTCCTGAGCGCTCAGGCGGGGACCTTCGGTGGGCTGACTGGAGTTGAGGGCGTAATCGAGCTCCGCGGAGATATACGACTTGCCCACGGCTGCGGCGCGAATTGCATCCACGATCATGCTGGCTTCCTCGCTCTTCACGAGATAACCGAGAGCACCGGCAGCCAGAGCCGCCCGCACCAGCGCGGGTTCGGAATACGTGCTCATGAGCACGGTCTTCACCCCGGTGGTCTTAAGGGTGGCTATCTTGAGCGAAACCGGGATGTTGTCCTTCAGGTCAAGGTCGAGCAGCACGACGTCCACCGGGAACTCGGGGTGTGTCAGCAACTCGGGCCAGGTGGTCACCGCCGCCACCATATCGATGTCATCCGCGGCGCTCCGGATCCATTCGGTGAGTGCTCCCAAGAGCATGCGGTGATCATCGACGAGGGCTAAACGAATCGGCCTACCGTTTATCGGTGGTGTTACTGGTGCGGTTGTCACTGTTGCCTCCTGCTGAATTGCGCTGTCTTTAAAGGTGCTGTGTTTACTGGTGCTGGGTGTAAAAAGTGCTGGGCATGAAAATTGTGCGGCCTAGACATCGGCAGGATTCTCGGCACTGCACTCGATGTCTACCTGCAGAGTACCGTTTCTGTTGGAGTCAATGTAAGGCCCAACGGCCCTAATTGCCTGCCAGATTTCGGGGTCCACGCGACGCCGGGGTACGGCCGTTGTCGTCAGCTCAAGGTCGAAATGTAGGTAGTGGGTTCGAGAGCTCGCCGGGGTGGGTGCTATTGGTCCAAATCGCAGTGACACGGATGCCCCTGGCCCGCTCGTGTCGCCCACCAGTAACCAGATCGTGAGAAGAAGACCCTCGCGTTGAACGGGTGACAGGAGTCCGGCGAGGCCGGTGGGATCGATGAGCGTCACCGCCGGGCTGAGGAACTCAGACTCGCTGATGGCATGGTGTAACCAGGTTTCGGTGCGGCCCTCGATGAGATGAAGTCGCAGCGCTGTCGCGAGGGCTGCGGCGGTCATCGCCGTTGTGGGGGCGAGCGGCAGCGCCGTGCGCCCCTGGGCCACATCGTTCAGCAGCGTCTCTGCATCGAGGTCAAGCCGGGCCAGCTGTTCCGAGGCGAGCATGCCCACCGTGAAACGTGGTTGGGAGATTGTGCTCTGTACCAGCACCAGGTCAAGTTCGCGTTGCACCATACGTCGAAACCCTCGAGCGATCCCTGCGCCCACGAGCGGGGGAATGATCGCAATCGCGATCGTGAGCACTTCCGGCCCGAAGGTGAGCATGTCCTCGCGGTCCTCGGCCAGCGCGCCGATCAGCAGGAGCACCGTCAGCCCTGCGATGGCGCTGAGGATGCTCGTGGTGTCTCGGAGCGTGATCATCGACATGAGCAGTGCACCGACGGCTGCGGCGGCGGTGGGATAAATGCCCGCTCCCGTCAGTCCCCAGCATCCGGCCAAGTCGAGGACCACCACAACGGTCCCCAGACCGAGCGCCGTCAGAAACAGCCAGAGCGGCATGTGGGTGGCGAGTCGGCGAGCGATCTGGTTGATGATGAGAGCAGACGAGATCAACAGGATCCAGGCCATCATGCTGAGCGTGAGAAAAGGCCATCCCTGCCACTCCACTATAAAGTGTCCGAGGAGAAAAACCGCGATCAGCGCACCGCCCAATGTTAGACCAATGCCCAGGTGCTGACCGCCCAGACCGGTGGCTGTGGTGCTCGATGGATCGTCCGGGACCAGGGTGCGGCGCACTCTGGCAGACAGGCGAGACGGGTTGTGATCGCGACCGGTCTGCAGTGCGGTGGTGGCTTCGATGCCGGCCAGCATCACCGGGGCACCTCGAGAACAACGGTGGTCCCCGCTCCGGGGGAGGAGAACAAGCGCGCGTTCCCACCCACCGCGCGAAGCCGCCCGACTACGGATTCGGCCACGCCAAGCCGCTCAGTTCCCACGCCCGCGAGATCGAAGCCGACGCCGGTATCCGTCACCATCGCGCGTATGGTCGTGGCGTCTTCCGTTATGGTCACGTCGGCGTGCAGCACTCCGGAGTGGCGCCGAACATTCTCCAGGCATTCGCCCAGAGCAAGCAGAAAGGAGTCGAGAACATCGCTGGGAAGCCGAACCTGACCGCTGCCGTGCCAGTTCACCTCCAGGCCCATTCGGCCAAAACGTTGGCGCACAGATTCCAGTGTGGTTCCGAGGCTTGAGGCGTTGGCCGCTTCGAGCGTGTACACGCCAGAGCGCCGGGGGCTGGGAAGTCCGCCGAGTCGCAACTGGCGGAGCAACCGCGCGTCATCACCGGACTGCTGTCGAAGCGCGAGGGGACTCACGCCCACTCCGGAATGCGCGAGCAGGGTGAGGGTGGCGAGCACGGTGTCGTGCAAAAGGCGGGCATCGGTGCGCCGCTGGGCCTCAAGCTCACTCGCGTGGCGCTCCGCGCGGTGGGCGCGGCCGATGGCGGCAATCCGGTGCATCACGCGGGGAATGCTCTGCGCGATCCACCACCCGGTCATGATGCAGGAGAGCCATCCCGTGATCCCCAGAGCAAGGGGGAGCGGGGTTGCTTCCTCGAGGGACTCCACAAAGAGAAGTGCCGCAATCGTTGCGGTGAAAGAGCACAGCAGAATGAGAATTCGTTTTCGGGTAACCACGAGCACCATGGCGATGGAGCTCATCGGTACTGCCGCCACGATGCCGAGCGTGGCCTCCTCCACGAGGTTCAGGGGAACTGACGGACGGCTGTCGAGCCCAACGAGGAAAATGATGCCGAGACCACTCGTCAGCGTGAGCATGGCCCAGCGGATGGCGCCGGTGCGGCCGAGAAGGTACTGGCCTCCGGACATAAGCAGCACCAGCACTATTGATCCCTGACGTGCGCCGGAACCTACGCCATCGGGGATCAGTAGGCAGAGCAGTACGGCGACAGATCCGGCCAACCCATATGCTTGAGCAGACCTGCGCAGCAGTCGATCGCGCTCCTTCAAGATGCGTTGCATAGGTGCCTGTTCGGGTGAGGTAGACAATGCGTACGAATGTTTGTATCACTGCACCATATCGGGCACCGCACCCGTTTTTCGACCCTTCTAGCGCAGGAGGCGTCTTATTTGTGATCCGACGGCAATCTCTTCAATCAGGAAACCATCGTGTCCGAATGGAGACCGCAAAATCACCGGTTTTTGATCATCCATACCGTATTTGAGGTGCTCTGCGATGATTTCTTGCCCTTGTACCGGAAAGAGCCGGTCGCTGTCAATCCCTACGACAAGAGTTTGTGCGGTGATGCTGGCGAGGGCGGCTTGGACGCCGCCCCGTCCACGACCAATGTCATGAGAGTTCATGGCTTCGACGAGAGTGATGTAGCTGTTCGCATCGAATCGGCGGGTGAATTTGTTGCCGTGGAAATCCAGATAGGACTCCACGGCAAAGCGTCCCGCTTCGCCGAGGGGGCTGATGGGACTCTGCCACTGCCGATCGAAGCGCAGATTGAGTTCAGCCGGGCTCCGGTAGTTCAGGAGGGCCATGCGGCGGGCCAGCGCCAGGCCTCGAGTTGGACCGTCGCCGTCCTCGGCGTCATAGTAATTGCCGCCGGAGAAGAGCGGGTCGGTGCGCACAGCTTCAATCTGGACGGAGTTGAGGGCAATTTGATCGGCGGTTGTCACGGGAGGTGCGGCCAGCACGGCCAGACGTTCGACTCGGTCGGGGATCTGAATGGCCCATTCGAGGGCGTGCATTCCTCCCATGGATCCGCCCACAACCCCCGCCCAGCGCTGGATGCCGAGCTGGTCGGTGAGGGCTATTTGGGCGGCTACCTGATCGCGAATGGTGATGTAGGGAAACCGCGAACCCCATTCTGTTCCATCGGGTGCCACCGACGACGGCCCCGTGCTGCCCTGACATCCCCCGAGCATGTTGGGGGCAACCACGAAGTAGCGGTCCGTGTCGATGGGGAGACCGGGGCCCACAATGCCACCCCACCAGCCGGCGGTCTTCTGGCCAGGCCCATCAGGCCCGCGCAGATGGCTGTCTCCCGTCAGGGCATGAAGGACGAGTACAGCGTTGTCGCCGGTGGGGGAGAGCTCACCCCACGTTTCGTAGGCTATCCGCACCGAGGGAAGGTGTCCGCCGGCCTCTAAGTGCAGGGGTCCGACGTTCTGAAAAAGACGTTCCCCAACCGGGTCACCGTCGCGCCAGGCGCCCGTGGCCGGAGGCTTGCCCAGCAGCGACCCCGCCTGGGCTTCGGTAATGAAGCTGGAGGGGACCGTGTCTGAGGGTGATTGCCATTCCATACACCTCTATTCTGTCGCGCTGGGGGCAGGGCGGGCGCTATGTTACGTCCCGCCCCGCTTGTCTCGCCGGGCGTGACACGGCGTGGGGTCAGCTAGGCGTTGGCGCGCGCGGCGGCTACCACGGCGCGTGCCGCGGCCAATCCCCTCTCAAGATCGGCTTTCAGATCTGCCACATTTTCGATGCCCACCGAGAGGCGAACGAGACCGGGCGTTACGCCGGCCGTGAGCTGCTGTTCGGGGCTGAGTTGGGCGTGTGTTGTCGACGCCGGGTGAATCACCAGCGACCGAACATCACCGATATTGGCGAGGTGACTGAACAGTTCGAGATTGTCGACGAGGGCCCGGCCGGCATCGACGCCACCCTTGAGTTCGAAGGACAGCACCGCCCCCACGCCCTTCGGTGCGTACCTGTTGGCGGTGGCATACCAGGGGCTGGAGGGCAACCCGGCGTAGTTGACCGACGCGATGTCTGCGTGGGCGTCGAGCCACTCGGCAATCTCCTGAGCGTTCTGCACGTGGCGTTCAATGCGCAGACTGAGTGTTTCTATACCCTGAATGAGCTGCCACGCGCTTGCCGGGGCGATCGACGAACCCAGGTCACGCAGCAGTTGAACACGGGCTTTGATGATGTAAGCGATGGCGTCCCCAAGAATGGTCGTGTAGCTCGCACCATGGTAGGACGGGTCAGGCTCGGTGAGACCGGGAAACTTGTCGACGTTCTTCGACCACTCGAATGTGCCACCATCCACGATGACGCCACCGATGATGGTGCCGTGACCACCGAGGAACTTTGTGGCGGAGTGCACAATGATGTCGGCACCGTGCTCGAACGGACGAATCAGGTAGGGCGTGGCAATGGTGTTGTCCACAATAAGGGGAACTCCGGCGGCATGCGCTATGTCCGCGACGAGCGTGATGTCGAGCACATTGATCCGGGGGTTTCCGATCGTCTCCGCGAAGAACAGCTTTGTGTTCGGCCGAACAGCGCGGCGCCATTCCTCGGCATCGTCCTGATCCTCCACGAAGGTGGTCTCAATACCGAGTTTGGCCAGCGTGTACTTGAAGAGATTGTAGGTTCCGCCGTAGATGGAACTTGAGGACACGATGTGGTCACCGGCTTGCGCAATGTTAAGCACCGAAAACGTGGATGCCGACTGACCGGAGGCGACCAGGAGCGCTCCGGTGCCACCCTCGAGGGCGGCGACGCGTTCTTCAACGACGGCCTGGGTGGGATTTTGAATGCGGGTGTAGATGTTGCCGAATTCGGCCAGGGCGAACAGGTTTTGAGCGTGCTCCGCGCTGTTGAAAACGTACGAGGTGGTCTGATAAATGGGGGTGGCCCGGGCATTGGTCACCGGGTCAGGGCGAGCTCCCGAGTGCACCTGCTTGGTCTCAAACTGCCACTGTGCAGCATTGTCGCTCATGAGATGGCCTTTCCCTGATTGTCGCTTCGAACGCGGGCCGCTCGAGCTCTGACTGAGCATAGGCAGCGGGTCTGGTGGGGCGCAAGCATTCTCGAAATACGACGTCACACGCTGTGCTATGTGCGGTCCGTTCGCGGCAGGACAACCGTTTCGGAGGGACTCGGGCTGGAGATTGTGGTCGTGCGTTGGAACAGCCAGCTGGCGCGCGGTTCCACGAGTGGTTGGAAGATCCGGCGAATGGGCGGCAGTGATAACACAACGGAGATCAGCACGCTCAGCACGATCAGTGCCGGCAGCACCCACGCCGGTTGCGGACCGTCGAGAATCCCCGTTTCCCGCAGTGGAAAGAGCACAAAGGTGTGCAGCAGGTAGATGTACATCGTTGCGGCACCGAGAGACGTGAACCACGTTTCTCGCCGCGGAATCAGCATGAGGAACGCCAGAATGAGCGCAAAGGTGAGCAGCACAAAGCCCAAGCGCACTCCGCCGGCCCAGAACTGTGGGTAGCCAAAGAGCGAGTAGCCGTCGTCATAGAGCAGAAAAAAGCGAATCTTGAGAGTGCGCAGGAGCTCGATATTGATCGCGATGAGCAGGTACAGGCTCGTGAACAGGGCCAGTGCGCCTGTTCGCCACTTCCAGACATCCAGGGTGCGAAGCCGGAGCCACCGGTCGGTGAGTTGCCATTGGCGCAGCTTCCAGCCGAAGACAAAGAAGGGCAGCAGTCCAATTGTTCGGGAGAGGGCAAACGTGCTGTCAATGCTGTCACTGTAGCCGGCGCCCAGCGAGAGCACGATGCTGATCAGCAGGGGGTACCGCAGGAGCACGAGGTAGGGAAGAATAATCCTCCACAGCACAAGCGCGAGCAGAAACCACAGCGTCCAGCTGGCCGTCGAATAATCCAGTCGGAATGTGCCGCCGAGCACCCAGCGAATACAGGTCCACACGGTCTCAAAGATGACATAGGGAAAGATGATGTCCGTGAGCAGCCGCTTCAGCTGGCGTGTTCCGGGTGGGTCCGACTTGGCAAAGTAGCCGCTGACCGCCACGAAAACGGGCACATGAAAGGCGTAAATAAAGAGGTACATGGCGTACGCCGTATCGGACTCGCCAATCAACTTGAGGATTGCGTGTCCCACGACCACCAGGGTCACGGTGATCCACCGAGCATTATCCCAGAGGGGGACTCGTCGTTTGGCCGGTTGAGTGGTGGCAGGGTGCGGTGCGCTCATTCCGTCCATTCTGCCGCGAGAATAGAGAAATGAGTACACGAAGAGTAGTTGTGACCGGTGCGAGTTCGGGAATTGGAGCCGCCACCGTGCGCGCTTTCCGTGACAAGGGATGGAATGTCGTGGGTGTAGCGCGGCGCGCGGATCGCTTGGCGGCGCTCGCCGCGGAGACCGGGGCCGAGGTCTTCACCGCAGATCTGACGAAGCAGACCGACGTGGATGCGTTGCGGGACTACCTCGCGGCATCCGGGCCTGTGCACGCCCTCGTAAACAACGCTGGTGGAGCCAAGGGGCTCGACTCCGTGGAGAACTCGAGCGTGGAGGACTGGGCCTGGATGTTCGAGATCAATGTGCTGGCCGTCAAGCGGGTCACGACCGTCGTGCTGCCGCTGTTGCGGGCAGCCATAGCGGATGCCGGGGGCTCCGCTGACATTGTCAATATCACCTCAATTGCCGGCCACGTGGCCTATCTGGGCGGTGGCGGGTATAACGCGGCGAAGTTCGCGGCCCACGCCATGACTGAGGTCCTCCGTCTCGAGTTGAATGGCGAACCGATTCGTGTCATTGAGGTTGCACCGGGAATGGTGAAGACCGATGAATTCGGTCTTGTTCGTTTTGGTGGCGATGCTACGAAGGCAGTCGAAGCCTACGAGAATGTCCCGAATCCGCTCGTTGCTGAGGACATTGCCGAGACGATCGTGGCGAGCGTGCTGCGCCCCGCTCATGTGAACCTCGACCTGATCGTGATCAAGCCCGTGGCTCAGGCGTCGCCGACGCGCCTCACGCGCGGACCGCTAACGGTTCGGTAGTTCATGTAGCTCGTCAACAACGAAGCGGCACCCGAGAGAGTTCCTCTCGGGTGCCGCTTCGTTGGGGCGGGGCGGTGTGTTGCGGTGTGCGCCTAGTGCTCGACCGCCTTTTCCGCACCGTGGCCGGTGAGGGAACGAACGGACATCTCGGCGGCAAGCGATGGGCTCTCCTTGACGGTGCTCGTAACCGATCCGAGCCAGCCGAGGAAGAAGCCGAGTGGAATGGAAATGATTCCCGGGTTGCTCAGGGGGAAGATGGCGAAGTTGACGCCGTCACCGAACATGGACGTGGGCGTGCCCGAGAACACCGGTGAGAGCACAATCAGCACAATCGCCGAGGTGAGTCCGCCATACATGCTCCACACCGCGCCGCGGGTGGTGAAACCACGCCAGAAGAGCGAGAACAAAATGGTGGGCAGGTTAGCGCTCGCCGCAACGGCGAAGGCCAGGGCCACCAGGAAGGCGATGTTCTGCCCCTGAACGCCGATACCACCGGCAATGGCCAGGACACCGATCACGACAACGGTTCGACGGGCTACCTTGACCTCATCATCGGGGTTTCCCTTGCCCTTCTTGATGACGCTTCCGTAGATGTCATGTGCAAAGGACGTAGCGGCTGTGATCGTGATGCCGGCCACCACCGCCAGAATCGTGGCGAAGGCGATGGCGGAGATGAAGCCGAGTAGCAGCGGACCACCGAGGGCGAGCGACAGCAGGGGAGCTGCCGAGTTCACTCCACCGGGAGCAGCGAGGATGGCTTCGCCACCCACGAGAGCCGCGGCGCCGAAACCGAGGACGAGCGTGAAGATGTAGAAACCACCGATGAGCCAGATAGCCCAGACCACCGAGCGGCGGGCTTCCTTGGCGGTGGGCACCGTGTAAAAGCGCATCAGAACGTGGGGCAGGCCGGCTGTTCCGAGCACCAGAGCGATGGCGAGGGAGATGAAGTCCAGCGGGTTGGCGCCGTACTTCAGACCGGGAGCCAGAATGGCGTCGGCCGGAACGGATGTTGAGGTGGCTACGGCGCTTTCCAGCAGTGCAGACAGGTTGAAGCCGTTGATCGCCAATACCCAGATGCTCATGGCGAGCGCACCAAGGATCAGCAGGAAGGCCTTGATGATCTGCACCCAGGTGGTGCCCTTCATGCCGCCAACGAGGACGTAGACGATCATCAGCGCGCCGACGACCACAACCACGATGGACTGGCCGAGTTTGTCGTTGATGCCGAGGAGAAGCGACACGAGGCCGCCGGCTCCGGCCATCTGCGCGAGCAGGTAGAAGAAGCACACGGCCAGTGTCGTCGTGGCGGCTGCCACGCGAACCGGGCCCTGCTTGAGGCGGAAGGAGAGCACATCGGCCATGGTGAACTTGCCGGTGTTGCGCATCAGCTCGGCGACCAGAAGCAGGGCAACGAGCCACGCTACGAGGAAGCCGATGGAATACATGAAGCCGTCGTATCCGGTGACGGCGATGGCGCCAACGATTCCGAGGAATGATGCAGCTGAGAGGTAGTCGCCGGCAATGGCGAAACCATTCTGTGGTCCGGTGAAGGACCGGCCACCGGTGTAGTAGTCGGCCGCACTCTTGTTGTTGCGGCCGGCGCGAATCACCACAATGAGGGTGACGGCCACAAACGCCAGGAAGATGGAGATATTGAGAACGGGGTTGTTCTCTGTGGGTTCGACCGCGGTCGCAAATGCGTGCAGGGTACTGGCGATCATGCCTTTTCCATCCGTTCCAGCTCAGAGCGCAGTTCTTCGGTGAGGGGGTCGATCTTGCGGTTGGCGAATGAGACATAGGCCATGGTGATTGCGAAGGTCGTGACGAACTGGCCGAGGCCCAGGATGAGGCCAAGGTTGATGCGGCCGAAGACCGGGGTGGCCATGAACTCGGGGAAATACCCGGCGGCGATCACATATGCGAAATACCAGACGAGAAAGAAGATGGCGAGCGGAACGACGAATCCGTTTCGGGTCTTCTTCAGTGCCAGAAATCTGGGTGTCTTCTCGAATGCTATGTAATCAATTTTTGATCGGGGGGACGCATCTTTCAACTGTTCACTCATTGGAGCCTCCTTGCTTCAGTGGGGTGGATCAGGGGTGGATCAGCGGTGGATAAGTAGGGGGTGTCAGGTCTGCGTGAGCAGTGTGGCCGGTGCCTTGTGGGCGGAGGCGTCGAGTGCACGCTTGAGGTCATCGAGAACGGTGGGGTCCTCGATGGTGGGAGGAACCGTGTACGGCTCCCCATCCACGATCTGGCGAATGGTCTTGCGCAGAATCTTGCCCGATCGGGTCTTGGGTAGTCGGTCCAGAATGGTCACATCGCGGAATGCGGCGACGGGACCCACATGATCACGCACCAGGGCGATGAGTTCGGTGGCCAGAGTGTCATGGTCGATCGTGGCTCCGGCCTTGAGGGTGACGAAACCGGCTGCGCGCTGGCCCTTGAGAGCGTCATGAACGCCCAGCACGGCACACTCGGCGACGGCGGAGTGCAGGGTGAGAACCTCTTCGAGGGATCCCGTCGACAGGCGGTGACCGGCCACATTGATCACGTCGTCGGTGCGTCCCATGATGTAGAGGTAGCCGTCCTCGTCGAAGTGACCCGAATCCCCCGTGGCGTAGTAGCCCGGGAATGCCGAGAGGTATGCGCTCTGAAAGCGCTCTGCGCTGCCCCAGATTCCCTGCAGGGTGCCGGGTGGCAGAGGAAGTCGGAGAACGATGTTGCCGTCCTTGCCCACGCGTTTGACCCTGTGCCCCTTGGAATCAAGGATGTCAATTTTGTAGCCCGGAACCGGAACGGTGGCCGAACCGGGACGCGTCTCCAGTTCCTCGATGCCGAGGGGGTTGGCACAGATCGCCCATCCCGTTTCCGTCTGCCACCAGTGATCGACCACGGGGCAGTGCAAACCGTCATTGGCCCAGTGGAAGGTCTCCGGGTCCAGGCGCTCCCCGGCCAGAAACAGGCTGGCGAGACATGACACGTCATATTTTGTGAGTTCTGTGAGCTCGGGGTCCACTCGTCGAATGGCCCGAACCGCGGTGGGTGCGGTAAAAAGCACCTTCACCTGATATTCCTCGATGACCCGCCAGAAGGCGCCGGCATCGGGGGTACCGATGGGCTTGCCCTCGTAAATAATCGTGGTTGCACCCGCCAGGAGGGGGGCATACACAATGTAGGAGTGGCCCACCACCCAGCCCACGTCCGACGCAGCCCAGTAGACATCTCCCGGTTCGATGTTGTAAATGTTGCGCATGGACCAGGCCAGCGCCACGGCGTGCCCGCCATTGTCGCGCACGATGCCCTTGGGATTGCCCGTGGTGCCCGAGGTGTAGAGGATGTAGAGCGGGTCCTCAGAGGCCAGACTCACCGGATCGGCGGGCGCGGCCTTGTCCTCCTCATCGGCCCAGTCGAGCCACGACACCGGTTCGTGGGCATAGTCGGCGGCCGAGCCGGGGATTGTGTCGCGATTCCGCACAATCACGGTATGGACCGAGCCGGCGCTCAGTGCCAGTGCGCGCTGCACCAGAGGAAGGTATTCCACCGTCCGGCCGGGTTCGAGGCCACCCGATGCCGTGACGATGACCGAGGGGCGGGCGTCATCAATGCGCACGGCCAGTTCGTTGGCGGCAAAACCGCCAAAGACTACGGAGTGGATGGCGCCGATACGAGCGCACGCGAGCATCGCCACGACAGCCTCGGGAATCATGGGGAGGTAGATGATGACCCGGTCACCGCGGCCCACGCCGTTAGCGCGCAGGGCACCGGCAAATTTGGCGACCCGGCCGAGCAGCTCCAGGTAGGTGAGGGAGATCTTCGTCCCGGTCATCGCCGAGTCGTAAATGAGTGCGGTCTGCGAGCCGCGGCCGGCGATCACGTGCCGGTCGAGAGCGTTGAAGCTCGTGTTCAGCGTTCCGCCCGGAAACCAGGTCCAGTCGGTGGCGGAGCGCTGCTCGAGCGCCGCGCGCGGGGGAGTGCTCCAGTCGATGCCGGTCGCGGCTTCCAGCCAGAACTCTTCGGGAGAGTCGATGCTTCGTTGCCACGTCTGCTGATAAAGCCCAAGTGGTGCGCCAGTCATTGTGAACCTCTCCATTGAAGCGCCTCTGTATACAAAGAGTCGTTGAAGTATTGCATAAAACCCGGTCTGGTGGAATAGAATCTGGTTTGTGTATACAGAAACCGCAAAGTTGGGGTCGAAAGCACCTCTGAGCGCCACCGAGCGCGCTTACCGGCAGTTGCGCAGCGAGATTCTGGACGGTGACTTGGCACCCGGGAGTGGCCTGCTTGAGGTTGAGCAGGCGGAACGCCTGGGCGTGTCTCGCACGCCGCTGCGGGCGGCCGTGGCCCGTTTGATTGCAGACGGTCTGGTCGTTGGACGAAGTGGGCGCGGATTCGAAGTGACCGAGCTGTCCATCGAGGGCATCACGGAACTGTACGAATTGCGCGAAGGCCTTGAGGTGCATGCCGTGCGTCTGGCCGCCGAACGACGTGACCCGGTGATCTTCGAACACTTGCGTGCCCAGTTCCACGATGCTCCGGAACTCCTCCAACACGGTGATGACGGAATTCGACAGTATTACGCTCTCATCGACGAGTTCGAAGCGGCCCTCGATGCCGCCGTGGCGAACCCCTTTCTGCTCAGCGCCCTCGACGTCGTGCGTACACACCTCGCGCGCATTCGTCGTGTGGCCAAGGGCAATGAGAAGCGGTTGCGATCAGCGGCTGCAGAACATCTGCTCATCATCGATGCCATCATCGCCGGCGATGCTTCTCTCGCCGCTCACGCCACCCATGTCCACCTCTACCAGAGCCTCACCAACGTTCTCGCAACGCTCGGTGAGGATGCGGCCACCCCGGTCACGTAATCGAAGGGATCCATCGTGCAGCTCCACCACGTCCGAGTACACCGAAGTGAAGAAAACCTTGCTCGGGAAGACCAGCTTGCCTGGAAGATTGCCGCATGCGCGGCAGACCCGGTTGCCGTCACAGACGACGTCACCGACATGATCATCAACCGTGTCATCGACAATGCCTCCGTTGCTGCCGCGTCCCTCACCCGCAAGCCCGTGACGGCGGCCCGGTCGCAGGCGCTGGCCCACCCGCGCTCCAACGGGGGTGAGGGGTCCACCGTGTTCGGACTGCTGCCCGGACGCCGAGTCTCCCCGGAGTGGGCGGCGTGGGCGAACGGCGTGGCCGTGCGTGAGCTGGATTACCACGACACGTTCCTGGCCGCCGAGTACTCGCACCCGGGTGACAACATTCCCCCGATTCTCGCTGTCGCTCAGCACCTGGCGACCGCACGGGGACTCACCGGCCGTGACCTTGTTCGCGGCATTGCCACGGGCTATGAGATCCAGATCGACCTCGTGAAGTCGATCAGCCTGCACGCGCACAAGATAGACCACGTCGCCCACCTAGGCCCGTCGGCGGCGGCCGGCATCGGTTCGCTTCTCGGACTCGAGAAGGAGATCATCTTTCAAGCTGTGGGTCAGGCCCTGCACACAACGACGGCCACCCGCCAGTCGCGTAAGGGTGAAATCAGCAGCTGGAAGTCACATGCTCCGGCGTTCGCCGGAAAGATGGCGGTTGAAGCTGTGGACCGCGCCCTTCGCGGTGAGACCAGCCCGACCCCGATCTATGAGGGTGAGGACGGTGTCATCGCCTGGCTGCTTGACGGGCCGGAAGGTTCGTATGATGTGTCTCTGCCGAAGCTCGGCAGTGCCAAGCGGGCCATCCTCGACAGCTATACCAAGGAACACTCGGCCGAGTATCAGGCACAGGCGTGGATCGACCTCGCTCGTCGTCTGCACCGGAGCTATCCCGAGCTCGCGACGGGTGAGAACATTGCTTCCGTCGTGATTCACACGAGCCACCACACGCACTATGTGATCGGCTCCGGCGCAAACGACCCGCAGAAGTACGACCCAACGGCGTCTCGCGAGACTCTCGACCACTCAATTCCGTACATTTTCACCGTGGCGTTGCAGGATGGCAGCTGGCACCACGTGGATTCCTACTCGCCGGAGCGTGCCGGGCGCGCCGACACGGTGGCGCTCTGGCACAGGGTCACCACGACCGAAGATACAGAGTGGACGCGTCGATACCACTCCCTCGATGTCACCGAGAAGGCCTTCGGTGGTCGCGTGGTCATCACGCTCACCGACGGACGCACGATCACCGATGAGATTGCGGTGGCCGACGCGCATCCGCTGGGTGCCAAGCCCTTCGGACGCCCGGAATACGTGAATAAATTCCGGATGCTTGCCGCGGATGTTCTGGAGGAATCAGAAATTGAACGTTTTCTCGCACTTGCGGAACGCCTGCCGGAACTGACTGCGGTGGACCTCGGTGACCTCACCATCACCGCCCGTCCCGGTCTGCTTCCGACCACGAGCGTGATGGGGATCTTCTAATGCTGTATTCGCGTATCACCGCGGCCGACAAACGACTGGCCCTCCGCGCTTCACTTGCGTCCGGTGTGGTGCAGCGCTTTCCCGGCGCTTTCAATCCGTTATCGGCCAAGCTCATTCAGAGCAAGGGCTTCGAGGGTGTGTACATTTCCGGGGCCGTGCTCTCGGCCGATCTGGGGCTGCCCGACATCGGCTTGACCACCCTCACCGAGGTTGCCGCGCGGAGTCAGCAAATTTCGAGGATGACCGATCTTCCGGCCATCGTCGACGCGGACACCGGTTTTGGCGAGCCGATGAACGTGGCTCGCACAATTCAGACCCTCGAAGACGCCGGCCTCGCGGGAATGCACATCGAGGACCAGGTGAACCCGAAACGGTGTGGTCACCTTGACGGCAAACAGGTCGTGGATGATGACACGGCGATCAAACGCATTCGTGCTGCCGTGGACGCGCGGCGGGACCCGAACTTTCTGATCATGGCGCGCACCGATATGCGAGCCGTTGATGGCCTGGACGCGGCTCTGGACCGAGCCAAAAAGCTCGCCGATGCCGGTGCCGATGCGATCTTCCCCGAGGCAATGGGCAGTCTGGCAGAGTTCGAAGCCATGCGCGCCGCTGTGGACGTGCCACTGCTGGCGAACATGACTGAGTTCGGTAAGGGTGAGCTCTACACGGTGGATCAGCTCGCCAACGTGGGCATGAACATGGTCATTTTTCCGGTATCGCTGCTGCGCCTGGCCATGGGCGCGGCCGATCGGGGGCTCGACTCCATTCTGCAGCAGGGTACTCTCGAGCCGATGCTCGGCGAGATGCAGCACCGCGCCGACCTCTACGAACTTCTCGACTACTCGGAGTACAGCCACTTCGACTCGGGCATCTTTGACTTCACGCTCAATCCGCACATTACGTCCAAGGTCTGAAGGAGCGACATGACGATGACACAGCCGAACACAACCGGTGCTTCGGGCGCCGGACCCACGATCTTCAAAGGACTTGCCGGGGTCGTTGTTGACACCACCGCAATCTCCAAGGTCAACCCCGACACCAACTCTCTGCTCTACCGTGGCTACCCGGTGCAGGAGCTCGCGGCGCGCTGTAACTTTGAAGAGGTTGCGTACCTCCTGTGGCACGGAGAGCTTCCCACGGAGACTCAACTGGCCGACTTCGAAACCGCCGAACGTGCTCTCCGTGCGTTGGACCCCGCGGTTCGACGGGTGATCGATGAGCTGCCCCTCACCGCGCACCCGATGGATGTCGTGCGCACAGCGGTCAGCGTCATCGGTGCGAGCGATCCGCACACCGGTGACGATTCGCCCGACGCTGATCTTGCTAAGGCGCTGCGCCTCTTCGCTCAGTTGCCCGCTATCGTTTCCTACGACCAGCGCCGGCGTCACGGACTCGACCTGGTGGAGCCGAGGAACGATCTCGGTTACTCAGCTAATTTTTTGCACATGACTTTCGGCTCGGTGCCGGAGCTCGTGGTCGTCGACGCTTTCGACGTGTCGATGATCCTGTATGCGGAGCACTCGTTCAACGCGTCGACCTTCACAGCGCGGGTCATCACGTCCACGCTCGCGGACTACTACTCGGCCGTCACGGGCGCCATTGGTGCACTCAAGGGTGCCCTGCACGGCGGAGCGAACGAGGCTGTGATGCACACGTTCACCGAGATCGGGCTGGGTGCTGGTGCCGGTGACCGGGCCACAGCCTGGCTGGACCAGGCTCTTGTCGACAAGCGCAAGATCATGGGCTTCGGCCACCGGGTCTACAAGAGCGGTGACTCACGGGTGCCCACCATGCGCGCGGCCCTGCTGACGCTCATTGAGCACTACGACGCGCCCGAGATGCTGGAGATGTACGAGTCTCTGGAGGCAGCCATGACGTCCAAGAAGGCGATTCTCCCGAACCTGGACTATCCATCCGGGCCGGCCTATCACCTGATGGGCTTCGATACCCTGAGCTTCACACCCCTGTTTGTCGCGGCCCGGGTCACCGGCTGGAGTGCGCACATCATCGAGCAGCGCGGGGCAAACGCGCTTATTCGTCCGTTGTCGCTATACAACGGTCCCGAGGAGCGCCACGTGCCGGGAGCCGCGCACTCGGCCTGATCGGGCCGGTCGTTCTGGCGGGGTGGGGCTGCGGGGCATGAACTAAAATCAGGGCATGACTTCTGATGCCGTGACGTGCCTCGTCGGCCCGTACCCTGCCCGCTCACACCCTGTCCGCTCATACCCTGCCCGCGCTGCCGAAGCTCAGACCGCCGGGGTGCCCGCATGAGCGTGCACCTCGTGGGTGGTGGTCGTGCCGCGGAGCACGACGTGAGCGTTTACGGACCATTTTTTCTTGAAGCAACGGCACGCGCCGCAGCAGCCGGTCGCACCGAACCGCGCATTGCCATCGTCACCGTGGGCGCCGGCGATGCCGCCGAGCACGCGGCGTCGCTGACGGCAGCGCTCGTGGCATCGGGACCGTTCGAGCCCCACATCACGGCACTGGAGCCGAACGGTCTCACCACCAACATGTCGGTAGCGGATGTCGACGGTATCGTCATCGGTGGCGGTGCCACTCCCGCATACCTCCGGGCCGTTCTGCCCATTGCGGGGGAGATCCGACGCCAGGTTTCGGCTGGCATCCCCTACCTCGGCTTCTCGGCCGGTGCCATGATCGCCGCGGAACGGGCCATTGTGGGCGGTTGGCGCATCGGCGGAGTCGAGGTGAGTCCGCAGAGTGCGGCAGAGAACCTCGACGAGATCACGATCGACCAGGGCATCGGGCTGCTCGACGTGAGTGTCGATGTGCATGCCGCCCAGTGGGGCACGCTGTCGCGATTGATCGCAGCGACCGAGGCCGGCCTCATTGAGGGTGGGCTGGCGATTGACGAGAACACCGCCCTCAGCGTGGGGGAGGGCGCGCTCAGTGTGGCCGGTGCGGGCAGCGTCTGGCGAGTGAGCCAGGCCGACGGCGGCGTGCTCGTGAGCACGTTCGGTGCCTGAGCTCGGAAATGCCTGAACAGACCGAGCCCGGTTCTTCCTCCTTTCTGGGGCTCACAACCATCGATTCGGGGTGGGCGCACGCCCTTGCCCCTGTGGCCCCGGAGCTTCTGCACATAGAAAGCTTTCTCAACGCCGAAACCGCCTCGGGTCGACCATGGTTACCCGACGCGCAGAACGTTTTGCGAGCATTTCGCGAGCCCTTCGATTCCGTGCGCGTTCTCATCGTGGGTCAGGATCCGTATCCCACTCCGGGGCACGCGATTGGGCTTGCTTTTGCTGTTGACCCCGAGGTTCGCCCGGTGCCCCGCAGCCTCGGCAACGTGTATCAGGAGTTGCGCAGCGACCTCGGCGTGGTGCCGCCGGCGCACGGGGATCTGAGTGCCTGGTCGCGTTCCGGCGTGCTGCTGCTCAACCGAGTGCTCACGGTGCAGGCCTCCCAGGCCGGTTCCCACCGGCGTCACGGCTGGGAAGCCGTGACGGAGCAGGCCATTCGAGCACTCGTTGCCCGCAAGCGTCCTCTCGTCGCGATTCTGTGGGGCAAAGACGCGGCGTCGCTGCGGCCTCTTCTGGGTGAGACCCCCGTTATCGAGTCACCGCACCCGAGTCCGCTCTCGGCGCGGCGAGGTTTCTTCGGTTCTCGACCCTTCACCCGGGCCAATGAGCTGCTTCGCAGCCAGGGTGCGGTGCCGGTGGATTGGACGCTCGGGTAATCTGGATGAGAACGTGAAAGGACGTGCGCGGTGCTGGAGGAAGAATATGAGCAGCGGAGACGGCTGCCCCGGCATCTGAGACCCGAGGCTCCGACCGAGAATCCGTTCTCGTACACAATGCGTGAGGCTCGCGTCACTGACCTGCCCAATATTCGCGAGATCTACAACTACTACGTGGCCAACAGCACGGTGACCTTCGACGAAGATGCCATGACGCTGCCGGAGTGGCGAGACAAGTTCTACTATCTGAGCAAGCTCGGTTTGCCCTTCATCGTGGCAGAAGCACCGGCTGGTCAGATCCTTGGCTACGCCCTGGTGGCACCGTGGAAGCAAAAACGGGCCTACCGGTTTACCGTGGAGAACTCCATCTACCTCGGTGCGGCATCCACCGGCAAGGGCTTGGGGCGCCAGCTGCTTGCCGAACTGATTGCTCGGTCGAAGGCGGCGGGTCTCAAAGAGATCATCGCGGTGATTGCTGATCAGGGAGCGGATGCGTCGATCAAGTTGCACACGGACTTTGGCTTCGAAGAAATTGGGCGCATGGGCAAGGTGGGCTTCAAATTCGAGCGCTGGCTCGGAACCGTGCTGCTCCAAAAAAGCCTGAAGTAGTCCGTTCAGTGGCGGCGACTCGCCGCCGTGAGCACAACCCTGATCGGTGCGATCACCGCGGCACCGGCGAGCACGGTGTTGCGCGAGCCCACGATCAGCTTCGGAGGAGTTCGCGGGCGGTCCAGTGCCGCGCTCGTACTCGAAATAACGCGCTCCACGGTGAGGGCGCGCTTGGGTACGGTACTCCCGGCCACCGCCGCGAATTCCGTGTGAACGAACCCGGGGCACACGGCCAGCACCTTGAGTCCGGTGGGACGCGTCTCGAACCACACTGATTCTGTGAAGCTCAAAACATAGGCTTTGCTCGCGGCATAGACCGACATGTGTGGAACGGGCTGAAAAGCCGCCGTGCTCGCCAGATTCACGAGGGCTGCCGCGCCAGACTGCCGCGTAGCCGTGGCGATGAGGCCGGGGAGCAGGGCGTGCGTCAGCTCCGTGAGAGCGAGCACGTTGAGTCGGAGCTGTGCCACCTGACGTTCCGGGTCTGTGTCGACAAAGTCGCCGATGGTCCCGAAGCCCGCGTTGTTGATCAGAGTCCCCACCGGAATACTGCGACTCGTGAGGTCGGCAACAAGTTCGGCGACGGCGTCCGGTGCCGTGAGGTCCAGCGGAATGACGGTGGAGACCGTGCCGAACCTCTCCGCCAGGTCGACAGCGAGGGCTTCGAGGCGTTCCTGACGCCGTGCCACGAGCACCAGGTCTGCGCCGCGCCGGGCAAGTTCGTGAGCGTAGCCCACTCCGAGGCCGCTGGAGGCGCCGGTGATCACTGCTGTGGTTCCTCTGGGATTATACAGTGCGCGTGACATGCACCAAAGCTACTCGCAAAGCTAGGCTCAGAGCATGGCTGAACCGCATGAATTGACCGCACTCGAGCAGTGGCAGGCGCTGCAGAGTGACGAACTGAGCCCGTCTGAACTCACGGAACACTACCTGGGCAGAATCGAGACGCGCAATGCCGCTCTCGGTGCGTTCGTCACCGTCACGGCGGAACGCGCCCGGCTGAGGGCGCGTTTCGTGGAACAGAGTGTGCCGCGGACGGCGCCGCTGTGGGGCCTGCCCTTCGCTGATAAGGATCTGCAGCTGCGTGCGGGTGTGCCGGCCAAGTTCGGTTCGAGGCTGATGCGAGACTTTGTGCCGGAGGAATCCGATGATCTCGTCATCGCACTCGATGAAGCCGGCGGGGTCAGTCTCGGCAAAACGAGTACCCCCGAGTTCGGACTTCCGTCCTACACCGAGGGGCTCGCCGGTCCGCCGGCCCGGAACCCGTGGAATCTCCAGCGGGGTGCCGGCGGTTCCAGTGGTGGCGCAGCGGCGGCCGTATCCGCACGTCTGCTGCCGTTCGCTCCCGGTTCTGACGGCGGAGGTTCGGTCCGCATCCCGGCCGCAGCGTGCGGTCTCGTGGGTGTCAAGCCGTCCCGCGGACTCGTGCCGGCGGCATCCGGTATCGATAAGCTGGCCGGGCTTCCGGTTGCCGGGCCGCTCGCTCGCACGGTAGCGGATGCCGCGCTGCTCTTGGACGCGATGGTCAGGCCCACCGGAAATCGCCCTGACCACCATTTTGCGCTTCGTGCCCCGGGCAATGATGGTCCGCTACTCACCCACGCGATTCACGGTGAGGGCCGTTTTCAGCTGGGCGTGATGACCACGTCGGCGTGGGACAACGACTATGACATTGAGCTCGCCCCGGAGGCCCTCATGGCGCTGGATGCAGCGCGGCGTGAACTGGATCTGCTCGGTCACGGCATGGACAGCCTGGCGCTTGATCCAGACCCCAGCTACGTGCCAGCCTTTCGCACCATTTGGCAGGCGGGGGCGGCGAGTATTCCGGCCGAAGGCGCGGAGCAGGAAGAGCTACTCGATCCGCTCACGCGCTGGCTCATGCACCGTGGGCGCGCACTGTCGGCGCGCGACCTGGCGGAGGCGCTGGCGGCGCTCAGTGCTTTCGAGCGCTCCTTCAATCGGCAGCTGTCGCTCTTCGACGCGGTACTCACCCCGGCCATGGCCCTCACGCCGCGCCCCGTGGGCTGGTACGACGCCGAGGACGGCGAAAAAAACTTTGCCCAGCAGGTGCAGTACACGCCGTTCACGTCGATGGTTAATGTGAGTGGGCTGCCGGCGATTGTGTTGCCCGTGGCGGAGACCGTCGACGGCCTGCCGATGGGCGTGCAACTCATTGGTCGTCCCGGTGGCGAGGCCACGCTCTTCGCTCTGGGTGCGCAGTTGGAACGACGATTCCGCTGGCAGGATCGTGTGCCGCCCGAACCTGGTTTCGCGGTGAACGACACCGAGTGATGAACGACACCGAGTAAAGACTTGGCGGCGGTCACGGCGTGCTTACGCGGCGACCGCGAACGAAGACACCGATTATCGCTGGTTCGCGGAGCGCCATCAGAAGAGCGAAGAGTGTCTGGTCGGTTGCTGTCGCCGCATCGTCGGCGCGGATGCCGTGGGCCAGTACCGAGGCGAGCGGCTCCCACTTGTCGGGATCAATGAGCAGAAAATCGGCGTCCTTGCCCACGTCGAGGTTACCGTAGCGCTCTTCCATATCGAGTGCTCGCGCACCGGCGAGGGTGGCGGTGAACAGCAGTGCTGCCGGGCTGAGGGACAGGCCCTGGTCGCCGGGTTCTGACCGGTGAACCTTGAACGCGTCGTTGAGTACCCGGCTCATCAGCCATTCGTCACCGGCACCAACATCGGAGCCGAGCGCCACGTTCACCCCGAAGTTGGTGGTGCGCGTCCACGGCATCGTTCCGGAACCGAGGAACTGCTGCGAGGTGGGGCAGTGCGCAATCGAACTTCCGGTCTCGGCGAGGCGCATCAGCTCGTCATCGGCGCAGTGCACCGCGTGGGCGAGGATGCTGCGGCGGCCCAGCAGACTCGACCCGCCCATGGCAGACCCCGGCAGAAAACGGCCATCATAGGTGTCGAGGTAGTGCTCAACCTGATACATCGACTTGACCACATCGATCTCGCCTGTCCCGGCCCTGTTGTCCTCATTCAGATGGCTGTGAAAGTACACGCCGTCTCCGCGAACCTCGTCGTAGAGCTCACCCAATGCCGTGAGCGTCTTCGTCGTGACCGAGAGGCTAAACCGCGGCACGATGGCAACCTGCAGCAGCGCCGTTCGGGAATCACCGGTGTCGTGGGCATGCCACCGGGAGATCTCCTCCTGCACCAGATCGATGGCCGTGCCCTCCGACGTGAGCAGAGCGCGGGCCGAGTCGGGGCCGACGGTCTGAATGCCACGGCCGCTGACGAGACGCAGGCCAGCGCGTTCCGACTCGGCAAAGAGGGCATCCTGGGCTCCGGGAAAGGCGGATCCGAAAACGAGGGCGCTCGTGGTTCCCGCCATCACTCGGCGCCGGGTGAATTCTCGCGCGATTGCTATCGCAAATTCCTCGTTCTGCAGCCGGGTCTCGGCCGGAAAAACGCAATTGTCGAGCCACTCGAGCAACTGGCCGCCGCCGGAGGCATCCGTGGAGTAGGTCTGTGGAAAATGAATGTGGGTGTCGACGAACCCGGGAAGGATAAACCCGCCCCGAGTGTCGGTCACGGGAAGGGACACAAAATCGGTGGGCAGATCCGCGGCCCGGCCGACCCACGCTATGGTTCCCTGAGCGGTGGTGACGAGCGCTCCCTGGGGCAGCGACACGAGGTGGGCCGGTGCTTCGGCCAGACTAGGGGCGCCGCTCACGTGGAAAACGTGGCCGAGGTAGACATGACCGAGGTCCTGCATGGGGTTCTCCTTGCTGATCGTCGCGGCTCGGTGCACGTGCCACTACGTGGCCAGATGCGTGCCGAAATGGCCGGACCATCGGAAGATTAGCATGCGCTAACGTCGTAATCGGTGGAGGCACAATCGCGCGGTTTCGAGCCGGACGCGCCCTGTAACGTGCCGGAAACATTTCGGTCATCGACACGTCACACCCTGCACTTATCGTTCGGATTATCCGAACCCTTTTTGTCACAGCGGATGCCCCGAGCACCACCGAGAGGAACAGCGTCATGACGCCATCCCCACTGTCTCCGTTTTCCCGTCGCTCCCTGAAGCGCCTGACTACCGGGGTCGCCACCGCTGCCGCCCTCACTGTGCTTTTGACAGCCTGTGCCGGCACCACCGAATCGGTCACAACGGATTCCGCCGGGGGCGCGTCCTTCGGTGATGCCAGTATTCAGCTGTCCTGGATCAAGAACGCCGAGTTCATGGGCGAGTTCGTCGCCGACGATGCCGGCTACTTCACCGCAGCGGGCTTCGACTCCGTTGACCTCATTCCCGGTCCCGCTTCTGCCGAAGCG
The DNA here is from genome assembly GCF_029893365.1 of Cryobacterium sp. CG_9.6. Classification (NCBI taxonomy): domain Bacteria; kingdom Bacillati; phylum Actinomycetota; class Actinomycetes; order Micrococcales; family Microbacteriaceae; genus Cryobacterium; species Cryobacterium sp. CG_9.6. The sequence continues at coordinate 2,526,156 of NZ_JARXUZ010000001.1, read as the reverse complement.
GGCGTCGTCTCCGGCAACGTGGACATGGGTATCGGAAACGCGATTTCCACGGGAACCGCCATTGCCCAGGAGGGCGCCCCGCTGAAGATTATCGGCGCCACCTATCAGAAGAACCCGTTCACGATTCTGTCGCTGAAGGCAGTGGGCAACATTGCCACGCTCGACGACCTCGCCGGGAAAACGATTGGCGTGCAGGCGAGCAATCAGAGCCTGTGGGATGCCTTCCTTGCGGTGAACAAAATCGACCCCTCGACGATCACCGTGGTTCCGGTCGAATACGACCCGACACCGCTTTTCAACGGCGAAGTCGATGGCTGGTTCGCGTACCTCACCAATGAGAGCATCGACGCGGAGCTGGCTGGCCTCGACCCGGTCAACCTGCCCCTGGCCGATAACGGGCTGCCGTTCGTTGCTGAGACGCTCACCGTGTCCGATGATGCCATCGCGAATGATCGTGAAAAGCTCAAGGCTCTGCTCGTTGCGGAGATCAGGGGCTGGACCGATGCAATCAACGACCCCACAGCCGCAGCAACCCTCACCGTCAACTCCTACGGCAAGGATCTGGGCTTGAATATTGAGAAGGAAACACGTCAGGCGGAAATCCAGTCCGCCGATCTGATCGTGAGCGCCGACACGCTGGCGAATGGTCTCTTCAGCATTAGTGCTGACCTCCAGAAGCAGTCCATCGCCACCCTGAAGGCCGCCGGCATCGACATTGATGCCGCAGCTCTCTTTGACATGACGCTGCTGGACGAGGTCTATCAGGAAAATCCCGACCTGATTGCGTACACCAAGTAAGTACCCGCACCACCTCGCACGTCACTCCATCGTTCGGTGTGACCGCCGCAGTCGCCACCTCGAGGCGTGCGGCGGGCACACCGAATCCGCGGTTGTCGACGACGCCCATTAAGGAATGCACAACGTGAGCACGATCGAATCCGGTCTTCCCGGCCTTATTTCCGGCACCGGACTGCACATTTCCGAGCTGCACAAGACTTTCACGGTGGGACGCCGGGAGATCGTGGCGCTCGAGAACGCGAACCTGCACACCGAGAAGGGAAGTTTTCTTTCCCTCCTGGGTCCATCCGGTTGCGGTAAATCCACCATCCTCCGCATTCTGGCGGGGTTGGAGACAGCCACCAGCGGGGCCACTCGGGTGGATGGCAAGAGTCCAGCCCAACTGCGTGCCGGTCACGAACTCGGAATCGCGTTTCAGGACGCTGCTCTGCTGCCGTGGCGCAGTGTGCGGAGCAACATCAAGCTGCCCTTCGAAGTGGCGCGTCTGCCGGTGGACGAGGACTATGTCACGGAGCTGATTGCGCTCGTTGGTCTCGAGGGCTTCGAGAAAGCCAAACCGGCAGAGCTGTCGGGTGGCATGCGCCAGCGCGTGTCCATTGCCCGTTCGCTCGTGCTCAAGCCCTCGGTGCTGCTCCTCGACGAACCGTTCGGCGCCCTCGACGACATGACCCGCCAACGCCTTAATATCGAGCTGCTGCGTATCTGGACCCAGAAGCCCGCGACGACCCTCATGGTGACGCACGGCATCTCCGAAGCCATCTTTCTCTCCGATCAGGTGGCCGTGATGAGTCCTCGGCCCGGTCGAGTGAAGGAAGTCATTGACATTGATTTGCCCCGTCCGCGCCTGCCCGAAATGATGCGCACCCCGGAGTTTCATGCGCTCCATGACCGCGCGTCGGAGCTGCTCTTCGGTGCGGATACCCCCGCCATCGCCGGGGCGGAGTGATGCCGCTTCGTCGGCGGCTTCCGGGTTGGGCCACCGGCATCCTCGGCGTTGTCGCGGTCATCACCCTCTGGTGGATCGGTGCGCTGACAATCTTTCAGAACGCCGGCTCCGTGCCAGGTGGCGCTATCCCCACGCCGGCGGATGTGATCGTGCAGTTCGTCGTCGACGGCCCAGGCTTCTACTGGACCCATATCACCATGACAATCACGGAAGCTGCCATCGGCTTTCTCTGGGGTAACGGACTGGCCCTCGTGCTGGCCGGGCTGGTATTGGTGGTGCCGAGAATCGAGAAGATCGCGCTACAAATCGCGGTCATTACCTACTGTGTGCCGATCGTGGCCATAGGGCCGATCGCGTACATTGTCATTGGCCCACCCCGCGGTGATCCGTCCGGCACCGCCATTTTTCTTGCTGCCCTGTCGGTGTTCTTCACCACAGTTGTTGGTTCGCTGGTTGGCCTCAAAGCCGCTGACCAGTCGAGCCTTGACCTGGTGCGGGTCTACGGCGGCAACCGGTTCACGCAGTTACGCAAGGTTCGGCTCATTGCCGGACTGCCGAGCGTGCTGAACGCGCTGCAGATTGCAGCCCCGGCCGCGCTGCTGGGTGCCATCCTCGGAGAATACCTCGGTGGAGCCGAGCGAGGTCTCGGGGTGGCCATGCTGGCTGCCGGGAGCGCCGCCAACGTTGAGCGGGTGTGGAGTCTGGCGCTTGTTGCTGGGCTGCTCGCCGGCATCGGCTATCTGATGTTTGCCCTGCTTTCTCACCTGTCCACACCGTGGGCCACCGGACGGACTCGCTCATGAGTACACCCACCCTCTCGGGCAACCAGCCGGCTTCGGTCACCGTCAGCGCCGGCGACACGGCTCGCGGTATTGGTGCCTACATTGCCCGTGCGCTCGGTACCGGTGCTCTCACCCTGGTGATCGTGCTCGTGGCCTGGCAGGGCCTTATTCTTCTGCTGGGGGTCTCGCCGTTCATTGCCAAAGGACCGCTGGATGTCGTCAACTGGTTGTTCACGGTTCCGGCGGCGGCCGAGAACCGGGCCCTGATTCTCACCAACCTCGGAATCACTCTGACGGATGCCTTCCTCGGGTTTGTGGCCGGAATGCTCCTTGCTCTGGTTCTCGCCACACTCTTCACGCTGTCGCGTGGCATTGAGCACGCCCTCATGCCGATTGCCCTTCTGCTGCGCAGCGTTCCACTGGTGGCCTTCGTTCCGGTTCTGATTCTCATCACGGGTCGTGGTCCGAGCATTGCCGTGGTTACCGGAGCCATCGTGGTGCTCTTCCCCGCGCTGGTCAATATCGCCTTCGGTCTGCGGTCGGCTGCTCCTCAGATCAGCGACGTCATTGCGGTTTACGGTGGAACTCCCTTCACCGCTCTGCGCAAGGTAGCGCTGCCCAGTTCGCTCCCGTCGTTCTTTGCGGCCATCAAGATATCCATTCCGGGCGCGATCACCGGGGCGCTGCTCGCCGAGTGGCTTGCCACTGGTGAGGGTCTGGGCCACGGTATCGTCGTGGCGGTCGCGCAGGTGAAGAATTTCGAGGTGTGGTCGTCGGTGGTTGTGATCACCATGGTGTCGATCATTCTCTACGGTCTGGCGCAATTTGCCGAGAGTCTCGTCCTCCGACGAATGGGTATGGGGCAGAGCGCAGGCGGCTGATCCGCGGGTCGACACCCGACGGTCACGTGACCGTATTTTGATCTTGTCAAAACAACTGCTACTATCTAGATATGACATACGCAGAGTTCCCGGAAGCAGAGACGGCCACATCAATGGCCGGCAGCATCCGTTCTGTGGGTCTCAAGGTGACTGAACCCAGACTCGCGGTCATGCGCGCGCTGACGGTGGCCCCGCACTCCAGTGCGGACCACCTCTTCGCCGCAGTGAGTATCGAACTGCCGCTCACCAGTCGTCAAGCCGTGTACGGTGTGCTCTCCGCGTTCACGGACTCCGGTCTGGTGCGCAAGATCGAGCCGGCTGGCTCTGCTGCCCTGTTCGAGCGTCGCGTTGGTGATAATCACCACCACATTGTGTGCACGCGGTGCAGCGCGGTGCACGACGTGGACTGTGCGGTCGGGTCGGCACCCTGTCTCCTGCCAACCGATAATGCCGGATTCACCGTGCAGGCGGCCGAGGTTACGTATTGGGGACTATGTCCCTCCTGCCAGGCGCACATCGCTGCGCTGGCCTAAGACTTTCACTACTCAACAATCCCCCCAGAACGCGTCCAATGAAGCTCAGCGTCTAAGTAGCATCACCTGACAGGAGCTCCATGTATTCCGAAATCACCCCCACCCGCAGCACCGCTCGCATCACCCGCTCACTGGAGTCCAGTGGCTACGTCACCACGGGTTCCGGTGCACCGACACCCACCGGCTTCGTCAGCGGTGTCGCCAATCGCGGCATCGGTGGCTACGTCAGTGGCGTCGCACGCCACAGTGTTGGCAGCTACGTCAGCCGGTAACACCACACCAGTCATCGACGCAGACCATGTGCGGCGAGCAAGACTGAAGCCCCGATTCAGCGCGTTACTGCGCTGGGCCGGGGCCTTTCGCTGCGCCGACCGTGTTGGTCAGCGGAGGTAGCCGCCCTTGTCGAGACCGGCTTCGATCTCAAACCGGTTCTTCAATGGGTTACGACCGGCGATAGCGTACAGCAGGGGAAAAACCATGCCGTAACGCTGCCACTGGCGCTTGTGAACAGCCTCATGCTCGAGCACATTTGTTGACACGTTCTGGTTGGTGAGATAGCAACCACCTACGCAGGAGCCGCCGCGACCGAAGGTCCAGTTAGGCATGCCGCGAAAAACGAGCAGTCCGCCTCGACGCTCAACTCGGCCCGTGCTCCACAGGGAACCCCACACCGTGCCCACAAGAGTGGCGTATAAATAGCCGGCACGGCTGAGTACGGAGTCGAACAGTATGCTGCGCATGCCTACTAACGTATCCCGTTCCCCTGGTGTTCTTACCTAGGTGTTATTCCTAGGACTCATGACCGGGACGCCCGTAGGCCTCCAGAAGTCGCAGCCACACCTCGCTGAGCGTGGGGTAGCTCGGCACGGCATGCCAGAGCCGCCTGATCGGTACTTCCCCGACGAGAGCGATTGTGGCAGAGTGCAACAGTTCAGCGACATCCTGTCCCACGAACGTGGCGCCAATGATCACCTCGCGATCGAGGTCAACGATGATTCGAGCCTTGCCCACGTAACTGTCGGAGAGGGTGCTCGCGCCGCCCAGTGCTGCCAGATTATGGTCAAGAATTCGTACCCGGTACCCGGCCTTCACAGCTGCAGCGGCAGTCAGTCCGACCGAGGCAACTTCGGGGTCGGTGAATGTCACCTGAGGCACAGCGGCATGGTCGGCGGTGGCCACGTGGGTGCCCCAGGGAGCGTCGTCGATACTCTCTCCGGCGGCTCGTGCCACAATGACGTCTCCGGCGGCTCGCGCCTGATACTTTCCCTGATGGGTGAGGAGGGCGCGGCGGTTGACGTCACCCGTGGCGTAGAGCCAGTCGCCGGCAAGGGCCGGTGAATCGCCCTGCACGAGCATGGTGTCGTCCACCCGCAACCAGTCACCCGGCTCCAACCCCACCAGCGGCAGACCAAGGTCGGCGGTCACGGGCGTTCGGCCGGCGGCAACAAGCACCTCGGTTGCCGTGACGGTGTCGCCACTGTCGAGGGTGAGCTCCACGTCACCGGCGTCGGTACGGCGAACCGACGTTGTCGTGACGCCCATCAGCACCGTGGCTCCGCTGTGTTCCAGAGCACTGGCCACGAGGGTGCCAGCGAAGGGCTCCTGGCCACCCAGCAGCGTGCTGCGCGCGATCACGGTGACCTCGGACCCGAGGGCGAGGAATGCCGTTGCCATCTCAGCCCCCACCGTGCCGCCGCCAAGGATCGCGAGGCGCTGTGGCACGGTCTGAACGGATGTCGCTTCCCGGCTGGTCCACGGTGCCACGTCGATCAGTCCGGGAACGTCGGGTAGCAGCGCGGCAGATCCCGTGCTGAGCACGACGGCATGCGTGGCGGTCAGCACGGTTTCGGAACCATCCGCGGCTGTGACGGTGACCTCTCGAACTCCACTGAGTCGCCCATGACCGCGCACGAGGGCGATACCCGCACTGTCGAGCCATCTCGCTTGACCCGCGTCGGACCAGTTGCTCGCGATCCTGTCACGGCGGCTCAAAGTCGCTGCCACGTCAACGGTGGCGGTGGAACCCGGGGTGGGTGCGCTCACCCGTTCCGCGGCTCCGGCTACGCGTCGGGCAGCGGCGACGGCCGCTGCACTGCGAAGAAGTGATTTTGACGGCATGCAGGCCCAGTAGGAGCATTCCCCGCCCACGAGGGCGCTTTCCACGATGACGGTGCGGAGCCCACCCTGACTCGTGCGGTCAGCGACATTTTCTCCGACCGCACCGCCACCGATCACAATGACGTCGTACGTGGCTGAGGTGGATGAGGGCACCATGCGTCTCCAAAGTCCTGGCGGAACCGGCATAACCTACCGATATATACGAGTCTACGTGTCAGCGAGTGGGTCACCGCAGGGAATCAACGCCCCTGAAACACCGCCGGCACGCGCGAGAGAAAGGACTCCATCCCTACTCGCGCATCCGTTGTGGCTGCCAGTCGGGCGAGTTCGGGCTGCAGATCGGCTTCTGCGGCGGCATCTCCGTCACGCACTGCGGTGCGCGCGTTGGCGAGGGTAGCCTGCACGGCCAGCGGTGCTTGGGCTGCGATGCGTTCGGCCAGGGCGAGAGCTCGCTCGAACTGGGTGCCGTCGGGAACAATTTCTTGTACCAGTCCAATCCGCAGGGCTTCCGCGGCGTTGAACATGTCGCCGGTGAGTAGCCAGCGCATGGCATTGCCCCATCCCACCGTTCGGGGGAGGCGAAGGGTGGCCCCACCAAATGGCAGGATTCCCCTGGAGACTTCGATCTGACCGAACACGGTTGACTCGGCAGCGATGGCGATGTCGCTTGCCAGGATGAGTTCGATTCCGAGGGTAAGGCAGGTGCCCTGCACGGCCATCACAACCGGTTTGGAGACAGACTGGCCGTCAACCTGCCAGGGATTCAGTCCGCCCTCGGGAACCATGTCGAGTCCGTGCGCGCCGAGGCGGGGTCCCACATCGGCCAGGTCAAGTCCGGCGGTGAAGTGATCACCCAGGGCGTGCACCAGTCCTACCCGAAGGTCAGGGTCACGATCTAGCTCGCCATAGGCGAGCGACAGCTGCTGCAGAAGGGCGAAGTCAGCGGCATTCCTTTTCTCTGGCCGGTTGAACCCGATCAGCAAAACATGACCACGCCTCTCGGTCACGACGCGGGTCGGGGTTGTCTCGGTCACGAAGCCTCCATTGGCTGATTTGATGTGCGTTGGGTAGTGCTGCGGAGCAGACCTCATCGCGTTAGCGCGTCAACGCTCCGATGACACGCAGGATGCTCGGGAGGTCGTCGCTGGCTTCAGCCGGAGAGGCGGGGGAGAATCCCACGATGCTCGCACCCACCACCGGGAAGGCGGCTCGAACCGCGGTAATGGCGCTGGTGAGTGCGGGCACGCTGAGTCCGAAGGGAACCAGATCGGCCAGGCCCAGGAGCGCTGAGGGATCTAAGACGTCGAGAGAGATGTGCACGTAAATTGTGCTCGCACCGGTGGCCTGGATGGCCGCCAGAAGGGCGTCGGGTGTGTCGAGCTCTTCCACGTCGACCTGGGTGATGTTTCGTTCGGCGATGAGGTCGGACTCGGCGATATCAGCATCGCGTGCACCCACCAGCACAATGTGGTCGAAGGGAATACGCGTCGAGTCATCGAGACTGAGGTCCGGGTGGCCCTCGCCTGCGATTGCCCGCAGCACCATGCCACAGAAGCCTCCCGAAGGTGATGTGTCCGGGGTGTGCAACTCGGGATGTGCGCTGAACCAAAGGAGTGCGACGTCATGAGGATGTTGATGACTGGCGTGTTCCACGGCAGCGAGCGACACCCCGCAGTCGCCACCGATGGTGAGTGCCCAGTCCGAGGTGGCACGGAGTGCCAAGGACTGTCGCTCGCGCACAATTTGTACCGAAGAGAAACGGTGGATGCCGGTGTCTTGCCCATCACCGGCTTCGACGGGAACATCAACCTCGCGTGTGGCGGATGCGGGCAGGTCACCCTGAATCGCCGCAGCGCCGTCAACGAGGCGCATTGCGCGTGGGGAAACCGAACCCTGCCATTGTGGAACTACAACGAATGTGGGAGCCATACCTCAGTATGGCGCGGATGCTCACCCGGTGCGAAATGATCGGGCCAGATGCCCGAAGTGGTGACGTGTGTCCCGTGCATGTTGCACGTGCATGTCGTGCCTACATGTCGCGGTAACGAATGGCTGTGACGAGGGCGTTTCGCAGATCGAACAGATCCATGAGAGCCCCATGGCCCGGCGTGTCTCTCTGAATCCGCCACCCCTCTTCGAGCGGACCGATGTCGATGCTGTCGTAACCAAAAACATCAACGAGAGAGGCCACAACCTCCCGCGATGCCGGATCGTGTCCGGCCACAATGATCGCTTTGCGCTCGGGGGATCCCACGGGGCGAGTAGCCGTGGTCAGATCAGCCGCCGGCACATGATTGAAGGCCTTCACGACGCGAGATTCCGAGAGGTGTGATTGCAGGAGCTCCGAGACCGTGGTCGTCTCGGTGTCAAGGGGAGCAATGTGGCCATCCCGCTCCGGTTCATAATCATTGGTGTCAATCACGATCTTTCCGGCGAGTTCGTCGACGGGAAGCGACGCGATTGCGCTCAGCGGAACCGAGACCACCACGATGTCGCTCGCGGTTCCGGTTTCGGCGGGTGTCGCGGCACGGGCGTTTGAGCCGAGTTCGGCGACAAGGTCAGCGAGGCTATCGGGGCCATGTGAGTTGCTCACGATAACTTTATATCCGTTAAAAACGGCAAGGCGAGCTAGCTGGCTCCCCATCTGCCCGGCCCCGATGAATCCCACAGTTGTCATGGTGGAATCCAACCACGATTCAGGCCGGGCTGGTGGGCTAACTTGTGATGGCGGTGTTCGATCCGGATTTGAGTGCGGCCAGACGGGCATCCACTTCGGAAAGCTCACCGAGGTCTTCGAGACTCTCAAACTGGGCATCCAGGCTTGATGCGGCGAGTTCGCTCGCGCCGCGAACACGGGCCTCTTCGCGCCGGATCTTGTCTTCGAACCGGCTGACCTCGCTGGTCGGATCGAGCAGATCAATGCTCTTCACGGCGTCCATGACCTGCTTCTGGGCGGCAGCAGTCTTGGACCTCGCCACCAGCTCGTCACGCTTGGAGGCCAGCTGCTTGAGCTTCTCCTTCATGGCGTTGAGGCCGTTTTTCAGCTGTTCGACAACGGCGGTCTGGGCTTCGATCTGCGGTTCGGCCTGCTTCGCCTCTTTCTCGGCTGAGAGCTGGCGGCCGAGAGCCACTTTGGCGAGGTTATCGAATTTGTCGCCACCCACCGGGTCGCCCGCGGTGCGCAGCTGGTCGGCCTTACGGCTCGCGGCGAGAGCTTTGTTACCCCACTCACGCGCGGCTTCAACATCTTCGCGGTAGTCGTCTTCGAGGAGGCGGAGGTTGCCGATGGTTTCGGCGATCGCACTTTCGGCCTCGGTGATGCTGCTCGTGAAGTCTCGAACCATCTGGTCCAGCATGAGCTTTGGGTCCTCGGCCGAGTCCAGAAGGGAATTGATATTGGCCTTGGCGAGCTGAGAAATGCGGCCAAAGATGGACTGTTTCACCACGTCGTGGTCCTTTCGAAAGCAGGTAGAGGTCGAATTGTGTGGGCAGCTGTCGTGGCGAGCATACGACGTGCCTACCGGTCAGTCTAGGAAGTGGGTCTGAACGGGTGCTGGAACTCTTCTTGGCACCTGCGCGTCAGGTTGCCCTGTGTTACGCGGGCATTCGCGACGGTTCCGGTCCGCATCCAGAATGGAAACACAGCAGGAAACCCAATTGGATGCGGAGGCCACCATGACGAAACAGTTCACGACACACATGCGGTCCGACGCACACCGGTCGGAGAGAAATGACGCTGCGCCGCGACTGTTTGTGATCGAGGTCACGGCCAACCGTCCCGACCGTCCCGACTATCACGCCAAGGTGCAGGTGCTAAATGGACGTGTTGTTGATGATGGTTTCTCGGCCGGTTGGCACGTGACCCGCATTGCTGCCGCGGACACCACACCGGCGCAGCTGCTTCACGCCACCCGGGACGCTGATGCGATCGTGATCCTGGGCGGCGAAGACATCACCCCCAGCTTCTATGGCGCGGCGGCTGGTTACGAGGGGGAAACCCGCCACTTTTCTGCGGCTGACGAGGGCCAGATCGCACTTGTTCGACGCGCGCTTGAGGAAAACACTCCGCTTCTGGGTATTTGCCGTGGCCTGCAGATCATCAATGTGGCTCTCGGCGGCACCATCGTGCAGCACATTGAAGATGGAATCCACAAGAACGTCAATGTGCCGGTCGATCAGATCCTTTCGACCCACGGCGTGACACTCACGGCAGCGAGCGGTCTCGCGCGCGGACTTGGCGACACACAGATTCTCGTGCAGAGTGCACACCACCAGAGCGTGGGCGAGCTTGGAGCCGGTCTTGTACCCGTGGCTGTAGCTCCCGACGGGCTCATTGAGGCGCTCGAACACGAGAGCGCCCCCATCACCGGAGTGCAGTGGCACCCGGAGGCACCCGACTCTCCAGTCGAGCAGCTGCCGCTTTTGCTTGCCTCACTTCGCAGCCGCATCGCAGTTGTTCTTCCGAACCGCGAGCTCGTCGCCGCCTAAAGAGCGTGGGCCGCGGTGCTCTTCCGACCGTGCTCTTCCTACCGTCCTCCTCAACCGGTGGTGAACACCACATCAACCCAGTAGTTGCTGTTTTGGTAGCTTGAGGTGGGGAATCCGCCGGTGCCGTAGCGGTAGAGGCCGTTGGGTCCGTCGGTTCCGGATGCGAGTCCGTGTAGCGGGGGGCTGTCGGCGGCGGAGGTGAAGTAGTTGCTGTCTGCGGAGTAGAACCCGTTGGGTGCGTAGTAGGAGACGACGTAGGTGGTGTTGGCGTTGATGGCTACGGGCGTGGCGAGGGTGGCTTGTTGCCAGCCTGAGGCGGTTTCTCCGGTGAAGGTGACGGTGGAGAGTTGTGTTCCGGTGGCGGACCAGAGGGTTCCGGTGTGGGTTCCGGTGTTCTTGCTTCCCTTGTAGAAGCGGATGCCGGTGACGGTGCCGGCCACGTCGGAGCGGAATTTCATGCCGAGCACCACGGCGGAGGAGTCGTTGGCGGTGATGGTGGTGGGGGTGCTGGTGGAGGCGAAGACGGTGCAGGGACAGGTTGGTGGAACGGTGGCGGCGGCGGTGGTGAATGTCCAGGAGTATGGGGACATGGCCTGTCCGGCAGTGTTGGTGGCGCCACTGACCGTGGCTGTGTAGCTGGTGGCGTTGGTCAGTGCCGCTGACGGGGTGAACGTTGTCGTGTTGGTGCCGGCGGTGTACGTGGTGGTTCCGGTGACGGCGCTTCCGCCGGTTCTGGTGAGGGCGAATGCCACCGTGGACGCGGTTACCGATTGGTTCAGGGTCGCAGTGAGTGCTGCGGTCGGTGATACGGCGGTGGCCCCGGATGTGGGTGTTGTCGACACGACGGTGGGCGGTGTTGGTGTCGAAACGCCGGTGGTGAACACCACATCAACCCAGTAGTTCTGGGCACGGAATGTACTGGTGGGAAAGCTGCTCGTGGACCCGTAGGAGTACATTCCATTCGGCGCACCCGGCAGGCTCCGCGGCGCTTGCAGGGGAGGACTATCAACCCACCCACCCGCGGGAATCGGTGCAGGGTTCGGGTAGAGATACCCGTTTGTTTGGGAATAGCGACCCGAAGGCGCGAAGTACGACACCACGTACACGGTGTTGGCGAGTATCGCTACGGGGCTTGCAAACGTGACCGTTTGCCAGCCAGACGCGCTTTCCCCGGAGAAGATCGCCGTGGCTAGTCGAGTTCCGCTCGCCGACCACAGGCTTCCCGAATGTGTTCCGGTGTTGGCGGCAGCCTTGTAGAAGCGCACACCCGTCACCTGGCCCGCCGTCGTGGAGGTGAATTTGAGGCCCAGCTCCACGCTTCCCGGGTCTCCCGAGTCCACGGTACTCGGCACAACATTGGTTCCCCAGATTGAACAGGGGCAGGGTACGCTCACGCTGGCCCCGGCAGCGGGGGTTTCCTTGTTTCCGCTGTCGTCAACGGCGCGTGTCTGCACCGTGGTGGTCGGGCTCCCGTGCACGATCCACGTGTAGGACCAATTTGCTGTGCCTGTCGTCGGGTGCCAAGTGGTTCCTGAGTCGGTCGAGATCTCGACGCCGGCAACGACGCCTCCGCCGGTATCGCTCGCGGTACCAGAAATGGTGAGCGAGGTTCCGTCCGCAATGGTTTGCCCGTTCAGTCCCGAGGTGATCCTGGACGTGGGCGCTGTCTTGTCCGTTGACGGGGTTGCGGCGGTGAGCCCAGACTGAAGGCTGGCGGGTTGTGCACCCATATCGGCGAAGATATTGATCGTTGCCTGCTGCATGTTGACGTCGGCGGGCCTGCGGGTCGTATAGCCATCCAGTCCGTAGGACCACTGAATGGTGCCGGCACCGAACACGAGCGCGCCGCTATCTGCGCGGTACATGGTGAGGTTGTGGGTCAGCGTCGCTGGCGCAACGGTCGAACCATAGTCCGAGAATGCTTCCGGCACCGAAACGGTGGTGGAGGAGAGCTTGAACAGGCCAGCCGGTCGGAATCCGTTATCGGAGTCGACGTCCCACTCGTAGCCGAGGGTATTGAGACCAGAACCCAGCGTCAGCGACTGTGTGCCGGTGAGAGTCGCTGCCGCTGTGTTTCGCCATATTCTCATCGAGGCATATGCCGCGGGTACCCGGATGTCCGCCGAACCACTATTGACACGAAAATACTGACCAGTCAGTGCGTTCTCCGGGTTACCTCCCCCTGTCGCGGTGCCAAAACGTGGGTCACGCCACGTACCAGTCCAAGTCACGGGGTCGGTGGGAGCGTCGAATTGGGTGTCCTCGTAGCTCACGAGCGTGCGGTTGGCCGTGGAGGTCCCCGCATAGCTGGGTTCCCACCTCGTCTTCCAGAAGATCTCATTTCCGCTGAAGAAGGCAAGGTTCACTCCCGCATTGCGTGCTGCCTCCACGTTGCTGCGCTGTGGGCCCGACCAGTATTCGTCATGGCCGGTCGAGACAAACACGCGGTGGTTGCGCAGGAGATCGCCCCGGATCGACGTGTCAAGGCCGCTTTGGTAGGTGAGGTCGTACCCATTCGCCTCCAGGAAGCGGATCATCGGGTATTCGGCGTCCATCAGCTGGTTTGGCCCTTGGCTACCGGGACTGAACGGCCGGTTGTATGACACTGCGAACGCGGCCTTGTAGGAGCGGGGCTCCCCGGGAGGGCAGGCCACGCTGCACGTGTAGAGACTATTGCCGCCGTAGCTGTTGTAGGCCTGCCAGGTGGTGTCGGACGTCTGAAATACCACCGCGTTTGTGCTCGCGTCATTGCGCACGACGAACGGAATGTTGCTTGCACCGCCCGTGTCCGTGCGCACCAGGTGAGCGATGTACACCCCCGACACGGCATCGGCTGGCACGGCCCATGACGCTGACGCACTCCAGTTACCGCAATCGATCAGCCCGGTGGCGGAGAACGTGAGGCAAGCCGGTTGGGACTGCGGAAGGGTCGCGGTGGGGAGCATCCCTGAAACGATCGTGCGGGCTCCGTTGCCCTGGTAGTAGCCCAGTCGCAGGATATCGATGCGGTACGATCGAGCCGGTGTGAGTATTTTGAAGGTCTGGGTCTGACCGACGTTGACGCTCATGGACGTGGCGTAACCCTGAATACTCGCGTCACCATTTCCTGACACATCCCAGTTGCCGGCGGGTGTTCCCGGGAGTTCGTTCTCGCATGCCGTGGCATTCCCACACGCTGCCGTGGCAGCAAGTGCTGTCTCCATTTGCGCAGGCGCGATGGCAATTGCAAGGAGGGCGGCGACGGTGAAGAGTCCGAGCGCTTTGTACCTGAGGGATTGACGACTGATAAAGCGACGGCGCTTGAAGGGTGGGCTGGTGGTTGCGGCTCCGAGCATTGGTTCTCCAACGACACAGGGGTGGCAGCCTTCCGATGTGGCCCGATCCGCAGCGTAAGGAGTTATCTGAGTTCTCACCCACAGTAGAGCGACTCGGTCCCGGTGACTAGTCCCCAGCTGTATCGTCGATGCCCCGTTTGCTTCCGCTCAGGCCGCCCGGGGCATCCGCTACTTGTCCACCATGGCGAATTCCCCGGTCTGGACCCTCTGGCGGTAACCGAAGATCTCTTTTCTAATCACTCGTGCCATGAAGTAGAGGCCGATGACATTGGGGATGGCCATAGCGAAGATCATTGCATCGGAGAAGGCGATGACCGGGCCGAGCGACAGAGACGCTCCGATCACCGTGAAGACACAGAACGCGATCTTGAAGCCGAGCTCGGCGCGGCGGCTGTCCTTAAACAGATACCCCGTGGCCTTCATGCCGTAGTAGGACCACGAGATCATGGTGGAGAACGCGAAGAGCACCACGGCAACGGCCAGCAGAATGGGGAACCAGGGTGCCACCGTTTCGAAGGCGGCCGAGGTGGTTTCGACGCCGGCTGCGCTGTCCGGGTCACGCCACGTGCCGGTGATGACAATGGCAAGCGCGGTCATGGTGCAAATGACAACGGTGTCGATGAAGGGTTCCAGCAGGGCCACAAAACCCTCCGTGGCCGGTTCCTTGGTCTTGACCGCGGAGTGTGCGATGGAGGCTGAGCCGACGCCGGCTTCATTCGAGAATGCAGCACGCTGAAACCCCTGGATGAGGACTCCGACGAATCCGCCGGTAATGCCTTCGGGGTTGAAGGCTCCGGCGAAGATCTGACTGATTGCATCGGGGATGGCCGTGAAGTTGGTGAAGATCACCGCGAGGCAGCCGATGATGTACAGCGCCGCCATGACGGGCACGATCTTCTCGGTGACCTTGGCGATGGACTTGATGCCGCCAATGATGACTGCGGCCACGGCGAGGGCGAAGACAAGACCAATCACGAAGCGCCAGTTGCCGAGCGGGCCGTCAGCGCCACCCGTGACGTTGATGATCTGGCTCGTGGCCTGGTTGGCCTGGAACATGTTTCCGCCGCCGATGGCACCACCGATGCAGAACAGTGCGAAGAGTACGGCGAGAAAACGACCCAGCTTACGGCGGCCGAGGGCGGCCATGCCATCGCGGAGGTAGTACATGGGGCCACCAGAGACGGAACCGTCGGGGCGCTCGATGCGATACTTCACGCCCAGGGTGCACTCGGCCATCTTGGTGCTCATGCTGAGGAATCCAACGAGGATCATCCAGAAGGTGGCACCGGGACCACCGATGGAGACCGCAACGGCCACTCCGGCAATGTTGCCGAGGCCGACCGTGCCGGAGATTGCCGTGGTGAGTGCCTGAAAGTGTGACACTTCGCCGGCATCCGCTGGTTCGGAATAGCGTCCGCGCACCAGATCAATGGCGTGCTTCACACCCCGAACGTTTTGGAACTTGAGGTAGATGGTGAAGAAGAGAGCCGCGAGGACGAGCCACATCACAATGATGGGAATCTCCATGTAGGCGAGGGACTCGGGGTCACCGATTTTGATCGAGTAAAAGATGATGCCGCTGATGAAGTCGGCAATGGGCGTGAAGGCAGCGCTAATTGCGCTGTCAATGCTCGTGCGCATCACGGGACCACCGTCACCGGGGTAGTGGAGACCTGAATGAGGCGCACCGGGGTGCTCCCGAAGAGAACCTGCTTGAGTCGGGAGTCTCCGGTGCGGCCTACAATAATCTGGGACGCCAGCGCCCGCGCGGCGATCTTCACGAGCTGGTCAGCAGGACTTCCGTGCACCACGGTTGAGGTGGGGGTGATCGAAAACTCCTGAGCCACGGCGAGGGCCGGCTGAATGATCTGCAGTTCGGCGGCGGCAATCTCCTGCGCCTTGTTGGCGGAGCGATGCTCATTCTCGGACGGGCTACTGAATGAGTACGGCGACCAGGGAATCACGTGCACAATATGCACCGTTGCTCCCGATTCGTCGGCCAGCTGACAGGCAAATGCCACGGCTCGCTTGCTTGATTCGCTGCGATCGATACCTACGAGTAAAGACGTCATCGTTTCCCCTTCGGCGGTTGTGTCGTCGGGCCGACAGAACCTCGTGTGACGTAACCCTAAGCGCAGTGAGGCCCAGACCCCAATTAGGGGTCTGCTGCTGTCGTCGGTGAGGTGGCTTGTTGCTCCACGAGTGAGAGACCAACCGACGTGATGATCGCCTCTCGCTGCCCACCCGAATGCACGATGTGGGAACCGTGCACGGTGAGCTGGCTGGCGTGGCAGCGAAGTGCGGCGGCGACCGTGGCGTGGTGCTGGTCAAGGTCAAACCACTCCGCTGCTCGGGTGCGGTCGGGCACAATCTCGGCAAACGGAACGTCTGTGGCGCGCGCTGCGGTGCGGGTGACCCGGTGCATGCGCACATGATCGGGATGCCCGTAGCCGCCGCCATCGTCGTAGCTGATCACAAGCGACGGGCGCAGGTGGATCAGAAGGGCCGACAGGTCGGCCGTTACCTCGGAAAGGGGAGCCCGAACCAGGGCAGTATCGTCACTGTCGAGGGCAGGTCCGGCGAGGCCCGGCCGAATCCACGTCATGCCCGAGTCTTGGTAGCGTCTGGGTGCCAGTCCCGTGGCTCGGGCCGGCGCTTCGCCGAGCCAGAACCTCTCATTGAGACCGAGGGCTCGTGTCGCGCCGTCCAGTTCATGTTCGCGTTCGCGGCTTAGGGCATCTGTTCCTTCCAGTGCAGAGAGTGGTCCCGCAACGACCTCGCCACGCTCGCCGCGGGTGGCGGTGAGGAGGAACACTCGAATGCCGCGTGCCACGAGTTCGGCTATCAGTGCCCCGGTGGTAATGGTCTCGTCATCCGGGTGTGCGTGCACGAGCAAAACCGACGTGACGGTGTCGAGAATGCTCATGCGATGGCGAGCTCGTGTCGACATCCGGAGCCGGGAACGACGAGGGAGCGGTAGACGGCGAGCAGTTTCTGAGCCGATCGGGGCCAGTTCAGGTGTTCGGCGCGCTCGCGTGCGGCCACGGACAGCTGCTGGGCAAATTCGTGGTCGGAGAGCACCTGGCTCAGGTACGTGGCCCACACCAGTGGATCCCTCGATTCGAGAACGACGCCGGTTGTGCCGTGAATCACGGCTTCACGCAGTCCACCGGATGCCGCGGCCACGACGGGAACGCCGCTCGCGGCTGCTTCAAGGGCTACGAGTCCGTAGGTCTCGGAGTGCGAGGGTACGAGTACGACTCGGGCCTCGCGAAACAGCACGGCGAGCTTCGCGCGGTTCTGGGGGCCGACAAAGCGCACGATGTTTTCGATGCCGTGCCGCGCGGCCAGTGCGCGTAGTTCGTCGACATATCCGTCAAAGTCACTTGAGGCGTCGCCGGCGATGATCAGGTCGGGGCGAATCGGCTCGGGAATGGCAGCTATGGCTTCAATCGCGAGGTCGAGTCCTTTGAGAGGCTGCAGGCGTGCAGCAACGAGGGCATAGCCGCGGCCAGAGCGGGTGAGGTGTTTCGCCGGGCGGAAGAGAGCGCTGTCAACGCCGGGTGGCACGATCTCAATGCGTGCTGCCGAGCCGCCGAGCCGTCGCAGGACGGTTTCGGCTTCGGCTTCGCTGATGGCGACGATGGCATCAGATTCTCGTGCTAACCAGGCTTCCCCGGCCATCCTTCCGGGTGATTCCGGTCGTTCGCCGGCCGAGAGCGGGGTCGACTCCTCGGCGGCAATGCTGTGGAAGCTCTGCACATGGGGTGTTGACAGTTCGCGGGCGAGGGGAAGGGCTGCCATACCGGAGAACCAGTGATGGGAGTGGATGACGTCGTAGGGACCCAGGGTCGACATGCGTTGACGAAAGGCGTCGATGAAGTCTTCGTGGTCACCTTTAGGTACCGGGGCTGCGGGGCCGGCGTCGAGAAAGCGAAGCGTCACTCGGGGGTGCAGCTGAACCTTGCGGGCTATTTCGGGGGAGGAACGCCGGGTGAGGATCTCCACGGTGTGTCCGGCGGCAGCCAGCGCCTCCGCCTGGTTGCGCACCACCACGTTCATGCCGCCAGCGTCACCGGATCCTGGCTCGGCGCCCGGAGAGGTGTGCAGGGACACGAGCGCAATGTGGAGGGATGTCGATACGGAGGGCACCATGAAATCTTAACGCAAGCAGGCTCGCATCCGCCCGGGATAGCAGCCGGCTGGCCAGCCGACCACGTTCTGTCGGAAACCACAGAATATTTCGGGGGAATCACAGACTGGGGTAGACAGAGCGTTTTTAAGGCCATGATCGATCTACTACTACCGGCAAATTGGGCCCGGTAGACGCTATTGATACTGGAGTGAAAACCATGATCACAGGTACGTCAGTCAATACAGGTAAGTCAACAAAGCTTGGCCGGATCAGATCCGGTGCGCTCGCCGCGCTGGCGGTCGGGGCTCTATGTCTGACCGGGGGGCTCGTTTCGGCCGGGGCGGCGAACGCGGCAACCGGTGCAGACTCAGCGGATGTGACGCGCTGGGTTGTTCCCCAGTTCCAGGAGGGTGGTGCAAGCTACTGGACACCCGAACGGATGAGGGCGGCAATTCCGGGTGATGTCCTCGTGTCCGACAACGTCGCATCCGCTCGTGCAACGGACGTGCGGGTTGGTCCACAGAAGTCCGTCGCCAAGCAGAAGGCAGTTCCGCAGGCTGCACCCACGGCTGCGCAGGCCACGACGATTTCCAACATCGGCAAGGTCTTCTTCACTCTGGGCGGCGCCAACTACGTGTGTTCCGGTAACGCCATTGCGGCGGCCAATGAGTCCACGGTCGTGACAGCCGGTCACTGCGTGAATGAGGGACCCGGCGCGTTCGCCACCAAGTTCACCTTCGTTCCGGCGTACGACAATGGTGCGGCACCGTTTGGTCAGTGGAGCGCCACAGAGCTCTATGCTCCGACGCAGTGGGCGTCGGGCGGCGACATCACCTACGACACCGGTTTTGCCGTTGTTGCGTCTCCCACCGGAACGAGCCTGAGTGACACCGTCGGGGCATCGGGTGCGTCGTTCAACAACAGTCGTGGACTCACCTACTCGGCCTACGGTTACCCGGCTGCAGCGCCGTTCAACGGCGAGACGCTGGAATCCTGCTATGGCACGGCGACCGATGACCCGTACGCCCAGTCTGAGTCGCAGGGCATTCCCTGCAACATGACGGGTGGTTCGTCAGGTGGACCCTGGTTTATTGGAAGTGGTTCGACCGGTCTGCAGAACTCCGTGAACAGCTTTGGCTACAGCAACATTCAGAACACCATGTTCGGGCCATACTGGGGTTCAGTGATAGCGAACACCTATGCAGCAGCCGCCGCCTAAGCCAGATCCGCAGGACGCACCAGACGGTGTGGCTCGGCAGCGCCTGAGCAGTGATTCTCCAGACTGGACCGAGGAGCAGATGCGTGCGGCTCGGCCGCGCGAGATTCGCCTCAATCCTGATGGCACTCGTGCCGCGGACACCCCTTTAGAGGACGAATAGCGTGAGGCGGGATCGGTGGACATCTTGTGTCCCCGGTCCCGCTTGGTGTCGTTCTGGTGGGTATCGTGGAGGACATGATGTATTCGGTTCGCGCTCTTGGCGCTCTCGACTTGCCACAGGTGCTCACGCTCAACAACGAGGCGGTGCCGGCCGTCAATGAGCTTGATGCCGATGCGCTGGCTGCACTGGTGGCATCCGCTGCCCATTCGGTTGTTGTCACATCCACTGCTGACCCGGCCACCGTGCTGGGTTTTGTGATTGGTTTTGCTCCCCGTGCCGAGTATGCCAGCGAGAACTACCGTTGGTTCGGGGCCAGGTCGAACGATTTTCTCTACGTGGACCGTATTGTGGTGGCACCGACGGCGCGAAGCGGCGGCCTTGGTCAGGTGTTGTACGGCTCGGTGTTCGAGGCGGCGCGGAAAGCTCAGGCAGCCGAGGTGTTCTGTGAGGTCAATACCTTTCCGCCCAACCCGCGGTCGCTCGCTTTTCACTCCCGTCTCGGGTTCACGACCATTGGCGAGCAGTCGACAAAGGGCGACACGGTTGTTGTTGCCCTTCTCGCGGCGCCCGTGTGACAGCGACCGGTTCAGGCGCGGGTTGACTCGCGCACGATGAGCGAGAACGGCACCATAAAGTCGCGTGGTGCGATGGGTTCATCGCGTGCCTCGATGCGCTCGAGGAGCATCTCGACGGCGCGGGCCGCAATTTGTTCCCGTCCGGGACTGATGGTGGTGAGTGCCGGTAAGGAGTAGCGCGACTCGTCGAGATCATCGAAGCCTACGACGCAGACGTCGTCGGGAATGCGGATTCCGGCCTGGCCGAGCACGCGAATGGCTCCGAGGGCGAGCGAATCGTTGAACGCAACGATGCCGTCAAACATGACGCCTTCGTCGAGCATCGTCCGGGTGGCGGCCGCTCCATGAAACCGGGTCCACGTCTCGGCCGTACGCAGCAGAGTGTCGTCGAGCGGAATCCCGGCGTCCACCAACGCCTGCTGGTAGCCGAGTAATCGCAGACTCGCGGTGCCAGACACATCCCCTGGCCGCGTACCGAGGGCTGCGATTCGGGTGCACCCGCGCTCGATAAGGTGCGTGGTGGCTGCACGCACGGCGTCGGTGTTGCGCATGGTCACATGGTCGGCAGGCTGGTTGGCATCGCGTCGTCCCGTGGCGGAGGCGACCTGGGCGTAGAGACCGGCATCTTCGCGGCCGGGTCCCAGTGAGCTGAAGAGCACACCGTCCACGAGCTGCGTCTTGGCTGCACGCTCGGGATGGTCACCGTCTCGGGGGTTGGACTGTTCGATCAGCACGGAGATTCCATGATGGTCCGCCACGTCGATCACGGCCTCGGCCAGTTCAGCGAAGTAGGGGTTTCGCAGGGTGGGAATGATGAGGCCAATGACGCCCGTGCGTCCGGTTCGGAGATTGCGGGCGTTGAGGTTGGGTCGGTAATTGACTTTGGCGATTGCTTCCAGCACGCGCCGCTTGGTTTCGGGTCGAACGTGCGGATAGTCGTGGATCACATTGGACACAGTCTTGATGGAGACGTCGGCGATTTTGGCCACGTCAGACAGTGTTGCGGCCATGGGATCCTCACGGGTTGGTAACGAATGGACGCTCTAGCGTTCTACAGCGTTGTAATAATCCGAATTCTAGCTCTGAATCCAAGAAATGTGAGTGGGATGTGTGGATTAACTCGACAGCGAGTGCTAGTTTTCTACAACGTTGTAAAACAGCAGTCCGGCATGAGGATCGCAGCACGAGCACCACCCTGACGAAGGAGTCTTCACAGTGAGCAGCACCCACGGTTTGCCGCAGTCAGCAGCCGCCTCTGAGCGTGACGTGGCCGAGCGCTCCGTGGCTGAACGATACGTAATCGGCGTTGACTACGGCACGCTTTCCGGTCGGGCTGTTGTGGTGCGGGTGTCGGACGGTGTTGAACTCGGGTCGGCATCGCTGGACTATGCGCATGCCGTGATGGATACCCGGCTCACGAGCGGTCCGTTGGCAGAGGCGGGTACCCCCATTTCCTTGGCTCCCGACTGGGCCCTTCAGGTTCCGTCCGACTATGTCGATGTGCTGAAGAGTGCCGTACCCGCTGCGGTGGCGAATGCCGGCATCGATCCGGCCCAGGTCATTGGCATCGGCACCGACTTCACGGCCTGCACCATGGTTCCCACGATCGGTGATGGCACACCGCTGAACGAGCTGCCCGCGTACGCCGATGAACCGCACGCCTACGTGAAGCTCTGGCGTCACCACTCGGCCCAGCCGCACGCCGACCGCATCAACGACCTGGCGTTCGAGCGCAACGAGTCCTGGCTTCCGCGTTACGGCGGCCTCATCTCGAGCGAGTGGGAATTCGCGAAGGGTCTTCAGCTGCTGGAAGAGGCACCGGCTGTGTACCACCGCATGGAGAACTGGGTGGAAGCTGCCGACTGGATCGTCTGGCAGCTCACCGGTCGCTATGCGCGCAATGCCTGCACAGCGGGATACAAGGGCATCTGGCAGGACGGTGAATACCCGAGCAGTGACTTCCTCGGTGCCCTGAACCCCGACTTCGCTTCGTTTGTGACCGAGAAGCTGGAGCACGAGATTGGTCAGCTCGGCGCATCCGCTGGCACGCTCAGCGCCGAGGCTGCCGCCTGGACCGGTTTACCCGAGGGAATTGCGGTAGCTGTGGGCAATGTGGACGCCCACGTAACAGCGCCGGCTGCGCAGGCCACCGAGCCCGGTCAAATGGTGGCAATCATGGGTACGAGTACCTGTCACGTCATGAACTCTGACCACCTCGCCGAGGTGCCGGGCATGTGTGGTGTTGTCGACGGTGGCATTGTTTCTGGTCTGTATGGCTATGAGGCTGGCCAGTCGGGTGTGGGCGATATCTTTGCCTGGTACGTGAAGAACCAGGTTCCGGCTGCCTACTCTGAGAAAGCGGATGCCCTCGGCCTCAGTGTTCACCAGTACCTCACCAATCTGGCCTACGAGCGTCCGGTGGGCGATCACGGGCTGGTGGCTCTCGACTGGCACAGTGGCAACCGCTCCGTGCTTGTTGACCATGAACTCTCCGGGCTGGTTCTGGGCATGACGCTCACGACGCGCACCGAAGAGGTGTATCGCGCGCTGCTCGAAGCCACGGCTTTTGGCACGCGCACGATCGTGGAGACGTTCAACGACAGCGGTGTTCCGGTGACCGAATTCATCGTGGCCGGTGGCCTGCTGAAAAACCGGCATCTGATGCAGACCTACTCCGACATTCTGCGTTTGCCGATCTCCACCATTGCCAGTGAGCAGGGTCCGGCTCTCGGGTCGGCCATTCACGCTGCCGTCGCTGCGGGGGCCTACGACACCATTCGTGATGCTGCGGCGAGCATGGGCAAGGTGAACCGTGCCGTGTATACGCCGAACACCGAGGCAGCGGATGCCTACGATGCGCTCTATGCGGAGTATCAGGAACTGCACGACTACTTCGGTCAGGGCGTCAACGAAGTAATGCACCGTCTGCGTGCGATCAAGCGTGCCGCCACTCGCGCGGCAGAACCCACGGGGGTATTGTCTTGACCACGTTTGACCGCCTCACCGAAGAGGCCATTGCTGCGGTTCGCGTCGAGGTTGCGAGCCTGCATGCCGAGCTCAGTCGTAATGAACTCGTGGTGTGGACCGGAGGAAACGTCTCCGGTCGTGTTCCGGGAACCGAGCTCTTCGTGATCAAGCCATCCGGTGTGGACTATGACAATCTTGCTCCCGAGAACATGATCCTGTGCCACCTCGATGGCACGGTTGTTCCCGGAACGGCGGGCAGTGATCGTTCACCCTCCAGCGACACGGCAGCTCACGCGTACGTGTATCGCAACATGGTGGATATCGGGGGAGTGGTGCACACGCACTCCACCTATGCCACGGCGTGGGCGGCGCGTGGCGAAGAGATTCCCTGTGTCATCACGGCCATGGCCGATGAGTTCGGTGGGCCGATTCCGGTGGGTCCGTTTGCGATCATCGGTGACGAGTCGATTGGGCGCGGCATCGTGGAGACGCTTCGCGGACACCGCAGTCGTGCGGTTCTCATGCAGAATCACGGTCCGTTCACCATCGGAAAGAACGCTCGCGACGCGGTCAAGGCGGCCGTGATGGTCGAAGATGTGGCGCGAACCGTTCACCTCGCTCGTCAGGGTGGTGCGCTCATCAGCATTCCGCAGGTGGCGATTGACGCGCTCTTCGACCGATACCAGAACGTCTACGGACAAGCACCCCAAGGAGCGCTCTAAATCATGTCTGCCCTCACCACCACGCTCGACCACCTCGAGGTCTGGTTTCTCACCGGAAGCCAGAACCTCTACGGCGAGGAGACGCTGCGCCAGGTTGCGGAGCAATCACAGGAGATCGCGAAGACTCTCGACGCATCCGCTCACCTCCCCGTGCGGGTGGTGTGGAAGGACGTTCTGAAGGACTCCGAGTCCATTCGTCGCATGGCGCTTGAGGTGAATGCCGCCGATCACGTCATTGGCGTCGTGGCGTGGATGCACACGTTCTCTCCGGCCAAGATGTGGATCACCGGTCTGGACACCCTACGCAAGCCGTTGCTGCACCTGCACACGCAGGCCAATGTTGAGCTGCCCTGGGCCGAGATCGACTTTGACTTCATGAACCTCAATCAGGCTGCTCACGGTGACCGTGAGTTCGGCTACATTCAGACCCGCCTCGGTGTGGTGCGCAAGACCGTGGTGGGTCACGCCTCCCACCCCAGTGTCACGACGCAGGTGGGTACGTGGCAGCGTGCTGCCGCGGGCTGGGCCGCCAGTCACAGCCTCAAGCTCGCGCGTTTTGGCGACAATATGCGCTATGTGGCAGTGACCGAGGGTGACAAGACCGAGGCCGAACTGCGTTTTGGTGTGCAGGTGAACACCTGGGGAGTCAACGAGCTGGCGGATGCCGTGCACGCGGCCTCCGACGACGCCATCGATGCGCTCGTGGCCGAGTATGAGCGGCTCTACGACGTTGTTCCGGAACTCCGTGTGGGTGGCGCTCGCCACGAGTCACTTCGTTACGGTGCCGCCATCGAAATCGGGCTGCGCTCGTTTCTTGAAGAGGGCGGCTTTGGGGCGTTCACCACGAGCTTCGAAGATCTTGGTGAGCTTCGCCAGCTTCCCGGCCTTGCGGTGCAGCGGCTGATGGCCGAGGGCTACGGTTTCGGTGCCGAGGGTGACTGGAAAACAGCCATCCTCGTGCGCGTCGCGAACGTGATGGGATCCGGCCTTCCCGGTGGTGCAAGCCTCATGGAGGACTACACCTACGACCTCATTCCGGGCGAGGAACTCATCCTCGGTGCGCACATGCTCGAGGTCAGTCCGAGCCTCACCACGGCCAGGCCCACCCTCGAAATTCATCCGATGGGCATTGGTGGCAAGGAGGACCCGGTACGTCTGGTGTTCACAGCGGATGCCGGTCCCGCCGTGGTCGTGGCCATGTCCGATATGCGCGACCGCTTTCGTCTGGTTGCGAACGTTATCGAGGTTGTCGAGCCACCAGAGCCGCTTCCCAACCTGCCTGTCGGGCGCGCGGTGTGGAAGCCCGCTCCCGACCTCGCCACGTCGGCTGCCGCGTGGCTCACTGCCGGGGCTGCCCACCACACCGTGATGTCGACTGCTGTCGGCATCGAGGTATTCCAGGATTTCGCCGAGATTGCTCGTACCGAGCTTCTCGTGATCGATAAGACCACCACCCTGCGTGATTTCACACGCGAGGTGCGTTGGAACCAGGCCTATTACCGACTCGCTCAAGGCCTGTAGCAACATGCACGAGCACCTTTCCCTTTCTCCATCCCCACAACATCTGCGTCACAGCCGACGCAGAATCACGAAAGGCATCACAGTGAAAACACGTAAGATCCTTCTCGGCATTGCCGCCGTTGGACTGGCCTTCTCCCTCGCGGCCTGCTCCGGTGGCACGTCGACTCGTGGCGGAGCGTCGACTGACGCAGCCGCTGCGGGCAGCAACGCCGGTGCGCTGGTGGGTGTGGCCATGCCCACCAAGACCAGCGAGCGCTGGATCAAGGACGGCGACGCCGTCAAGGCCTCTCTGGAGGAGCTCGGCTACAAGGTTGACCTTGAGTACGCCGATGACGACATCCCCACCCAGGTTCAGCAGATCAGCGGCATGCTCACCAAGGGTGCCAAGATTCTCATCATTGCGTCCATTGACGGTACGGCTCTCAGCGATCAGCTGGACCAGGCCGCGGCATCCGGTGTCAAGGTCATTGCGTATGACCGACTGATCAACGGAAGCGCCAACGTGGACTACTACACCACCTTCGACAACAATGAGGTTGGTGTGCAGCAGGCAACCAGCCTGCTCACCGGGCTCGGCATTCTCGACGCAGACGGTACTGAGACGGGTGCCACTGGTCCGTTCAACGTTGAGCTTTTCGCCGGTAGCCCCGATGACAACAACGCGACGTTCTTCTTCAATGGTGCGCTGGAGACCCTTCAGCCGTTCATTGACAGCGGTGTCGTCGTTGTGAAGAGTGGCCAGGTTGGCTTCTCGCAGGTGGCAACCCTTCGTTGGGACCCGGCAACGGCGCAGAAGCGCATGCAGGACCTCATTGCCAGCACGTACTCAGATGGCAGCAAGGTCGACGGCGTTCTCTCGCCCTATGACGGCATCTCGATCGGTATCATTTCCGCGCTCGAGGGTTCGGGTTACTCCACCGATGCTCTGCCAATCATCACCGGTCAGGACGCGGAAGCGGCCTCGGTGAAGTCGATCATTGCCGGCCAGCAGTACTCCACCATCTACAAGGACACGCGCCAGCTTGGTGACGAGGCCGTGAAGATGGCTGATGACCTGCTGAACGGTCGCACTCCGGAGGTCAACGACACCACGAGCTACGACAACAAGGTCAAGGTTGTTCCGACCTTCCTGTTCGCGCCTCAGGTTGTCACGATCGACAACTACCAGTCCCTGCTCGTCGACACCGGCTACTTCACCGAAGACGACCTCAAGTAGGTACGACACCGGCAGTGGCGGCGCCCCCGCCGCCACTGCCTTTCACCCCTCTGAACCGGAAAGAAGACGTAACGGTGACAACGACAATTCTCGAGATGCGTGGCATCACGAAAACGTTCCCCGGGGTGAAGGCACTCCAGGACGTTTCCCTCGCGGTGAAACGGGGGCATATTCACGCAATCTGCGGGGAAAACGGTGCGGGCAAGTCCACGCTCATGAAGGTGCTTTCCGGTGTCTACCCGGCTGGCACCTACGAGGGTGAGATTGCTTTCGAAAATGAGATCGTCGCCTTCAAATCAATCAACGATTCTGAGGCGTCCGGTGTCGTCATCATTCATCAGGAGCTCGCACTCAGTCCGTTCCTGTCTATTGCCGAAAACATCTTTCTGGGCAACGAGCAGCAGACCCGTGGCTGGATTGATTGGCACAAGACCAACCTGGAGGCCACGAAACTGCTCGCGCGGGTGGGGCTCAAGGACAACCCCGTCACTCTGATCAAAGATATCGGTGTCGGCAAGCAACAGCTCGTCGAGATTGCCAAGGCACTCTCGAAGCAGGTAAAACTCCTCATTCTCGATGAGCCCACGGCGGCCCTCAATGACGAGGATTCGGCTCATCTGCTCGATCTACTCAAGCATTTGCGTGGCCAGGGCGTCACGTGCATCATCATCAGTCACAAGCTCAATGAGATTAAGGCGATTGCCGACGCCGTCACGATCATTCGTGACGGGAAACTTATTGAGACGCTCGATATGCGCACCGATGAGATTTCGGAAGAGCGCATCATCAAGGGCATGGTGGGCCGCGATCTGGGCAGCCGCTACCCGGAGCACACCTCCAACATTGGTGAGGAGCTCCTGCGGGTGGAGGACTGGAATGTTTATCACCCCCTCGACCACAGTCGGCGAGTGGTGAAAGACGCCAATATCACCGTGCACGCGGGCGAGATTGTGGGAATTGCCGGTCTGATGGGTGCGGGGCGAACCGAGCTGGCCATGAGTGTCTTCGGGCACAGCTACGGCCACAACATCTCTGGTCGTGTCTACAAGAGCGGGACTCTGGTGAAGACGAACACCGTTGCGGCCGCAGTGGAGCACGGACTTGCGTACGCCACCGAGGACCGCAAGAAGTATGGCCTCAATTTGATTGATGACATCAAGCGAAATATTTCGGGAGTCGCTCTCGAGAAGCTCGCTCGGTTCGGCTGGGTGGATTCCAACAGGGAGGCTGCTGTAGCCGAGGGCTATCGCAAGAGCATGAACATCAAGGCACCGAACGTTGATGCGGTGACGGGAAAGCTTTCTGGGGGAAACCAGCAGAAGGTGGTGCTGTCGAAGTGGATGTTCTCTAACCCGGACGTGCTCATGCTCGATGAGCCAACCCGAGGGATCGACGTGGGTGCCAAGTACGAGATTTACGGAATCATCAACAAACTCGCTGACGACGGCAAGGGCGTTCTGGTCATCTCCTCGGAGTTGCCTGAGCTCATCGGAATCTGTGACCGGATTTACACCATCTTTGAGGGTCGCATCACCGCCAATGTGGTTCGTGGGCAGGCCACGGCGGAATATCTCATGCAACACATGACTCAGGAAAAGGAGAAGGGCGACTCATGATCTCCTTCAGATCTGCACTGCATTACTTCAACAGCCAGCTGCGCCAGATCGGTCTGTTCATCGCATTGATTGCGATCGTGATCTTCTTCCAGGCTGCCACCGGCGGTATCACTCTCAAGCCGATCAACGTATCGAACATGATCGTGCAGAACAGCTACATCCTCATTTTGGCTGTGGGTATGGTGATGGTCATTATTGCGGGCCATATCGACCTGTCGGTGGGTTCTGTGGTCGCATTCGTTGGTGCCATGGCCGGTGTGATGATCACTCAGTGGGGTCTTCCCTGGTGGGCAGCCATCGTCCTCTGCCTCGTGCTGGGTGCCCTCGTGGGAATGTGGCAGGGCTTCTGGATCGCTTACTTTGGCATACCGGCGTTCATCGTGACGCTGGCGGGCATGCTCACCTTCCGTGGTTTGACCCAGATTGCTCTGCAGAATCGGCAGATCTCACCGTTTCCGGACGAGTTTCGTGCCCTCGGCAGTGGATTTCTTCCTGACCTCGGCGGTGGAACCAGCTTTCTGGAGCCACTCACAATCATCATCGGCATCATTGCAACCCTTGCGCTCGTTGCGTCGAGCGTGCGCGCCAGAATTGTGGCCAAGAAGTTTGAGGTGACCGAGGAACCCCTGGCCTGGTTCCTGGTGCGGCTGGCGTTCACATCCGCTCTCATCCTGTTCATCACCTACCTGCTCGCGAGTTATCGGGGCACGCCGATCGTGTTGATCGTGCTGGGTGTACTCACGGTTGTGTATGCGGCCATCATGTCCAACAGTGTTTTTGGTCGTCACATCTACGCGATCGGAGGCAACCTTCACGCTGCCGCCCTGTCGGGTATCAAGACCAAGCGCGTCACATTCCTGCTCTTCGTGAACATGGGAGTCATTGCGGCCCTGGCCGGGCTGGTTTTCACTGCACAGCTCAACCTTGCCAATCCCAAAGCCGGTGAGGGCTTCGAGCTGGATGCCATCGCTGCGGTGTTCATTGGTGGTGCTGCTGTTACGGGTGGAATCGGAACGGTGCAGGGCGCGATCATTGGTGGTCTCATCATTGGTCTTCTGAACAATGGGATGTCGATTCTGGGTGTGGGAACCGAGTTCCAGCAGCTGATCAAGGGTCTCGTGCTTCTGGCGGCCGTTGCCTTCGATGTCTACAACAAGCGTCGCTCCGGCGGTCGGTAACGGCTGTTCCGGCGCACGGCGTCCCGTGTCGACTTTTATGGCTACGCGGAGGCAGTCTCAAAAAGTGCGCCGGTGCCGTCGAGCTCGAAGGTGGTTGTGAGATCAAGACGCGAGAGGAACGTGTCGTCGTGACTCACCACGATGAGGGAGCCGCTGTAGCTGCGTAATGCATCGACCAGTTGGTCAACGCTCTGCAGGTCGAGGTTGTTCGTGGGTTCGTCGAGCACGAGTAGCTGATGCGGGGGGTCGGCTAGGAGCAATCGCGCGAGGGCGACACGAAAGCGTTCTCCTCCAGAGAGGGTGCCTACAAGGCGCTCCACCGCTGCTCCGCGAAAGAGAAAACGGGCCAGTTGGCTACGCACTGCGCCGGCGGACAGGGTCGGTGCGGCATCGCGCACTGTGCCCAGCACCGTGGCCGCGTCATCGAGCCCATCGACGCGTTGCGGCAGGTAGCCTTCGCGATCAATCAACAGTTGGGCACTCGCAGCTCCAGCTTGTGCTGCTCCGATTGGCGCGGCGTCGATTGGCTCGGCGTGAGAACGCACCAGGGCTTCCAACAGTGTCGTCTTACCGACTCCGTTCGCGCCGATGATGGCGATGCGTTCCGGTCCCTGCACCACGAAGGTGCGATTTCTGCCGTGTATCTCCGCGATGCGGCAGCTGCCAGGAACGTGTGGATCGGGAAGGTCCACGTGGATGTGGGCGTCGTCGCGCACTCGGGCATCCGCTGTGTCGGAGGCCTTTTGGGCTAGCTGGAGCTTGTCGTCGAGTTCGGTACGCAGTTTTCCCGCCGAGACTTCGGCGTCGGAGGCTCGCTGATTCATCAGAATCTTGGACCCACGTTTGTTCTCGTTGCTGTTCTGGGCGGTTCGGGATCGGTGGTCGAGCTTGGTATGGGCCTCGATGCGCTGGCGTCGCTCCACCTTCACAACCTGTTTGGCGCTGCGGGCTGCCTGCACGGCAGCCCCCTGCTCCTGTTCACGGTGCGCACGCCAGGCGCTGTAGGCGCCGCCGAACACGGTCAGATGGCCGGCATGCAGTTCGGCGGTGTCATGCATGAGCTCCAGGATGGCGGTGTCGTGGCTGACCACGACGAGGGTGCCGGGCCAGGAGCGCACCATGTCGGCGATGCGAGCCCGGGCGTTGCGATCGAGGTTGTTCGTGGGCTCGTCGAGCAGAGTGATGGGTGCGCGGCGCAACCGAAGGTCGGCGATGGCCACGAGTATCGCTTCGCCGCCCTCAATGGCATGCAGGGCCACGAGGTGGTCGGTGATTCCGAGAAGGTCAGACACGGTGGCGTTGACGCCGAGAGTGAGGGACTGCGGAAGGTAGTCCACGTCTCCAGACGTGGTGATATGGCCCGTCGTGGGAGTGAGGCGCCCGGCAATGAGTCGCAGCAGAGTGGATTTTCCGGAACCGTTGGTGCCCACGAGGCCGGTGCGCCCTGTGTCGAAGGAGCCGGAGATGCTGCTGAGGGTTATCGACGAGTTCTAACGCGCGGGGAGTGGCGCGTGCACGTCGAAGAACTTCACCGGACAACCTTTCTTCAGCCTGTCACTGCATCGACCACGTGGCAAATTTGCTGGGTCCCGATCACCCAGCACTCACCGTGCGGTACCGATCCTTGTGGCGCGGCTGGCTGTGCGATGCGTCTGGTTGCGTTGCTGATAGCGCCGAACCGGGCCACACTGTCAGGGATTTGGAGGCAGTCATGATTTGTTGTGTGATGTTTTCCAGTGGCACTCAGCGAAAAATGAGATGGGCGCCACTGGCGCTCGCGTTCACACTTCTGGTTGGGCCTGCAGCCAGCGCGAACGCAGTCCCGCTCCCACGGACAGCACCTGCGGTGGCAGTCTCTGCTGCACACCCCGGTTGGCCTCAGGTCGGACCTCGGGCACAGTCATCGGCAGAGGTGAAATCCGCCACATACAACGTCTGCGCCGCGGTCACCAAACTAACGCTGAGCAAGGATCCGGCCGGAGCTCTGGAACTCATCCGACAGATCCGTGACACAACAGTGTTAGCAAACACCAAGGTCTGCGAACAAGAACGCCTCGCAGCGGTAACAGAGCTCAACACGACCCGGCCTGCGCTGCCCCCATCGTGGGATGCGGGGTTGAGTACGTGGCTGCAGCCTCTCGCGGCCCCCGGCCTGGCAGCAGTGGGGATCGGAATTCTGTTGCTGATCGCAGCGCGCGGACTGATGTTTCTGCCTTTTCGCCTCCCACCGAACGCATCGATGCGCTTCCGCAAGCCGTCTCGCACCCTGCGAAATGTCGCGGTCACCGCCAGTGCTGTTCTCATTCCCCTCGCCGCCTGCGGAATTGTCGTTGAGATCGCAACCGCTCCCACCGACACAGGCACTCAGATCTGGTTGCCGCTGAGTGGCTTTGTTCTTCTCGGGCTCTTAGGCGCAGCTTCTTTGTCGGTGTTCCTCGCGACGAGGTTGGCACTGACCCTCACTGTTCGCGACGAAACCGGTAAAGAGGATAAGCGGCACGCTGCTGAGATCACGGCTCGTCTCCACGTTTTGGGTGGAGGTTCTCCGAAGGGAATCGAGGTTCCTCTTGGTTCCGATGTGACGGCGTTGTCCGAGAACGTGCTCAGCGGTCTGCAATGGGGCACTGTCGTCAGTGCGCTGCAGACCGTGCTGCAGCAACTCGTGGGAACCAACCCGTGGAATATTCAGGTTGATCCACTCGGTAACGAGCACTATGCGGTCGTCATGAGACGCAATGGCCGGACGGTCTCCAGCGACAATATCGATACGCGTGCCTTGAACGTGAAGGTCGAAGACGAACACCGGGGTGAGCTCGTTGCTGCGTTCGTGATGGCCACACTGGCTCGGCATCACCGAGGGTTTGACGCCCTTTCTGGTGCAAGCCAGTGGCAAGGAATCGGGCTGCACTTTATCGCGACAACACGATTCGATAGCGAGCCGCAGGTTGCAAGAGAGTTGCTCATCTCTGCACTCGACTTCGACCCGCAAAATCTTCCGGCCAAGGTCGCGTATATGTACTACACCTATCGGCACGCAACTGAAATAGACAAATTACAGCTGTATTGCGATTGGCTCGGGGATCAGTCCGATGCGCTCTTCGGCCTGCCTCAGTTCTCCACTCCACGCACGCAAGAATCCACGGGCCCGATTGACACCACGCTGCGGATGTCAGGAGAGAACCCTGAACTTCACATTCGCATTTTGATTTCGTACCTTTTGACGGTGCTCAACCTTCGGTCTCGACGTGGCGCGGATGCTCACGAAACAGGTGTCGTGCGTCGTCGCGCTGTTGAGCTCGTGAGGCTGCTCCGAACGCGTGATGGGGATGACCTGGTTGCGACCATGCAGATGCAGGCGGCATGTCATCTCACGAGCCTCTTTAGGGGGAACGAAATTGAGTTTCCTCCGAGATGGAGAGAACGCGCCGAACACGAAGCCCTCTCGCCGTACATTGCCTACTATGTGGCCTGTGGGCGGGTGAGACAGGCTTCTGTTTTCGTTGACCAGACCCTGATCATCGACACCGTGACTCTCGAAAAATTCGGCATCGCCTTCACCGTTCCGGAAATAAAAGAGTGGGCACAAGACGACCCATGCCTCGCTGGGGCTCGGAACAATCGCGAGTTTCGAAAAATCCTGGGAGTAGCGAAGGAGCCGCGAACCGATTTCTTGCTTCTGGATAACTTTGCGCCGCATCGTGAGGCATTCAGGAAACTCGGCTTTGTGCGCGCGGAACAGCTCGTTCGTGAGGCTGGAACCACAGAGTTGGCCGCTTATCTCCGCGTATCCGGTCCCGAGCTTGACCACATGACGCGTGTGGCGCAGCTTGTCGCTCGGGCCGAATCCATTGTTGCCGTAGGGCCGAGCCTTGAGGCGGACCGGATGTCGCTTGAGATCGTGGCGGCGCTGGCCAATCTTGGCGTCGAGTACGTCGGTGACATCGAAGCTGTCTTGATACAGCTCGGACGTACACATCGAATTGAGACGGTTCCCATTTCTTCTCGACGTCAGACCTTCGCAGTGCTTTCAGCTGCGGCCGCCATCCAGCAGATTGCCCGCATTGAGCCTCCACGGGGTAGAGAAGGATCGGCGGCTCACGAGCTCGTGGCCAGTGCCGAGTTTCTGGCTGGCATTGCAGTCCTCGCCGTGATCATTCGCAGAGAGACCGGGGAGTCACAGCTGAGCATCAGCAGCTTAACTGTGTGGCTGACCGAGTTCGTGGCGGCGTAAGTGGTTCCACAGAATAAGCCTCAAGGCCTGGAGCGATTCCGGCAGGCGCAGTACTGGACAGTTCTGGCGATGATCGTGGTGTCGTACGTGTTGTGTGCGCGGCAGACCACGCCAGAACCCAGCCCTGTGGCCTTGTTGGTTCAGCTGTTCACCGTTGCCGTCGTCTTGTGGGTGACTCATGTGCGAGTCCGACTGCTGCGGGTGGCACTGGTCGTTTTGGGCATTGCCGTTGCCGGCGTGGCGGCCGTGGCGATTCTGGGGTTGTCGGGGCAGGGACTCGCCCTCTCTCTGTCGGTCATGTCTATGGGCGCGTACCTCATTGCACCGGTCGCCATTGTGTGGCATGTGCTGCACCGACCGTTGATTGATCAGCAGACGCTGTTGGCGGCAATCAGCGCATATTTGCTCGTGGGGATGTTCTTTACGTTTGTCTACAATGCGATCTCGCTCGTGACATCCGTTCCCACTTTTGGTGACGGCCAGCCGAACTCGCTCACGAGTCAACTTTTCTTCTCCTTCTCCACACTGACGACCACGGGGTATGGCAACCTCGTTCCGGTTGGCTCAGGCTTACAGACCATCGCTGTTTTCGAGGCGATCACCGGTCAACTGTTCCTCGTGATTGCGGTGGCCCGGGTCGTGAGCGCGTGGGTACCGCATCGGCCCGGGCAAGCAGATCGAAAAGAAGCGGACTGACGACGAACCGACGGCTATGTCGGGTGAGCAGTCCGCTCTGATCAGAACGGGGCGGGTCAGAAGGGGGCGGGGTCGTTGGTGGTGGGGTTTTGGTTGGTGTCGTAGGGGTTGGGGGTGTTGAAGGGGTTGGTGTAGGTGGTTTTTCGGGGTGTTTTTCGGGGTGTGGTGCCGGGGTGGGTGAGTGGGGGTTGAGCTGCCGCGGATATCTCGGACAGCGGGCCCTCTTAAAATGAGAGTTCACTGAAAGTAGAGATCAGCATGGCCGCAGCACGTAGGCGTTTCACCCAAGAGTTCAAAGACGAGCTGTGCCGCGAGGTGATCAATATCTCCAAACCGATCAAGGACGTCGCCACCGCATACGGCGTCGGGCCCGAGACGCTCCGGAACTGGCTCAACAAATACCGCGAGGCCAACGGCGGCACCGAAGCGGACCTGACAGTGTCGGAACGGGCCCGTCTGAAGGAACTCGAGCGGGAAGTTCAAGAGCTGCGGGCGGAGACCGCTTTCTTGAAAAAAGCCAGCGCTTACTTCGCGCGGGAGCAGCGGTAGTGAGCAAGTACGAGTACATCGACTCCCAAAATTCTGAGCCCACCAACCGGAATTCGGTGGTGAAAATGTGCCTCTGGCTGGCCGTGTCAACGTCCGGTTTCTACCACTGGGCGATCCGGCCGCAGTCCGCGACCGCGGCCCGGCGAGAGGCCCTGATCGCGCGGATTCAACACTTCTTCGAGGAGTCCGACGGCACCTACGGATACCGCCGAATCCACGCCGACCTCGCCGCAGAGCAGACCGAGTGCTCGCCCGAACTGGTGCGGCAGCTTATGCGCCAGATTGGCCTCGTAGCCTGCCAACCACGGCCTTTCCGCATCACTACCGAAGCCGATGCCGAAGCGGCCGCCAACATGCCCGACCTCGTCAAACGCGACTTCACCGCCGACCGCCCCGGGGTGAAGTTCGTCGGCGATATTACCTACATCCATACCTGGCAAGGATTCATCTATCTGGCCACCGTCATCGACTGCTATTCCAAGAAGGTTGTCGGCTGGTCCATCGCCGATCACATGCGCACCGAGCTCGTCGCCGACGCCCTCCGCAACGCCGCTGCGACGACCGTGATCGAGGCCGACGCGATCTGGCATTCCGACCGCGGCAGCGTCTATACCTCGGCCGAATTTCGGGCTCTCGTGTCCGGCCTGGGGATGCGTTCCTCCATGGGCCGCACCGGCGTGTGTTGGGACAACAGCATGGCGGAAAGTTTCTTCTCGATGCTCAAGAATGAGCGTGTTTATCGCACCGCGTATGCCACGAAATCACAAGCTCGCAGCGACGTCATTCGCTATATCGAAGGCTTTTACAACAGCCGACGCCGGCACTCAGCGCTTGGTTACCGCAGGCCTAATGAAGTCCACTATGGTTATCAGCAGCCAGCATTGGCAGCGTAGAAGAATCCACTAATTCCGCTGTCCGAAATGCCCGCGGCAGCTCAGGTGGCATTCGGGTGGCGGGGTTGGTGGCGTGTGTGTGATCAACTCTTTGTAGGCCGTTTCGGCGCTGGAATCCGGCCAAGTTAGCGGCTGGTTTCCTGCCAAAAGAGCGCTAAAAATCAGGCCAGCAGATCCCGCCCAAGAAATGGGGTTGGGATGCGCAGAGATTGAGATCACCGGTGGCCGTGGCCCTCTTCAGCGAGCTGGAGACATGGGCCCGCCACCCCCAGATAGGTTCCTAAAGGCGTGTCTACTGCCAAGCGGTCGCGCCGGAAGGAACCAGGAAGCAGATGACGGTACCCATGTCCGTGCAAGAAAATATCAGAACTCTCGACTCCCACGGAATCGCGGGCCGTGAAATCGCCCGCCGATTGGGAGTCAGCCGGGACGCGGTGACGAAATACACCGGGCAACAGAACTTTTCACCCAAGCCACCGACGCCCGTTCCGAGGCCAGCCGGATCAGCCGTGGGCGGGCTTGAAGACACCATCGAGACGTGGTTGACCGAGGACCAGCGCCGACCGCGCAAGCAACGCCACACTGCCAAGCGGGTCTTTGATCGCTTGGTCAACGAGGAGAATTACAGCGGCAGCTACTCCCCGGTGCAACGCTTTGTGCGGAAGTGGAACGACCAGCACCGCCAGGCCGGGGAGGGCTTCACGGAGCTGGTCTGGCCGGCCGGAACTGCGCAGGTCGACTTCGGCCAGGCCGAGGCCATCATCGGCGGGATCCGCCAGATCCTGCACATCTTCGTCGTGACGTTCCCGTTTTCGAACATGCGCTTCGTGCAGGCCTACCGCGGCGAGACCGCCGAGTGCGTCTGCCACGGCCTGCGCACCGTGTTCGATCACATCGGCGCTGCACCCCGGCACCTGGTCTTTGACAACGCCACCGGCATCGGACGCCGCGTCGGCACCAAAGTCATCGAGGCCAAACTGTTCGGCGCATTCAAACTGCACTACCGATCCGAGTCCAGGTTTTGCAATCCATACTCCGGCAACGAGAAAGGCAACGTCGAAAACGCCGTCGGGTTCCTCCGCCGCAACCTGATGGTCCCCGAGCCAGAAGCAGCCACCCTGCAGGGCCTGAACAACATATTGCTGACGCGGTGCATGGCGTTGGCTGAGGCCACGCATTACCGGAAAGGCTTGCCCGTGAGCGAGCTCTTCGCGCAGGACGTTGCCGCCAGTCTGGCGCTGCCCGGCGTGGGGTTTGACCCGGTGCGTTATGAGTCCCGAACGGCTGACAAAAAGGGGAACATGCTCATCGACGGCAACACCTACGCGGCCGGGTCTTCCTTCCATAGCCGCACCCTCACCGTTGGGCTCCGCCACGACGTGGTCGAGATCCTCGATGAGTATTCCGCGCCGGTGCGGTCCTTTCCCCGCGCTTTCGGAGTGCAAGCCGAGACGATCTTCGAGCCCGCGGCGCTGCTGCCATTGCTGGCGACCAAGCCCGGCGCCTGGAGCCATTCCCAGCTGCGGCCGTTGGTCCCGGGGCCAGTGCGCGACTGGCTCGACAACGCCACCGCCACCAACCGGCGCCGCCTGCTCAGCGCTGTCGATGCCGCATCAGGATCAGCCGGGTTCGATGCCGCCATCACTGCTGCTGACCTACTCATCCAACGAGGCGACACCCCCGAGATCGCCGCGTTGGGCATGCTCGCCCGGCGCCTGGCCGACAGAACCAGCCCGGCAGTGGAGAACGTGGACCTGAGCGTCTATGACATCTTTACCACCGGCAGCTTCACCACCCTCAACACTCTGACGGGAGAGATCGCATGACCCTCGTCACTGCGCAGGACATCGTCGAGACCGGCCGGCAGGCGTCGCTGACCCACAGCGTGTTGGTCGAATGGGCCGAGAAGGGCACCCCGAAACAACGCGAGTACCTCCACGGAGTGCTCCTGGCCGAGCACGAATCCCGGCAAGCATCACGACGCCAACGACTGCTGAGCGCCGCCCGGCTGCCGGCGTTGAAATCGCTCACGGGTTTTGACTACTCGAGCGTCAAGTTCCCTGAGGATTACGGCCGGGAGGAGCTGACGTCGTTGGATTTCATCAACCGAGCCGAAGACCTGGTTCTTTACGGCGATGTCGGCACCGGCAAAACCCACCTCGCCAGTGCGCTGATCGCCGCCGCCTGCCGCGAAGGAATCCCCGCGCGCTTTTACACGACGTCGTCGCTGGTGATGCAGCTGCGCCGCGCCAAGGACGAAGGCCGCCTCGATCGGGAGCTGGCTAACATAGCGAAAAACCGGCTCGTCGCAATTGATGAATTTGGCTACCTCCCGATTGACACCGAAGGCGCCCGACTGCTGTTCCAAGTCATCGCCGACGGCTATGAAAAAAGAAGCCTGATCATCACGACAAACTTAGAATTTTCGCGCTGGGGAACGGTGTTCGGTGACGACAACATGGCCGCGGCCGTCATCGACCGGCTCGTCCACCACGGCCGACTCCTCCAGTTTCGCGGCGAGTCCTACCGCGTGAAGCACGCCCTCATGAAATAGCCCTGAACCGGATCGGCCGACCTCGATCCTGAAGCCGACCGAGCCACTAGAAGGCCACTTTGCCGCCGGTCAGCACGACGAAACAACCCCCAAAACCGAGCGCTGCAACGACCGTGATCAAATGGCCGGAAACGGTGCTGAAGTGGCCGGTTAATTAGCGATCAAATGGCCGGGTTCAAGTTGACAAAACACAGATCGATGACTGGAATCGGATTCGATAGCCGTCCGGGTCGGTCATGAGAAACTGGCTTACGCCGGCGTCATCGTCGGCCAGTTGGTACCACCTGATTTCTGGCTCCATGAAGAGTCCCACCCCGGCAAGCTCCAGTGACTTCACAATTGCATCAGTGTCGGGAACGGCGATCTGAAAGTTGATACCGCGACCGAGAGGTGTTTCAAGTTCAGAAGTGACCCAGTTCCGGCCCACTCCGACCTGTTCGAGCATCACGTGGGCAGCGCCGAGGGCGATGTAGGCGAATCGCTCGTCTGGTCGTGAATAGCGGAGTTCGAATCCGCAGATTCCACACCAGAACTCGATGCTCCGATCAATATCAGTCACCAGCAGCTCGGGCACGAGCGCAGGTTCGAATTCCTCAGTCACTGCCTCATCGTGACACAAGGAGACCGCAACACGTTCGGCATACGGGCCAAACTGTGGTCGCTACTCCAGGCAGGGGCCCCTGTCCGGCTTATACGCTCATGGCATGAGCCAAGTGCACCTGAGTGGGCAACTCGTCTGCCGTGATCAGGGTCAGGTGGCAGTTCTGATCACGTCGCTCGGACGCGTGCGGAGCATAGATGCTTCTCGTTCCGTGTTACGTCGACCGACGATCCCATGGTGTGGCAGGTCGATGAGTGTTTTCAGGACAGTTCTGCGCTCAAAGCACACCAGGACCGCATTTCAGGAAGGGCCTTGGGACGGACCACAGCCGGGATCGAACGTCGCTACGCGATCGACGGGCTCTAATCCCTGCCTAATTGCTGGGCCTCAGTGCCGTCAATTGCAATCCGTGCCGTGGGGATAAAGTGGGATTCACCGATGACCGTTTGGCTCCACGCCCACGTGAACGGTCGAGGGCGTGGGAGGCAACCGATGGGAACCTTCCTCAGCACGTTCCTTTCCGATTCTGCGGAACTTCCGGAGCTAACGAATCGCGTTCGTTTAGCCGGACCCGTGCCGCTTTCGTCACCACTACCAGTTGCGGATCTTGCCGCAGACAGCATCGCGGCGACCAAGCTCATGGCCTCGTTGCTGCACCTTGTCCACACGGGAGTGCGTAATCCCAAAGCGAGCGAAGTTCCGCAGGTGAGCCTTCTGCCGCAGCTCGTCGCCGGCGCCTACCGGAGCGACCAACTGTTCCGCTGGACCGGGAACCCCGCTCCAGCGTGGGCACCCCTGTCCGGATTCTTCGCCTCGAGCGACGGCTGGGTTCGCACTCACGCCAACTATCCCCATCACGAAGCAGCTTTACGCTCACTTCTGAGATTGAACGGTCCCGCCTCCGCCGAGGCCGTAGCGCACGCGATTTCGCACCGCAGCGCTCTCGATCTGGAGGATGAAGCCGCAGACTCTGGTGCGATCATCAGCGCGGTTCGCAGCCCGAGTAGCTGGAGAGGACATCCTCAAGCCCAAACCCTGGCAGCGGAGCCCTTTATTCGCCTGGTACAGCAGGGCGGAGACTCGGGCCTCCAAAGACTGGGGTCGGCTGACAGTTGCGCGCCGCTGGAGGGCGTTCGGGTGCTCGACTTGACCCGGGTCATAGCCGGGCCGGTGGCCACTCGCAGTCTCGCGTTCTTCGGGGCAGATGTCCTGCGCATCGACAGCCCTGGCATGCCGGAACTCCCTTGGCAGTACCTCGATACCGGGCAAGGGAAGCGCTCCGCGCTCCTTGACCTCGGCTACAAACCAGATCGAGACTGCCTCGAACAGCTACTGACAGACGCCGACGTTGTTGTCACGGGATACAGGCCGAACAGCCTCCACCGGTTCGGCCTCTCGCCGGTCGAACTCCACAACCGCCATCCGGGGCTCGTTATCGGCCGGGTGAGCGCGTGGGGACTGAGCGGCCCCTGGGCTGAGCGTCGTGGATTCGACAGTATCGTTCAAGCAGCCAGCGGCATCGCCCAGATCCACGCAAACGGCACCGGCAGACCAGGTGCTTTGCCCGCCCAAGCTTTGGATCATTCCGCCGGGTATCTACTTGCCGCCGGGATCATGTCAGCACTTCGCCGTCGACACCTCGACGGGTACGGGTGGACCGTCGACATTTCACTGGCCCGGGTCGCTCAAGAGTTACTCGTCCAGCCTTATTCCGCGCCAACCGAAGCCGGCCTCTACGAGATCCAAACCGTGAACACGGAAACGCCAGGAGGAACCGTCACCTGTGCCGCACCCGCGATCAGCATCAGCGGCGGTCCGAATCGCTACAGATGGATCGGTCGCCCGTGGGGAGCAGACCAGCCGGAATGGGCCGAAGCACGATCCGCCAGCGTCCAGCGATAAGTCCCACCCGGAAGGTGCGCCATCGGCCGCTCCAGCATTGCGAAAGCAGCCCGCAGGGGGTTCACGTGCGGGCACCCCTCGAAGTCGAAAAGCACCCTCGTTTCGAGCTCTGAAAGTGGTCTCGAATCCGACCCGCTGATGGTCCGGCTTGTGGGCAGCCACTGCAACGATTAAAGCCAACTGATCATTCGCGGGGTGCCTCGTCGTTCCGCTCATTGTCCTAGCGTGAATTCGTCTGCAGGGTCGAATCTCTCCCGGCTAAAGCATTACTCGCTTGTCCAACTTGCGTCGACGTCTGTGGCGTAGCTACTCTTCGCCGAGTCGGTGTCGTACTTCGCATCTTGGTATTCGAGGACGATCCAGTCGGATTGGTAACCGTTATCGCCGAGAGCGGCTGTGAACCCTTCGGCATCATCTCGGTCCTCGAACTGGTAGACAGTGATTTGGTCCGCTCGGACGGCTTGGGAGCATCTGAACTCGTCGGAACACGCCTCGGCTGTGATGTCCTGGAGATTGGTGACGGGAAGGCCCGGTTGCCCTTCGAAGCCGTTGAACACGTCTTCCACCGTCATAGTCGATCGTGGCGCGACGAGTTCCTGAATCCCACGAAGCGGGTCGCCGCCTGTGACCCAGAGACCGGCCACAATGACGGTGGCAGCGAGGGTGATTGTCGTGGTCGTGATTACGATTGAGCGTTTCGACATCCCTGCTCTTTCTGCATGTGGCGGTCGAGCCTTGCGCGGTTGCGCACGAGATCGGATCATTCCGGTGGTGGCTTCAATTTAGCGGGCTGGGTGGATATCCGGTCTCCAAGTTGCCGGAAACGCTATCGGAGCAGTCGGTGCGACTCCCAACGCAAAGGCGTCCTAGCGACCCGCGACCTTGACGCAACAAACCTCGACTTCCTCGAAGGCCCGGTGGAGGTTCGCGTTGCGGGATTATCTATCGGGATTCGTATATCTCGCGACGATGTCCGAGTCGGAGGATGAGCACAACTAACATGTCGTCGTGAATGTCGTAAATGATGCGGTAGTCACCCGTTCGGACCCGCCATTCGCCAGAGCCGCCGACGAGTTGGATTGCCTTGGGTGGCCGCGGA
The DNA here is from genome assembly GCF_029893365.1 of Cryobacterium sp. CG_9.6. Lineage (NCBI taxonomy): Bacteria > Bacillati > Actinomycetota > Actinomycetes > Micrococcales > Microbacteriaceae > Cryobacterium > Cryobacterium sp. CG_9.6. Next base: position 2,484,441 of record NZ_JARXUZ010000001.1, on the reverse strand, counting down.
TCGTCTGCCAAGAGGTCGATCGCTGCTTGAACTCTCCGGCGGACCTGTGGATCGAACTTGCGCAGTTGCCGTTCGGCGGCCGGTGCGACCTTCACCGAGTAAGTCATACGAGGCCGAGGTCCGCCTTCACCTGATCCCAAGGAGTCGGTTCGCTTTTCGTGCGACGCATCTCTTCACGCGATTCCTCAGCGGCGCGTATATCGGCCATGTCTTCGGCCAGTTCAATGAGGCGCTCTAAATCGTCGACGTCAATAACCGCCGCGACTCGCCGCCCGCGGCGAGATAAGAAAACCGGCTCGTGCTCGGTGCGAGCGCGGTCGATGATCGATGCGAGCTGGTTGCGCGCATCAGAAACGCTGACGGGGACTGTGGTCGACATATTTTAATTGTACATTTAGCGTTCTGTGTGTACAAGAGATCTTCAAATGTACAACTAACTTCCCGCTCAGGGTTCGTGATGGGGCGTGCAGACTCCCCGTATCCCCCCTGTGCGCGCTCTTCTGTTGCGCGTCGTCGGCGCATGCCCAAGCCGGGTAGGCCTGACCGTAGACTCACACTGTACGAGCTGGCGATTGGCAGAGTCGCCAAGCACAGCCGTGAACGAAGGAGGGGGTGCTCTTGCGTCGATTTGGTCGCTTTCCTAGGGCGTGGACATTTGCCGTGGCTGCATCTATGGCGTCCGTCTGCGTATCTCTCACTGGATGCGCATCGACGATGGGCGCGGATGCGGCGAGCCTAGATTCGATCGGCGAGCTCGCGAGAGCTGTTGGTATCACTCCTGAACTCGTGTACACGACTGATGTGGACGGCTACGATCTCGCACCGCAGTCGGTCGGGCCGGGTGCTGCAGACGGGATGTCGGCTACCTGGTTCAACAGCAGCACGGGTGCGATGCTGACCATCCGTAGCGATTCCGGGGAACTCACGGAAGCGTCGTGTGCTGCGACACCCCTTTGGGATGCGCCCGGCGGAGCGGTGACGTGTGCCAATGAGGATGGCGTCTGGCATCGGTCGGCTGGAGGCATCCACGAGTACGTCGCGGTGCGAGACGGTGCGCTGATCTGGGTATCCGGAATGAACGACGCGTCGCCAGCGGATCTTCTGACAGCCGCGAAGAAGGTGCACGTGCCATCGGATGCGGAACTCGAACTGCTCTTCTCCGACGTTCCCAAGACTCCGGGCGAACCGGTGGAGCGCGGAGACCTACCTGAGGGTGGCGACGGTGCGCCGATCGATCCGACCGGGCCGGGTGGTTAGTTCCACTCTGCCGAATGCGGCCGCTTGCCGTGCCGCTCCTCATATCTCTAGCCCTAATCCTCGTGGCCGGCGAGGCGCCGTGCTCGTGAACCCAACGAGCAAGCGTTGCATTGACCAAATGTGCCGCGTTAGGGGTTCCCCTGTCGGGAGCGGAGCACTTCCCTCACCGCATCCTTCAGTGGTACGCTATCAAGTACCACTCAGGGAGGCAATCATGTCGGCGATCACCGCGACGGAAGCACGCAAGAGCCTATTTGGGCTTATCCAACAGGTCAATGACGACCACATCGCTGTCGAGGTCGTATCCCGGCACGGAAACGCGGTCATCCTGTCGAAAGAGGACTACGACGCGATGACCGAGACGGCCTACCTCCTACGGAGCCCCGCCAGTGCCGAGCGATTGCTCACGGCGATCGAGCGGGCTCGACGCGGCGAGTTCGAGCAACACGACCTCCTCGACGCGTGACGCGAAAGATCGCCTTCGACCCAAATGGGTGGGAGGACTGCATCGACTGGCAAACTCAGGACCGTAAAACTCTCAAGCGAATCAACCAGCTGATTACCGACGCACTGCGCGATCCGTTCGCCGGTATCGGCAAACCCGAAGCCCTCAAGCACATCCTCTCCGGCGCCTGGTCCCGCCGCATCGACGATACGAACCGCCTGGTCTATTACGTCACGGACGATCACATCGTCATCCTGCAAGCCCGCGAACACTACTAACCCGACGTCCAGCTCAGTTGCCGCAGGCCGTTCCCTGTGCGGGTGTGGAACTCGACCGGCAGCGTCGCAAGAATCCTCGAGCGAGGAAGTAGAAGCAATCGTCGCCAACCGAGTTCTCACCGGGTGGGCCGTGCGCGAGCTCGCGGCTATTGAGCGGGCCAGCGGCAAGTGACACGCGACGAACTCCAAGAGGCGATCCGGCAGGCAACGAGGGTAACCCAGCAGCGCGAAGTCCTGATCATCGGCAGCCAAGCCATCCTTGGCTCGTTTGACGAGGCGCAGCTGCCTGAACGGGCGACCCTGTCGGAGGAAGTCAACATCGCCCTGATCACGAACGACGAGGACTATGCGCTGGCCACCCTCATCGATCCCGCCTCCTTGGTGCGCATCTGCAAGAAGCTCCCGGTCGGCGAAGCCCGCCGTAACATCACGATCAAGCGCGCGCAGGCCTTCTCGCCGAAGCGCGGCGAAGCCGACTTCAGATTCAGGTAGCAAAGTGGCGGCTGGCGAATTTCGACAACCGCCACTTTGGGTGCCAGAAACCTCCAAAAGTGCCAGAAATAGTCGGCAATAACCCGTTTCTCCCCGTAGAAAGTTGAGCTACGTTTATCAACTTCCGCGCAGTCACACGGAACTTGGGGATGGCGCTGCTGAATCAGGCATCCCGGTTCGGTTCATTTGTTCTTGGTTCGAGTCCAGGTACCCCAGCTTTATCGCTGATGTGAAGATAGCAAGCAAAGAACAGCCCGGTCAAACGGGCTTTTTCTTTGCCCACTATCGGGGAATGCGCTCAGACCAGAATGTTGCTGGCGGCGTTTGTGGCGAGCCGGATGAGCTCGTCGCGCAGCTCACTGGGCGTGACCGAATCCTGCTGCGGAGCCGAGAACTGCACCCAGTTTTCGCCGATGACGGTGTCAAGCGTGCACATTCCGAATTCCACCTGGCAGCCGAACGTGGCACGGTTAATCCCGGTGAGAGGCGTCGTCACGGTTTCCGCGTCACCAGTACCCACCATGAGCGCGCTGGACTCGTCGTACGCCCAAGCGCCACCGGGAAGAGCGTAGACCAGCGTCACGATGATGGGTCCGTCCTCGCCGGGGAAGCTGGCCATGCACCGGTCAAGCCCGGTATCCACGTAATCGGCTCCCTCCAAGCCCCACCCGCCGCCCTCGACCGGTCCTACGGTGATGTTCTCGGTGCGTCCGAGAGCCGTGGCCACATCGTCCGCGGTCACATACCCGGTGCACTCGGCAGGGAGTGCCGCGGTATCGGCTGGCGGGATCCACAGCGGAGCGGGGGACGGGGCATCCGCTACCGTTGCAACGATCGACTCGAGCAGCGGCGACACGTGTGCGGCAACGTCAGCATTGCTGAGCGAGCTGTCGACATCGATACCCTCCAGGTTGTAGCTGATCCAAATGTTGCCAACCAGAATGTTTCCCGAACAGCTCGACTCAGGCCCGCGACCGAAACACGTCTGGTCTGAGGCATCCCCATACGGCGAGGCGGGAGCGGTCTGAACGGTGCCGTAGAGCCCCGCGTAGGTTGCGAAGTGTTCGGCACTGTCCGGCAATACGAGCAGGGTCGCCCGTTGCAGATCCGGACTCGTGGCACCACCCGTGGGGGACGCGACACCGTTCCACGTGACACACGAATTGCCACAGAGCACCGCCGCCACAACCGTCAGAGTGAGGGGGATGATCCGTGAGCTCAGCGCACGCATGCTGCATGCTAACCCGGAACAGAGAACAGCAATAGGCCAGTTCTCGGGCTTCGCGTTGGCTCCACAACGGGCCTAGCGCCACTGCTTTAGGTGGAGTACAACGCTACAAAGCAGTCACCGTGCAGGTGTAAGGGAGCTCCTGATGGCTATCCACCGTACCGAATCACACCATACTGACCCGCAACGCCGACGACACGCGCTCCGGTTCACGGCGGGCACAATTGTGGCTGCCGCGGTGCTCTATTCACTAGTCGGGTGCACTCCGTCACCCAATGCTTCCACCCCCACAGCCACCCCCACACCGGGCTCCTCCAGCACGCCAACGGCCACCACTCCCAGCACCGAACCGCCGGATGATCAGACAGCCGCCCCGCTGGATGGCGATAAGGTCATCGCAGTGCGACTCACCCAGAACTGGGCTGCGATCGGTGCGGGAGCACCGGTCACCATCACGCACGACAACGCGATCCCGATTGCACCACCGCCGGCCGCCCCGCTGCCCTCCCTTTACACGATTGGTGCTGGTCGGCATCCGGCAATGTCGCCGCCCTACAACCAACTCAGCTTTCGCTTTCAGGGTGGGTTTCCCAGTTACGACCTGCAAACCCTTTCGGAACTGGTGGGCGATCCCAGCGGGCTACCCATTGCAATGACGGGAACCGCCGGCATTCTGCGAGTCACCTTTTACTCGGCTCAGGCCCACACCGAGGCCGGTCCCACGAGTATTGTCTCCGCCCCGCCCCTGGCACTCGGCTTTCCCGCGATCACCCGGTACTCTCCAGCCGGAGATTTTGAGGGGTACGTCACCTACGGGATCGGTATTGGCCGCCCCGACACTGCCACAAGCACCACGCCGATTCGTGTCTATGAAGTCGAGAAGATCGAGCAGGGACAGCACCTCTATGTTGTGGCCATTCAGGTCGACGCCACCGACTGGCGCTTAGCCGCGAAGACGGATAATTCTGCCCCCAAAGCAGGGGGCATTCTGAGCCAAATCGTGCTATAAAAATAGCAGGAGACTCAGCCCACGCTCCTACGGCTCGGTAGTCCACGAGCCGGGTTCAGACTGTGACACGTTCCGTTCTCAGGCGGAGGTCTGGATCTGTCTACTGGGCAGAGAAGGTCGAACCGATGAATGCTCATTCAACATCGAACTCAACCCAGCGTGATCCGTTGAGTGTCGCACTGAGGGGTGCGGCGTCCCCGGTTACCAAACGCCAGTCGAGGGATGTCATTCAGGTTGGCGCATTACAGAATGCAATATTCAATAGCGAAAACTTTTCAAGCATTGCCACGGATGAGCGTGGTGTGATCCAGATCTTCAATGTGGGGGCCGAACGTATGCTCGGCTATAGCGCCGACGAGGTACTGAATAAGATTACGCCCGCGGATATATCGGACCCGAAAGAACTCATCAAGCGCGCCGGCGAACTCAGCGCTGAACTCGACACGCGGATCACACCTGGCTTCGAGGCGCTCGTCTTCAAAGCCATTCGAGGTATTGAAGACATCTATGAACTGACCTACGTGCGCAAAGATGGCACGCGCTTTCCTGCCATCGTGTCGGTCACAGCTCTGCGCGAAGAAGATGGGGCGATCATCGGGTATCTTCTCATCGGCACCGACGACACCGCGCGCAAGTTGGCCGAACAAGAACTTCTCACCGCCGCGGCACTGCAGAACGCAATCTTTAACAGTGCAAATTTCTCGATCATTGCGACGGATGATCAGGGCGTGATCCAGATCTTCAACGTGGGTGCAGAGCGGATGCTGGGATACTCAGCTTCGGATGTCGTCAACGGCATCACTCCGGCCGACATTTCAGACCCGCAAGAGCTCATCATGCGTGCATTTGAGTTGAGCCGCGAGCTGGGCACTCAGATCACACCTGGTTTTGAAGCCCTTGTGTTCAAGGCGTCACGCGGGATTGAGAACATCTATGAACTCACGTACGTGCGCCAGGACGGGAGTCGGTTTCCGGCTATCGTCTCGGTTACCGCGCTCCGTGCCCCAGGCGGGCGCATCATCGGCTACCTGCTTATTGGCACAGACAACACGGCCCGTAGTCACGTGGAAGAGAGGCAGGCTCTCCTGGATCAGCGACTGCGGGACCAACAGTTCTATACTCGATCACTGATTGAATCCAATGTGGATGCCCTGATGGCCCTCGACCCGCAGGGGATCATCTCCGACGTCAACCAGCAGATGGTGTCGCTCACCGGTCGAACCCGGGACGAGCTCATTGGCGCACCGTGCCGCAACTTCTTCACCGATCCGACTCGAGTTGACCTCGGAATTCGACAAGTGCTCGCCGAAAATAAGGTGAGCGACTATGAACTAACCGTGCGTTCACTCAATGGTGACGAGACGGTCGTGTCGTATAACGCTGCCACTTTTCATGATCGAGATCGCAAACTACAGGGCATCATTGCCGCCGCCCGGGACATTACGGAACGTAAACGATTCGAGCGCGCACTGCAGGGACAAAATATCGAACTCGAACATGCCAGCCGAATGAAGTCTGAGTTCCTCGCCACCATGTCGCACGAGCTGCGCACACCACTGAATGCCATCATCGGTTTCTCGGAAGCGCTCAGCGACGGACTCCTGGGTGACATGACCGAAGCGCAGCACGAGTACATCGGCGATATTTTTACCAGTGGGCAGCACCTCCTGGCCCTGATCAACGACATTCTTGACCTGTCGAAGGTGGAGGCGGGAATGATGCGACTCGACCTTGAACCTGTGGACGTGAAGAGTCTGCTGATGAACAGCCTGTCGATCGTGCGGGAAAAAGCTGCCGCACACCGTATTCAGCTCGACATCGAGGTCGGGGACGACCTGGGAATGCCCAACCTTGATGCGCGCAAGACCAAGCAGATCGTGTACAACCTGCTGTCGAACGCGGTCAAGTTCAGTTCGCCCGGATCGCGTGTCATGCTTCGCGCCCGTCGGGTGACCCGAGGCGCAGTGGGAACGCTGGCGGGAAACTGGCCGGTGCATGGTTTTCCCCTCGGCCAACACAACTTCCATCATTTTCTCGAGATCTGCGTTGAAGACACCGGAATCGGTATCTCCGAAGCAGATATGAGCAAACTTTTCCAAGCCTTCAGCCAGATTGACAGCGGGTTGGCGCGAAAATTTGAGGGTACGGGTCTGGGCCTGGCCATGGTGAAGAAACTCGCCGAACTTTTTGGAGGCACGGTTGCGGTGTCGAGCGCTGAGGGGCAGGGAGCGCTCTTCGCCGTGTGGATTCCCCTTCGTGAATCGTTTGTCGGATCCGATCGGCAGAGCGCTGACCCGCAGGTGCGGTCCGCCCTCGCTACGCGATCGATAACCACACCGGAGAGTAGGCAGCGCACGGCACTCGTCATCGAAGACGACGAGCAGTCCGCCAGCCTCGTGCGACTCCTGCTCGAAGCGGAAGGGTTCACGGTCCGCAATGCACGGAGCGCCGAAGAGGCCATTTTGCTGGCGCCGCAACAACGTCTGAGTCTCATCACCCTCGACATCGGGCTACCGGGAATAGACGGCTGGGCCGGCCTGCAACGCCTCCGAGACGATCCTTTGGTCGCGGACGTGCCCGTTATTGTGATTGCCGGACTCGCGGATGCTCAGATCGCCCTCACCCGAGGCATCGCCTCGGTGCTCGAAAAGCCACTCAGCCGCAGCGAGTTCAGGAACACCCTGAACGTTCTGGGACTCCAGACCCACGAGAAACAGAAGCCCACTGTTCTCATCGTTGACGACGATCCGCGTGCTGTCGATCTGATTTCGACCTACCTTCCCACGACGGACTATGTCGTAGTTCGTGCGTATGGTGGCCGTGAGGGAATCGCTCTGGCCCAACGGGTGCGACCCGATCTCATTCTGCTCGATCTTGTGATGCCCGACCTGAGTGGAACCGACGTCGTGGAGGAACTCGCACGCACCCCCGGGACCGCGTCGATTCCGATTGTGGTCATCACCGCGCGCGACCTCACCCGAGCGGAACACCTCATTCTCACCGGAGAACGTGCGCAGCCTATTCGGGTCATCGACAAGACCGGCTTCAACCAGGTGACCCTGATCGAGGAGGTTCAGAATGCGCTCGCGTAAGGCTGTGTTTCTCCTCGGGGGCGGGAGTCGTTCATGGCTCGCATTTTGATCGTTGAGGACAACCCCGCAAACCTGAAGCTCGCAACACTGCTTCTTGGCCGTGCCGGCCACATCGTCCTCCCGGCGGTAGATGCCGAAGCGGGACTGGCCGTGGCCGCTGCCGAGACACCTGACCTCATTTTGATGGATATCCAGCTACCCGGCATGGACGGACTCACGGCCACGTCGGTTCTGAAAGCGAGCCCCGCGACCAGCGCTATTCCTGTCATCGCCCTGACGGCAATGGCCATGAAATCGGACGAAGAAAAGTCACGGTTAGCTGGCTGTGACGGGTACATCACGAAACCACTGCGATATCAGGAGCTGTACGCCACGATTGATGCGCTCCTCAGCCGGGGAGATGCAGGTCTTTCCTCAGCAGAGTTTGTGGCCGCTCGTGATCCTGAGTTGGCCGCGGGGAGGAGAGTTCCTGCAGGGGGGCTGTCAGCGCCTGCACCGGCCGCCCTCGACATCCGTGTCTTGCAGAACGCGGTTGGACTGGACCCGTACGTCATTCTGGATTTCCTGGATATTTTTCAGACCAGTACTGCCGCCATTGCACTCGCGCTCACCTGTGCGTGTGACGAGAGGGACGCCGCGAGGGCTGGTGCACAGGCTCACAAGCTCATGTCCTCTGCGCGCGCAGTTGGAGCCATCGGCCTCGGTGCACTCTGTTCGCTGATGGAAGCAGCAGGACGTGCGAATCACATTGACCGGGTCATCGCGTTCATCCCACGTTTTGAGAGGGAGATTGATGCGGTGAACGCGGCCATCCTGGCGATACAGGACTCGTGGGGGCCATCGCTCGGCAGGGTGGGGCACGCACCCATGGGTGGTCGCTCCCGGTTTGTGGGCACGAATGAGTAATTCCGGGATTCGAATCCTCGTTGTGGATGACGAGACGTTCATGCACAAACTGCTTGCTCACATGCTGGTCAAGCTTGGCTACACCGCGGTCAGCGCCTGCGAGAGCGGCGCATTGGTTCTGGATATCGTTGATGGCCCGAAGCCACCGGAGCTGATCCTTCTCGCCCTCAACATGCCCGACATGGACGGAATTGAACTTGTGCGAAAGCTGGTGGATCACGGGTATACCGGAAGCGTGATTCTGGTCAGTGGGGCAGAAGAGCGCGTGCTGCAAACCGCCGTCTACCTTGTGCAAGCCCATCACATCACCGTGCTCGGACACCTGCGCAAGCCGGTATCCATCGCTGACCTGGAGGAGATGACCGGTCGCTGGCGTCCGGCTGATGAGGCGGAACGAGAGGCCACGTCGTATACCGCCCATGACGTGCGGTGGGCCATCGACAACGGCGAGCTCGTGAACTACTACCAGCCCAAGGTGAACGTGGCTACGGGGGCCGTGTCGGGAGTGGAGACTCTCGTTCGCTGGCAGCATCAGGAAGATGGGTTGGTGTTCCCCGACCGCTTCATTTCCCTCGCCGAGGAAACCGGACTGATTGACGATCTCACCCGAGTGGTGTTGAGCTCAGCGATGAAGCAGACCCGCGAATGGAATGACGCAGGCCTGCGGTTGAAGGTGGCCGTCAACCTGTCCATGAGTAGCTGCTCCTCGGTGACATTCGCAGATTTTGTGACCGACGTCATTGCACTCGAGGGGGTGGAACCCGAAGATGTTGTCCTCGAAGTGACGGAGAGCCGCCTGATGCTGGACCAGCGGGCACCACTTGAGATCCTCACCCGACTTCGTCTCAAGCACTTTCGGCTCTCCATCGACGACTTTGGTACGGGCAACTCGTCACTCACCCAGCTCCTCAAGATTCCGTTCGATGAACTGAAGATTGACCGGAGCTTCGTGCACGGCGCCACCCATGACAGCACGGCGCTGGCCATGTATAGCGCAAGCCTGAACCTCGGCCGCGAGCTTGGCATGGAAGTCGTTGCGGAAGGGGTGGAGGACCTCGAGGACTGGGACCTGCTGCGCCGGACTCACTGCGATGTTGCCCAGGGCTACTTCATTGCTCGCCCGATGCCGGCGGAGGACCTGATCGGCTGGATCACGCAGTGGGAGGAACGACTGCCGCAACTTCTGACCTGAGGCGCCGGTCCCTGGGGGAGGTCGGAGCGGGACACGGTCAGATCACGCGCAGCGTGCGCCCCAGCAGCGTCACCGTGGCAGCCAACGTTCGCACCTGATCCACACCCTCGTCACGAATCCACCGCATTGCCATGTAGCGCAACACACCAAGGACCGCATGGGTGAGCAGATCCGCCTGCTCGCGTAAATCCGCCTCATCCGCCCCCAGCCCGGCCTCACGACGACGCCGCAGGTACACCAACTCAGCGATCTCAGCCGTGATGCGGTTCATTCTGTCCATTTGCCGCAGCAGCAGCTGCGGGTTCTTTTCAAACAGGCGCAGACGATCGGTCAGAAGCTTCTCATCGGTGCCCAGCATCATCGAGCTTGCGGCCACCAGTTGCAGTGCCTCCGCCAAGAGATCAGGCCCGTCCGTAGCAATAAATGCCCGAGCCTTGCCCTCGTCAATGGTGGGTGGTTCTGCACCCACGACCGCAGCTTCCTTGGTCTTGAAATAGTTGAAGAAGGTGCGCTGCGAAATTCCACTGGCGTTGCAAATCATGTCCACGGTGACGGCGTCGAAGCCGTGCTCCAGGACGAGGCTGACGGCGTTTCGTTCCAGCCGCTGACTGGTCGCCTGATGTTTGTCCTCGCGGAGGGTGGTCTTCATTGTCCTGCCTGGTCCTGTGTGCAAGTGGATGTCTCGGTGTGCTGGGCGGGAGCGATCACGCTACTCGTAGCGGAGCGACTCGATCGGATTCGCCTTCGCTGCACGCTGGGCCGGCAGGGTGCCCGACAGGAACGCGATCGCCATCACGAGCAAAATGATGAGCGCAATGGACATCGGCTCAAAGAGCAGAATATTGAGGCCGGGAAGGTCGGCGAGCAGACCCGTGGACAGCACATTGCTGAGGATTGACCCCACCCCGACGGCCACACCGGCGCCCAGGGCACTGCCGAGGAAGCCGATCACAATTGCCTCAAGGCTGAACAGAAGGTAGACCTTGCCGCCACCCATTCCCATGGCCTTCATCAGACCAATTTCCCGGGTGCGTTCCTGCACGCTCATGAGCAGAGTGTTGATAATGCCGAAGGCAGCGGCGACGAGCGCGATCACGGCGAAGGCGTTGAGAACACCCACGATGCCGTTAATGACCGTCTGTACGGTTCCGAGCTGGTCGGCGATAGTGCTGGCCGTGTAGCCATCGTCGGCCAGTGTTGTCTGCAGGGCGCTGACGGCATCGGCGGAGAGAGCGGTGTCGAAACGTGCTGTTGCCCCGGCATAGCGGGCGGCACCAGTGTCGATGCCTGCCGACTGCACGGTGGCGAGTTCGGTGGTGAGCGCCGCGTTGGCACCGGCGCCGGAGGCGAGAATGCTTTCGAGGGACACTCCCACAACGGTGGCGCTCACGGTTTGACGTTCACCCAGCACATCGGTGATGCCGATCTGCACGGTGGAACCCACGGCAGCGGAGTCCGACGAGAACCCGAGCGGGCTCACATAGCTGTCGGGGAGAATGATCTGCAGTTCGCTGGCACCCTGGTCGAGCTGGGCGCCGGTAGTGAGGTCGGACGTGGTCACGGCCGAGGCCGGGTTGATGGTCAGCTCGTACTTGGTGCCGTCGCCATTCACCACATAGTCCGGAGAGAGCGCCCGGATCGGGTCAACAGCCTCGATGCCTGTCGTTCCGGCGATCGTGGCGAGGTCGGTGTCGGTGAGAGCGGTCGTGGGGCCCGCACCGGGAGGACCGCCAAAACCACCCGCCGCAACACCAGAGGTGGCCGGGTCGTATTCCACCGGCCCGGAGTCGGCGGGGGCGGCATCCGCTTTCGGAGTCACGATGAACACGTCGGCGGCGCCCAGTGAGCCCACCTGAGTGTCGACGTAGTCCGACACACCGGCACCGACGGCCGTGGTGAGAGTGAGGGTGAAGGCGCCCACGAAGATGGCGAGAACAGTGAGTGTGGTGCGGAGCTTGCTGCGGAACGTGTTTGAGATCGCGGTGGCGACGAGATCGGTGACTCTCATGCCGCACCTCCTGTGGTGTGGGGAGCAGTGACAGGGGGAGAAGTGACGGGGGGAGCAGTGGCAGCGTGTGCCCCTGCGTGGGCGGGAGCGGAGCGCATTGCCGACGTGGTTTCATTCACGATCAGGCCGTCGCGAATGTAAATCTGGCGATCACAACGCGCGGCCAGGTCCTCGTCGTGAGTGACAATCACCAGCGTGATGCCCTGGTCACGGTTGAGTGCGAAGAGAATATCTTCCACCACGCGGCCGGTCGTGGAGTCCAGGTTGCCGGTGGGCTCGTCGGCAAAGATCACCCGCGGGTTGTTCACCAGAGCGCGGCCAATAACCACGCGCTGCTTCTGTCCGCCCGAAAGCGTGGTGGCCTTCTTGCTCGCCTTGTCGTCGAGTTCGAGCTGCTGCAGAACTTCATGGCCGCGCTGACGGCGAGCCTTGGAACGAATACCGGCAATCTTCAGTGGCAGAGTGACGTTGTCGAGAACGCTCACATTGGGCGTCAAAAAGAACTGCTGAAAAACGAAACCGAACTCCTTGTTGCGAAGCTCATTCACCGCGCGCTTGGACAGGCCGCGGGCGTCCTGGTCGGCCACCCGGAGCGTGCCCTTGTCTGGTGCGTCGAGGAGGGCAAGCAGGTGCATCAGAGTGGACTTACCCGAACCGCTCTTACCGACAATGGCAACCGTTTCTCCCGGCGCCACCTGGAGGGAGACTCCTTTGAGCGCATCAAAGCGACTCGAGCCTGAACCGTAGGATTTCTCCAGATCCGTTGCGTCGATTACCCATTCGGCTGGCATGGTGCCCCGTTCGTCATCAACTGCTGCCGTGGAATGGCAACTTACAGTAACTGCACTCTAAATTGCAGATGCTGCAAATACGCTGGGATGAGGGGGGAAAAAGCCGCTGAGTTTACAGGTCCAGCACATCACCCGGTTCAAGCGCAAAGAATTCACCATTGCCCTGCTCGGTCGCGGCCGCAATGCGGGCGTTGGAGAGGTCTTTTCCCGCGCGAGAAAGCAACATCTCGTGAGTGGGAAAGCTCCGGCGTGGCCGGAGTTCCAGAACGTAATCGATGACCTCGCTGATTTTCATCCACGGCGCCGCGGCCGGAACGGCGAGGGTGTGTACTTGCACTCCGACCGGAATCGTAAAGGAATCGCCCGCGTAATAGAGCTCGTCATTCACCAGCACGCCCACGTTGTCAACGACCGGTAGCGACTCGTGAATCACGGCATGGGTCTGTCCAAAAAACCTCAGCGTGAAGGGGCCGGCCTGAACCGTGTCGCCGTCATGCACTTCGGTGATGGCGGGTAGCGGGTCGTGGGGCGATGCGTCACGAGCGGATGCCGCGGCAACGGCCGCCGCAACGCCGGCCGGGGCGAAGATCGGCACGCCCTCGTTCATCTCCGCAACGCGCCGAAGCTGCTCCGGAGTCCAGTGATCGGCGTGTTCGTGAGTGATGACGATAGCGGCAGCCCCCGCCGTGTCGGTGAGGGCCGTTGTGAACGACCCCGGATCGATGTAGAGCTTCTGGCCGGCCAGTTCAATCACCAGGGCGGCGTGCTCGAGCTTCGTCAGTTTCATGCCCCGAGCTAATACCTCTTCGAGTTGGTGCGCAACATGAATCGCCGTGACCGACCATTGGCAGACAGCCGAGGGTGGCCTCGGTTTGGTTGCGCCCGATTCATGTGGCATACTCATAAAGTTGCAAAAACGGCCCCATCGTTTAGCGGCCTAGGACATCGCCCTCTCACGGCGGTAACGCGGGTTCGAATCCCGCTGGGGTCACCACTGCCCGGCTCCCGTGTTTCGACAGGGATCCTGGATCATTTTTTTTGTCGTGGTTGAAGCCGACATGTGCCGCAGCTTACACACACAGGTCCGGCCCGCCGTATCGAATACGGTGGGCCGGACCTGTCTGTGTAACCAGCCTGACTAGAGAACGGCGGGCACCAGAACCCGGTTGACGGTGTGGATGATGCCGTTGGTGGCCGGAATGTTGAGTGCGGACGGCACGAGGCGCGGGTTAGCAAATGCAGAGTTCTCGTCGACGAGGTTCACGCCGCGCGGCTGAACAATTCCGCCGTTGGCCATCGTGAGTGTGCGTGACAGGAGCACGGAGCGAGAGCTCAGCGCGCTGTCCGGCACCACGTGGTACAGAAGCACGTTCGTGATCTGCTCCACCGAGAGAGCGGTCGTGATGGTGTTCAGCGCATCGGCCTCGCTCGTGGGTGCCTCGCCAGTGAGGTCCTTCACCAAAAGCGCGAAGGCCCGATCAGTGGGTGCGAAGACGGTGAATTCGCTGTTCTCGTCGGCCAGAACCGGTGCCAATCCCGTAGCGATCACGGCCTGCACCAAGATGTCGTAGTCGCCCGGGTTGTTATCCGGCGTGCCACCGCCTGAAGCGGCGACGGCCACATCCACGATCGACCCCGTGGGGGGAGAGTCTGGACCGTTCTGACCGGCACCGTTAGCGGATGCCGGGGCTGCGGATGCGAGAACGAGTGCTCCCGCAGCGAGCAGGGAGACGATGAGTTGCTTCTTCATAGTGGAACTCCTCTTTGTGGCCCTCAGTGGGCGATAGGTAGTCGTAGTTACCCTTCCCGTTCTGAGGCACGATTGGATACACTCTGGTTAAAGAATTTTTGGACGTGCCCGACGCGCACGGATCGCAGCAACGGTAATCACACTCATATGCGGCACGGTCAGGGCGGCGAGTCCGATAAAGACGAGGCGAATGATCCAGTCGCTCGACAGTGACCCTCCTGGCGCAAAATCGCCGGCGAAAAGTGCCGTCAAAATTGCCACGGCAATGATCGGGACCACGGTATAAATCACCATGATGGTCACTGCGATCCTCCCGCTGCCGCGTTCCTCGGCGAATCCATGGCGCAGATGCCGCGCACTGTGCAGGGCGCAAAAGTACAGCGCAAAAAATACGAGCGGGGGAGCCACCAGCGCAAGAGCACCGGCGAGCACAATCTCAAGGGAATCCGTGGGTCGGCGTCGGAGCGCCAGTAGTGCGCCGAGCAGCATGGCACCCAGTGCGATCGGCCCGAGCCACGCCTGCACATCGGCCACGACAATGCCCCCGTCGCCGGCCAGGGTTTGATAGATACCCGCGACCATGTCGTAGTGCGAAAAGGCCGGCAGTGTCAGCAGGCCGATTCCGGTGAGAGAGCGCACCACGACGCTGCGTCCCACATTCCAATCGGCACCGAAGTGGATGCCGGAGATTACCAGAAACCCAATCAGGCTCGCGACCGGCGCGACGAGCCAGACGCCCACCACGAGGGCAACAATTCCGATGTAACCGAGGTTGAAACCCGCAAAGCCCAGCGGACTGCGCCACAGCCCGGTTCGACGAGCGATGAGCGGATCCAGCGCGCCGTGAGGCACACCGAGGGTGGCGACCAGCACGCCGAGCACCGCGGCCTGAACCGGCAGCGGCGGGGAAGGGAGCTGCAGAGCAAAGCTGAGCAGAGCCACGATCGCAACTGCCGAGAACAGGATCGTCTCGAAGGAGGGGCGCACCCGCACGGCCGGGCCCTCGATGAGGCGGCTCATGCCGGCACCGCAACGGGCTGTACCGAGGGCGGCTGCGGAACCACCTGGCGCAGGAAGGGTATTTTCGGCAGGCTGATAATGAGGCGCGCGTAGTCGGTAAGTCGAGCGGCGTCGCTCAGAAAGCGCACGAGACCGGCGGGCGGAACCCCGGTGGCGAGTGCCAGAAAGTATTCCGGAGTTCGTTCGGGGTTCGCTCGCACCGCTTGCAAAAATATGCGGTCAAGCGACCGCCTCAGCCAGGGTTCGGTCGGATGGCCGATAGCCGGTCCGCCTTCATCGAGAGCGGCAGCACAGGCACGCGCCCAGGCCTGGATTCGGAGGAAGGCATAGCCGGATGCCGGTCGTAAAGCTCCTCCCGAATTACCGGCGAAGACAACGCCCGGCGGCGAGACAGGCAATGCCCCAATCGCACCCATGGGAAGAATGCCTCCCTCGCGACGAATCACCCGAGCATCGCCAAGGCCCAGCCGGTTGAGTTCGGCCTCTAGTTCGGCGGTGAGGATAGCGGCCGGCACGGGCGTGGTGCTGAAGCGCGTCCACTCCACAAGGGCGCGGGTGGGGCTGAGCGGAAGCGTGTAGCGAAAGTGCATACCGCCTTCATCCGTTGCCATGGAGTCCATCAGTCCCACCTCGTTCACGTCAAAGGGGAGCGCCCGAGCGCTTTCGATCTCCACCCCGGTGAAGCTTTGATACAGCATTGCCGGCAGGGCGCGGGGGCGAGTATCAATCACGTGTCGAGCCCGAATGGTTCCGCGCTCGGTCTCCACGCTCACGAGCGCATCGGTCCCGGTTCCGAGTGGGGTGAGTTCGGTGGCCTGAAGACCGCTGTGCAAGCGGATGTTGTCGGCCCCGTCGATGCGCTCAAGCGCACGGGTATAGAAATCGATGCCGCGCACATACTGGTAGCGCAGGCCCGCCACCCGGTGGTGGCGCGCCGGACCGGTTTCGCCCGAGAAACGCCAGCCATCCCAGCTGTGCGCAACCAGATCGGACAGATCATGGTGCGGTGGCCGCCAGAAGCACCAGCTGCGATCGTCGGTGTACGTCAGACGCGGCTCAATCACGTCGACCTGCAGGTGTGAGTGGGAGCGTGCGAGTCGAGCCGCAAGGGAAAGTCCGGCAGCTCCGGCCCCGATAATTACGAGGTCGGCGTCAGGCAGGGAAGAAAGCCTCGTCATACCTTAAACGCTAGGCCATCCCACCTGCTCGGGGTACCAGTTCGGCCCCGCCCGTGCAGTCAGTCGTCGGGGGTGTTCCTCGCCGCCGGCCGTTGGCTGGCACGCTTGTCCACCCGCGTCTGCTTGGTGATGGCATCGTTGGCCTTGAGCAGTTGCCGCGTCACGGATGTGTCGCCGAGCGCGGGGCGCCACCACCAGGTGTCCGGATCGGCATCGATCAGAATTGCCCGCGCCAGAAGGGTGAGCGGAATGGCGATGATGGCACCGATGGGTCCAATGATGACGGCCCAGAACAGTACCGAGAAGAAGGTGAGCGTTTGGCTGAGGGCCACGGTATTCCCGACCACTCGGGGCTGAACAACGGACTGGACGACCGCATTGATCACGCTATAGACGACGATCACGGCAATGGCCGTGGGCCACCCGCCAACGAGAAAGCCGAAGACCACGGGTGGAATAATCGCAAAGAAGTAGCCGATGTTGGGGATGAAGCTGCAAAGAAACGCGAGCAGGCCCCAGAGTAGCGCAGCCGGTACCTGCAGGATGAGCAGAGCAATCGTGTTGAGCACACCCTGAGCGATGCCGAGCACGGTGGTGACCACCATGTACCGGCGCACCTGACGCGCAAAATTACTCAGCGCGGACACAACGTTGGGGACTCGCGGTTCCAGTTGTCGCAAAATGGTGGGCACGTAAAGGCCGTCGGCCGACATCAGAATGAGCATGGTGAGCACGATCACCAGGGATCCGGTGATGCCGGCCACGCTGCCGAGCACTCCCGAGAAGAAACTGAGGATGCTGCCGGGTGTGAAGCTGGCTGTGAGTGCCTGAATCTGGGCCTGATCGATTCCGAGTTTGCTCAGCGCATCCGCTATGTTCGCTCCGATGTCGGCGAGCTGGGTCGAAAACTGCGGCAGCATGGAGGCGAACTGGGCGAAGGCGATGATCACCGTGTACGTGAATCCGGCGAGCAGGAGAAACACGACCAGAATCACCGACCCGGTGGCAAGGCCGTGGGGGACACCGCGCGCTTCGAGCATCGTGCGCACGGGATGTGCGCAGATGGCTAAGACGAGAGTGAAAAGTACCGGCGCCAAAATGCCTCGGATGCCGCTGATTCCGACGGCTGTCACCGTCGCGGCTGCGAGGCTGACGAGAATGATGGTTCCTCGCGGAAACCGTCTCAGTGCAGGACTGAGGTCATCGGGTATGGCAGCCGTCATGGTGGATCCTCTCGTTGATCCCTTACGCCCGATTCATCTCGGTGCCATACTCACCTCAAACAGCGGCCTTGCATAGCTCCCCATCAACGTGCCACCGAGTGGCGTTTGCGCCAGATTGCGTGCAGTCATGAAGAAATGGACCGCCGTCACCATCCTCGGCTCCGCCCAGTTCGTGATGGTGCTCGATAGCACCGTGATGAATGTGTCAATCTCGACGGTCGTCCGTGACCTTGATACGACGGTTGCCGCCATGCAGGGTGCCATCACGTTTTACACCCTCACCATGGCGGCCGTGATGCTTCTCGGTGCCAAACTCGGCGATGTCTGGGGTCGGCGTCGTGCCTTCATGATCGGCGCGATCGTCTACGCGTGTGGCTCGCTGCTCACCGCGTTCAGCCCCAATTTTGCGACGTTGTTCCTCGGCTGGTCGGTGATTGAGGGGCTGGGAGCCGTGCTCGTCATCCCCGCAATCGCGGCCCTCGTTGCCGAGAACTATCTGGGAAAGGACAGAGTCATCGCCTACGCGATCATTGGCGCAATCTCCGGTGCGGCTGTCGCCGCCGGCCCCCTCATCGGTGGGTACGTCACAACCTATCTCAGCTGGCGACCGGTCTTTGCCGGTGAGGTCGTCATTATGCTCGTCGTGATCCTGCTCGCCAGACTCATCAGTGATTCCAGCACCCCGCAGAAAATTCGCATCGATGTGTTCAGCGTCGTGCTCTCAGCCGCTGGGCTGGTGCTGGTGGTCTTGGGGATGCTGCAGAGCAAAACCTGGGGCTGGATTCTGCCGTATCAGTCACCCGAGATCAATGGTCGACCGATCGAGCCCCTCGGATTGTCGCTTGTGCCCTACTTGATCCTGTCGGGTGCTGCGCTGATCTGGTGGTTCATGGTTCGGCAAAACGCGCTCGTTTCCGCCGGTCGCGCACCACTTCTCCGCACCGATCTCTTCGCCATTCCGCAGCTGCGCGCGGGACTGCTGGTGCTCGGGGCACAGTACGCATTTACGGCCGGCGTCTTTTTCATGATTCCGATCTATTTGCAGATGACCCTCGGGTTCAACGCGCTCGAAACGGGCCTCAGGATCTTTCCGCTCTCAATTGCGCTCATCCTTTTCTCCGTGGTGGGAACCCGGTTGTCGGCCATCTGGTCACCTCGTCGGATCGTGCGGGTGGGGCAGCTCATTCTCGTTGCGAGCGCAGTGTGCCTGTTGGGGTCGGTGTCCGTCGATCTGAAAAGCACAGTTTTTGCCGTGGGGATGTTCACGGCCGGCGCTGCCCTCGGGCTTCTGGCCTCTCAACTCGGCAACGTGAACATGTCCAGCGTGGACGAGAAGGAAACGAGCGAAGCCGGCGGTTTACAGGGCGTGTTTCAGAACTTGGGATCCTCTCTCGGTACCGCACTCATCGGCTCGGTACTGATCGCATCCCTCGCGACATCATTTGTGGGAGCCGTTAACGCCAGCTCCCTCTCAGCCTCCACGAAATCCGCGGTCACGACCGCCACAGAGTCCGGCGTCGCCATCGTGCCACTGTCGAGCATCGAGGGCATCGCAACGGATGCGGGACTCTCGAGCACCGAGAGCGCTCAACTGGCCTCGATTTACGGCGAATCTCAGGTTAATTCCCTGCGCCTGTCGTTCTTTGCCCTCATCATATTCTCGGTGATTGCCCTGCTGTTTTCGAAGAACATCCCCACGGAGAAGGTCGGCAGTCGGCGCAAGAAAACGGTGAACTCCGCCTCCGACGACCTGCAGTGATGCTCGGAGCAGTAAGAGATGCTCAGAGCAGGAGGAGACCGTTCACGAGAATGACGACGCCGATCAGGAACATCATGCCGTTGGTGACCAGGTGGTTGTAGCGGCTGATCCATGCTTCGGTTTTGCCCAACCATTTATTGGCACGGTCGGGAGCAGCCAGCGCCACGATGATGGGCACCGACACTGTCGCCGAGGCGAGAAGAGCAAAGCAGACGAGCAGAATGACGGTCGACTCGACCGTGAGCGACCCGAGCCGAATCGACAGCCCGGCGGCGGCGCTGAGCAGCAGGGCCTTGGGCCGCAGGTTCAGTCCCATACCGAGTCCGAACGAGGACCACGGTCCAAAGGATCCAACGGCCCGCAACCACCGAGGCATCCCCGTTGTCGGGTGCTGGGTGGTTCGACTCCAGCCGATGATTGCCAGCACCACCAGCGCTAAGCCCACAACGATCTGACCCAGACTGATGGCCCACGGGAACCGATCATCACCGACCTGGGGAAGGGCGAGCGCGCTCGCCGCAAAAACCCCGGCCATGACTCCGATCCCCACAACCCAGCCGATGAGGAACGGCACCGATGAGCGGTTGCGGTTGGGAGAGAGCAGGATGAGGACCGTGGCCATGATGGGCACGGAGCTGAGTGCCACCGCGAGCGCAATCGGGACCAGCTGTCCCACTGTCTGCAACATGTGGCGCAACCCTCCCTGAGATGCCGGTCACCGGTCAGGCCATGGTGGTTGGACCCGTGCGGAGACCGAGACCGGTGCCATTCTGCCCCGGTTTCCCATTCACGGTTTCGATTGCTCACGGGGAATAGCTGGCCATTGACACCTGGCCGATGTGGGGCGAACGTAGCAGCACACAGAGAAAAGGATGCCCCGAATGGCTGAAGAGAAGTCCTTGGTTCACCTGAGTGTCCCGGAGCGCACGGCCAACGGCCAGCGGGCGCGCGAGTCGGCACCACGTTCCAGCCACACGGGCTGGTCACCTGCCGTCGACCGCCCCGACCCCGTGACGCTGCTCGAAGAGCAGAACCTCACGAGGGATGCCGATCTCGTGCCGGTTCGTCACGGTCGAATGCTCGTGTCGCCGTTCACCTTTTATCGCGGCGCTGCCAAAATAATGGCCGCCGACCTGAAAGACACGCCACGAGCCGGACTCACGGTGCAGCTGTGCGGGGATGCTCACCTGTCGAATTTTGGCCTTTTTGCGTCTCCCGAGCGCACCCTCCTGTTCGACCTCAACGACTTTGACAAGACGCTACCCGGCCCGTTCGAATACGACGTGAAACGCCTGGCTACGAGTTTTACCATTGCCGCACGCAACAACCGATTCACCACAAGCGAGGCTCGGGACGTCACCACCGCGTCAGTGCGTGCCTATCGTGAAGCCATGACAACCTTCGCCGCAATGAGCACAATGGACGTGTGGTACGCGCACCTCACCGAGGACGCGATCATGTCCACCCTCAAGAACCTGGCGGGCAGCAAAGACACCGACAAGGTGGAGCGGAAGGCGGCGCGCACTGCAGAGAAGAATGCCCAGGCCCTGGTGAGCAAGGCTCGCACCCGAGACAGCCTGCAGGCCCTGTCGAAACTCGGAGAGCTCGTTGATGGGGAATACCGCATCCGCAGCCAACCGCCCATCGTCATCCCGGCCAGAGACTTGATCGGTGCCTTCAACCTGTCTGCCGAAGAATTACAGGAATCTATTCGCGGGCAGTGGCGTGCCTACCTGGCAACCCTGCAGCACGACCGACGTGTTCTGCTGGAGCGCTTCCGGGTGGTGGATGTGGCCCGCAAGGTCGTGGGCGTGGGGAGTGTGGGCGCGAGAGCTTTCATAGTGCTGTTGGAGGGTCGTGATCAGCAGGACCCGCTCTTCCTGCAGGTGAAGGAGGCGCGGGCATCCGTTCTGGAAGATCATCTCCCGAAGAGTCGGTATGACCAACCGGGGGAGCGCGTCGTTCAGGGACAACGCATGATGCAGGCCGCGAGCGACATTTTTCTGGGCTGGGCACCGGGCCAGCAAGAAAATCGGTTTATGTATTGGCGACAACTTCGTGACATGAAGGGCTCGGTGGTTGTCGAAAATATGAAGCCACCCGGAATGATGATGTACGCGGGTGTGTGCGGCTGGACGCTGGCGCGGGCTCACGCGCGGTCCGGTGACCCGGTTGCTCTGGCTGCGTACCTCGGCACGGGCGACACATTCGATGAATCGGTGACTGATTTCTGCTCACGATATGCCGATCAGAATGAGACGGACTACGAGAACTTTGCCGCAGCTGTGCGCTCCGGCAGACTTCAGGCAACCCTGGGTGTCTGACCGTCGAGGTGGGGCGGCGCACGGCGTCGGCCGGAACACTGAGTCGGTCGGAACACAGAGTCGGTCGAAATAGCGCAGCGCTGGTATGATTTTCCGAGCGAAGGGGAGTATCCCTAGGGACTCTCTGAGTTCTACGTCGCGGTCGTCAACACGGGCTCCGAAGTCGCAGCCCCGGTCGCGGTGGTGTTGGCCTCCCCGGAGACCAACGCGGGAGAGACTTTCGGGTTCCATGCTGCCTGCAGCCCCCCGTCATACTGAAAGGCCCTCTGTTGGAACTCGCTCTGCCTCTGTGGTTCGAAATCGGATCGATCATCGTGCTCACGCTTATTATCGTGGCCGACCTGCTCATCGTGTACAAGCGGCCGCACGTGCCGTCTATGAAGGAAGCGTCTCTCTGGGTGGCGTTCTACGTGGGTCTCGCCCTCGTCTTCGCCCTGCTCATGCTGATTCTCGGCGACGCCGAACATGCCGGCCAGTTCCTGGCGGGCTGGCTCACCGAGTACAGCCTCAGTATTGACAACCTCTTTGTGTTCGTCATCATCATGGCGCGGTTCTCAGTGCCGCGAAAGTACCAGCAGGAAGTGCTGATGGTGGGCATTATCATTGCCCTCGTGCTGCGCGGTATCTTCATTTTGCTCGGGGCCCAGCTCATCGAGAACTTCAGCTGGATCTTCTACATTTTCGGTGCCTTCCTGCTCTACACCGCTATCAGGCAGGCCATAAACTCGGAAGACGAGGACGAAGACCAGGAAAACGGCTTCATTCGTCTGCTTCGTCGCCGAATCAATATCTCCTCCGAATACGACGGTTCCAAGGTGCGCACGCTCATCGACGGCAAGAAGGTCTTCACGCCGATGCTCATCGTCTTTCTGGCGATCGGCACCACAGATCTGATCTTCGCGCTCGACTCCATCCCCGCGATCTTCGGCATCACGACAAGTCCGTTTATTGTGTTCACCGCGAACGTCTTTGCGCTCATGGGCTTGCGACAGCTGTACTTCCTGCTCGGTGGTCTGCTCGAACGTCTCGAATATCTCAAGTACGGCATCGCGGTCATCCTCGCCTTCATCGGTGTGAAGCTCGTCCTACATGCTCTGCACACCAACGAGGTGCCGTTCATCAATGGCGGAAACGGCGTGGAATGGGCACCGGAGATCGGCACCTGGACCTCGCTCGGAGTGATCATCGGCTCCATGGCCGTGGCAACGGTGGCGAGCCTCATCAAGGCTCGCTCCGACGCTCGCAGGCGAGGACACACCCTCAAGGAAGAGATTTCCGAGAGCGTAGACCACTAGAAATCGTTGCCGCCTTGGTACGGTTAGCTCCGGTGCTTCAGCAGGACGCGAAAATGGCGTCGTGGTGCTCCGGCGAGAAGGATGCGAGTTAGTGTGGCAATTTTGCGGTGCACCTCCCCGTGACCGGTGTGAGCGAAATCGCCCTCGTGGGTGGAATCGCACGTTGCCGTTTTAGTGCGCGTACCGACGTGGGTCATGTTCGAAAGATCAACGAGGACAGCGTCATGGCGCAGTCCCCGATCTTCCTGGTGGCCGACGGTATGGGCGGACACGCGCAGGGGGACGTGGCCAGTCAAACCGTTGTTCGGGTGTTCGATGAGCACATTGAACGTGATGTGCCCTCCACGCCGGAGCGAATTCTCGACGCCATCCACTCATCGAACGATGCCGTGCGCGATCTCAGCTCCGTCGACGACTACGGCGCTGCCGTGTCCGGAACGACCCTCGCCGGCGTCGCACTCGTTGATGCGGGCAACGATGTGGGCTATCACTGGATGGCCTTCAACGTGGGGGACTCTCGCATTTACACGTGGAACGGCGACGTGCTCACGCAGCTGAGCGTGGACCACTCCGCTGTTCAGGAGATGTTCGACGCCGGCCTCATCACGCTGGAGGAGGCCGAAAAACACCCGGAACGCAATGTCATCACCCGCGCCATCGGTGCGGATGAATTTGTCGATGCCGATGTGTGGCTGCTGCCGGCATCCGGTCGTCACACCTTCATCGTGTGCTCGGACGGCCTCACGAAAGAACTCGCACCGATTGACATTGCGCGTGTGCTGAAGACGCATGTGACAACCGAAACGGATGCCCGCAGTCTCGCGGATGTGCTCGTGGAAGAAGCCCTCGAACACGGCGGTCACGACAACGTGAGCGTTGTCGTTCTCGAGGCCAGCTACGGTCTCTGACGCCGGCCACGATGACGGGTGGGCATGCGGCCTCCCGCGCCGAAGTGTTAGCCTCTAGGAATGCTGGCCGCTCGACTTCTTCTTCTGTGCCGCGACGAGACCCAACTCTGAGGCCTTTCTCGTCGCGGCGTTCAGCGTCGGCTGCTACCTATTCGTGAGGAAGACGCACAGACATGATGAAAGACTCCACCACCACCAACGCCTCTCCGGCGCCACTGCGCACTCTGGCGCAAAAGGTCTGGGACAAGCACCTCGTCTCCAAGGGCGAAGACGGCACACCGGACCTCATTTACATTGATCTCCACCTGCTGCATGAGGTCACCAGCCCGCAGGCCTTCGACGGTCTCCGGCTCGCCGGTCGCCCTCTGCGCCGCCCGGACCTCACCATCGCCACGGAGGACCACAACACTCCCACGCTGGCGATCGACAAGCCGATCGTGGATCTGACGAGCCGCACCCAGATCGAGACGCTGCGTCGCAACTGTGAGGAGTTCGGTGTTCGGCTGCACTCCCTCGGAGATATTGAGCAGGGCATCGTTCACGTTGTCGGGCCCCAGCTCGGACTGACCCAGCCCGGCATCACCGTCGTCTGCGGCGACTCGCACACCTCCACCCACGGTGCGTTCGGGGCCATGGCCCTGGGCATTGGTACCAGTGAGGTGGAGCATGTGATGGCCACCCAGACCCTGCCGCTCAACCCGTTCAAGACCATGGCGATCACGGTCAACGGTCAGCTGCGGGAGGGCGTGACGGCCAAAGACATCATCCTCGCTGTCATCGCCCGCATCGGTACCGGTGGCGGCGCCGGGTATGTTCTCGAATACCGTGGGGAGGCCATCCGCTCGCTGTCTATGGAGGGACGCATGACCATCTGCAACATGTCGATTGAGGCCGGTGCTCGCGCCGGAATGGTGGCACCCGACCAGATCACCTACGACTACCTGCAGGGTCGAGCACACGCTCCGCAGGGCGCCGACTGGGACGCCGCCGTGGCGTACTGGGACACCCTGGCCACCGACGCCGGTGCGCCCTTTGACGCGGAGGTCATCGTGGATGCCTCCGAGCTTGAGCCGTTTGTCACCTGGGGGACCAACCCCGGCCAGGGCGTGTCGCTCAGCGGCTCCGTGCCGGACCCGGCCACGATCAGTGACGCCAACGAGCGTTCCGCCGCCGAGCGTGCGCTGGAGTACATGGACCTCGCCGCCGGAACGGCAATGAAAGATATCCACGTCGACACCGTGTTCCTCGGTTCCTGCACCAACAGCCGGGTCGAAGACCTGCGCGCCGCCGCCGCGGTGATTCGCGGTCAGCGCATCGCCGAGGGTGTGCGCATGCTCGTGGTGCCGGGCTCTGCACGCGTGCGCATCGAGGCCGAAGCCGAGGGCCTCGACAAGATCTTCCTCGATTTTGGTGCCGAGTGGCGCTTTGCAGGCTGCTCGATGTGCCTCGGCATGAACCCCGACCAGTTGGCTCCGGGTGAACGCTGTGCGTCCACAAGCAACCGAAACTTCGAGGGTCGTCAGGGTAAGGGTGGGCGCACGCACCTCGTGTCACCTCTCGTGGCCGCAGCAACCGCCATCCGTGGAACGCTCTCGGGTCCGTGGGACCTCCCGCAGGGCGTCACCAGAGCCTCAGAGGTCACCGAGCACGCCACAGCGACTGGAGACAAGTAATCATGGAAAAGTTCACCAGCGTCACCGGCATTGCCGTTCCGCTTCGCCGTTCCAATGTCGATACCGACCAGATTATTCCAGCCGTCTATCTCAAGCGCGTCACGCGCACCGGATTTGAGGACGCTCTGTTCGCCGCGTGGCGCAGCGACCCCGAATTTGTGCTCAATCAGAAGCCGTATCAGGGTGGCCGGGTGCTCGTTGCCGGAGCCGACTTTGGAACAGGGTCCTCACGGGAGCACGCCGTCTGGGCGCTTCGCGACTTTGGGTTTGACGTGGTTCTCAGCCCCCGCTTCGGCGACATCTTTCGTGGAAATGCCGGTAAGCAGGGACTTCTGGCCGGCCAGATCACCGAAGCCGACGCGGAAACCCTCTGGCGCGTGATCGAGTCGGATCCCGGACTGGAACTCACGGTCGATCTGGTGACCAAGACCGTGCGTGTCGGTGATCTCACAGTCTCGTTTGTGATCGATGATTACACTAGATGGCGGCTGCTCGAAGGTCTTGATGACATCGGGCTGACCCTGCGCGACGAAGCGCGAATTGCAGATTTCGAATCGACGCGGGAATCGTGGTTGCCACGCACCCTCCCCGCACTCTCTCCACAAGGCAGGTAATTCTTGAGCACCCTCACCAACGACGCGCAGCCGGGCGGCACGCTGGCCGACTCGGCACAGAACCGCGGTAGCGCGGCCAACCATGGCGCGGCCGTGGGCCTCACCGCGGACAAGGTCACCATTCGCGGTGGCATCCCCCTCGTGGGACGCATCGAAGTGAAGGGTGCCAAGAACCTTGTCACCAAGGCCATGGTGGCCGCACTCCTCGGAGAGTCGCCCAGCCTACTCAAAGACGTACCTAACATCAGTGACGTGCGCATTGTGCGCGGCCTCCTGGAGGTGCACGGCGTCAAGGTGACCGAGGGTCCCGAAACCGGTGACCTCATCCTCGACCCGGCCAACGTGGAAAGCGCGCACTTCGCCGCAATCGACGCGCACGCGGGCTCCTCGCGCATTCCGATTCTGTTCTGTGGACCGTTGCTGCACCGACTGGGCGAGGCCTTCATTCCCGACCTGGGTGGCTGCCGCATTGGTGACCGCCCGATCGACTTCCACCTGGATGTGCTGCGCAAGTTCGGAGCCGTTGTGGAGAAGCAGCCCAACGGAATCCGCATGTCGGCTCCGAACGGTCTCAAGGGTGCCAAGCTCGAGCTGCCCTACCCGAGCGTGGGAGCCACCGAGCAGGTGCTGCTGACCGCCGTTCGCGCCGAGGGGATCACGGAGCTCAAGGGCGCCGCCATCGAGCCCGAGATCATGGACCTCATCAACATCTTGCAGAAGATGGGTGCGATCATTACCGTCGACACCGACCGCGTGATTCGCATTGAGGGCGTCGAACGTCTCGACGGTTTCTCTCACCGCGCCCTCTTCGACCGTAACGAGGCCGCCAGCTGGGCAGCCGCAGCCTTGGCCACCGACGGTGACATTTTTGTGGGGGGCGCACGCCAGCCCGAGATGCTCACGTTCCTCAACGTGTTCCGCAAGGTGGGTGGCGCCTTCGATATTCACGATGACGGCATCCGCTTCTATCACCCGGGTGGCGACCTCAAGCCCGTCATCATCGAAACGGATGTCCACCCCGGCTTCATGACGGACTGGCAGCAGCCGCTCGTCATCGCGCTCACCAAGGCGCACGGCACGTCGATCGTGCACGAAACCGTCTACGAGCAGCGCTTCGGCTTCGTGGACGCCCTGGTGGAGATGGGTGCCACCATTCAGATTCACAGCGAGTGCCTCGGCGCACACCCCTGCCGGTTCGGTCAGCGCAACTTCAAGCACTCGGCCGTCATCACCGGACCCAGCAAACTGCACGGCGCCGACATCGTGGTGCCCGACCTGCGCGGCGGCTTCAGCCACCTCATTGCAGCCCTGTCGGCAGAGGGAACCTCCACCGTGAGCAACGTGGGAATCATTAGCCGCGGCTATGAGAATTTCATCACCAAGCTGCGGCTTTTGGGAGCAGACTTCGATCTCGAAGGATAATGGGGCTGTGTCAGACCATAATTCCGCCGAAGCGGCAGCCACAGCGTTGCCGTCACCCCGCCGATTTCGATCGGAGAAAAGCCGCCCATCCGCGTTCTGGATCCTGGCCGGTCTTCTTCTTCCGTTCATGAATGCGGCGGCTCGTTTTCGAATCGTTGACGGTGACAAATTTCCGCGCAGCGGAGCGTTTGTGCTGGCACCCAATCACTACAGCGAGATCGACCCCATCGTGATGGGGGTGGTGTCGTGGAAGCTGGGGCGTCAGCCTCGGTTCCTGGCGAAGGCATCCGTTTTTGAGATTCCCATCGTGGGCCTCATCCTGCGCAGCTCGGGGCAGATTCCCGTGCAGCGTGGCGGATCGGTGCGCGGAAGCGAACCGGTGAAGGCGGCGCAACGGCTCGCAGCACGGGGCCAGATGGTGGTCGTTTACCCGGAGGGTACCCTCACGCGCGATCCCGATCTCTGGCCCATGCGCGGCAAGACCGGCGCGGTCCGCATTGCCCTCGAGCAGGGCATCCCGATCGTTCCGGCAGCCCACTGGGGAACGCAGCACGTTCTGGAGCGTTACTCCAAGAAGATCTCGTTCTTTCCCCGCAAGACCATCGCGGTGAAGATCGGTGACCCGGTGGACCTGAGCGCCTTCCGTGGTCGCAGCCTCGACACGGCCACCCTCAACGAGGCCACGGCCGTGGTGATGCAGGCCATCACCGGGCTGCTCGAAGACCTCCGAGATGAGAAGGCCCCAGTCAAGCGCTGGAACCCGGCCGAACACAATCAGAAAGAGACCGGCCGTTTTGAAGCCTAAGATCCTGCCCGGCGCCCGCGTTGCTGTTCTTGGCGCCGGCAGCTGGGGCACCACCTTTGCAAAGATTCTTGTCGATGGTGGAGCCGATGTTGTGCTCTGGGCCCGTCGACCCGAACTGGCCAAGGAAATCTCTGAAGCGCGACGCAACAGCGATTATCTGCAGGGGATCAACCTGCCGCTGGGGTTGCGCGCCACCACGCGCCTCGATCTGGCTCTGGCCGGAGCCGAGTATGTGTTCGTGTCGGTGCCGAGTCAGTCGCTGCGGGAAAACCTGATTCTTGCCGAACCGTTCCTGGCACCGAATGCCGTGATCGTGTCCCTCATGAAGGGCGTTGAACGCACAACGGGTATGCGCATGAGCTCGGTGATCGAAGAGGTGCTGCCCATTGCACCCGAGCGTATTGCCGTCATTTCGGGACCCAACCTGGCCCTCGAAATCGCCAAGGAGCAGCCGACCGGCGCCGTGGTGTCCTCGGTGAGCCTCGAAACCGCGCAGGCCGTGGCCAAGCTCGCCACCACGAACTATTTTCGGTCGTACGTGAACACCGATGTGATCGGAACCGAGTTCGGCGGTGTCTTGAAGAACCTCATTGCCGTGGCGATCGGCATCGTGGACGGTGTGGGTTTTGGCGAGAACACCAAGGCCTCCATCATCACGCGTGGCCTTGTGGAGATGACCGATTTCGCCGTGGCCTACGGCGCGCATCCCGAGACGCTCTCCGGACTGGCGGGACTGGGTGACCTCATTGCCACCTGTCAGTCACCCCTGTCGCGAAACAATACGGCCGGACGCCTCCTCGGGCAGGGCTACAGCATTCACGATGTGGTCAAGCAGATGCAACAAACCACCGAAGGGCTCGCGTCCGTGAAGCCCGTTCTCGAACTGGCCGCCGCCAAGGGGGTCGCCATGCCCATCGTTGAACAGGTTCGCCAGGTGCTTGATGGCACGCTGAACCCGCGGGACATTGCCCCGCACCTCACCACCGATTCCAGCGAACCGCAGGGCGAAAGGACAAATGATGGACAAGCTCACGGTAGTGCTGCTCTTTGGGGGGCGTTCAAGCGAACATTCGATCAGTTGCGCAACGGCGGGCGGAGTTCTCGCAGCGATTGACCGTGATCGGTATCGCGTCATCCCGGTGGGCATCACCCGGGAGGGTGCCTTCGTGCTCGAAGACGACGACCCGGCCAAGTTCGGTCTGAACGCCGCCGCCCTGCCGGAGGTGGCCGATAACGGTACCCGCGTGCAGTGGCCCGACAGCACCAGCAATCGCGAGCTGACCGTCACGGATGCCGCCGGCATCCGTTCGCTCGGCACCATCGACCTGGTCTTTCCGATCATGCACGGCCCGTACGGCGAAGACGGAACCATTCAGGGAATGCTGGAACTGCTCGGCCTTCCCTACGTCGGGTCTGGTGTGCTGGCCTCCGCGCTGGGCATGGACAAGCACTTCACGAAGATTGTCTTTCAGCAGGCGTCCCTGCCGGTGGCTCCGTGGCGCACCATCACGGCCGACGACTGGGCCGAAGCGCCGGGAATGGCCTATGCGGCTCTCGAAGAGTTTGGCGCGCCCGTTTTCGTGAAGCCGGCCCGAGCAGGGTCCAGTGTGGGCGTCAGCCGCGTCTCCTCGGCTGACGATATGGCGCAGGCCATGGCCGTTGCCCTCGCCGAAGACAGCAAGGTACTCATCGAGGCTGGCCTGAGCGGACGCGAACTGGAGGTGGCCGTGCTGCAGGGTCGCCCGGGGGAGCCGACGCGGGCATCCGTGGCTGGCGAGGTGGTGGTGACCGGCCGCGACTTTTACGACTTTGAGGCCAAATACCTCGGTGGCGCGGGCATCGACCTGCTGTGTCCGGCCGAGCTGGGACCGGACGACCTCGCCGAGATGCAGCGGATGGCCATTCGTGCGTTCGACGCCATTGACGGAGCCGGTCTGGCCCGGGTGGACTTCTTTCTCACCGCCACGGGCTGGGTGATCAACGAGATCAACACCATGCCCGGGTTCACACCCATCTCGATGTTCCCGAGTTGCTGGCTGGCGAGCGGTTACACCTACCCCCAGCTCATTGATGAGCTTATTGCCGTGGCGCTGGCACACGCCCGCCACGGCTCCTAGTCGGGCGGGTTAGGGAGCGTCGCTCGGAAACTCCACGTCTTCGGCACCCACACAGGCTGCCGTGGCGGGAATGCCCGAGACGGCGCTGGCCAGGTCGACGAGCGTATTCGTGCCGCTGACCTTGCCCGAGTCGATGACGAGTTCAACAGCCGGGTCGCGGCCGTAGGTCGTGTACCGGTACAGCGGGGCGTCCGAATCGTCTTCAATCCAGTCGATGCCGTTGACGGTGAGGCACGGTAGCGTCGTCGGGCCGGGAACGGTGACGCCACAGTGCAGCAGAATCGCCGACGGGTCACCCCAGGCGCCGGTGGCCTGGGCGTTCGTCTCGCGAATGGGCTCGTCGGACACCAACTCGGGGAGTTGCACCACCACGTCGGCGCAGGCAGGGTTGGTGGCATCAGCGGCGGGCTGCAGCGGGACAGCGGCGGCGCACCCGGTGAGCAAAATAGTGCCGAGGAGGACTGTTGCGGCGGCGCTGACGCGCAGAGCCGTGAATCGGGGAATCATCACATTCAGGCTACCGTTTGAACCATGATGTTTGCTGCCGATGAGAGTGCACGTTCACCCGAGACGCTGAACGACGTGAGTGAGATTGCCGTGTTGGAGCGTCTCTTTCCTCGGCTTCCCGTTGCGACCGGTCAGCTTCTGGGCCCCGGCGATGACGCGGCCGTGGTCGCCGCTCCCGATGGCCGGTTCGTGGTGACGACGGACATGATGATTCAGGGTCCCGATTTTCGGCTCGCCTGGTCGACACCGCACGACCTCGGGTGGAAGGTTGCCGCCACGAACCTGTCGGATGTGGCAGCAATGGGTGCACGGGCCACAGCACTGGTCGTTGCGATCGCAGCACCGTCGTCGACGCCCGTGTGGGTGCTGGAAGGGATTGCCGACGGCCTGCGGGAGTGCTGTGAAGCACTGGCACCCGGGTGCGGTGTGGTGGGCGGAGACCTGTCCGCATCGGACGCTCTCACCCTGGCGGTCACAGCCTTCGGAGATCTGGAGGGTCGGGAGCCGGTAAAACGGTCGGGCGCACGTGTGGGTGACGTTGTGGCACTGGCCGGTCGGCTGGGGGAGGCCGCACGGGGGCTCGAGATTCTGTTCCGGTTCGGTGTTGACGATGACGGGATTCCCGATGCCGCTCGCGCGGCAGAGGCCAAGGCGCAGTACCCAGGGCAGATTGCGGCCCAGCTCACACCGGTTCCCCCGCTCGACTGCGGCCCTGCGGCGGCTGTGGCCGGTGCCACGGCGATGCTTGACGTGTCGGATGGTCTCGCGTTGGACGCGGGGCGCATCGCGCGGGCCAGCGGGGTGGGAATCGATTTCGCCTCCAGCGCCCTCGGCGATCGCCTCGAGGTTGCACTCGGAGGTGGTGAGGACCACGGACTGCTGGCGACCTTCCCGCCCGGAGTCCCACTGCCGGACGGTTTTCGGGCGCTTGGTGTTGTGACCGCGGCCGCTGGGCAAGTGTGTGTGGATGGTCAGCCCCACACGCAGGGCGGCTGGGATCCCTACCGTGGCTGGGACGGACTCGCGGGTTAGGTGCCGCTTAGTCGCTGGCGGTTAGTCGCTGGTGGGAGCGACCGGGCCGGCGTACCAGACCGTCGTGTCGCCGTAGTTCTTGCTGCGCTCGCGCTCAAGCCCTTGACCCCAGGTGGGTTCGGGGGAGCGGGAGCTGCGCTCCACAATGACGAGGGCATCGTCAGAGAGCAGCGGCACCAGCGCGGCCAGGTTGTGCGTGAGTTCGGTTTCACCCAGTTCGTAGGGCGGATCAATGAACACCACGTCAAAGCCGTCGGGCGTGGCCGCAAGGAAGGTCTGCACGGCCTGAGCCGCCACCTTGATGGTGAGATCGGACCCCTGAGGTGCCGCGCGCTTCACGGCGTCGGCGTTCTTCCGACACGACTGTGCGGCACCGAAACCGTTTTCAACCAGCGTCACCACGCGGGCACCGCGGCTGGCCGCCTCCAGGCCAAGAGCACCGGACCCGGCGTACAGATCCACGACCCGAGTGCCGGTCACAGCATCCCGAGCGTCGAGGGCGGAGAAAATGGCTTCCCGAACCCGGTCACTCGTGGGACGAGTGCCGCTCCTGGGAACCGACAGGGTGAGAGAGCCGGCAAACCCGGAGATGATTCGCGTCATGGTTCGATAAGCCTACGGTGCGCTGAGCCTAGGGTGCGCTGGGCTTCGGAGGCACGGGCCTTCGGAGGCGCTGTCGGTGCCGCCGCCTACGATTGAACTATGACCGGTTCGAGTGATTCCACCTTCACCCTCGACACCCCTCTTGTTCTTGCCGTGGGCAAGCCCACAGCAACCGCGCTGGGTAAGGCGTTTGGCATGCTCACCGTGTCCGATCTTCTCGGGCACTACCCGCGTCGTTACGTGATGCGCGGTGTGCTCGACCCCACCAGCGGACTCCTTCCGCTCAATGAATACGTCAGCATCACCGCCGAAGTCGTGTCGTCCACTCAGAGTGAAATGAAGAATCGCAAGGGCTATATCGTGGCGGTCAAGATTCGCCACGGTCAGGGAATGCTCACCCTCACGTTCTTCGGCAAGACCCGCATGGACTGGCGTACCCGGGAGCTGGCCCCGGGTGTCACGGGTATCTTCTCGGGTCGAGTGTCGGAATATAACGGCGCTCGCCAGCTCGCTCACCCCACCTATCGCACCTTCCAGGGTGAGCGTGACGAGGCGGAGAAGGACCCGAGCAACGAGTGGCTGCAGCGCCCCCTCATTCCCATTTACGCCGCCACCGCCGCGGTGACCAGCCTCATTCTGGAGCGGTCTATCGACCTCGTTCTTCCGCACCTCGGCGATATCGACGATCCGGTACCCGAAGCGCTGCGCATCGAACGTGGTCTGCTCGGTCACAAACAGGCCCTTCAGCTCATCCACCGCCCGGAGCTTTCCGCGGAGTGGCAGGCTGCTCGTGACACTCTGCGCTTTACCGAGGCGTGGGTGTTGCAGGCAGCCCTGGCGCAAAAACACACGAAATCCCGGGAAGAGCACACCACCCCCCGCGTGCCTGCGCCGGGCGGATTCCTCGAACGCTTCGACGCCATGCTGCCCTTTGTGCTCACCGTGGATCAGGAGATTGCGGCGGCCGAGATTGCTGTGGAACTCTCCGCGACATCACCCATGAACCGTCTGTTGCAGGGAGAGGTGGGCTCGGGCAAGACCATTGTGGCTCTTCGAGCCATGCTCGCCGTGGCGGAAAGCGGTGGTCAGGCGGCGCTGCTCGCGCCCACCGAGGTGCTGGCCGGACAGCACCTGCGATCGATTACCGCAATGCTCGGCCCCGCACTGGCGGCCGAGCTCATGCCCACCCTGCTCACCGGAAAGCTGCCCGTTGCCGAGAAACGCAAGGCGCTGCTCCGGGTCGTCTCCGGGCAATCCCGCATCGTGATTGGTACCCACGCGCTGCTGAGTGACAACGTCACGTTCTTCGACCTGGGGCTCATCATCATCGATGAGCAGCACCGTTTTGGTGTCGACCAGAGGGAGACTCTCCGGCTCAAGGGCACCGTCCCGCCGCACGTGCTCGTGCTCACCGCCACGCCCATTCCGAGAACCATCGCCATGACCGTTTTCGGCGACCTCGATGTGAGCACCATTCGTATGCTGCCGAGTGGGCGGCAGGGCATTACCACCGTCGTGGTTCCGCTGGCGGAGCATCCCGACTGGTTCTGGAATATTTGGCGGCGCATCCGTGACGAGCTGGCGCTCGGGCGTCAGGCCTTCGTGGTCTGCCCGGCCATCGCTCCCAAGGAGGTGGAAGACGGTGCGGAAGCCCTCCCGCTGCCCCCGGAGGACACGCCGAAGGCGCTGACAAACGTGGAGACCACACTCGCCGGGCTGCGGAGCACGTCTCTTCTCCAGGGGTACCGACTGGAGGCCCTGCATGGCCGCATGACGAGCGACGAGAAGGATCAGACCATGCGTGCTTTTGCTGCGGGCGAGATTGATGTGCTGGTGGCGACGACGGTCATCGAAGTGGGTGTCGACGTGCCGAACGCGTCGGCCATGGTGGTGATGGACGCCGATCGCTTCGGTGTGTCGCAACTACACCAGTTGCGCGGGCGAGTGGGTCGCGGGTCGGTGCCGGGTCTCTGTCTGCTCGTCACCGATGCGGAACTCGGCGGCGTGGCACGCGAACGCGTGGACGCCGTTCAGAGCACCCTCGACGGCTTTGAGCTGGCCGACCTTGACCTCAGACTCCGTCGAGAGGGCGATGTGCTCGGCGATACACAGTCCGGGGCTAACTCGTCACTGCGGTTTCTGCGGGTGGCTGTGGACGGTGCCATTATCGAATCGGCGCGTGCCGCTGCCTTCTCGCTCGTGAGCGGTGACCCGGAGCTGCGCACCATGCCAGCGCTCCGCGACGCGGTGAACCGCCGTCTTGACGAGTCCGAACGCACGTGGCTGAGCAAAAGCTGAGGCTCCAGCCTCAGACGCCGACTCCGCCTACCGGGGTCACCGCGGGGGGATAGGGTGTTGGTATGCGCAGGATCGCCGTCGTACCCGGTTCATTTGACCCCGTCACCCTTGGTCACCTGGATGTGATTGATCGCGCCGCCGGCCTCTTCGATGAACTTCACGTTCTTGTCGTGCATAACCCCGACAAATCGGCCCTGCTTCCCATCAGCCAGCGCGTCTCCTTGCTGGAGCAGGCGATTAGGGAAGCCGGCTTACCCACGAACATTGTGGTGTCCTCGTGGAGCGTGGGCCTTCTCGTCGATTACTGCATGGACGTTGGAGCCAGCGTACTGGTGAAGGGCGTGCGATCTCAGATCGACGTGACCTACGAAACACCCATGGCGATTGTGAATCGCAACCTGGCCTCGGTGGAAACCATCTTTCTTCTGCCCAATCCGGCCAACGGCCACGTGTCGAGTTCCCTGGTGCGGCAGGTTGCCGCGCTCGGCGGAGATGTCTCGCCCTACGTGCCTCGGGTTGTCGCGGAGTATCTGCAGAAAGCCACCGTATGAGTCCGTCCTCATCGAAAGTGCCCACCCCCATCGTCGCCGGTTCGCGCGTCGAGGTGAAGCACGGTCATGAGGACGACACAGTATCCACTGCGGCGGACACGCCCACGCACCCAGCAGTCTCCGTGACCGACGTGCACAAGGCTGGCTCCGCCATCATGCAGAACGTGGAGCGCGTCATCGACGGCAAACATGCCGCCGTTTTCACCGCCCTGACCGTTCTGCTGGCGGAGGGGCATCTGCTCATCGAGGATGTCCCGGGTGTGGGCAAGACCATGCTCGCCAAGGCGCTTGCACGCTCGGTGGACTGTTCGGTCAGCCGCATTCAGTTCACGCCCGACCTGCTGCCGTCCGATGTGACGGGTGTCTCCGTCTACAACCAAGCAGACCGACAATTTGAGTTCAAGCCGGGTCCGGTCTTTGCCAACATTGTGATTGGCGACGAGATCAACAGGGCCAGTCCGAAGACCCAGTCGGCGCTTCTGGAATGCATGGAGGAACGTCAGGTCACCGTGGACGGCACGACCTACCCACTAGCATTACCGTTCACCGTCATGGCCACCCAGAACCCCATTGAGATGGAGGGCACCTACGCCCTCCCCGAGGCACAGCGGGACCGCTTCATGGCCCGAATTTCGATGGGGTATCCTGACACCGATTCCGAACTCGCCATGCTCGATTCCCGCGACACCAGCAGTCCTCTGGCACAAATCGGTGCCGTCGTCTCGGGCGCCCAGCTGCGCGGCATGATGGAGGCGGCCCGCGGCGTCTTCGCGTCGGGTGCCGTGAAGGAATACGCCGTGAGCATTGTTCGGGCCACGAGAGACGACCGCGACCTGCGCCTCGGGGCCAGCCCGCGGGCCACCCTGCAGCTCATTCGCGCGGCAAAGGCTCAGGCAGCGCTCCGTGGGCGAGGATACGTGCTGCCCGACGACATCGACTCCCTCGCCGTGGCTGTACTCGGACACCGCCTCGTGCCCACCAGTCGTGCTCTTGGTCACCACCATCACGACAGTGGGCCCCTCATCGAGGAGGTCGTGCACCGCATTCTGGCGGCGACCGTGGTTCCGGTCGGCACTGCAGAGCGCCCCTGATCGGTCTCATGCGCCGCCTCTCGCTCCCGCCCTGGTCTCCCCGGCTCACCCGCCGCGGGTGGATGTTTCTGGGTGTGGGCGTGGCTTTCGGTGTGTTCGCGATCCCGAGCGGTCAGCACGATCTGCTGTTCATCGCCGGCCTGCTGGTGAGTATCCCCGTTGTTGCACTCGGTTATGTCACGATCCGCCCCGGACAAGTTGAACTCACCCGAACGTTTCGGCCACCCATCGTCTCTGCTGGAGAAGAAACCGTGGTCTCCCTCCACCTGCGGAACCTCTCCTTCCGGCCCCTGGACGGTGCGAGCTGGAGTGACCCGTTACCGCCGGGAATGGGAGTGCCGGGCCTGGCAGCCTCGACCCCGTCGTTGTTGCCCGGCCTCGAACGGTATCAGCCGGGTCCGGCTACGTTGCCGGACAGCGTGCGGCTGGAGTATTCGGTGACTCCACGCATCCGCGGAGTGTATGCGTTCGGTCCGCTTCTCCTCGGACGTACCGACCCTTTCGGACTCGCCGTCCGTGAGCATCCGGTGGGCCAGCCGCACGATCTTGTTGTGACCCCACGGGTGACGCCGCTGGCAGCCACGGGTGTCTCGGTCACGCGCAGTGACGGCTCGGTGCGTGACCTGCTGCGCTCGTTGAATCCCATGTCCGACGAACTCATCGCGCGGGAGTACCGCCCTGGTGATCCGTTTCGGCGCGTCAATTGGCCAGCCACCGCGCGGCATGGCCAGATCATGGTGCGTCAGGAGGAGCAACGCAGCAACCCCGAGGCACGCATCATTTTAGACACCACCCTCAATTCGCACAGCGCCATCGAACGCGCTCGTCGCCTGGACCTGGCGTTCGAACTCGCAATCGAAATCGTGGCATCGATTGGTGTCTACCTCCTCGATTCCGGTCTCAAGGTGCAACTCGTGGAGACCGGTCCGAGCCAGCTGGTGCCGGGCTCCGACCAGAACCTCGGCGGACTCGGAGGTGATGCCCCGCTCGTATGCAGCGCGCCGGGCGGTGATCGCGAACTCCTCGAAGGGCTCGCAAACCTCCTGCCCGTTGCTGCACCCACCGATGCGGGGGGCAGCCCCGGCTCGTCGGGTGGCGCGCTGCCGACTTTTGCCGTGATCGTCGCCCTGTCCGAAGCGGATGCCGCACTGTTCGCTCTGCTCCGTGCCGGATGCGAGCCGGCAATCGCGTTTGTGCTGGAACCGGTGAGTGCCGTTGCGCGGTCCATTCTTCGGGACGCCGGCTGGCGGTGCATTGATGTGCACAGCACCCGTGACATTCCCCAGGCGTGGACGAGTGCGCTCAGCGGGCGCGAACCTGAGCCTCGGAGCGTTGATGCGTGGGAGGCACTGGGGTTCGATAATGACTGACCCGCAACGATCCCGGTTCCGCCGGCACTCGCGTGCCGGGCGACCGGACACAGCACCATCCGATTGGCCGCTCGTGCTGACCGTGCTCGCACTGCTTCTGGTGGCGTGCGGCGCTCTCGGACCACTGCTGCGCGGTACGTCGTGGTGGTGGGTGATGGCGGTCGTGGCGACCGTCGTGCTTGCGGTGAGTGTTCTCCTGCCTCGGCTGAGGGTGGCGCGATCCTTCGTTCCGCTTGTCATGCTCGGGGTTCTCCTGCTCACGCTCACGGTGCTCTTCGGCGCGGGTACCGGGCTGCTCTGGATAGTACCCACCACCGGCACTCTGGACATCTTCGGTGGCCTCATCACCAGCGGTACGGACTCGATCGTGCAGCAGAGCGTGCCTGCGGAGGTGACACCGGGCATCCTCTTTCTGCTCGCAGCGGGAGCCGGATTGATTGCCATGCTCATGTTCACCCTCGCCGTCACGCTGCGAGCTCCCACGCTGGCCGGCCTGCCGGTGCTGGTGCCGCTGCTCGTACCGGGTGCCGTCGAGGCGGGTCCGCCCAACGTGGTGGCCCTCGTGCTCACCTCCGCCGTGTACCTCGGTCTGCTGCGGGTCGACCTGCGTCGATCCAGAGTCGCATCGGCGGCGCTGCCCGCAGCGGGTGGTCCGGCCGCTCGGGTTTTTGTCTCCGCACACCAGCGCCGAGTGGTTCCGGTGTGGGGCACTCTCACCGTGGGTGCGATAGCGATCGTCGGAGCACTCGTTCTCGGAGCAGCGCTACCCTCGGGGCTCGGTGACACCACGCGGTCTGGTTCGAACGCGCTGCTGTTTGGCAGCGGAGTGAGCCCCATGATCAACCTGGGTCAAGATCTCCGCCGGCCGGAACCCGGACCGGTGCTGCACTACACGAGCACGGCCGAGCAGCAGTCGTACTTCACACTCCTCACGCTGGACTCTCTGGTGGGCGACACGTGGACCGCGAGCATCGATGGCGCGCAGTTGCAGAACAGCGTGGAGCGCATTGACGGTCCACCCGGGTTGTCCGAGGCGATCGAGACGACGCCCGCCGAGACATCCGTTGTCATCGATGGCGTCAACACGCGCTGGCTACCGGTTCCGGCGCGAACGGTGAAGGTCACGGGTCTTCGCGGGGACTGGTACTGGGACACCCGTACCCGTGCCGTCGCGAGCAGCGACACGAGCACGATCGGTCAGAAGTACACCGCTGAGGCGCTCGAGCTGGCTCCGACGGCCGAGCAGATGCGCCTGGCGAGCACCGAGTACCCCCGGGCACTGGCGCGTAACCTCGACCTGCCCGCGGTGATACCCGCCATCATCGAACAAACTGCGCGGGAGGTGACCGCTGGCACCACCTCCACGTACGATGCGGCGGTTGCCCTGCAGGATTACCTCAACGGCAGTGATTTTACCTACGACACGCAATCGCCGGTGGAGGAGGATTACGACGGTGGCGGGCTCGATGTGGTGGGCGTCTTCCTGGAACGACAGCGTGGGTACTGCGTACATTTCGCCTCGGCAATGGCGAGCATGGCCCGCACCCTCGATATCCCGTCCCGAATCTCTCTCGGTTACCTGCCGGGCGTCAAGTCCCAGGACCTGGAACAGGGGCTGGGTCGTTACGACGTGGATTCTTACGACCTGCATGCCTGGCCTGAACTGTACTTCACCGACGTGGGGTGGGTTCCATTCGAGCCCACGCCGGGTCGCGGAACCGTGCCGGACTATGAACAGGCAGCTGAGAGCGACACCCCCACCGGAGCGCCAGCCGACGCAGCGCCCACGGTTGCGCCGCGTGCACCTGTTGATCCAGGGTCTATTGACCCCGCGCTGCCGGAAGCGTCGGCGACGGCCACGCAGCAGGCGAGCAATCTGCTCGGCCAGCTGGCCGGCATCGCGTTCGGGCTCCTGGTGATCCTGCTCGTTCCCGCCGGTGTGCGTGGGTTGGTGCATCGGGCGCGACGCCGACGCATCCGTTCGGGAATGCTGACGCCACAGCAAGCGGTGGCGATGGCCTGGGCCGAACTCTGCGACACCGCGGTGGACCACGGTATTCCCGTGAGCGGTGTGGACACACCTCGCGTCGTGACGGACCGCCTGCGCCGTCTGGTGGGGGAGGCCTCGCCCGCATCGCTCATACTGGCTCGCCTGTGTGAGCTGGTGGAGCGCACTCGCTATGACCGCACACCCGATGACGGAAGCTGGAACGGAGTGGGCCCCGACATCCAACCCTCGGACCTGAGTGGCGACGTGGCCGAGGCGTGCGCACAGATTCGGGCGTCGGTGGGGCGGGTGGCACGATGGCGTGCGGTTCTGCTGCCGCGATCACTCTTTCTCGCCCTGTGGGATCGGCTGAACGGACGCTCCCCGCGACACGCGTAGAATGGGGCTGGTGACCAAGTTCAAAAAAACGCCGTACACGGTAGATGTGCGAGACCTGATCAACCGCCCGGGCACCATGCACGAGCGCCACCTCGACATCGTCGTACCCGATGAACTCGGCGCTGGCCTTGTTTCGGTGAAGGAAGGCTCGAGTCTCGGTGCAGATCTTCGACTCGAAGCCATGCACGAGGGCATTCTCGCAACCATCTCGGTGGTCGCTCCGGCGTCCGGCGAGTGCGGACGATGCCTGAAAGAGATCGAATTCCGCGTCCGAGTCGAGTTTACTGAGCTTTTCGGTTATCCTCAGGAAGAAGCTTTTGAGTTTGAGATTGTCGACGACCATATCGACATTGAATCTCTCGTCAGGGACGCAGTGGTTATGTCACTGCCGTTCCAGCCATTATGTCGGCGCGATTGCGCGGGTCTTGATCCTGAGACCGGTGAGCGCCTGACTGAACCACCGGAACTCGAACCGATAGAGGCGCGTGATCCCCGGTGGTCTGCGCTTGCGGGATTCCAAGCTTCCACAGACATCAGCACGGATGACGACATTCAGGCTGAAACGCATAGAGAAGAGAAGTAGTCATGGCAGTTCCGAAGCGCAAGCAGTCGCGATCCAACACCCACTCACGTCGTTCACAGTGGAAGGCCACCGCGCCCACCCTGGTGAAGACCATGGAAAACGGCAAGGTCACCTACAGCCTTCCCCACCGCGCCAAGGTCGTCACCGACTCCGCCGGTACCCCGCTGTTCATGGAGTACAAGGGTCGCAAGGTCGCCGACGTTTAGATCTCTTCCCTCGGACAACGTCAGACCATGACGAATCCAGGTGCCGAGCGGTCGTCCCTCGTGGCGACCCTCGGTGTAGCAGTTTCCGCGGATCTCCTTGAGCTCGCGCTCACGCACCGCTCTTTTGCGTACGAAAACGGTGCCATCCCCACCAACGAACGTCTGGAATTTCTCGGCGATTCGATTCTGGGGCAGGCCGTCACCGTCATGCTTTACCGTACCTACCCGCACCTCGATGAGGGTCACCTGGCCAAGCGCCGGGCGAGCCTCGTATCGACCGTTGCCCTCGCAGAGATTGCCCGGGGCCTCGGACTCGGAGAGTACGTGCGGTTAGGTAAGGGCGAGATTCTCACCGGGGGACACGACAAGTCATCGATTCTGGCTGACACGGTTGAAGCCCTCATCGGAGCCGTCTACCTCGACCGCGGTGGGGACGTTGCGACGGCATTTGTGCTGAGGCTCATGGAGCCGCTGCTCGCGGACCCCAACCACTTTGGTACCTTGATGGACCCCAAAACGAGTCTGCAAGAGCTTGCTGCTGCTCGTGGAGTGAGTGCCCCGGTGTACACGGTGACCCAGAGCGGCCCGGATCACGCAAAGGAATTCATCGCCCGCGTCGACCTGGGCGACGTGATTTCCGCAGCGGGTAACGGCACCAGCAAGAAATTCGCCGAAGTGGCCGCCGCTCGCGACGCCTTCGCGCAGCTCAGCGCCCTGTAGTGCTGCGCTCTTCTACCCCGCTGCCACGCTAATGCCCGAACTTCCCGAAGTTGAGGTCGTGCGGGCCGGAGTCGAACCCGCCGTTACGGGCGCGGTCGTGGCCGGAGTCGAGGTCTTTGACGAGCGCTCTCTGCGCCGCCATGACGCGCGGGCCGGATCCTTCAGCGAACAGCTCACCGGTCGACGTATTCTCGGCGCCGTGCGCCGCGGCAAGTTTCTCTGGCTCCCGCTCGACAGCGGACGAGCCCTGGTGGTTCACCTGGGAATGAGCGGACAGGTGCTGCTGCGAACCCCCGGGTCGCAGGTTGACCGCCATCTGCGCATCCGTCTCGCGCTGGAAGCCGTGGAACCCACCGTATTGCCGCCCGAGATGTCGTCTGCGCGTCGGAACGCCGGAGAATCGGGCGAGCTGTGGTTCGATTTCGTTGACCAGCGCGTGTTCGGCAGCCTCGGCATTGACACCATGGCGCCAACCGTCGACGGAGCTCCGGGCGGTTTCGCTGGCCGCGGTTTCGGACCCTGGTCCGGGCTGATTCCCTCCCAGGTGGCGCACATTGGCCGGGATCCCATCGATCCTGCTTTTTCCGAGTCGGAGTTCTTTGCTCGCCTGTCGCGCAAGAAGACGGGTCTCAAGCGGGCGTTGCTCGACCAGACGCTGATCAGCGGAATCGGGAACATTTATGCCGATGAAGCGCTCTTTGCCGCCCGGCTGCACTACGAGACACCAACCGCGTCGTTATCCCCGGCGCAGGGCGCGGAACTCCT
The DNA here is from genome assembly GCF_029893365.1 of Cryobacterium sp. CG_9.6. Lineage (NCBI taxonomy): Bacteria > Bacillati > Actinomycetota > Actinomycetes > Micrococcales > Microbacteriaceae > Cryobacterium > Cryobacterium sp. CG_9.6. The sequence continues at coordinate 2,441,543 of NZ_JARXUZ010000001.1, read as the reverse complement.
GGCCGCACTGCGGTCCATTCTGCAGCGTGCACTGGGCGAGGGCGGAACGAGTTTTGACGCGCAGTATGTCAATGTGAACGGGCAATCGGGATACTTTTCGCACAGTCTTGAGGTCTACGGCCGACAGGGAACTCCGTGCTCGCGCTGCGGCACCACGATCGTGCGGGAATCGTTCATGAACCGTGGTTCGCACCTGTGTCCGGTGTGCCAGGTTCTCGCCTGATCCGCAGCCCTTACTCTTCGAGAGGCGCTGGACAGTCGTTGCTACTGCGTGAGCACAACGTGTCCTGAGGTGCCCGTCGAGCCTCCCCGCCAGTGTCTGTGGTGTCGAGTACCGTTTCTAGAGCGCAGGCAGCTCGTTTAAGGCACAGCGAACAGAAGGGTGGGATCGGTGTATCTGAAAAGTCTCACCCTGAAGGGCTTCAAGTCCTTTGCTCAGTCCACCACCTTCGCCTTCGAGCCGGGTGTCACCTGTGTTGTCGGGCCCAACGGATCCGGTAAGTCCAACGTCGTTGATGCTCTCGCCTGGGTTATGGGGGAGCAGGGGGTAAAAACACTGCGCGGCGGAAAAATGGAGGACGTCATCTTCGCGGGCACGTCCACCCGGGGTCCCCTGGGTCGCGCCGCCGTCATTCTCACCATCGACAACTCCGACGGCGCCCTGCCGATCGACTATTCCGAAGTCACCATCTCGCGCACGCTCTTTCGCAACGGGGCGAGCGAATACGCGATCAATGGCCGCAACTGTCGTCTGCTCGATGTGCAGGAACTGCTGAGCGACTCCGGCTTGGGTCGCGAAATGCACGTCATTGTGGGACAGGGCCAGCTCGACGCCGTGCTTCGGGCAAGCCCCGAGGAACGCCGTGGCTTCATTGAAGAGGCCGCCGGAATTCTGAAGCACCGTCGGCGCAAGGAAAAGACGCTGCGGAAGCTCGACGGAATGCAGACCAACCTCACTCGGCTGAGCGACCTCGCCGGTGAAATTCGACGACAGCTCAAGCCGCTCGGACGCCAAGCCGAAATCGCCCGCCAGGCGCAAACCATCGCCGCGATCGTGCGTGATGCGCGGGCACGGCTTCTCGCTGACGAGGTTGTCACCCTGCGCAGCGCCCTCGATCAGCACGGGCGCGCGGAAAGCGAGCGCCACTCCGAGCGCATCGTGTTGCAGGAGCAGCTGGCCCAGACCGGGCAGCGGGTGCAGCGCCTCGAAGCCGAGCAGGTGAGTGACGCCGTGGATCTTGCACGACGCACGAGCTTCGCCCTCGAGTCTGCCCAGGAACGACTTCGCGGCCTGTTCACCCTCGCCAACCAGCGTCTGGCGCTCCTCGGTTCGCAGGCGCCGACCAGCAGCGCGGGTGCGAACGTGACGACGCGCGACCTGGAAGCCGCCACCGCCGACACCGTGCGCCTGCGCGCCCGAATTGAGACAGCGGATGCCGCGTGGCGTGGCGCCAAAGCGTCCAGCGCCGCCGCCCGCGCCCGGCTGGACGCTGTTGACGAAGAGATTGCGGCTGCGGCACTGCTGGTCTCCAGTCACGACCTTGGTCTGTCCCGCCTTGCGGGACGGAGCGAGACGGCTGCTTCCCGACTCGCCGCGGTGCGCGGGGAGGTACGTCGGCAGAGCAACGCGGTCGACGCCGCGCGCGAGCGTCTCACGCAGGCGGAGTCTCTGCTCAGCCAACGTGAGAATGACCGTGAACGTGAGGGCGCATCGGAGAGGGCACCGGGTGCACGGACCGGTGCGGATTCTGGAAGCGCCGAGGCCAGCGCCCAGACCAGCCCCGAGACTCTTGAACTGGCGCAGGCCGCTGTGCAGACCACTCGCGTGGAGGTCGAACGGCTGCGTGACGAGTTACACGTGCTCGAGCGAGAACGTGATGCCCACGAGGCTCGTCGAGACGCCTTGTCGCTGGCCCTTGATCAGACAGACGGCTCCTCGGCTCTGCTCGAGGCGGGCATTGTCGGCATCCGTGGTGCTCTGGCCGAGCACGTGCGCGTGCAACCCGGTTATGAAGCAGCGATTGCCGCGGCGCTCGGCTCGCTCACGGACGCGGTCCTCGCCGATACCCGGGAGGTGGCGCATCAGGCTATCGAGCTCGCGTCCGCCAGCGAGCTGGGGCGGGTAGAACTGGTGGTGTCCGGTGCCGACAGTGACCCTGCTCGTAGCGTGCCCGCAGATGACATGGCCGATACCGGCGGCTGGCCAGGGTTGGTGCCCGCGGCATCCGTTGTTGATGCCCCCGTCGGTGTGCTTCGCCTGCTGGCCAGAACCGTGATTGCTGACACCCTGGAGGCGGCACGCGCGGCCACTCGAGAATTCGGTGATCGGGATCTCACGGTGATCACCCGTGCGGGAGAGGCGCTGTCGCCCTGGGTTGTGCGCGGCGGAAGTGGCGCGGGCCACAGCACCCTCGAGCTGGTGTCGGAACGTGACGCCGCCGCCCACAAACTTGATGACGTGACAGCGCTCATTCCGAGCAGGCGCTTCGACCTCGGAGAGCAGCGGTCCCTCCTCGCGCACCTGCAAGACCAGGTTGCCCGCCAACGCACCGCTCTGCGTGCGCAGGAGGCAGCGGAGTCACGGCATGCCGAGGCTGTAAACCGGGCCGCGGTGCAGGTTGAAGCATCTCGGGCGGATCTTGACCGCCTGCAGGGTGCTCTCGACCTCGCGTCGGGCACCGTCACCCACGTGGAATCGGCCGCGGCTGAGGCGGCGTCGGAGCTCACTGCCGCGCAGGCACAGCCGCGCCCCGTGCTGGATGTTTCCGCACGTGATGCTCTCTACCGCGAACTCGAATCCGTGCGAGAAACCGAGGTGGAAGCCCGCCTGACCGTTGACACCGCCCGCGAACGCGTGCGCTCCAGCGAGGCGCGCGCCACCTCGCTCGCTCGCCAGTTTGCCGCTGACCAGCAAGCCGCCGAGGCCGCAGCGAGGCGCGCCGTCATTCGTCGAAGGCAAGTGGATGCCGCATCCGCGGTGGCCGCAGAGCTGCCAGCCGTTCTGGGAGCCATCGACCGGTCGGTGAACGAGGCCCGGCAGCGCCTGACCGTAGCGGAGAGCCAGCGCACCAGCCAGAGCGCGGAACTGGCCGGCCTGCGGAAGAATGAGAACGATCTGCGCGCGCGTTTGCAGGCCGTCACCGAGAACGTGCACGGCCTCGAACTTCAGATTTACGAGAAGAAGCTTCAGCTCACCAGCCTGCTCGAACGGGCCGGCAGCGAGCTGGGGCTTGTGGAATCCGTGCTCGTGGCGGAATACGGCCCCGCAGAGCTGATTCCGGTTGATGTCGGCGGCACTGATGGTGGCGACACTGCCGGTGGCGACGCCGAACCCGTGCCGTTTGACCGGGCCGAGCAGCAGCGCAGGTTCGCGGCCGCCGAAAAGAAGCTGGGCCAGCTTGGCCGGGTCAATCCGCTCGCTCTGGAGGAATTCGCCGCGCTCGAGCAGCGTCACCGTTTTCTCACCGAGCAGCTCACTGACCTCACCAACACCCGCACCGACCTGCTCACGATCATCGCGGAGATCGACGGAAAGATGCAGCGCATCTTTGCCGATGCCTTCGAAGACACCCGTACGGCCTTTGCCGAGGTGTTTCCGGTGCTCTTTCCCGGCGGAAGTGGCAGCATCTGGTTGACCGACCCGGACGCACTGCTCACGACCGGCATCGAAGTATCGGTGAAGCCCGCTGGCAAGAAGATTGAGCGACTGTCGCTCCTGTCCGGTGGTGAGCGTTCGCTTGCCGCGGTGGCGCTGTTGATCGCTATTTTCAAGGCTCGGCCCAGCCCGTTCTACATCATGGACGAGGTGGAGGCAGCGCTCGACGACGCCAACCTCGGTCGACTGCTGACCATCTTTGAGGACCTCCGCGAGAGCAGCCAGCTCATCGTGATCACGCACCAGAAACGAACCATGGAGATCGCCGATGCCCTCTACGGCGTCTCGATGCGTCAGGACGGCGTGTCAGCCGTTGTGGGTCAGCGGGTGTCGCGCGAGCGGGAACCCGTGACCGTCACGGGTGCGGGGTAGACCACGTTACGCCAGACGTCCAGTTAGGCGTCAGGCACAACCAAAGCGTCGAAGTATCGGCTAGCTACCACGTTGACGAGCTGCTCAGGCGCCGGACCGGTGGCCAGCAGAAGCGGCTGGGTCACGGCATCCGCTCCCGCCGCCTCGACGAGGGACTGAAAGTAGCCCGGCGCCAGCAAATAGCTGCTCACCATGATTCTGCTGCCCGGGTGCGCCTCACGAGCAGCGGCGACGGCTTCCGGCAGCCGCGGATGCGCGGCTGACAGAAAACCCACCGACACCTCCCGACCGAGCAACTGGGCCAGCTGCGATCCCACAACGTGGCAGTCGGCCACGGCGCGGTCATCGCTTGAGCCGGCCACGGCGAGCACAATGGTGTCGTCGTCGGTGAGGCCGGCCGCGAGCAGTCGGAGTTTCAAGAGATCGGTGAGGCGATCATCGGGGCCAAGCGCGCCGGTCAGGATCGTGTGCCGGTCTGTCTCGGCCTGCACGGCCTCGGTAAGGTCCACATACACGTGATACCCGGCCGACAGCAACAGAGGCACGACAACAACGGGTCGACCCGGCTCCACGGCACCGAGAACGGCCGGGGCGTCGGGCTGCTGCACGTCCACGTAGCCTAGACGAACGTCGAGAGCCGGGTGAGCGTCGGCGACGGCCCGCATCAGCTCGACCGTGGCGGCCCGACCCTCGTCCGACGACGTGCCGTGCGCAAAACCGGCCAGAACGGGCGCATTCGAAGTGGTCACCCACCCATTCTGGTGGTTGACCGGCCCGTTTTACGCGTCATCGGCATTCGCGGTGTCACCGCGCTCTAGGCTAGAGACATGGCAGAACGCACCCCTTGGTCACTTTCCGGCGCTCTGCGTGGCATGTTCACGAAGAAGACGATCGATGCCGAGACCTGGGACGACCTTGAAGACGCCCTGATCCAGGCCGATTTCGGCCCGACCGTCACAGAGGTGGTGGTGGCCGAGCTGCGCGCGAAGGTGGCCAAATACAACACCACCGACCCGAAAGACCTGCAGCGGATGCTCCGCGAAGGCATCGAGGAACGTCTCTCCCTGCTGGACTCCACGCTCACACTCAGCGAACGACCCGCCGTCATTTTGGTTGTCGGTGTGAATGGTGTGGGTAAAACCACGACCATCGGCAAGTTAGCCAAGTTTCTGAACACCTATGGCCGCACCGTCGTTGTCGGAGCGGCCGACACCTTCCGTGCCGGCGCCGTAGACCAGCTGGCCACCTGGGCCGACCGGGCGGGAGCACAAATCGTGCGGCCGCAATCGGTGGGCCAGGATCCGGCATCCGTCGCCTTTCAGACCGTGGAGAAGGCGAAGAACGAGGGGATCGAGATCGTCATCATCGATACCGCCGGTCGACTGCACACCAAGGGTGGTCTCATGGATGAGCTCACCAAGATTCGTCGTGTGGTGGAGAAGCAGGCGCCGATTGCCGAGGTTTTGCTGGTGCTCGACGCGACCACCGGCCAGAATGGGCTGGCGCAGGCCGAGGCGTTCATTCAACATGCCGGTGTGACCGGACTCGTGCTTACTAAACTCGACGGCTCGGCCCGGGGCGGCTTCGTGCTGGCCGTTCAGGAACGCACCGGGATTCCGATCAAACTCGTCGGGCAGGGGGAGGGCATCAACGACCTCACCGGTTTCACGCCTCACGTTTTCGCGCAGAAGCTCATCGGTTAGCACGATGCGCATGCCCCAGACCCCGACGACACTCTAGAAAGCAGACGACATGACCATTGAGCATGATTTTTTCGGAATCTTGGGTAGCGACGACGCCGGTGAGGTGTACTGGTCGGAGACTGCCGAGCTGGGCGACCAGGACATTGAGGTCGACCTCAGTTCACCGAACGAGGACGATGTTCAGGCCGAGGCGCTCGATCTTGCCGCTGCCATGATCAACAACATCGAGGACCTGGATTCCGCTGCGCGCGAGTCCCTGGTGGCTGAGCTTACGACCAAGGCCACGCCCACCTCCACCTATATCGACCAACATGTTGAGGAGATGGACCCGGAGGCACTCGCGGACGCCATCATCTGGGATTCCGGTGATCAGCAGATTGACTTCCTGCGCTCGCTTCGCCTGCAGCGGGTGGGATTCCACCCGCATCACACCGGGTCGGAAGAGCACTTCGCTCTGCTGGAGTACTCGATCAGTCCCGATGACACTGACTCGCTTCTCATCGTGGCCATCGACGTCAACGGCGATACGGTGCAGATCTCGATCGAGAACTAGCCCCGCGCGCCCCCTCCCCCCGCTGGACCCTCCTCGCTGGTCGAGGAGCCGGCATGTTCTTCGCCGGCGTCTCGAGACCCCCTCTCGCTGGTCGAGGAGCCGGCACGTTTTTCGCCGGCGTCTCGAGACCTCGTGGGCCGGCCCCGAAAGTCAACTCACGGGGTCTCGACTGCTCGCAAGCTCGCGCTCGACCAGCGAGGCCCACTTCGCTGGTCGAGGAGCTGGCATGCTTTTCGCCGGCGTCTCGAGACCTGGTGAGGCTCACAGGGTCTCGACTGCTCGCAAGCTCGCGCTCGACCAGCGGGATGGTCGCGCTCGACCAGAGAGGGGGAGGGGCTTACTGAAGCGTTCCCTTGGACGGCACGCCGAGGGGAACGTTGGCCATAATCGCCACCGCGGGTGGGCCGGAGAGCGCATCTCCCATGAGTCGGTTGAGCTCTGCCATGGCCGCGCCGGTGGAGTGCGCGGCGAGATCGTCGGCGCTCGCCCAGCGTTCCACCATCACCAGAGTGCTCTGGTCGGTGTGTAGCGCGTACAGCTCGCAGCCGACCTCCTCGTGCACCAGAGGTGACGCGCCAGCAAAGGCGTCCAGGGCATCCTGCACGCGGCCGGGCTTCGGAGTAAGGGTGGCAATAACGACAATCGACATGAAATTTCCTGACTTTAGTCTGAACCGACAGCATGCCACGCTGACTCGCGAGTCTGCTCAACCCCGTAAACTGAATCAATCATGGCTACTTTTGGAACCCTCTCAGATCGCTTGGCCAAAACGTTCAAGAATCTCCGCACCAAGGGCAAGCTCAGTGCAGCGGATGTTGACGGCACAGTTCGCGAAATTCGTCGTGCCCTCCTCGAGGCCGACGTCGCCCTCGAGGTCGTTAAGGACTTCACCAGCAAGGTACGCGAGCGAGCCCTCGGCGACGAGGTCAGCAAGGCACTGAACCCCGCCCAGCAGGTTGTGCAGATCGTCAACGACGAGCTGGTCACAATCCTCGGCGGCCAGCAGCGTCGCCTGGAATTCGCGAAGAAGCCCCCGACCATCATCATGCTGGCCGGTCTGCAGGGTGCCGGTAAAACCACTCTGGCCGGAAAACTGGCCAAGTGGCTTGCCAAAGACGGTCACACTCCCGTGCTCGTGGCCGCCGACCTCCAGCGCCCCAACGCGGTCACGCAGCTCGAAGTCGTCGCCAAGCAGGCCGGCGTTGCCGTCTACGCGCCGCAGCCCGGAAACGGCGTGGGAGACCCGGTCAAGGTCGCCCGCGACGGCGTGAAGTTCGCGCAGCAGAAGCAGCACGACGTGGTAATTATTGACACCGCCGGACGCCTGGGTGTCGACGCCGACATGATGAAGCAGGCCGCCGACCTCCGCCGGGCGACCGACCCCGACGAGGTGCTCTTCGTCATTGATGCCATGATCGGCCAGGACGCCGTAGCAACAGCGAAGGCCTTCCAGGAGGGCGTGGACTTCACCGGTGTCGTGCTCACCAAGCTCGACGGAGACGCCCGTGGTGGTGCCGCACTGTCGGTCGCCTCCCTCACGAGCCGACCCATCATGTTCGCCTCCACCGGTGAGGGCCTCGACGACTTCGAGCCGTTCCACCCCGACCGCATGGCTGGACGCATCCTTGATCTGGGTGACATCCTCACGCTTATCGAGCAGGCGCAGGGTGCCTTCGACGAGGACGAGGCTCGCAAGGTAGCCGAAAAGTTCGCCACGGACACCTTCACCCTCGACGACTTCCTCGGCCAGATGCAGCAGCTGCGCAACATGGGCTCGATCAAGAAGATGATGAGCATGCTTCCCGGCGCCGGTGCCATGAAGCAGCAGCTCGAAAACTTCGATGAGCGCGAGATCGTGCGCACCGAGGCCATCATCCAGTCCATGACCAAGGTGGAACGCACCACCCCCAAACTCCTGAACGGTTCTCGTCGCCTGCGCATCGCCAAGGGCTCCGGCACGACCGTCACCGAGGTGAACCAGCTGGTCACGCGCTTCGAGCAGGCGGCCAAGATGATGAAGACCGTGGCCAAGGGTGGAATGCCGAACATTCCCGGAATGGCTCCGATTCCCGGTGCCGGTTACGGCGGCAAGCCCAAGGCTCAGCAGAAGAAGAAGGGCTCGAAGTCGGGCAACCCGGCCAAGCGGGCGGCAGAGAACGCTGCCCTGGCCGCCGGCGAAAAGCCCGCCCTCGAGGCATCGACCGCGGGCGGATCCGGATTCGGACTCGGCGGCGGCGCCCAGGCCGGCAAGGGCAAAGCGGGCGGTCCCACCGAAGAAGAAATGGCCGCCCTGCAAAAGATGTTGGGGCGCTAAGCTCGGGCACAGCCAGCTCTGGAACACAACGGAGGTCAGCACATGCCCACACACCGTTCGTCTGCCATCGCCCCTGCACCGCACTCCCGTCGCGGGGTGATCGGCGTGGTCTTGCTCGGACTGAGCCTGCTCGCTGTCCTTGCCGCCTGCGCATCGCCGGCTCCGCCCGGTGATACCGGGTCGCCGAGCGAGTCCGCGACGACCATCGTGGGTACCTGGTTGGTCGGTCCTGATGAGGTCATGGACACCACCCCGTTTCTCACGATCGCCAGTGACGGCTCCTGGACGGCATCAGACGGATGCAACGTGGTGCGCGGCACCTGGGAGCAAGCGTCCGACGGTACCCTCACCACCACCTCCGGGCCCAGCACTCTGATTGCTTGCGAGGGCAAGCCGCTGCCCTCGCTCTTTGCGAATGCCACATCGGCCACCGTGGATGCCGGTACTCTCGTTCTGCAGGACGAGACGGGTGAGGTGGTGATTCTCGTGGCCGGACAGGAACCGCGGAAGCAGATCACCACTCCGTCCACAGCACCCACAAACTGAAGGCGGACCATGACAGTGCCAATCGACCGTAACGTGCGTCTTGGAGTGCAGATTGCTCCGCAGCATGCCGCCTATTCAAAGATTCGCGAGACGGTCGAAACGGTTGAAGGCCTGGGTGTGGACGTGGCCTTCAACTGGGACCACTTCTTCCCACTGACCGGGGAGCCGGACGGACTGCACTTCGAATCCTGGACCATCCTCTCGGCCTGGGCGGAGCAGACCTCGCGCATCGAGATCGGCGCTCTGGTGAACTGCAACAGCTATCGGAATGCCGATCTGCAGGCTGACATGGCTCGCACCATCGACCACATCAGCGACGGCCGATTCATTTTTGGCACCGGAGCCGGTTGGTTCGAGCGTGACTACGACGAGTACGGCTACGAATTTGGCACGCCGGGCACCCGACTGAACGCGCTCGACGACAGCCTCATCCGGATCGAGGCGCGGTGGGCCAAGATCAACCCGCCGCCCACCCGCAAGATCCCCGTGCTGATCGGTGGTGGCGGGGAAAAGAAAACTCTGCGTATTGTGGCCCAGCACGCCGACATCTGGCATTCCTTTGCCGACCCCACCGTTCTCGAGCACAAACTCGGTGTTCTCGGCGAGTGGTGCGAGAAGGTTGGTCGCGACATGTCGCAGATCGAGATCTCCACCGAGCTGCGGGGCCGCACGGTGGCGGAGGCCGAGGAGCTGTACGACCTCGGGACCCGCCTGTTCACGCTGGGTGTATCGGGCCCGGACTACGACCTCGCTCCGGCCGTGGACTGGCTCGCGTGGCGCGACGCCAAGAACGCCGGCTAGCTCCGTAGCCTCTCGGCCTCCCCACCGTCACGCTGCGCGCTACGCTCCGAGGCCGCTCTCCAGCTCTGTGCTGAGAGCGGCCACAACGGCCGGGAGGCTGCCATCGGCAGCGTCGGCCACGCGCAGCTGGCGCTGGTAGCTCCCGCCCGCGTCGATAATGTGGTGCAGATTCAGAAGCTCCGGCAGACATCCCAGCCGCTCGGCCACGGGGGAGAGCACGCCGATGAGGCGACGCACATCGTCGGTTACGAGGCGCTCGGCCCCCGCCTGGTCCAGAATGATCTCCGCCTCCAGGCCGTACCGAGCAGCGCGCCACTTGTTCTCGCGCACAAACCACGGCTGCATCGTGGGCACGTTCTCACCGGCATCGAGCCGAGTAGACATCCACTCCACCAGACACTGAATAAACGCAGCAATGGCGCCGAGCTCCTGCGTGGTGGACACGCCATCGCAGACGCGGATCTCAATCGTGCCCCAGCGCGGCGCCGGGCGAATGTCCCAGCGCACCTCGGTGACATCGTCGATGACGCCGGTCGTGGTCATATCGTCGACGTAGTTCTCCCAGGCCTCCCAGTCCGCCAACCCCCAGGGCAGACCGGCCGTGGGGAGCTGCTGAAACATGAGTGCGCGGTTGGAGGCATATCCGGTGTCCACACCCGCCCAGTAGGGGCTCGAGGCCGACAATGCTTGCAGGTGAGGAATGTACGTGAGCAGGCCATTCATGATCGGAATGACCTTGGCCTTGTCCTCGATACCCACGTGCACGTGAATGCCCCAAATCATCATGTTGCGCCCCCACCACTGGGTACGGTCAATCAGACGGTCGTAGCGGGGCTTGTCGGTGATCTGCTGGTTAAACCATTGTCCAAACGGATGCGAGCCGCTACAGATGAGATCAACGCCGCGCGGTGCGACAACCGCACGTACTTCGGCAACCTGGCCGGCAACATCCGCTACCGCCCCGGCCACCGTGTTGTGCACCCCGGACACGACCTCGACGGTGTTCAGGAGCAACTCGCCCGTAATGGTGGGGTGTGCGGAACCGTCGGGGGAGCGGAGGTCGTTGAGCACCTCGTTAGCGATCGACACGAGATCACCGGTGGCGCGGTCGACGAGTGCGATCTCCCACTCGATACCCACCGTGGAGCGGGCCGATCGGGCGAATTCCAATGTCACACATGCTCCCTTAAGCGGTTAGAGAAAAACTGTTCTTCGACGATTATCACAAATGGGTCAATGTCTGGCAGAATGATCAGTCGAGATCACTATGCCCCGCCCTCTATCCCGGTGTAGGAAGATCCCTTAGAAGCTTATGCCGAGTGTGCCCCCACGCTCACGGCCTCAGGTTCGCCAAACATCGAAATAACACTGGAGAATTGTGGCTGTCAAAATCCGTCTGAAGCGCATGGGCAAGATCCGTGCACCGTACTACCGCATCGTCGTTGCCGACTCGCGCACCAAGCGCGACGGTCGTGTCATCGAAGAGATCGGCATCTATCACCCCACGCAGGAGCCCTCGGTCATCGAGGTCAAGTCTGAGCGTGCACAGTACTGGCTGAGCGTCGGCGCACAGCCGACCGAGCAGGTTGCTGCACTGCTGCGCCTCACCGGCGACTGGGGCATCTTCAAGGGCGACAAGAACGCCAAGAACACCGTCAAGATCAAGGAGCCCAAGGCTGCTTTCATCGCTGACGAGAAGAAGAAGCCTGTCCTTCGTCCCAAGGCCGAGAAGCCTGTTGTCAAGGCCGAAGAGTCCACCGAGGCTGCCGCAGAGGCAACCGACGAGACCAAGGCGTAAATCTTGCTCGCTCCCGCACTTGAGCACCTCGTCAAGGGAATCGTAGATCACCCGGACGATGTGCACGTTGCTGAGAAGAATTCCCCCCGTGGTGAGGTTCTTGAGGTTCGTGTGAACCCCGAAGACCTCGGCCGGGTCATTGGCCGTGCCGGTCGCACGGCTAAGGCCCTGCGCACCCTCGTGGCTGCACTGGCCGATGGCCGACGTGTTCGCGTTGACGTCGTCGACACCGATTTCTAGGGTCTCCCATGAGTTCGGTCGACGACAGCACACAAACACGTAACCAGCTTCGGGTGGGACGACTCACAAAAGCCCACGGGCTTAAAGGAGCGGTCAAGCTTGAACTGTTCACGGACGACCCGGGACGACGTTTTGTCCCGGGTGCCGTGTTCACCCTCCAGGTACCCACCGGTACCCCGTGGCACGGGAAAAGCCTCGAACTCGTCGAACTGCGCTGGTACAACCAGCAGGCCGTCGCCTTCTTCAAGGACGTTCCCGACCGCACCACCGCGGAGACCCTCGCCAAGGCGATTCTCTGGATTGAATCCGACGCGGCCGAACAGCCTGACGAGGAAGATGCCTGGTATGATCACCAGCTCATCGGTCTTGCGGTCATGCGCGACGACGTAAAGATCGGTACGATCTCCCGTCTCGAGCACATGCCCGCTCAGGATCTGCTCATCGTGAAGACTCCCGCCGGCGACGTGATGATCCCGTTCGTGAAGGCGATCGTTCCTGCCGTCGACGTGAAGGCCGGAACCGTCACCATCACCCCGCCGCTGGGACTGCTCGAAGAGCTCCCCGACGACGAACCGTCCGACGGCGATGCGGCTCCTGAAGCGGATGCCGAGGCATCCGCCCCTGACGCTGTCTCCGACACACCTGACGCCACTAAGGCGTAGTTCTTGTTCTGATCGCCCATCCCGGTTTGGGATGGGCGATTTGTGCGTTCGGGCGGCGACGCTACACGTTCAGGCGGTAGCCGCGCTTCACTACGGTGGCGACGAGGCCCGGCGTGGCGAGGGTCTGGCGCAGACGACTGAGCGATACCTCCATGGCGTGATCGTCAACGAGGCCCGGAAGCGCGAGTGTCAACTCCTCGCGGGACACAACGGCGCCACGCGCACGCACGAGTGCGCGCATGATGGCCAGTGCCGTCGGTGGCAGGGGAATACGCGTGTCGCCAATCTCAATCACGCACCCGCGCAGAGCCACGGGGCCCTGCAGCGTGGCCACGCGTACGATCTGGTTCTGCTCCAGGTGCTCACACACCAGGCGGATGAGAGCGCCCATGCGAAATCGGGTTGGCTGAATCGGAACGATTCCCGCTGCTTCGAGTGGCGCAGCGGTGACGGGACCCACGGCAGCGGCCACGACCTCAGTCTGCAGAGCCGCAACGAGGGCCAGGTAGACGCCCATGCCCTCGGCGGCACCGAAGAGAGCGTGAACGGCCGGTGCGCTCGTAAAAGTGACGCAATCGAGCTGACCCGCACAGATCGCTTCCACCAGCTTGTAGACGCGTTCATCGGTGTCGTCGACCGCGATCCAGCGGTACGGAGCAACGACAAGTACTTGCTTGTGCACGGCACGGAGCCGATCGAGCTGCTCCTCGTCGGTGAAACCGTGCACCTGAATCCCAATGGTGAGCCCGGTGGGGTACTCGCTCAACACCTTCGTGACGAGGGAGGCCGTGGTTTCCGAGTCGCTCATCCCTGAGTCGTTCAGCCCAGCCGCCCGAATTCCTCCGCGTGCCTTAGGCCCGCGAACGAGAATTTTTGTCTCCGCAAGAGAATCAGTGAGGGCGTCGCCCAAACCATCCGCTTCGGCCACCTCAAACCAGCGACGCACACCGTAGGCGGTCGTTGCGAGGAGTACGTCTGGCCTGGCCGCGATCATGGCACGGGTGTCAGCCAGGAGCGGGCCATCCTCCTGTGAGTGCGCCATACGCAGGGTCGGTGCGTGCACCACACGCGCCCCCCGTCGCTCAAAGGCGTCGATCAGATCACTTGACCGCCGGTCGCTGGTGACACCAATTCGAAAGCCCTCGAGCTGGTTCGGTTGAAAGACCGGGCTGAGAAGCTCGGCAGGCTCGGCGGGGCCCGCCTTGAACGCGTGGCTCGGCCGGTCGACGACGGCCTCAGGGTTCGCCGGCCCAATGCGTGCGGGTTCGGACGGGGTTGGGGCGGGGATACGGGAGGTCATGGTCCTTGCAGATCAGCGGGAGTGGGGATCGTTGTTCCTCAGGATACGTGGCACACACATCACGACCTAGCGTGAAACTCGCCTGCCCGCACGATCAGCTCTTCGGCACTCTCGTCTCCGGTGTAGGCGAGTCGCACCACGTCACCGAGCACAAGTACGGCCGGGGACGACACGCTGGCCCGGGCAGCGACGCCCAGGACGGTTGCCAGGGTGGCGATAGTGGTTCGTTGCGTGTCGCTGAAGCCACGCTCAATGATGGCGACTGGAAGGTCTCCCGTCATTCCGTGACGCAGTAATCCCTGCGTCAGCGTGGGAAGTGTACCGACACCCATGAGCACCACGATGGTGCTGCCGAGCAGCACGAGACCTTCGAGTTCACGCTCGGTGAGGGGAGCGTGCCCGGAGATCACCGTGAACGCGTGGCTCAGCCCCCTGTGCGTGAGGGGAATTCCGGCGGCAGCGGGAACAGAGATTGCGCTCGTGACGCCCGAGATCACGGTAACGGGGATGCCGCGCGCGTGGCAGGCGAGCACTTCTTCGCTGCCGCGACCGAAGACGAAGGGATCGCCACCCTTCAGCCGCACCACTGTTGACCCGCGCAGCGCGTGGGCCACGATGAGATCATTGATGTCGTTCTGGGAGAGAGCGTGATTGCCCGGACGCTTGCCCACATCAACGAGCTGAGCATGGGGCGCGAGTACGGCCAGGTGTGCCGCCGGCCCGAGCCGGTCGTAGAGCACAACCTCGGCCTCGAGCAACGCGGCTGTGCCGGCGACGGTGAGTAGGCCGAGTGTTCCCGGACCGCCGCCCACGAGCGTGACCTGGCCGGGCGTTACGGGGGACGGAATGGTCATCGCTACTCTCCTCGAACCGGGATACGGCTGCCGCTGAGAATAACCGTAGGTGAATTGGTTCTCTCTGCGGGGGTTGCCGGACGTATTTGGTCACGTTCGCTGACCAGGGCCAGGCTCGGGTCCGGCGTGGTCGGTGCGTTCACGAAGGAACGGAAACGCCGAAGCCGCTCCGGGTCGGCGAGGGTCGCCGCCCACTCGTCCTCATAGTTGTCAACATGAGCGGCCATGGCCTCCTCGAGTTCGGCGGCGAGGCCGAGCGAATCATTGATGACCACATCGCGCACGTGCTCGAGTCCGCCCTCGAGGTCTTCCATCCACCGAGCGGTGCGCTGCATCCGATCGGCCGTGCGAATGTAATACATCATGTAGCGATCAATATAGGCAATGAGTGTTGCCTCATCCAGGTCGGTGGCCAGCAGCTGCCCGTGAGCGGGCTGAAACCCGCCATTCCCGCCCACGTACATGTTCCAGCCGTTGTCGGAGGCAATGATTCCCACGTCCTTCGCGCGGGCCTCAGCGCACTCCCGGGCGCACCCCGACACGCCAAACTTGAACTTGTGTGGTGCCCGAAGGCCTCGGTAACGCAGCTCGAGACGGATGGCAAGACCCACGGCATCCTGTACGCCAAAGCGACACCACGTGGAGCCGACGCACGACTTCACGTTCCGCAGAGCCTTGCCGTAGGCCTGACCAGATTCGAACCCGGCATCGACGAGGATTCGCCAGATGTCCGGCAGCTGCTCAAGGCGGGCACCGAAGAGGTCGATGCGCTGACCACCGGTGATCTTCGTGTACAGGTCGAAATCGAGCGCAACCTGGGCGATGACAGCCAGTTTTGTGGGGGTGATCTCGCCCCCCGGGATGCGCGGGACCACCGAGTAGGTGCCATCTTTTTGCATATTGGCCATGGCACGATCGTTCGTGTCCTGAAGAGTCCCGCGCCCGGCATCGAGGATGTACGCCGTGTTCTGACTGGCCAGAATGGAGCCCACGGCCGGCTTGCACACGTCACAGCCGCGGCCGGTACCGAACCGGGCAAAGATCTCCTCACTGGACGTGAGCCCCAACACCCGCACCGACTCGAACAGCTCCTGGCGGCTGAACTCGAAGTGCTCACAGAGCGCATGGGAGACGGTTTGGCCCGAGGCAATCAGCTCACCCTCGAGCAGCTTCTTCACGAGGGGAACGCACGAGCCGCACTGCGTGCCGGCGCGCGTGCAGGTCTTCAGCGCACCGAGCTCCGTGCACGCCTCGGTGTGGCCACCCTCGGCAATGTCCCCGCGCACAGCACTTCGGACTGTCTGTGCGATCACCATGTTGCAGGAGCACACAAGGGCATCGTCGGGAAGCTCATCACCCGCCGGAGCTTCGGCGCCGGCCGCAGACAGGTAGGCGGCGGGTTCGCTGCTGAGCTGACGGCCCACCATGGGGCGGAGCAGAGAATACGGGCTGGCGTCCCCGACGAATATGCCGCCCAGGAGGGTCTTGGCATCGTCGGTCACCACGAGCTTCTGGTATAGGCCGCGAGCAGGGTCGGCGTAGACGATTTCGAGGGCACCTGCGGTGGTGCCGAGGGCGTCACCGAAACTGGCCACATCGACGCCGGACAGTTTGAGTTTGGTGGCGTCGTCAACGCTGGTGAACAGCGCCTCGCCGCCAAGCAGACGGTCGGCCACCACCTCGGCCATGGCATTGGCCGGGGCGACGAGTCCCACGCAGCGATCGCTCCAGCTGGCGACCTCACCGATGGCCCAGATCGTCGGGTCGCTCGTGCGGCAGTCGTCACCGATCGTGACGCCACCGCGGGTGCCGATCGCGAGGCCAGCCTCCCGGGCCAGTTCGTCGCGGGGCGAGATGCCGATCGCGTAGATGACCATGTCGGCCAGAATGGTGGTGCCGTTTCCGAGCTGAAGGCCGGTGACCTGCGAGTCGGTGTCGTCGGTGAGGATTGTACGGGCACGAGTCCCGAGGTGCAGTGTGATGCCCTGAGCCACGATCAGGCGCCCCAGAGCCTGCCCGCCGCCCTCGTCGAGCTGGGCCGACATGAGCCATCCACCCGAGTGTACGATGGCCGATTCTGCCCCCAGCTTGTGCAGCCCGCCAGCCGCCTCAAGCCCGAGCAGACCGCCACCGGCCACGACGACGCGGGGCGGGCGGCCGAGAGACGCGGTGAGGGAAGCGAGCTCAGTAACGAGAGCATCCACATCGTCGAGGGTGCGATACACCCGAATGTGGTGTGCACCCGGCATCGCGGGAACGGGGGCACTCGATCCCGTCGCTAGCACCAGGTCGTCATATTCCAGCACGTGACCGGCGGCCGTGGTCACGGTCTGAGCGACTCGGTCGATGGACTGAGCGCGCTCGCCGATGCGGAGCATGATTCGCTCGGAATCCCACACGGATGTTGGTAGGAGGGTGAGGTCGATGGCTCCGGCCAGACGCTGGCTGAGAGCCACACGGTCATAGGGACGGTGCTGCTCTTCGGCCAGGACCGTCACGGAGAGCGTGTGCTCGGTGTCACGAGAGTGCAGGGCGTCCGTGAGACGGTGGGCGGCCGGCCCGCCGCCAATCACGATCACGCGTCGGGGCGCGGAGGGGGTGGCAGGGAGAGAAGAGGGAGTCATCAGCGTCCTTTCAGTGCTAAGACCGATCGTACGGACAGGCAGTTTCTTCGTCGTGTCGCTCATGTATCCCTGAGACAACAAAACCCCCACACCGGTGTTGGGTCAGTGTGAGGTGGGTTTCACGCCCGCGAAACACGCCGCGGCGCTCGCGGAAATGTATGCCGCCTAGCGTGAGGCAACAGCACAGCATCTGCTTGACAGACCACCGACAGTCGGGAGCACGACATGACCGTGACACTCAGCCCCACCGCCCGCTCCGCCACCACCACCTGGGAACGTGCGTGCGCGGTATCCGACCTCGAGCCTTCGTGGGGAGAGGCCGCTCTCATTCGCATGAAGCAGATCGCCCTGTTTCTGCTCTCTCCGAGCGAGGTCTACGCCGTCTGCCACCGCGACCCGCATGCGGATGCCTATGTCATGGCGCGAGGAATCGTCGGTTCCAAAGGAGATCGCCCCACCATCGCCTCGCCACTCCACAAGCAGGTCTACGACCTGGGAACAGGGGAGTGCTTCACCGATCCGACGCTGTATCTGCGCACCTTTGAGACCCGCATCGTCGGTGGATTCATCGAGGTCGCGGTGTAGGGGGCGCGGGGATTGCTTAGAATTTGACCTATGCGCATTGATATCGTCACCATTTTTCCCGAGTTCTTCGATGTGCTCGATCTTTCTCTCCTCGGTAAGGCGCGCCAGTCTGGCTTGATCGAACTCGGGGTGCATAATCTGCGTGACCACACACATGACCGGCACCGCACCGTGGACGACACTCCCTACGGTGGGGGTGCGGGCATGGTGATGAAGCCCGAGCCGTGGGGAGACGCTCTCGATGCAATTCTGGGCGATGAGGTCGGCGACGCGGTTGGTGAAGCGGTCGGCGACGATCTGGGCGATGCCGGGAGCGGTCCCACCATCATCTTCCCGTCACCCGCCGGGGAGCAGTTCACTCAGGCAACCGCGCGAGAGTTGGCCGAGGAATCCCACCTCATCTTTGGGTGCGGGCGTTACGAAGGCATTGATCAGCGCGTTGTCGATCACTACGCCACTCGCGGGCGCGTGCGCCTCATCAGCCTCGGAGACTATGTGCTCAACGGGGGCGAGGTGGCCGTGATGGCCATGATTGAAGCCGTGGGTCGCCTGATTCCCGGCGTTGTCGGCAACCCGCAGAGTCTCGTGGAAGAGTCGCACGAGGACGGGCTGCTGGAGTATCCGAGTTACACGAAGCCCGCCGAGTGGCGGGGGTTAGCGGTGCCACCGGTGCTGCTCAGCGGAAATCACGGGGCGATTGCCACCTGGCGGCGTGAGCAGCAGCTTGAACGCACGCGGCTCGTGCGCCCGGACCTGATTGCCGCTGCGCGTGAGTCCCCGGCTCCCTAGCTGTACTGAGCCGAGAGGTTGGTGACAGTTCGGGGTTGAAAAAAGGAGAACCTCCGGTTTCAGTGGTGATGTCAAAGTCGCCACGAAAACGGAGGTTCTCATGCCCCACATTAATACCCGTTTGACCCTTCATGGGAGGGCCTTACTGATTGACAGAGTGATCAATGACGGGCGCCCTGTCTCACACGTCGCTAAAGAGCTCGGCATCTCGCGTCAATGCGCTCACCGCTGGATTAACCGGCACCACGCTGAGGGCACCGCGGGGCTCCTGAACCGCTCGTCCCGGCCACACCATTGCCCGACGAAGACCAGTGCTCCGCAAGAAGCGAAAGTTGTTGTTGCCCGTCTCCTGGGGCGGAATGGGCCCCTGCGCATCGCGGCGGTGACGGGAGTGCCAGCACGGACCGTGTCGCGAATACTGACTCGCTACGACCTCCCACCCCTGTCGTGGCTGGACCCCGTCACCGGCGCGGTCATCCGATCTTCACGCGCCACCGCAGAACGCTACGAACGCGACCGGCCAGGCGAACTGGTACACATCGACGTGAAGAAACTCGGCTGCATCCCGAACGGTGGCGGGTGGCGCGCTGACCCCACCCAAAGTCCCCGCAATCATCGAAAGGGGTCTCGGCGCGTGGGATTTGACTACGTCCACGCGGTCATCGACGATCACTCCCGCCTCGCCTACGCCGAAATCCAGCCCGACGAGAAGGGCATCACCGCTGCTGGTGTCCTCGAACGTGCCGCAGCCTTCTTCGCGGCAAACGGCATCCCCCAGATTGAACGCGTCATCTCTGACAATGCCTTCGCTTACCGAAACTCGACCGCATTCAAAGAAGCCGTCGCGAAGATCGGGGCCGTGCAACGCTTCATCAAACCGCACTGCCCCTGGACGAACGGGAAAGTCGAACGACTGAACCGCACCCTCGCCACCGAATGGGCCTACGCCCGCAAATACACCAGCAACCACGAACGCGCCCAAGCCCTTGCGCCCTGGCTCAACTTCTACAACACTGAACGCATCCACACTGGAATCGGACAGACACCGCTCAGCCGAGTGTCACCAACCTCATGACTCAGTACACCTAGCGCTCAGCACTCACGCCGGCCGCCTGGGGTAAGAAGGTCTCGTTAGCCCACAGCGAACGTCTAGGTATCGCGCAGTGTGCGCGGATAGTCTGATGTCGTGTTTATACGCCGCACCTTCTTCCGCTGGCAGTTTCCCGCCGTCATCGTGCTTCCGCTGTGGCTCCTGATCGGCTCGTCCATTTTTGGAACGGGCGGTTGGGCTGTGCTGGGAATCTTCTTCGGTGCCGTGCTGCTCGGCGTGGGAATGCTCCTGGTAAGCCTGCTGATTTTTGCCCGACGCGAGGTTCGTGAGGCGCGAGCGCTGTCGTGGGCGGATGTGGGCGTACTGGCATTCTGGCATCTGCTGATCATTGTGCTCGGCTTCTCGGCCGATGTCTCCGGTTGGCTGTCCGTGGCCGTGGTGGTCGCGGGAATCGGGGCCTTCTGGTACGCCGTCTGGGCGCTCTTCACCGCCGCCCGTAAGCGCGTCCAGAGCATGGTTGACCTCATCGAGCAAACTGCTGCCGGGACCATTCCCGGTACCGTTCCCCGCGCCGCTCCCCGCAACCCGCTCGACCCCCAGCCCACACGGCCACGAGGTAATCCAGCATCCCCTCCGTTCACTCGCACGAACGACCCTGAGGTCATTGTCATCAGGGAAAAGCCACACGACTCCGTCTGATCCAAGGGCGCCTAACCGTGGGCAGCCGGCAGGAGACACGCTCGGGTTTTTTGCGGCTCGGCCTGGAATGTGACAGAATAGGCGATTGTGCCGCGGCAAGCCTCTGCCACAGGGGAGCTGTCATGAATCGGCACACACTACCTATACCGGTTGCCGAACATCGCCTACGCGTTTCGGCACAAACCGTGTTCGACCTGTGGCGGATACAGAGAGCGATAAATTATGCATATTCTCGACTTCGTGGATGCACCTTCCCTCCGGAAGGACATCCCCGCGTTCCGTGCCGGCGACACCGTCAAGGTTCACGTAAACATCATTGAAGGTACCCGCTCTCGTATCCAGGTCTTCCAGGGCATTGTCATCGGCCGTTCCGGCGAAGGCATCCGCGAGACCTTCTGCGTGCGTAAGGTCAGCTTCCAGATCGGCGTCGAGCGTACCTTCCCGGTGCACTCCCCGGTCATCGACCACATCGAGGTCGTCACGCGCGGAGATGTTCGTCGCGCGAAGCTGTACTTCCTGCGCGACCTGCGCGGCAAGAAGGCCAAGATCAAGGAAAAGCGCTAGTCATCACCGATTAGTCCCGGTTCACCGGATTCTTACCTGAGCTCCCGACCACGTACACTGGTCGGGAGCTCAGGCGGTTTAATGACAGAAGAAGCGGTACCCATGCGGAGGATTCGCGTGGGATCAAGGCCCAGTGCACATCCCGGTCAGAAGAAAACAAAAAAGCAGAGTGTTCTGCTGTTTATTCGAGACCTCATCATCATTTTTATCGTTGCACTCCTCATTTCGTTCCTCATCAAAACCTTTCTGGTTCGATCGTTTTACATTCCGTCCGGGTCCATGAAAAACACGCTGCAGGAGTACGACCGCATCATCGTGAATCAGCTTGAACCGCGCTTCATGCCCATTGAACACGGCGATGTCATTGTCTTTCGCGATCCCGGCGGATGGCTCCCGCCTCAGCAGGCGGTAGAGCAGAACCCTCTTGTTGCCAGCATTGACTGGGTCATGTCGATCGTGGGACTGTCCGCTTCTGACAGCAATGACCACCTGATCAAGCGCGTCATCGGCCTGCCCGGAGACCACGTTGTCTGCTGCAATGCCCTGGGCCAGATGAGCGTCAACGATGTGCCCCTCGCCGAGCCCTACGTTCTGCTTCCTGAGGGGGAGACCGCGGTATCCAAAGACTCCTTTGACGTGGTCATCCCGGCAGATTCGCTCTGGATGATGGGGGACAACCGCTACAACTCCAAGGACTCCCGCTACAACGGTGAGACACCCGGACAAGGGTTCGTCCCCGTCGACAACGTGGTGGGTCGCGCCATCGTGATCAGCTGGCCGCTCGCCCGCTGGTCCTGGCTCGACGACTACCCCGAGGTGTTCCGCGGCGTGGAAGACGCGGCCCGGTAGGTGGCGGTTTCCGATCCCGATCTCACGGTGGAACGGGCGCTCTTGGCCGATGGAGCCCGATTCGTCATTGGCTGTGACGAAGTGGGCCGGGGCGCTTTGGCCGGCCCGGTAGGTGTCGGCTTCGTGGCCATCGACGCGAGTGGCACCCCCATTCCGGCCGGCCTGCGGGACTCCAAAATGCTCAGTGAGCCCAAACGTGAGCTGCTCGCGCCCCTCGCCGCAGCGTGGGCGACGCACCACGCGGTGGGCCTCGCATCAGCTCAAGAAATCGACGAGCTCGGCATCATTGCCTGTCTGGGCCTAGCCGGTAAACGTGCGCTGGCTCAACTGCACGCTGCCGGCGTGGACATCACCGGCAGCGTCGTGCTGCTCGATGGCAGCGATGACTGGCTCAACAAGGCGCTCAAGACCCCGCTGACGGTGGTGACCCGCATCAAGGCCGACCGAGACTGTGGGTCGGTGGCCGCGGCATCCGTGATTGCCAAGGTGCACCGGGACCGACTGATGATCGAAGCGGATGCCATTTCTCCCGGATACGGCTGGTCGGGCAACAAGGGCTATGGCAGCGCGGAGCACATGCGCGCCATCGGGCTGCTCGGCGCCACGGAGCTGCACCGCAAATCGTGGTTGAAGATCTCGGCGTAGGATTGGCTCACCATGGAAGAAGACGAATTTGAGGACTACGACCGCGAGGTCGAGCTGGCCCTGTACCGTGAATATCGAGACGTGGTGGGCCAGTTCCAGTACGTTGTCGAGACCGAACGGCGTTTCTACCTGGCGAACGAGGTTGATCTGGTCCGTAAAGACACGGAGCACGATTTCTACTTCGAGCTGAACATGAAGGATGTGTGGGTGTGGGACGTCTACCGCTCCGATCGCTTTGTGAAATCCGTTCGAGTGCTCACCTTTAAAGACGTCAACGTGGAAGAACTCGCGTCGAAGGAGTTCGAGCTGCCGAAGGAACTGGCGCTCGACGAATAACACCGTACTCAAATCCGTCGCGGCGACCCGCGGCGAAACCAACGATGGTTTAGGAAAGCAGCCTGTGAATCAGCCAACAGATCGCGCACGTCACATGTGGATCGATCGGGAGGCTCTCGCCGAGGCGATGATTCCCCTTATCGGCAGTCTTTACCGCGACAACAACGTTGTGACGAGCGTCTTTGGTCGTGGCCTGAACAACAAATCGGTCATCGGTTTGCTCAAGGCGCACCGCTTCGCCCGCCACATAGCGGATGTCGAACTACCCCTTGAAGAGACCCTGCCCATTTTGCAGACACTGCGGCGGCTCAATCTCGGAGCTGCCTCGATCGACCTTGCCCGCCTCGCAATCGCCTATCGGCAGGACGCGGACGAGCGCTCCCTTGAGGAATTCCTGAGAGCTCAGCTGGCCGACATTGTGGATCAGCATGGGCTGGATGAGCGCACGAGTACCGATGTTGTGCTCTACGGTTTTGGCCGGATCGGACGCCTCCTTGCTCGCATCCTCATCGAGCACGCGGGTGGCGGTCAGGGACTGCGCCTGCGCGCCATCGTGGTGCGCAAGGGCTCGGCCAACGACATCGTCAAGCGTGCAAGTCTGCTGCGCCGTGACTCCGTGCACGGTCCGTTCGAGGGCACGATCACGGTCGACGAAGAGAACAACACCATCCTCGCTAACGGAACACTTATTCAGGTGATCTACTCGAGTGACCCGTCCACAGTGGACTACGAGTCCTACGACATTCACAACGCCGTCGTGGTGGACAACACCGGGCGCTGGCGCGACGCCGAGGGCCTCTCACAGCACCTGAAGTGCTCCGGAGTATCCCGTGTTCTGCTCACCGCCCCCGGTAAAGGTGCGCTGAAAAATATCGTGCACGGTATCAACCACCAGACGATCACTGCCGATGACACGATCGTCACCGCGGCATCCTGCACCACGAACGCCATCACGCCGGTGCTCAAAGCAATCAACGATCGTTTCGGCATCATCGACGGTCACGTGGAAACCGTGCACTCCTTCACCAACGATCAGAACCTGATCGACAATTTCCATTCCGGAGATCGTCGTGGACGCTCCGCCGCCCTCAACATGGTGATCACGGAGACCGGCGCGGCAAAGGCCGTAGCGAAGGCTCTGCCGGAGTTGGCAGGAAAACTCACCGGTAACGCTATCCGTGTGCCCACGCCCGATGTGTCAATGGCCATCCTCAACCTCACGCTGGAGAACGGCACCAGCAAGGAGGAGGTCAACACCTATCTGCGCACCATGTCGTTGCATTCCAACCTGCATCGCCAGATTGATTACATTGACTCACCAGAGGTTGTGTCGAGCGACTTTCTCGGT
The DNA here is from genome assembly GCF_029893365.1 of Cryobacterium sp. CG_9.6. Classification (NCBI taxonomy): domain Bacteria; kingdom Bacillati; phylum Actinomycetota; class Actinomycetes; order Micrococcales; family Microbacteriaceae; genus Cryobacterium; species Cryobacterium sp. CG_9.6. The sequence continues at coordinate 2,417,255 of NZ_JARXUZ010000001.1, read as the reverse complement.
TCACGCCGGGCTGGCATCGTCGATGGTCTGGCCACGATTGCCAACGGCACCAAGGTCATTCTGTATGTCTGGTACGACAACGAGTTCGGCTACAGCTGTCAGGTCATTCGCGTTCTCGAGGAGATGGCGGGTGTGAACGCGCCGTCCTATCCGAGCGCGTCCGTAGAGGAACTCGAAGCCGTTCTCTGATCATCGCGGGAGTGCTGCTCACGGTCAGTCCTCGAGATACTGTTTCAGGCACGGCACATGCATGCCAGCAAGGGCTCTCTTTTCGAGTTGGCGGATTCTTGCCTTGGTCACGCCTTCGACGTGAGAAATCTGTTCAAGAGTGGCGGATTCCTGGCCTTCCAGACCGAAATGAGCAACGAGTACCGACCGCTCTTGGGACGGCAGTGCGTCGAGATAAAAGGTGATGTCCGTCTTCTGTCGTTTTGCGTTGGCGTAGTCGTCCGGTTCTAGTCGGTCCTCGTCGATAATCATCTCTGAAATCTCCCCGTCGCCAATCGGCGTTGCAAGGGATAGCGGCTCACGGTCATAGTTGAACAGGCGGGCCACATCACGTTTCTTCATGAGCATCGCGTCCGCGAGTTCCTCAAGGGTGGCTTGTCGCTGGAGTTCGGTCTCAAGGTCCCTGGCGACGCGGATGAGAGTCGTGATTTGTTCCGCGGTATGCGTTGGAACGCGGATCATTCGCGACCGATCGCATATTCCGCGGTGTACGGCTTGACGAATCCACCAGACCGCGTAGGTGGAGAACTTAAACCCGGTGGCGAAATCAAACTTTTCAACCGCACGAACGAGGCCTATGTTGCCATCCTGAACCAGGTCCATAATCGAGAGTCCAAAGCTGTGATAATGCTTGGCGACGCTGACCACGAGACGAAGGTTGGCCTCAATGAACTCGTTTTTTGCTTGCACCCCGTCCTGGTGCAGCCATTCCAATTCGCGTGTCAGCACCTGGTCGGTGCTCACCTGTGTGAGTTTGTCGGCGGCACAAAGGCCAACCTCAATCCGCTGGGCCAGCTCAACCTCCTCCGCGGCTGTGAGGAGCGGTGTCCTGCCAATCTTGCGCAGGTAGTCGCCGAAACCGTCGACTGTGCATCGTCCGCTGGAGATGCGTAGGTGGGGAGTGGCGGATTCGGTGAGTGTCATGAGTACACCAGCGCGAGCGCCCGAGGCGCCCGTCCGTCCAGCCCAAACCGAGATTCAAGAACCGTCCGGTCAGTCGGACCAAGCGCGTCGAGGAAAGCGTCGAGGTTCATGATCGTGATGTCGGAGGCCTGCGCATGGGCAGCGACGGGAATGCGATGGTGGCTGGTCATTGGTGGGTCCAGACTGGCTGCTGATTTCCGGGCGCTGGGTACCGGGGCTCAGATCGGACGCTCGTCCGGGGGCAACCCGTGCAGGACAACACATAAATCGGCCGAGCATCGAATTGAGTATGAGCCGGATTGGGGGCCAGCCTGGCCCGCGCGTGGCAGTAAGGGCAGGTGATGATCACGATGCAGTTCCTCCTTCGAGGCTGAAATAACCTCATATTTAAAAGTAGGCGTGAGAACCCTAGGGCGACAGTGACGTTCTAACCCTCCTGACGGCGATTTGGTCCCGTCTGGGCACGAGAAACTGTGACTTTGGTCCCTTATGACACTGTTCGGCGCGAACGAAGAGGCGTGCAGAGGTGCACGCCTCACGGAGCTGTCAGTGCAGTCGGAGCCGACCACACCAAGCGAGTACCGCGACCCGGTGAGCTCGTGACAGTGAATCGGCCGTGACAACTGCGGGCTCGTTGTCTGAGGTTGTCCAAACCGCTGTGCCGTACAACATTGTCGAATCCGTGCCCATCGTCGGCGATGACCACAATGATGCGACCGCGGGCGACCTTGACAGACACCTCGACCGAGGTGGCGCCGGAATGGCGTGCCACATTGCTGAGTCCTTCGGACAGAACCGCGAGGACATGGACCACAAGGTTTTCTTTGATGCATCGGTCGACCAGGCCGGTGAGACGGATGCTCGAGGCCATATCGAGTGGATCGGTCGCCTGTTGGATTGCGCTCAGCAGGCGGCCGTTGACGCTCTCGGACCCGGCCGACAGGCTTTCGAGTTGGTAGACGGTGTCGCGTAGCTCGTGGATGGTGGCATCCAGTTCGTGGGTCACCGATGAAATTAGCTCCAGCGCCGGCGCTTCCATCGTGAATCGTCGGAGGCTCTGAACGCTGATTCCCATGGCGAAGATTCTCTGGATGATCAGGTCGTGAAGGTTCAGTGCTATCCGTTCGCGATCGCCCAGCACAGCCTCGCGCTGCCGCTTCCGGTGAATGCCCGCAAGCTCGAGGGCGAATGCAACATACGTTGCGTAGACCTCCACCATTTCCACGTCGGTCGAGTTAAAGGTGCCATTTTCGGCCTTACGGGCCAAAACCAGCATGCCCCGGTTTTCTGCAGCGGATTGTAGAGGTGCCACCAAGGTGGTGCCGTACAGCGCTCGGCGCAACGCATTCCTGGGTTCTGGTGTCAGGAAGACATCATTCAGAGAACCCAGCAGTATGGCCTGGCGGTTATCGCTGAAGGTCTCGATCAGCTCGGGCTGGATTGCGATCTTCCGCAGCAGGATGGCTCCGGCACCGTCACCCGACGCGGCCGCGCAGTACACCATCCCGGACTCCGGTGTCGGTAAGCCGATTGCCACAAGATCCGCCCCCGACTCCCGCATCGCCCGTTCAGCCACGGTGTGGAGGGAGTCCCCTCCTCCCTCCGTGGAGGGTTTGATAAGGTCCTGAGCCAGGTCTGCGCACGCAATGAGCCAGCGCGCGCGTCGGTGAGAATCCTCGGACACGAGGGCGTTCTCCACGGTGATTCCAATGTCCCTCGAGAATCCAACGACGAGCTCCTCGTCCGCCTGAGTGAAGTCTGCACCGCCCTCTTTATTGGTCAGATACAGGTTGCCGAAGTGCACGTTGTCCACCAAAATGGGAACGCTCATTAGCGTTGTCATAACGGGGTGGTGGGGAGGGAATCCCGTAAATTCTGGCGAATCCTTACAGTCATGCAGGCGAAGTGCTGCGGCATGCCGGTTGAGCATGCCCAGGATCCCGATACCCGAGGGCGGAGACCCTATCTCGCGCTCGGTCTCGGCATCCACTCCAACTTGGACGAACTGAATCAGAGAATTCTTATCGTCGACGACCCCGATCGCGCCATACCTGGCGTTCGTCATGCGACATGCAAACGCGATTATTCGTCTCAGGACAGCATCGAGACTCTCGTGTTGCGCTCGGGTCACCAAGGATTCAAGCTGAGCGTTGGACCGCCACTGACCGTAGGGTGTCTGGCCGTGGTGACCAGCCACGGAGGGGGGCGCGAGGGCTCCGGATTCGGGGTCGCTACTCATCGAACAACCTCCACGTGGCTGGGGGAGCTCCTCATGTGCGTCGTTCACCTCTTTTGCGTCGTTTACGCTCGACACATCGGTGGCTGCAGCTAGCATGCCACGGATACCGTGGCCCGACAAGGCGTGAAACGCACGGTGCCTGCTCCCACGAAGCCAGACGCTGACGGCCGCGAGCGGGCCGGGAGCGGTCAGCGCGGCTCGCAGATGACAACCGGAATATCCCGGCTCGTCTTCTGCTGATATGCGCGATAGCCCGGGTAAGCGGCCGTGATTCGTGGCCACAATTCGGCCTTCTCTTGCGGGGTGGCCGTGCGTGCCCGCATCAGAAGCGTGTCGTCCTTGATGGTGAGCTCAACGTTGGGCTCTGCCACGAGGTTGAGGTACCAGTTGGGCTGCCGGTCGTCCCCGCCCTTGGACGCCACGAGCACGTACCGGCCCTCTCCGTGAACGGGAGCGGTCAGCATCGTCGAACGGCGCTCGCCGCTTGTGCGGCCCGTGGTGTGTAGCTCCACAGCAGGCATCGTCCCAATGGTCCAGCCCAGACGCCCACCGGACAGCCGCAGAATGCTGCGGTGGATGCCGTTCATCGCGCGCATACCGAGGTCTGTGAGCTCCGTGCGAATCGTCATGCACCGATCGTACGGGAGTAGTGCGGAGATTGTTCGACCCCGCCACCGAGTGATACGGTACCTCGGCGACTGACCCCACTGTAGGGCGCGTGGTCAGACGTCGAGGTACTGCGTCACTCGGTGTGGTTTCGGGCCTCCGAGCTCATGTATTAAAAGTAGGCGGGGCAACCCGAGGGCACTAGGGACTTAGCCTCGATCCACCGGTCTGCCTTGACTGATCGGCGTCACTGAATTCAGATCGTGGTTTTTGGTGGCGGGCAGGGCGAGGCTGCCGACCTTGCTGCCGGTGGTGTTCCAAGTCTTCGTTCGCCGGGTGGCTGGTGGTTAGGTGGTGGCGGTTTGCGGCGGGCCGCAGGCCGCCGCGAACGCGGTCGTCCATCCGGGTTTCCATGGCCAGTTGGCGGGGAGGTGCAGGGTGATCCTGCGTGCCGAGGTGGAGATGCGGGCGGGGATGCTGATGAGTTTGCGACGAATGGTGCCGCTGCGTGCCTTGCCGAGATCGCTGCCGGCCAGCGAACCAACGGCGCGCGAAAGGTTGAAGGCGATCGTGGCCAGCACGAGCCAGGCCGCGTTGGCCGTGAACACACCTGATGGCAGGTGCGCCAGCGCGCTGTCCTTAAGGTCGGCGTTAATCTGCTCGATGATGGCGTGCTGCCGGTGGGTCTGGTCCGCGGTGACAGTGTCCAGGTCGCTGGTGGTGAAGAACGCATGAAACCGATGCGTGTCAAACAGGGTCGGCTGCCCTTCGGTCGCCTTCTGATTCAGTTCCGGGATCCGGCGCACGACCAGGCGCCCCACGATGCGTTCGGCCTTCTTGCGCGAGCTGAACGCGGTGAACACGACTTCCGCGACCTCGGCGGACGATATCCACGCGCCGGTGGCCTCGTCCCGGATCGCATCGGTGTAGTTGATGGTCGTCCATTGGTCATCGGTGATCGTGCCGATGGCGCGCTTAACGGCCGGGTCCATGCGTGCCGTGATGGACACTTTTGCGCCAGCCCGGTGCGCGGCGGCGACGACCGCGTGCCCATAGAACGCGCTGTCCGCGCGCAGCAGCACGAGGCCGGTGGCCGTCTGGCTGCGGAGGCGTTTCACGGTGGCGAGGACATCCCCGACGAACTTTCCCGCGCCGCGCGGGGAACCTGCCGCGCCTTTCCGCAGCCGGGAGCCGACGATGATCGGTGCCGCCTGGGGTGTGGAGACGATGCCGATCAGAGCGTTCAAGCCGCGCACTCCGGAGTAGCCGTAACCGGAGCCTTGCTTCTGATATCCGTGGACTTCCTTGATCGTGTCGTCGATGTCCACAAGGGCATAGTCGTCGATGCCCGCCACGATCGGGGTGTGTGCGGCGACGTTGACCAGCCACCGCCAGGCGACGGCGTCCAGCTGCCGGACGTGACCAAACGTGAACGACCGCAGGAACGACCCCAACGTCGACGGGGCATACGTCCCGACGAAGAGTTTCTTCATACCGCCGTGCCGCAGCAACGCCATGTCATCGATCGAATCGGCACCAGCGAGCATCCCCGCGACCAACGCGGTGACTTTCAACCCCGAGTTCGCGCCGAAGTACCCCGGCAAGGTCAGCCATGCATCGGCGAGGTCGCTGAGCCCGGTTTTCACCGCCAACGCCATCGCGGGGACAAGCCCCGCGGCCGACACGAGATTCGTGTCATCGAAGGTGGCTGACAAGCGGCTGGAACTGTGGAAAAGTTGCATCTACGAGATGCCTCTCGAATCGGTTGAAATGAACCCTAAGTAAGTTCTATTTTTCCTGATCCGAGTGGCATTCTCTGTTTAACGCGCCGCTACGACCCTAACTCGACCGGTGGATCGAGGCTTAGTTCCCCTACTCGGAAGGCCTTTGGTCTCGGCCATGCAGGACTATGCGCGGCGGTAGCGGCGGAATCTACGAAACTCCTGCCGCCGAGCCCTAGCGTGGCCGGCTACCTGGAGACAAAATAGGACGCAACAGAGAATTGGCGCCGTGTCGGCGAGGCGCTGAGGGCCTACTCACCTTTCGGAGCTATGAGCTGGAGAACGCGATGAACACTCCCGACGAGTCACTGACCCCACATACCCGTGTCTTTATTCTGGATGACCACGAGCTGGTGAGACGGGGCCTCCGGGATCTCCTGGAACGTGAGGGATTTGAGGTCGTCGGTGCGAGCGGTTCCGCCGTGGAAGCCACGAGCCGCATCATTGACCTTCATCCCGATGTGTCGATTCTCGACGGCCGCCTTCCCGACGGGACGGGCATCGAGGTGTGCCGCGATGTGCGCAGCATCGATCCCACGCTTCAGTGCCTCATCCTGACAAGCTACGACGACGAAAAAGCAGTCCGTGGCGCCGTCCTGGCCGGAGCAGCGGGGTACCTGCTGAAAGAAATCGGCAGCACCGATCTGCTCGAAGACATACGCCGAGCGGCCGCGGGGGAGTCGCTTTTTTCCGACCGCGATCGGTCGAAGATTCTTGAGGGCCTCGTGGATCCTGTCGCCCGAGACAACCGAATGGTGCCGTTGACGGGTCAGGAAGAGCGGTGTCTTGCCCTGATCGGAGAGGGGTATTCGAATCGGCAGATCGCCGAGGCCATGTTCCTGTCCGAGAAAACGGTGAAGAACTACGTGTCGTCCCTCCTGGGCAAGCTGGGCTTCCAGCGTCGCACTCAAGCCGCCGTCTTCGTTACGTCGCAGGCATATCCTGATCCGGAATCCCCGGGGAAGGCACCGAGACCGGCGAGGAGACCGGCGACGTGACCGGCGACGTAATCGGAGCCGACCAAAGCAAACGCGTCCCACGATCTGGTTTGCTCGTTACGCTGAATCGTCCGTGATAGTTCTGGGCCCGTTTTCGCAGGTTGTCCAGCCCGCTGTGTCGCACGGTGTCGGTGATTCCATGACCATTATCTGCGATGAGCACCGTAATTCGACCGCGTTCGATCTTAACCGAGGCCTCTACTGATGTGGCGCCCGAATGACGCGCCACGTTGCTCACACCTTCGGAAATAACCGCCAGAATGTCATCCAAGAGTGCCTCGTCGATGGACTCATCGGTGAGACCAACCAAGTGGATGCTGGACGTGATGGGAATTGCGTTTGTGGACTTCCGAATCGCGGCCAAGATTCGGCTGTGGACGCTTGACTGTTCGGCGGACAGGTTTTGTAGTTCGTAAATCGTGTCTCGAAGTTCGTGGAGGGTTGCATCGAGTTCCTTCGTGATCGCGGAGATGAGCTCGAGAGCAGCCGGATTTTCGGTGAACCGTCTGAGACTCTGAAGGCTCAGGCCGGTGGCGAAGATCCGTTGCATGATCCGGTCGTGCAGGTTCATGGCGATTCTGTCTCGGTCGCCCAGCACTGCCCGACGCTGACGCAGACGATGAATTCCGGCAAGTTCGAGAGCAAGCGTCACATACGAGCCGAAGACGTCCACCATTTCCATGTCGGTCGGGTTGAAAGCGCCGCGTCCCGCGGTGCGGGAGAGGATGAGGAGACCTCGTGCGTCTGCCGGGGGTCCGAGCGGCGTAATCAGGGTCGTTCCGAAAATCGACAGTTGGGTTGAATCGACCATTGTGGACGGCACCAGCACGTCGGTCAGTGAGGGCAGGGCCAGATGCTCACCAGAGGACCGAAGATGGGCGAGAACCTGGGGGTGGAGCTCGACGAGCTGTCGCAGCATGGTGTCCGCACCCGCACCCGATGCTGCGGCAAAGTAGACGTGGCTGAGGTCAGGCGTCGGTAAGCCGATCGACGCAAAGTCGGCCCCTGACTCCCGTCGGGCTCGTTCGGCCACAGCCTGCAAAGCGACACCGCCACCGGCCCCGCTGGAGGAGGGCTCGAGCAGATCTCGCGCCAACTCCGCACAGGCTCTCAACCAGTGCGTTCGACGCTGGGCGTCATCAAACAGGAGGGCGTTTTCGACTGACACTCCTGTTTCTCTCGCCAGAGCGCCCACGAGGTCCTCGTCCTCGGCGCTGAAATCGTCTCCACCGAGCTTCTCCGCCACGAACAGAGTTCCGAAGGGCACGTCTCGAATGGCGACGGGAAAGCTCATCAGCGTTGAGATAGGTGGGTGGTGAGGCGGAAACCCTTCAAATTCGGGGGATGCGGCAACATTGTTGATGCGTCGTGTTTGTGGATTCCGCACGAGCATGCCGATTACTCCTCGCCCGTGGGGACGCACACCGATCGCTTCCTCCGTTTCAGCATCCATCCCAACGGAGATGAAGCGAATGAGGGATCCGTCGCTGTCAGCGACGGCCAGCGCGCCATATTTCGCTTTGGCGAGGCGACAGGCAAACGAGACCATTCGGCTGAGGACCTTGTCGAGATTCTCGTGGTGCTCGAGGGAAGCGACGGAATTAGCGTAATTTGTGTTCTGTTCCTGATTGAGGAAGAGCTGAACGACACGTGAGTCAAACTTCACAAGCGTGGGTGGCGTGGGTGGCGTCGGTGGCTGGGGCTCGTGATCGCTGGCTGAGTTCACTGGATTACCTCAAAAAACAATGAATGGTGCCCCGGATTCGTTGCGGTGAGTCAGGTATCAGTCGCAAACTGCGCCCAGCATGGCACGGAATCTCTGCCCCTTCAAGGTCTCCGCCAGCTCAGGCGCGACCCTGGTTGCCACGCCTGTACGTTGGAGGTATGACGACAGCAACGATGCTCAGCACCATCCTTCGTGACGCCGGTTCGACCAGGCCGTACGCCCAGAGCGCTCCGCTTACCTTCGAACAGATACCGGTCCCCGCGCCCCGGGCCGGGGAACTACTCGTGAAGATTGAACGCGCGAGTCTCTGCCATTCCGACCTCTCGGTCATCGATGGGTCTCGCATCCGCCCGTTGCCGATGGCTCTTGGGCATGAGGCGGCCGGGATTGTGACCGGCATTGGCGCCGGAGTCACGGACGTTGCGGTGGGCGACCACGTTGTGCTCGTGTTTGTTCCGAGCTGCGGCGACTGTCGTTCCTGCCGCGCGGGACGCCCTGCACTCTGTCATCGTGGCGCTCTGGTCAACGGCACCGGTGACCTGCTGCACGGTGACGCGGTGCTGCGCTCCGGTTCGGGGGACAGAGTGAGCCACCACCTGGGCGTCTCCGCTTTTTCGCAGTACGCAGTGGTCGCGCGGGAATCGGCGGTCGTGATTGCCGCCGATGTGCCGTTCGACGTGGCGGCCATGTTCGGGTGCGCGGCGCTCACCGGCATTGGCGCGGTTCTCAACACCGGCGCGCTCACGGAAGGGCAGTCGGTGATCGTCTTTGGCCTCGGTGCTGTTGGTCTGATGGCCGTCATGGCCGCGGCTCAGGTAGCCGGCACCACCGTGATTGCCATCGACCCGCTGCCCGAGAAGCAGGCGCTGGCGCTTCGGTGCGGCGCCACCTGGGCCGGAGCTCCGGAGCACGCGGTGAGTCTGGTCGCCGAGCATGCCGGGGACGGCGTGGACCTTGCTATTGAGGCGGTCGGAAACTCCCGAGTCACGGAGGCCTGCCTCGGACTGCTCACCCGTGGCGGTGCTCTCGTGTCGGTGGGCCTGCCCCACCCCGATCAGACCATCACGACCTCTGCCCTGCAGTTTGCCGGCACGGGGCGACGTCTTCTGGGCTGCTACATGGGTGACTCGGTTCCCAGCCGCGATATTCCGCTGTACCTGGACCTCTGGCGGGCGGGAACCCTGCCGGTGGAACTGTTGCATACCGACACCCGTCCCCTGACCGACCTCAATGAGAGCCTCGACGCTCTGGCCGAGGGGCGCGTCGTGCGGCGTCTGTTCACCATGGAGTAGCACCACCCGGGCCGGAACCGCATCGGTCCTCCACAGCCGGCCTATCCACAGACGTGTGCACGGATGGCGTCCCGCGTGCACGGGCGTCTTGCGGTTCGGCCACTGTGGTGGCCGGAGGTACTCGTGGCACGCAAAGACCAACTCGGCAGGTACGGAGAAGACTGCGCTGCCGCCTACCTCGTTGCTGAGGGATATTCGGTGATCGACCGCAACTGGCGGTGCCCCGACGGCGAGGTTGACCTCATCGTGGAGCGCGGTGCAGAGGTGGTATTCGTTGAGGTGAAAACGCGCAGCAGCGTGAGCTTTGGGCATCCGTTTGAGGCGATCACCGCGGAAAAGCTCGCCCGAATGCGTCGCCTGGCGGGCCTCTGGTGCTCCCAGGCGCAGGTGTGGCCGGCACACATTCGGGTGGATGCGATCGCGGTGATCGCCGCACGGGGACGAGAACCCGTCATTGAACATCTGCAGGGCGTGTTCTGATGCCGCTGGCGCGAACCCACGCCGTGGCCCTGCTCGGTCTGTCCGGTGCGCTGGTGGAGGTTGAGGCCGACATCTCCGCCCAGCTTCCGGCCATGATCATCATTGGGCTTCCCGATGCCGCGCTGTCGCAGGCCACGCAGCGCGTGCGCGCGGCGGCAGCCAACTCCGGGTGCCCGCTCACCACCCACCGCCTCACGGTGGCTCTCTCCCCGGCCGCGCTGCCCAAGCACGGCGCCGGCTTCGACCTCGCCATTGCGCTCGCCTGCCTCGCCGCCGACCGGGTGGTGTCCGCCGAGTCGGTGGGATCGGTCGTGCACTTTGGCGAACTTGCCCTCGATGGCCGGCTGCGTCCCACTCCGGGTATTTTGCCGGGCGTCGTGGCCGCTGCGCGCTTGGGGAACACAACCGTCATGGTTCCCGCCGGAAACGCCGACGAGGCGGCGCTGGTCCCCGGGGTGAACGTGGTGGGTGTCGCCTCGCTGCGAGACGCAGCCATCTGGCACGGGGCAACACTGCCGACGCGTCCGGTGGAGGCGATTCAGCAGCCGAACGACCCGTCGGCCCTCGGCCCTGAACTCGACCTTGTCGACGTGATCGGCAACGACGACGCCATCCTGGCCCTGCAGGTGGCGGCCGCCGGCCGACACCATGTCTTTCTGCTCGGCCCGCCCGGCGCGGGCAAGACGATGCTTGCCGCCCGGCTCCCCGGCCTTCTCCCTGACCTGGGTGCGGTCGCATCGCTGGAGGTGAGCTCGCTCCGCTCCCTCGGCGAACGGGGCCTGGGTTCTGCGCTGATCACCCGGCCACCGTTCGAAGCGCCGCACCACACGATCACGGCGGCGGCGATGGTGGGCGGTGGAACGGGGCAGATTCGACCCGGAGCCGCCTCGCGGGCCTCCCACGGGGTGTTGTTTCTGGATGAAGCTCCCGAGTTCGCGAGTGCCGTGCTCGATGCCCTGCGTCAGCCGCTCGAATCGGGCACCATCAGCATCCACCGTGCCAACGCGATCGCGCACTTCCCGGCCCGATTCCAACTCGTTCTGGCCGCCAACCCCTGCCCGTGTGGCCAGTATGGCGCCGGTGATCTGGAATGCGCCTGCCCACCCAACTCGAGGCGACGCTATTTGGCTCGACTGTCGGGACCGCTCCTTGACCGCATTGATATTCAGCTCGGTGTGCAGCGCATCACCGCGGCCCAGTTGCGGCTCTCCACCGACAGCGTGCGCATTGACAGTGCCCAGGCGCGTAGCCGGGTGGTGGACGCCCGCGCGGCAGCAGCGGAACGCCTCCGCCACACCCCGTGGGAGTTCAACTCACAGGTACCGGGTCCCTGGCTGCGCGGCGCCGACGCCCGACTGGACCTTAAGACCACGGCCCCGCTTGATCGTGCGCTCGAACGCGGTGGTATCACCATGCGGGGATATGACCGGGTGCTTCGTGTTGCCTGGTCGGTTGCAGATTTGGAGGGCGCCGACCGACCCGGTGCCGAACACGTGGGACTCGCACTCTACCTACGAAAGGGAATGACACCGTGAGCATCTTTGGACTACCCGACCAGCAGGTGCGGGCGCTCGCCACGCCGGTGCGCAGCGACGAGACGACGGATGCCGGTGTGCCGGCCCCGTGGGCCGAGATCTTCGCCCGTGCGGCCTGGACCGGCATCGCCGAACCCGGAGATGGCCTGGCCGGACTCGTGGTCAACAGTCTCGGCGCCACCACGGGCCTGACGGCGGTTCTTGAGGGGTGGGCACCGGCGCGGGTCGCAGCGGTACTGATCGACGCTGGTTACGACGACTCCGAGGATGAGCTCGGCACCAGACTGGACCAGGGGCTGCTCCGCTGGCGGCCACGACTCAATTCGGTGGAGGTGGAGCGCTCACTGGCACAGGCCGCACGCGTCGGCGCCCGACTTTTGTTGCCCACCGATGCCCTCTGGCCCCGGTCGCTCAACGATCTGCTGGCCCACACGCCGCTGGCCCTCTGGTGGCGGGGTACCGAAGCGGCGCTGGCGAGCATCCCGCAGTCGATCGCCCTGGTGGGTGCCCGCGCCGCTACCGGCTACGGCGAGCACGTGGCCATGGAAGCGGCCGCGGGGCTGGTTGACCGCGGCTTCACCATTGTGTCCGGTGCGGCCTACGGGATCGACGGCACAGCGCATCGCACCGCCCTCGCCAGCCACGGAAGCACCGTGGCTTTTCTCGCCGGGGGAGTCGACCGCTTCTATCCCGCCGGACATGACGGCCTTCTCGCTAAAATCGCCACCGACGGCGCTGTGCTGTCTGAACTGGCCTGTGGCTCAGCACCAACGAAGTGGAGATTTTTGCAACGCAATCGGTTGATCGCGGCGGCGAGCCTCGCCACGGTGGTGCTTGAAGCGGGCTGGCGATCAGGGTCGCTCAACACGGCCAGCCACGCCGCCACACTCGGCCGTCCGCTGGGAGCGGTTCCGGGGCCCGTAACCTCGCCAACCTCGGCCGGCTGCCACCGACTTATTCGAGAATTCGATGCCGTCTGCGTCACCACGGCCGCCGAAATGGCCGAGCTCGTGGGGGAGCGCTCGGTTCAGGTTCCACTGGATTATGCCGAAGCGGATGGCTCCACCAGTGACCCAGAAGCACGAACCAGCGACCAGGTTCGGGTATTCGACGCCCTGAGCGGCCGACTGCCGCGGCCGTTGCCGGACATCGCGCGCCGGGCCGGCCTGTCGACATCGGCAGTGCGCGCCGCGTTAGGAGCACTCGACGTGGATGGTGTCGTCGGTGAGCGCGGGGCCGGCTGGGTGCGACTGCACTAGCCACCGCATTGAATTGCTCCCGCGCGCTGTAAACCGGCTGTCGGTGGCAGGCCGTAGTCTGGGGGCATCGACGAGAGGCGGCGCATGGCAGACATCCAACTGGGGCAATATCCGGCAGCGAGCCACCTGATTGTTCACCTCAGCGACACCCATTTTCTCGACGATGAGGCTCTGCTTTACGGTGCCGTCAACACCGACAGTGCGCTGCATCGCGCCCTCGCTCAGCTCGACCGCTCCGGGCGGCACCCCGACGCTATCGTCATCACCGGCGACGTCGCCGACCGCGGCGAAGCGGGTGCCTACCGACGCGTGCGCGGCGTCGTCGAGCAGGCTGCTACCCGGTGGGGCGCCGAGGTGCTGTGGGTAATGGGGAACCACGATAAGCGCGAGACGTTTCGAACCGAGCTGCTGCGCGAAGAGGCCGGTGACGGCCCGATAGACCGTGTTGCCTTCGTGAACGGCCTGCGCATCATCTCCCTCGATACCAGCGTGCCCGGCTACCATCACGGCGAACTCTCTACTGCGCAGTTGGATTGGCTGGCCGCCGAACTGAGCGAAGAGGCACCCCACGGCACCCTGCTCGCCCTGCATCATCCGCCTATCCCCACACCGCTGGCGCTCATGACCGTGCTCGAGCTTCGCGAGCAGTCGAAGCTCGCCCACGTGATCCGCGGCACCGACGTGCGAGCAATTCTGGGCGGACACCTGCACTACTCCACGCACGGAATATTCGCCGGAATTCCCGTGTCAGTGGCCGCAGCACTCTGTTACACCATGGATCTGAGCGCCCCCCAGCGTGAACTCCTCGGTGTGAACGGCGGCCAGTCACTGGGCCTCGTGCACGTTTACGACGATCAGATTGTGCACTCGATCCTGCCGGTAGGCACCTTCGACACGGTCACGCATTTTCCCAGCTCCTATCTCGACACCATCGAGGCGCTCACTCCCACGGAGCGCACCGAATCTTTTTCACGGCAGGTCTGAGTGAGCACGGCACACTTCACACCGGCGGGCCTCACCGCGGCCGTCGATGACTTTCTCTTCGTCCTCACGGCGGAGCGGGGGTATTCCGCGCACACCGTGCGGGCGTACCGCACCGACCTCACCCAGCTCGCCGCCTTTGCAACGGCCCGCCAGAGCGACGGCACGGTCGACATCACCCTCGAACTGCTGCGGGAGTGGCTGTGGGTGGCGACCCAGGCTGGACTGGCACGCGCAACGGTGGCGCGCCGGTCGGCATCCGCCCGCAGCTTCACGGCCTGGCTCTCCCGAACCGTCACCGACACCGCCGATGAGGGAGCGAGGCTCCGGTCACCCAAACCCGCACGCACTCTGCCCCGCGTCATCAATCGCGGCCAGATGCAGGAACTGCTCGCCGCACTCGAAGCGCGTGCGGCAGACGGGAACGCCATTGCCCTCCGAGACCTGGCGATCGTGGAGATTCTTTATGCCTCCGGCCTCCGCGTGTCTGAACTCGTGGGCCTTAATGTGTCCGCGGTGGATCTTGATCGCCTCACCGTGCGTGTCACCGGTAAGGGGGCGAAGGAACGCGTGGTGCCCTTCGGCGTGCCGGCTCACCGGGCAATTGTGAGCTACCTCCGAGACGGTCGTCCGCATCTGGTGGCAGGCGTGCCCGTGTCACCCCACAACGTCATGACGGTACCGGAATACCCTGGAGCGGATGCGCTGCTGCTGGGTACCCGAGGCCAACGTCTGGGCGTGCGCGGCGTCTATCGCCTCGTCGCCGCACTGCTGGGCGACATTCCCGGAAACGGACCGGCAGGACCGCACGCACTCCGGCACACGGCGGCAACGCACCTCCTCGACGGTGGCGCGGACCTGCGTGCAGTGCAGGAACTGCTCGGACATGTCAGTCTGGGCACCACCCAGATCTACACGCACGTCTCCGCCGAGCGCCTCAAGCAGAGCTACCGGCTGGCTCACCCGCGCGCCTAGCCTGCGCCTGCCCGCGGTTCACCCGAGTGGCAACAGGACCGCCCGCGGCACCCCACCCAGAAATCGCAGCGGTGACACGTAGCGGCCATGTTCGCGAACGCCGAAGTGGAGACACCGCTGACCACAGTGGCCTCCCACGGCCACCGTGCCCACGCGTTGTCCCGCAACGACACGGTCACCCACAGCCACGAGCGGGTCGACCGGTTCTACGGTGGAAACGATGTCGTGGGCGTGGACGATGGACACCACCGGGCGATCAACAACAAATCCCACGAAAGACACCTGACCGTCACTCGGAGCGAACACGGGATCAGACGGCGCGGCTGCAAGGTCGATCCCACGGTGACCTGCCGAATACGGTGTGAGCGGCGCGACGAAACCAGCCAGAACCTGGTGCGGCGGCTGGAGTGGCCAGCCCCAGGCATCCGCTGGGCTCGAGGAGACGACGAGAGCAAGCAGGGGCGCGAAGACAACCAACCGCAGGCTGCGACGAGTCGACATCAGAGTGAGCATCCCTCCACTCTGGCCCCGCTGTTCTCCCGAGACGGGGTGCCGGCGCAATCCGTGTGGTGGCAGCGAACACGTGGGCGGGGGAGGACAGGTGAGCGTCAGGAGAAAAGCGTGCACAGCCTCGCAACCGAGTGATAAGCTACTCCAAGCAGCGCCTCGTGCGCTGACTACGCGTGCCCATCAGGCCGCCATGTCTATCGGTCCCCGTCCTCTCGAAATCACCATCTTCGAGAAACAGGGGCGGACGTGTGCCGGGCACCAGGAGTGAAGATCATCCGATCCTCGCACAAACCGATTGGCGTACCGTGCCTTCGCGCACACACGCCGGACAAGGAGAACGGCTCATGGCCGTCGTAACCATTCGCCAGCTGCTCGACAGCGGCGTGCACTTCGGGCACCAGACCCGCCGTTGGAACCCGAAGATGAAGCGATTCATCTTCACCGAGCGTTCCGGCATCTACATCATCGACCTGCAGCAGTCGCTCGGGTTCGTTGACAAGGCCTACGACTTCGTCAAGGAGACGGTTGCCCACGGTGGCACCATCCTCTTCGTCGGAACGAAGAAGCAGGCACAGGAATCCATCTCTGAGCAGGCAACCCGCGTAGGCCAGCCCTACGTGAACCAGCGCTGGCTCGGTGGACTTCTCACCAACTTCCAGACGGTTTCCAAGCGTCTTGCTCGCATGAAAGAGCTCGAAGAGCTCGACTTCGAAGACACCGCCAAGAGCGGTTTCACGAAGAAGGAAATGCTCATCAAGAAGCGCGAGCTCGTCAAGCTGCACAAGAGCCTCGGCGGAATCCGCAACCTCACCAAGACGCCGTCCGCGCTGTGGGTTGTTGACACCAACAAGGAGCACCTTGCCATTGACGAGGCGCGCAAGCTCGGCATCCCCGTCATCGCAATCCTCGACACCAACTGCGACCCCGATGACGTGCAGTACCCGATCCCGGGCAACGACGACGCCATCCGCTCCGTCGGCCTGCTCACCCGCATCATTGCGGATGCCGCAGCCGAGGGCCTCATTCAGCGCCACGCCAAGCCGGAGGCCGAAGTTGAGCCCCTCGCCGCTTGGGAAGCTGAACTCCTCAAGGGTTCCGACGACGCGGCTGCAGAGCCTGTTGCTGAGACCGTTGTAGCTGAGCCTGTCGTAGCTGAGACCGTTGTAGCTGAGCCCGCCGTCACGATCGCTGATGTTGTTGGCGACGCCGACGTTGCCGCTGCTGTTGCAGTTGCCGTTGACGCCCCGGCCGCAGAAGAAACCAAGTAGGGAACCCCGTATGGCAAACTTCACACTCGAAGACGTCAAGGCTCTCCGCGAGAACCTTGGCACCGGCATGGTCGACACCAAGAACGCGCTCGTTGAAGCTGACGGCGACATGGACAAGGCAATCGAGATCCTGCGTCTCAAGGGTGCCAAGGGCAACGCCAAGCGCGCTGACCGTTCCACCTCTGAAGGCCTCGTTGCGGCCAAGGAACTCGGCACCACCGCGTACATGATCGAGCTCGCCTGCGAGACCGACTTCGTCGCCAAGGGTGGCAAGTTCGTCGCCCTCGCCGACAAGGTCCTCGACGCCATCGCAGCAGCCGGAGCGACCACGGTCGAAGCCGGACTCGCCGCGACGAGTGGCACGCAGACCGTTGCAGACCTGATCGACGGTGAGGCAGCAATCATCGGCGAGAAGTTCGAGCTTCGCCGCGTTGCCGCCGTCACCGGTGAACT